>JAFZDY010000056.1 GCA_017560945.1 Bacteroidaceae bacterium | reverse complement strand
CTTACAAAATTATTGAAACGTGCAAGAAAAATCGAAGAAATTTTCAAAAATCGTCTTTTTTTGATGCAAATTGTATGATTTCTGGACACTCGATTTTTGAAAAATGGGATTTTTGCCTGTTTTTGGTGAAAATGGAGGGGGTAGAGACAAACCGATTTTAGAGTCTCGGTTTGTCCCATTGTAGGGGTTGGATGGTAGATAGGAATTATAGGGGGAGGGAGTATTTTTTCTCTTTATCTTCTGCCCAAGTCATCCATGACGGTTTGCAGGATGGCTTGTCCGCGTTGCAAACGTATGGCCGAGGGTGAGGGGTCATCGGTGATGACACGACTTGCTTCGTTGCTGTAGATGGTGAGTCCTGTGCTATCGCGAAAAGCCAACGCATTGTTGTAGGAATAGAAGGTAAAGGGATAGGTATAGTTGCAACCCAATACATTGCGACTGAAGGTGAAGTCGGAGTGTGGAAGGTTGAGTTGTGCCAAAAGTGTCGCAGGCAGGTCGGTTTGGTTGGTGAGTACATCCACTGTACGGGGGTTGCTGACCGCACCACCTGTCCATAGCATGGGGATGTGGAAGGCACGCGGGTCGTGGTGATTGTTGATGCCTCCTTCGCGATAAAGAATGCCATGGTCGGGTAGGCAGACGATAAGGAGATTTTCCCACACGGGTAGTTGCTTGAGGCGGTCGATGAATTGTCCCAAGCAATGGTCGGTGTAGGCAAAGGAGTTTTGTATCTTATCTTCTGGAAAACGGTCAAACGGAACCTCGAAAGGCTCGTGACTACTGAGCGTGAGGAAGGTGGTAAACCACCGTTGTGTGGTATCGGTACGATTGGAAATGACACGGTAGAGGTGGTCGAAGGTGATGTCGTCGTTCACTCCCCAGGCATTGCTGGTACGCTCTTGCATGGTGAAGTCGGTATCTGCCGTTATTCGCTGGTATCCAGTGGAAAGCAGGTAACTCTTCATGTTGGTAAAGTTGATGTCGCCACCATAGAGGAAGTCAGTTTCGTATCCGGCTTGTTGCAACGATGAGGCTATGGATGGCAATGTGCGGCTTTTTGCAGGAATCTTCATGACCGATGTCTTTGGCAATCCCAAATATCCACTAAGGGCACAGAGTGTGCCGCGGTCGGTACGAAAACTATTGGCGTGGCACTGAGTGAACAGTACCCCTTCGCGTCCCAATCGGTCGATATTGGGCGATGTGCCTGGTGTGCCACCCAAGGACTCTACAAAGGTGGCTCCAAACCCCTCGAGCAGGATGAGCAATACGTTGGGACGGTCGGTATTCAGTAGTCGGGTGGTGCAACTATCGGTGGGGGAAGGATAGAGCCCATCGAAGAGTGAAGCACGCTCCGCCTCTGAGAAAAAGTCGAACATGTCCTCGAATCGTTCGCTCTTGCTCATCGATGACAGAAGACTGAAGCAAGGGTTGACAGCAGAATGGTTAAGGAACTGTCGTTCACTGAAATATACTTGTCCAATGTTGGCGGTAGATTCTCTGACTCCGCCACGTACGACAATAAACAATCCGCCCATCATAATCAACAATGTCAGGGTGGTCAGGAGGCGGTGTTTGCAAGCCTCAATTCTTTTAGGAGTGAGTCGTATGAGTACCCACGAAACGAGTGCAGTCACACCCGCCATGATGGCTACGCGGAGAAGGATAAATCCCACTGATACACTGGCAAAAGCTTCGGAAGGAGAATCGAGGTAGGTGAATACCGTAGCATCGAGTTTGAATCCCCAGAAGGTGTACAGTGCCATGTCCACTACGAATACAATGGAGACAATGGCGCTGGTGAGTATCAAGTAGGGGCGCATCCATCGACGTAAGGCCATTTTCCCCGTCCACACACTAACGAGCAATAACAACAGGGGCAGAGCCGTGAGGTAGCCGGCGGTGGTGGCATCGAGTGAGAGGCCGTGGCCAATGACGGAAAGATGGTCGCCAAGTGAAAGCTCTTCGGTTGCGTTGTATAACATGAACAGGGGCTTCTGTATCGCAAATATTCCCACGTATGCAAGGAAAAGGAGTAGCAGGTATAGGATTCGTTGTTTCATATCCGATGACACATTTTTTTTAATCTGTGGCAAAAGTACTCCCTTTTTGTGGTTACTCGGAGCAGATTTTGGTTAAAGAACGTTATAAACATCGTTTCTGCAGGTGCTGTTTCCGACGAAATGGGAGGGGGCGTGGTGGCATTATTGTTGCTTTTAAACGTTAAAACTCCTTTCCAAATCTCCAAAAGTTAGTAAATCTCCCCTTTTTATCCCTAATATAGTATAAAACTTCGCCATTTCTCTTTTATAAAGAGGAAAATGTTACTATTTTTGCACCTTGTTAATAAAGCGAAAGATTTTACATGAAAAGAATATTGACTCTGGTAGCCGGAATTTTGGCTACGGCAAGTTTGCTCACATCGTGTTTGGGAACTGAAGAATTGGAGTTGAGCAGCAATGCTTACATCGTTTCGTTCTCAATCAACGACATCAAGACCGAGATTCCCTCGAAAACTGCTTCGGGTGAAGATACCACCATTGTGAAAACTGTGACAGGTAGCCATTACACCTTTGCCATTGACCATGTGAAGGGCGAGGTGTACAACGTAGATTCGTTGCCCAAGGGTACTGACGTGACTCGTGTGAGTGTGAATATGACCGTGGATGCCGGCTATGTGTACCGCTACGAAAACGAGGAGAATAAACTCTTCACTACGAAGGATAGTGTGGATTTTACCTATCCTGTGTTGTTCTCCCTCTATTCATACGACAACTTGAGTAGCCGCAGTTACTACATTCGCCTGAATGTACATCAGTCAGATGTAGATTCGCTGGTGTGGACTCCGATGAAAAATAACAATTTCCATGCCGGAAGTATGACGGCTGAGAAGATGGTACAACTCGGGGATCAGTTGTTAATCTTTGGTGAAATGAATGGCCAGCCAACCATGATGAGTGGCCAACTGAACAATCGTTTCAGTTTTGCTCCAGAGGAATATCCCCTGAGCGGTGTGGCAGGTAAGGTGGATTACTCGTCCATCGTGGCACACGAGAATGCCGTGTACCTGTTGGCTGATGGTAAGTTGTACAGTTCACTCACAGGAGTAGAGTGGACAGAGGAGTCTCCTGAACGTACCTTTACAAGCATGGTAGGAATTGTGGAAGGGAAACTTTGCTTGAACGCAAATGACACTATTGTGGCTTGTGACCCTTATGAATGGAATGCCGATAACAACGTGGAGTGCTTCACACACGACTGGGAGGTGGTGCAGGTGGTAAGCGGTGACATCTTCCCTGTAAGTCCTTGGGTGGTGTCGGCTCCGTTGACAACGAACGAACAACTGATTCGCACTACACTTTTCGGATATCCCAGTAACTATGCAGGAAAGAGCGTATCCATCTGGTCAAAGATATCAACTGACAAGAAATGGACATACTACAATCCCATTGAAGGTAATGGTCAGGAGTGTCCCGCACTGGAGCGCTTGACAGTGATTTCCTATGATGATAAACTGTGCGCCTTTGGTGGTGCAGAGAAGGGTGGCAATGTAGAAGCATTCGAGGCCATCTACACTTCTGAGGACGGAGGTATCACCTGGTGGAAACAAGAGAAAAAGATAGGCTTCCCCGAAGAGTTGAAGGGGTATAACGACCCCTTTGCCTGTGTGGTGGACACCGATGAAAATATATGGATTGTGTGCAGCAACGGATTGATGTTCAAGGGACGCATTGGTGGCTGATGCACATAAAATAGATTGTACGAAATGAAAAGACTGTTTCCTCGTGGTGCATGGTTGTGGGTAGTGCTGATGATGCTGCCCTTCAGCCTCAAGGCTCAGTATGCCGATGAGGAATACCGCATGGAGGTGGGTGCACGCCTGGGAGGTATGGCCTATATGGGCGATGCCAACTATACCCAACCTTTCAAGGATATGGGTACATCGGCCGGAGTGGTGGCACGATACGTATTCAATCCGCGTATGGCGCTGAAGTGTGACATGGCCTTTGGCAAAATTTCGGGAGATACACGTACTACCATCACACAGTTTCCAGGAGAACAACAGGTCTCTTTTGAACGGAACATTTACGATGTGGGAGTGCAGTTTGAATATAACTTCTGGCCCTATGGCAATGGTATGAGTTATTTCGAGAGTAACCTTTTCACTCCTTATTTGTTGGGTGGTATGGGACTCACTATTGCACCAAAACCTGCCGAGAGTGTGGTCTCTCCCCACTTTTCATTGGGAATAGGCGCGAAGTACAAGTTTGCTCCCCGATGGAACGTAGGAGTTGAGTTGGCCTTTCGATTTACGGGAACCGACAAATTGGACGTGACCTCGACAGATGGACTGATATTGGACGACCCCTTCCAGATAAAGGGTGGACTGATGAAGAACAAGGACAGTTACTCCATGGTAGGGTTGACCATTACCTATGACATATGGCCACAGTGTGGAAATTGTCACAAGGAATGAAAATAGGAAACAAAGAAAACAACGGAAAATAAACAATCAGAGGATATGACATACAAGGAACAGTTGGATATGACCAGAATACCTGCGCACATTGCTATCATCATGGATGGTAATGGACGTTGGGCAAAATTGCGTGGTGAAGATCGTAGCAAAGGGCATATACAGGGAGTGGAAACAGTGCGGAGCATTGTAACCGAATCGGTGAAACTGGGAGTGAAATATTTGACCCTCTATACCTTCTCTACTGAAAATTGGAATCGTCCGCAGGCCGAGGTCGCTGCGCTGATGGGATTGTTGTTTGACAACTTGAAGGATGAAATCTTCATGAAAAACAACGTGGGATTCCGTGTGGTGGGCGATATGGAACGTATGCCTAAAGAGGTGCGTGACCGCATTGACTGGTTGGAACAAACCACATCGGTAAATACTGGTATGACATTGGTGTTGGCTCTGAGTTATTCATCCAAATGGGAACTGACTCGTGCGACTCGTTCCATTGCTGCAGATGTGGCGGCTGGTGTGCTGAAACCTGAGGAGGTGACTGAAGAGACCATCAATGCACGATTGGTAACCAACTTTATGCCAGACCCAGACTTGTTGATACGTACCGGCGGTGAGGTGCGCTTGAGCAACTATCTGTTGTGGCAATGTGCATACTCTGAATTATATTTCTGCGAAACTTTGTGGCCCGACTTCACTGAGGAGGAACTGGCAAAGGCTATCCTGAATTTCCAAAGTAAGGAACGACGCTATGGAAAAACCAGTGAACAGGTGACTATGGAGCAGAAGTAATAAATGTAAGAATAGAAAAGACGAAATATATACAATGAGAAGAATAACTTCAATGGTGCTTCGGACACTTGTGTGTGTGGCTTTGGGGGGAGTGATACCTCAAAAGTTGTGGGCGCAAGCAACTGAAGAGAAACAGGTAAACCCCGTAATCCTATATTCCAATACGACGCCACGTAGTTACGAAATTGGAGGCATCAGTGTGAGCGGTGTGAAAAACTACGAGGACTATGTTTTAATAGGACTTTCAGGCCTTTCGGTAGGACAGACAGTGAAGATTCCTGGTGACGAGATTACAGCGGCAACCAAGCGATATTGGAAACATGGACTTTTCTCGGATGTACGCATCTCGGCCGATAGTATTGTGGGCAACAAGGTATATCTGAATATTGCCTTGGCTGAGCGTCCCCGTGTATCGGAAATCAGATTCAATGGTGTGAAAAAGGCGGAGCGTGAGGAACTGGAAACACGCTTAGGATTGGTGAAGGGTAAACAGATTACCCCTAACATGGTAAATCGTGCCAAAACAATCATCAGACGCTATTTTGATGAGAAAGGATTCAAGAATGCTGATGTAGAGATTCTGCAACGTGATGATGTGATGGCAGATAATCAGGTGATTGTGGATGTGAACATTGATAAGAAGGAAAAAATCAAAATCAATCAGATCTACATCAATGGAAACGAACAGGTTTCTGACAAAGTGATTCGCAAGGCCATGAAGAAGACTCGTGAAAAGAGTACGTGGGCAAATCATCTCCGTAACTTCTTCAAAGGAGGAAAGAAGTTCATCAATGAGAATTACGAAGAAGACAAGGGACTCATCATTGGCAAGTATAACGAGTTGGGTTATCGTGACGCGCAAATCTTATCGGACAGTGTGGTAAATTACGATGACTATTCGGTGGATATCTACTTGAACATTGAGGAAGGAAACAGATATTACTTGCGTAACGTATCGTGGATAGGAAATACAGTGTATTCCTCTGATGCACTCAGCGAGACATTGAAGATGTCGCGTGGTGACGTGTACAACCAGAAGAAGATGGACGAGCGCTTGAAGTATGACGAAGATGCTATCCAGAACCAATATTGGAACAATGGTTACGTATTCTTCCAGGTTGATCCTGTAGAAGTGAACGTTGACGGAGACTCCATTGACGTGGAAATGAGAATGTTCGAGGGTATTCAGGCTACCATTAACCGTGTACGTATCGCAGGTAATGACCGCCTTTATGAGGAGGTGGTACGTCGTGAATTGAGAACCAAACCTGGTGACCTCTTCAGTAAAGCAGCCTTGGAACGTTCGTATCGTGACATTGCCCAGATGGGACACTTCAATCAGGAAGCAATCAACCCTGATGTAAAACCCGACCCAGAGACTGGAACCGTAGATATCAACTGGATGTTGGAGTCAAAGGCCAATGACCAGATAGAACTCTCTGCCGGATGGGGACAGACGGGTGTGATAGGTCGTGTAAGTTTGAAGTTTACTAACTTTTCGATGGCAAACCTGTTTAGCAAGAGTGAAAACCGTCGTGGTTTCTTGCCTCAAGGTGATGGACAGACATTGAGTTTGAGTGGTCAAACCAACGGTGACTATTACCAATCATATAGTTTGTCGTTCTTTGATCCTTGGTTTGGTGGTAAACGTCCTAACTCATTCTCGGTATCGGCCTTCTACTCCAAGCAGACTGACGTAAGTAGCAACTACTACAACTCGGCTTACTATAACAACTACTACAACTACTTGTATGGTTATGGAAATTACAACAGTAGTTACTATAACAATTATGAGTCATTCTATGACCCTGACAAATCGGTACAAATGTACGGATTGTCAGTCATGTTCGGTAAGCGTCTGCGTTGGCCTGATGACTACTTCACCTTCACGGCTGCCCTCTCATACCAGCGTTATGTGTTGAAGGACTGGCAGTATTTCCCCGTGACCAACGGAAAGAGTAACAATATCAGTTTGGAGTTGAATCTGTCGCGTAACTCTGTTGATAATCCTCTCTTCCCAAGATATGGAGCAGAATTCTCTTTCTCGGTACAGTTGACTCCTCCTTACTCTATGTGGGATGGTGTAGACTACTCGAAGTATGCACAAAGTGCCAGCGATCCTAACTATCAGAATGATATGAACAAGAAGTATAGTTGGGTAGAATATCACAAATGGAAGTTTAAGAGCAAGACTTACACTTCCCTGACAAGCAAAAGCAAGACTCCTGTGTTGATGACACGTATCGAGTTTGGATTGTTGGGACACTACAACCGCTATAAGCGTTCGCCGTTTGAAACCTTCTACATGGGAGGTGATGGTATGAGTGGATATTCATACAGTTATGCTACCGAGACCATTGCCTTGCGTGGTTATGAGAATGGTTCGTTGACTCCGTATGGATACGAAGGTTATGCTTACTCACGTTTGGGATTGGAACTTCGCTATCCGTTGATGCTTGAAGGTTCGACCAACATCTATGCCTTGGCGTTCGTAGAAGGAGGTAATGCATGGAGTGATGTGAAAGACTTCAACCCATTTGATATGAAACGCTCTGCTGGTGCGGGTGTACGTATATTCTTGCCGATGGTGGGCTTGATGGGTATTGACTGGGCATATGGTTTCGACAAGGTATATGGCTCAAGTCAGTATGGAGGTAGTCAGTTCCACTTCATATTGGGTCAGGAATTCTAAACGGATGATGAAATAGGTTAATAATTCTGATTTTTCAATCAGATGAAGTAAACCTGACAACCGTGTTTTGTCTAAAGTATAAAGTGTAATATAAATATAATGTACGCGCGTATGAAAAAGTTAGTATTGTTAGTCGTAATGGCTTGCTTGTCTGTAATGGCAGCAAATGCGCAAAAGTTTGCGTTGGTGGACATGGAGTATATACTTAAGAACATACCAGCCTATGAACGAGCCAATGAACAATTGAATCAAATCTCCAAGAAATGGCAAGGAGAGGTAGAGACATTGACTCAAGAGGCACAAACGCTCTATAAGAATTATCAGTCGGAAGCTGTTTTCCTCTCGGAAGAGCAGAAGACCAAGAAAGAAGAAGAGATTGTTGCTAAAGAGAAAGAGGCCAGTGAACTCAAACGTAAATACTTTGCTCCCGATGGTGAGTTGTACAAGAAGCGTGAGAGCCTGATGGCACCCATTCAAGACGAAATCTACAACGCAGTGAAGGAGTTGGCTGATGCCAAGGGATACAGCCTCATTCTTGATCGTGCATCGGATGCAAGTATCATTTTTGCCTCTCCAAAGATAGATATTAGCAACGAAGTATTGTCAAAGTTGGGATATTCGGAATAAAATCCATACTTTTGCATCGGAAACATAAAACAGAATGAAATAAACACGAAATAATAATTAAAATAAAAGAATAAAACTATGTTGAAAAAATTAATTGTAGCATTGATGCTGATTATCCCCATGGGATTGTGCGCACAACAGAAATTTGGTCATGTAAACTCTTCTGCCATCCTTCCTTTGATGCCAGAGTACACTACTGCTCAGACAGAACTTCAGAATTTGGAGAAGCAGTATACGGATGAAATCCAACGCATGAATGATGAACTTAACAAGAAGAGTGAAGAGTTTGAGGCTCAGAGAGCAACCTTGCCTGCTAACATTGCAGAGCGTCGTCAAGCTGAGTTGCAAGACCTTTATAACCGTATGCAGGAGTACTATCAAGAGGGTCAGCGCCATATGGACCAGGCTTCAGCTGAAAAGATGAATGTCATTAGCGAGAAGTTGAGAAATGCCATTAAGGAAGTAGGTGTAGCTGGTGGTTATGTGTACATCATGGATGTAGCCGCTGGTGTTCCTTATATCAGTGAAACTCTGAGCACTGATGTGACAGAGACAGTAAAGGCTAAGTTGGGTATTAAGTAAACAAGTGGAATGAGCAAGAAACTATTGTGGTTGTTCCTGTTTCTCTTACCATTGTGTGCCCGTGCACAACAAGACTCTTTGGGAGTGAATGGTGGATTTGAGGGACAAGATACATTTATGATTCTTTCGAAGCCCAAGTTTGGATATTTAAGTTATTCGACCGTTATTCGTCAAATGCCTGCATATGAACAGGCGCAAGAAAAACTTTCTCAGTTACAACAACGCTATGATGAAGAGTTGGCTCGTGCTGATAGAGAGTTTAATTTGAAATTTGCCGAGTTCTTGGATGGTCAGAAGACCTTCCCTGAGAATATCTTGTTGAAACGCCAGAAAGAATTGCAGGATTTGATGGAGAAGAGCATCAAGTTCAAGGGGGAGATGAAAAACCTGTTGGAACAGGCTCGTAAAGACTTCGGAAAACCTGTTGAAGAGGCGTTGAATGTCATTATCGGTGAGGTGGCGAAACAATTGCAACTGGAGTATGTTCTCAATACCGATAACAATACCTACCCTTACATAAATGGGGAGTTGGGTGTGGACATTACAAACTTAGTAACAAGTCGATTTAAGTAAAGAACATGTGAAAATTATGAGTTAGAAGGTGGAAAAAAGTCCTTCTAACTCATAATTCATTATTCAAATCATAAAATTCAACCGTGACTCCTGGTCCCATTGGAATATTTGACTCTGGATACGGCGGACTTACTATTTTGAAGCAAATCCGTCGTGCAATGCCCCAATACGATTATATTTATTTGGGAGACAATGCTCGTACCCCGTATGGTACTCGTTCGTTCGAGGTCGTGTACGAATTTACTCGTCAAGCGGTTGAACGTCTGTTCGACATGGGATGCCAACTGGTCGTATTGGCCTGTAATACAGCATCGGCCAAGGCATTGCGGAGTGTGCAACAAAATGATTTGGAACGACTTGACCCCAATCGTCGCGTGTTGGGTATTATTCGTCCAACGGTGGAGAGTATTGGGGGAATTTCCCAATCGAGACATGTGGGAGTATTGGCTACAGAGGGAACAATCCTTTCAGCCTCTTATCCTATGGAGGTGAAAAAACTTTTTCCTGACATAGTGGTGACAGGGCAGGCTTGTCCTTTGTGGGTCCCCTTGGTGGAGAATGGTGAAGCTGATTCACCAGGTGCCGATTATTTTGTAAAGAAATACATCGATGCTTTGCTTGAGCAGGATCCCTTGATTGATACCATTATCCTTGGGTGTACGCACTATCCTCTTCTGTTAGATAAGATCGAAGCTTATATGCCTCAGGGGATAAAGATTGTGTGTCAAGGTGAATATGTGGCAGAAAGTTTACAAGACTATCTGATACGTCACCCTGAAATGGATGAGCGTTGCTCGAAGGGAGGTCAGTGCCGCTTTTACACCACCGAGTCAGTGGAAAAATTTGTAAGTTCGGCAAGCCTATTTCTGCATGAAGCCATAGATGTACAACACCTAAGCTTAGGTTAAGGAGGTTACATCATCTATGACCTGTTTTAGACAATAACTAAAAACATAAATAACAATGGAAAAGAAATTCAAAAGAACCACGGTCACCTCAGCGTTACCATACGCAAATGGCCCCGTTCATATTGGCCACTTAGCAGGTGTGTATGTGCCAGCCGATATCTATGTGCGCTATCTTCGCCTGAAGGGTGAGGATGTCCTTTTCATCGGAGGTTCAGATGAACACGGAGTACCCGTTACTATCCGTGCCAAGAAGGAAGGTTGTACTCCGCAAGATGTGGTTGACCGCTACCATGGTATCATCAAGAACGCTTTTGCTGACTTTGGTATTTCATTCGATGTGTATTCACGTACCACATCGAAAACTCATCATAAGTTAGCGAGTGATTTTTTCAAGACACTCTACGAAAATGGTAAGTTCATAGAGATGGAAAGTGAGCAATTCTATGATGAAGGAGCTAAACAATTTTTGAGTGACCGCAACATTATGGGACAGTGTCCTCGTTGTATGGCAGAAGGAGCCTATGGTGACCAATGTGAGAAGTGTGGAAGTACACTTTCGCCAGATGAACTCATCAATCCTGTGAATGCTCTTACTGGTAATCCGTTGGTGAAGAAGGCTACCAAGCATTGGTATCTTCCCCTCGATGCTCACCAGCCTTGGTTGGAAGAGTGGATTTTGCAAGATCATAAGGAATGGCGTACGAATGTATATGGCCAGTGTAAGAGTTGGTTAGATGCTGGATTGAAACCTCGTGCCGTTACGCGTGACCTCGAATGGGGAATTCCTGTGCCCGTAGAAGGAGCAGAAGGAAAGGTTCTCTATGTATGGTTTGATGCTCCTATTGGATACATCAGCAATACGAAGGAGTTGTGCGATGCGCATCCTGAAAAAGGAAATTGGGAAACTTGGTGGAAGGATCCTGAGACTCGCCTTGTACACTTCATTGGTAAGGATAACATCGTTTTCCATTGCATCGTTTTCCCTGCTATGTTGAAGGCTGAGGGTAGCTACATTTTGCCTGATAATGTGCCTGGAAATGAGTTCCTCAATCTCGAAGGTGACAAGATTTCCACAAGTCGCAATTGGGCAGTATGGTTGCACGAATACCTTGTAGATTTCCCTGGCAAGCAGGATGTGTTGCGCTACGTTCTTACCGCTAATGCACCCGAGACAAAGGATAATGATTTCACTTGGAAGGATTTCCAAGCACGCAACAATAATGAACTCGTAGCCGTATACGGAAACTTTGTCAATCGTGCTCTTCAGCTCACTCAGAAGTACTATGATGGTGTAGTGCCTGCTCCTGGTGAATTGACCGATTATGACAAAGAAACTTTGGCTGAATTCAAGGATGTGAAGGAGAAGGTTGAGCGTTTGCTTGATAACTTCAAATTCCGTGATGCACAGAAGGAAGCGATGAATCTTGCTCGTATTGGTAATAAGTATATTGCTGATTGTGAGCCTTGGAAGGTTATTAAGACTGATCCTGAGCGTGTGAAGACCATCATCTACATCTCCTTGCAACTTACTGCGAATCTGGCTATCGCCTTTGAACCCTTCCTTCCCTTCAGTAGCGATAAATTGCGTGGTATGTTGAACATGCCTACGTTTGAGTGGGAGTCATTGGGTAATACTGATATCCTTCCCATTGGCCATCAGTTGGCCGCACCTGCTCTTCTGTTCGAGAAGATTGAGGATGCGACTATCGATGCGCAAATTCAACGTTTAGAAGAGATTAAGAAGGCCAATGAAGCAGCTGCTTATAAGGCAAACCCTATTAAACCGACCGTTACTTTTGAGGACTTTGAAAAGTTGGATATCCGTGTAGGTACAGTGCTTGAGTGTGAAAATGTGCCCAAGATGAAGAAACTTCTCAAGTTCAAGATTGCTGATGGATTGGAGAATCGCACCATTGTGAGCGGTATTGCCCAACACTATCAACCTGAAGAACTTGTAGGTAAGCAGGTGCTCTTTATCGCCAACTTGGCTCCTCGTCAATTCAAGAACGGATTGGTGAGTGAAGGTATGATTCTTAGTGCTGAAAACTTCGATGGCTCATTGGCCGTTACTTCGTTGCTCAAGGAGGTAAAACCTGGTAGTGAGGTTAAGTAATCTTCGCCGATAATCAACCTTATATATATAAAGGAAGCGTGCCTTGAGAGTACGCTTCCTTTATTTTTATCTGTAGTCAATTTATTGTTGACTTTTCTTTCTCTTCCACTAATGGGAAAGATTACATGGCAAATGTATTGAATCCACCATCTACCACAGCTACAGTGCCTGTTACGAACTTGGCCGCATCGCTGATGAGGTAGTGAATGGTGCCGCATAATTCTTCAGGTTCGCCAAAGCGTTTGAAGGGAGTTTGACGAATTACGTCTTGTCCACGTTCAGTGAGATTTCCCTTTCCATCGGTCAAGAGGAGAAGGTTCTGCTCTGTCAAGAAGAAGCCTGGGGCAATGGCATTTACACGAATCTTTTCTGTAAACTTGCTGGCTACTTCATTGGCCATGAAGGCGGTGAAGTTTGAGATACCAGCCTTGGCGGCGGCATATCCGCACACGCGAGTCATAGGACGGAAAGCGGCCATGGATGAGAAGTTGATGATGTTTCCTTTGCCCTGCTCAACCATAGGCTTGAGGAAAATCTGTGTAGGGATGACAGTACCTGTCAAGTTCAGGTCAAGTACGCGCTTGAATTGTTCGGGGTCGAGGTCAAAGAAGTTTCCTGTGGGGGCGATGGTTGCACCGGGCATATTGCCTCCAGCGGCATTCAGCAGAGCATCTACGCGGCCATAAGCCTTCAGGATATCTTGAAGATTTTCCTCAACCTTTTCTCTGTTCATTACATCAGTCACCAAAAACATGGCTTCGCCGCCTTGAGCCTTGATGTCGGCCACAATCTCGTTGCCCACCTCGGCCTTACGACCCATTATCACTACTTTGGCACCTTCCTTTGCCAAATATTTTGCAATACAACGGCCCAATACACCAGTTCCGCCAGTGATAACCACCACTTGATCCTTGATATTGAATAATTCGTTCATAAGATTATTGTAGTTTAATAAGTTTCTGTTCGCAAAGATAGTGCAAACCAAGAGAAATACAAAAAGAAATGTACCTTTTTTATTATTCAAAGGTTTCGCCTATTGTCAAAAAGTAAAGATGTGGATTTCTCTTTAGGGTAAAAAGTCCTCCCTGTCATTTGTCAGTAGAGAATACTCAAACATTCGTCTCTTCCCTCATTTTTTGCGTGGCATTATTCAAAAATGAGAGTATAGATTCACTAAAAAAAGGCCAATTTGTACAAAGTAAGTTTATTTTGCGTATATTTGCAGGGCTCAATACCATGATAAATGAATTTTCTGAGAAGAATATACATCTGGTGTCGTCGTTTTCGTCATCGTCGAGGGTACGGAGTGCATTCTCCTTTCGCTTTCGGATTGATAACGGATGTGATATACGAACGTCGTCCGTACTATGCTTACCAAGAATTGGAGGCATTGCGCCGAGCTGCAAAGGGGTACTTGACCTATCCTGAGCGAGTGGACAAGTTGCTCTTTCGCCTGGTAAACCGCTTTTCTCCTCAAAGAATAGTGGAAGTAGGCACTGGTGCAGGACTTAGCCTTTGCTACCTGGCGGCAGGAAGGCGCGGTGCGCAATGCATCTCACTTCCTGGTGAAGACACTTCCATGGTGGTGGAGGAGGTGGTCGACCAATGCCAGAATGCGACCCTCGTCAAAGGCCCGTTGATGGATACCCTCCGCGAGGAATTATCTGCAGGAAAGGTGGACTTTTTACACATTGCACACACCCAAAATTTTTCTCAGGTCTGGGAAAACTTTTTCCCCTACAAGGCAGAAAAAACAATCGTGGTAATAGAGGGAATTCACGACACAAACTCAAAGTCGGCATGGTGGAAAGAAATTGTGGCCGATGAGCGTACTGGTATAACCTTTGACCTCTACGACTTGGGCATCGTATTCTTTGACCACACAATGAACAAACAGCATTATATAGTCAACTTTTAAGGAAGAAAAACTGTAGAAATGCATAAAGCGTAGAATGAAAAAATGAAAGTGTATACTAAAACTGGTGACAAAGGCACCACCAGCCTTGTGGGCGGGACTCGAGTGTCAAAAACTCATACACGCATCGAAGCCTACGGCACATTGGACGAGTTGAACGCCCAAATGGGATTGCTGACGACTTATCTCGGAGACAATCAGGATATAAAGGACGTCCGTTGGATGCAACACTGCCTCTTCGTAGCAGGCACATTGCTGGCTACCAACGACGACAATCCGTTATACGAAAAACTTCCTCATTTGACGGATGGAGACATTCACAAAGTAGAGCAGATGATAGACACTATCCAAGAGAATCTGCCCCCTCTGCATTCATTCGTCTTGCCTGGAGGAACCATCGGAAATGCCCTCGCCCACGTTTGTCGCACCGTGTGCAGGCGAGCAGAGCGTCGAGTGCTTGCCCTTGTCGAAAATAATTGCAAGGTAGATGACACAATCCTGATTTTCTTGAATCGTATGTCAGATTATCTCTTCGTTTTGTCTCGTAAAATCAACCAACAAGAAAATTGTGACGAAATTTTTTATAATAATGCTTGTGATTGAGAATATTTGTTTTACTTTTGCGGCCAAATTATAAATAAGGATAAAAAACTATGTATTGGACATTGGAATTAGCCTCCAAATTGGAGGATGCTCCTTGGCCCGCGTCCAAGGACGAATTGATTGACTACGCCGTACGTTCAGGCGCACCGCTCGAGGTGATAGAGAACTTGCAGGAGATTGAAGACGAAGGTGAGGTTTACGAATCCATCGAAGAAATCTGGCCCGATTATCCCAGCAAGGAAGACTTCTTCTTCAACGAGGACGAGTATTAAAATGACAGAGGATGTACCACAAAAGTACATCCTCTGTTGTTTTTTTAATTTTGATTATAGTTGTAAATAACTTTATTGTGAACTTTTTTTCCCCTGTATGCAAAGGAGTAAAGAAAAATGGTGATAATGCAATAATGTGCTGTTTTTTTCGTTTCTTGTTTTGATGAGGAATTTTAATAAACCACTGTTGCTGACGATATTGCTCTTTTGTTGCTGTGTACAACTTAGGGCGCAATTCGATGCCCATTTTAGTCATTATTGGGCATTGCAGTCATATTTCAATCCTGCAGGAATTGGGATGGCTGGTCGTTTGAATGTAGTCGGTTCTTATAACTCTCAGCTGACGGGATTTACACGTGCTCCTAAAACAATGTACTTCGCTGGTGATATGCCCCTTCCTTCTGTTGATAATCAGCACAATGTGGGTGCAGGATTATTCAACGAAACTATTGGATTGTTTACAAACCAACGTGCGTTTGTGCAATATGCTTTCCGAAGTAAGCAATTTTGGGGTGGTCGCTTGGCTGGAGGTGTACAGGTAGGAATGCTTAGTGAAAAGTTTGATGGTAGCAAAACTGACTTTGGTGAAGCCGAGGGGTCGGCTGCCAATGACCCTGCTTTTCCTTCTTCCGAGGCTGAAGGTTCAAGTTTGGATTTAGGTTTTGGTTTGCATTATCTTCATCCTTTGTTCTACATAGGTCTATCTGCGTCTCACCTCAATTCTCCAGAGATTTTATTGGCCGAAACAAATGAATTTCAGATAAATCCCACCTATTATTTGATGGGTGGATGCAATATTCGTTTAAAAAATCCGTTACTTTCCATACAGCCCTCTTTGATGGTGCAGTCTGATGGTGTCAGTTTACGCACTGACATTACAGGGAGATTTACCTATACCTACGATGAAAAGAACTATTACGTAGGGTTAGGTTATAGCCCTAACATATCGTGTACGGTCTTGATTGGAGGTGTTGTTCAAGGGATAAACTTGGGTTATGCCTATGAACTGTATACTGGTCAAATAGGAATTGGACACGGTAATCATTGTTTGTTCATGGGATATCAGACGGATTTGGAACTTTTTAAAAAGGGGAAAAATAAACATAAAAGTATTAGAATATTGTAAAGTCAGATTCAATTAAGATATGAAAAAAACTTGGATTATTTTGAGTTTGTTCGCAGTTGTGTTACTTGCTTCCTGTATGGGTACAGGACAGAATGCGATGGCTGTAGGAGGCGAACTGACGGGTGTTGGAGGGTTTGCAGTCAGTGAACCTGCTCCATATGGTATGGTATTGATTGAACGTGGTTCATTGAAGGTTGGCTCGGAAGAAGCAGATACCCTTTGGGGTATAAATATTCCTACACGAGAGATTTCAGTGGATGCATTTTGGATGGACGATACAGAAGTGACCAATGCCGAATACCGTCAGTTTGTATATTGGGTGCGCGATTCTATTATTCGTGAGCGTTTGGCTGATCCTGCATATGGTGGTGACGAAACTTTCAAGATTGAGGAGGATGAGTATGGTGAACCCGTGACTCCGCATCTTAATTGGAAAAAAAAGATTCCTTGGAAAAAGCCTACTGAGGACGAGCAACGAGCTATCGAGAGTGTGTATAAGATTCATCCTATTGACGGAACTCGTATGTTGGATGCTAGTCAGATGAACTATCGTTACGAGGTGTTTGATTATGTACAGGCTGCTCTTCGTCGCAATCGTTTGGATCCTGCCGAACGAAATCGTAATACCGATATGGAGATTGATCCTGAGGAGGTGGTTATGATTTCTAAGGATACTGCCTACATTGACGAGGACGGACGTATTGTGCGTGAGACCATTACTCGTCCGCTCACTGGTTTGCACGATTTTCTAAATACTTACATTGTGAATATCTACCCTGATACTACTTGTTGGGTAAATGATTTCCAGAATGTAGAGAATGAGAGTTATATGCGTCTTTATTTCAGTCATCCCAATTACAGTCAGTATCCAGTGGTGGGTGTAAGTTGGGAACAAGCTAATGCCTTCTGTGCTTGGCGTACTGAGTATTTGATGAAGGGGCTTGGTAAGGCGGCTCAATACGTTCAGCGTTATCGATTACCGACAGAAGTAGAGTGGGAGTATGCTGCTCGTGGAAAGAGTGGAAATCCGTTCCCTTGGGAAGAGGTAGGGGCCAAATCTAATGACGGATGCTTCTATGCGAATTTCAAACCCGACCGCGGAAATTATACTAAAGACGGAAATCTTATTACTTCTCGTGTAGGCACATACAATGCAAATTCCAATGGCCTTTATGATATGGCAGGAAATGTGGCCGAATGGACTTCTACAGTTTATACAGAGGCTGGTGTACTCTCCATGGGTGATCTTAATCCCAATATTAGTTACAACGCAGCCAAGGAAGATCCTTACATGATGAAGAGAAAGAGCGTACGTGGAGGCTCTTGGAAAGATCCCGAGACGTTCATTCGTTCAGCATGGAGAACCTACGAATATCAAAATGAAACCCGTTCGTACATTGGATTCCGTTGCGTACGTACACAGGTTTCAAATAGTAACAGAAAGCAGAAAAGATAAAATTGGTAACTATAAATAATCATTTGAATTATGGGAATCGATCAATTAAATATTTTAGCCAAGATACAGCGTTGGCTCAATAGTGTAAATGGAAAGACCTTTATGAACTATGCCTATAGTTGGGGTGCAGCTGTGGTAGTGTTGGGTGCCTTGTTTAAGATTACTCACCTTCCAGGTAGTAACTTAATGTTGTTCTTGGGTATGGGTACTGAGGTGTTGGTATTCTTTATTTCTGGTTTCGATCGTCCGTTTGATACAGGTTTGCAACGCGAAATTGCAGAAGCCGAAGCATCTGAAGGTGTAACAACTGGTACTACTCCTGTTGTCGTAGGAGGTAGCAGTGTCGCAGGTGGTACGGTAATCATTGCTGGTGGTGGCACTGTTGCGGCAAGTGATGTTGTCCCCACTGAAGGAACGATAGCGACAGGTGATGCCCCTATTGTACTTGGTGGAGGTGGATATGTGGGTGGTCCTGTGGGCGGACAACCTTTTACTACTGAGATGGAAGAGGCTACTACTAAGTATGTAGAGCAGTTGCAAAAACTGACAGAGACATTGGAGAAGGTCAGCAAGCAAGCCGAACTTATGACTGGTGAAACCGAGGAGATGGCTGTGATGAATCGTAATATCACTGGTATCAATGCAATGTATGAATTGCAGTTCCGTACTATCAGTGCTCAAATGGCTACCATTGACCAGATTAACGATGAGAACCGTAAGATGGTGAAGCGCATCGAAGAATTGAATGCGGTATATACTCGTATGCTTGAAGCGATGACCACCAATATGAATATGAATTTGAACAAGCAATAAATACAGTTTAACAAGATGCAGGTTAACGGATTTGCGGGAGGTCATTCGGCACAGATATCTCGTTAACTTGTTGACATGTAGACTCGTCAATATAAAAACTATGGCAGGAAATACACATGGCGAAAGTCCACGCCAAAAAATGATAAATCTGATGTACCTTGTATTGTTAGCCATGCTAGCACTCAATGTTTCATCGGACGTATTGCAGGGATTCTCATTGGTAGATGAGAGTCTTGACCGCTCTACGGCTAATGCTACTATGCAAAATCAGACGATTTACAAAGAATTTGCAGAGTACATGAAAAAAAATCCTGAGAAAGCGAGGGAGTGGAATGAGCGTGCATTGTATGTCAAAAGCATATCTGATTCGCTCTACGACTTGGCTGAGGAACTTAAGTGGCGCATTGTACAAACGTCAGATGGAGAAAAAGGCGACGTGGACAATATAAAGAACAAGGAAGATTTGGAAGCGGCTACTACCGTTATGTTGTCTCCTATCAGTGGTAAGGGTGAATTGTTGCGCGAAGCAGTCAATAACTATCGAGATGCTATTTTACAGATGGTTAATGACACAGTGCAACGTCGTATTATCGGTGATAACCTCAGTACAGAGGTCCCCCAAAGTGGTATTCTTTTAGGTAAAAGTTGGCAGGAATATATGTTTGAGAACACTCCTGTGGTGGCTGCTGTCACTTTGTTGACCAAGTTGCAGAGTGACGTGCGTTACGCTGAAGGTGAAGTGTTGCATACATTGAAGAATAATATTGACGTAGGTGACCTGCGTGTGAACCAAATTGATGCATTTGTCATCCCCAATTCACAAAGTGTTGTGCGTGGCAGTAAGTTCAGTGCACGCATTATCTTGGCTGCAGTCGATTCTACCCAGCGCCCCAATATCTACATCGGTGACAAACTGTTCAATAGTGAGACAGGCGTGTACGAAGTTATTTGTAACTCCACTGGAGACTATACGCTTGACGGATATATGGAATTAGAACAGGGAAATGGCGAGGTGCTTCGTCGTGAGTTCTCTCAGAAATACACTGTTGTAGAGCCTTCGGCTACGGTGTCTGCTACTTTGATGAATGTACTCTATGCAGGATATGACAATCCCATCAGTATTTCTGTACCCGGGGTCCCCAACAATCGCATTCGTGCTACCATGTCAAATGGTACATTGAAACCTGTGGCTGGTGGTTTCATTGCTCGTCCTAATGAAATAGGTAAGGATGCAGAGATAACTGTATCGGCTGAGGTGGAAGGTCGTACTCAGGTGATGGCTAAACATACCTTCCGCGTACGTCAGTTGCCCGATCCTATGCCCTTCATTGAATATACCGATCAGGATGGAAATGTACAGCGTTATCGTGGTGGAGGAACTCCTCTGTTGAAGGGACAATTGTTGCAATCCGAGGGTATTGTAGCCGCTATTGATGACGGCTTGCTCAATATTGGTTTCCGTGTGGTTAGTTTTGAGACTCTTTTCTTCGACAATATGGGTAATGCAGTGCCTGAGGTTAGTGATGGAGCTAAGTTCTCAGCCCGTCAGAAGGATCTTTTCCGACGTCTTACTCGTGGTAAGCGTTTCTTCATTACAAGTGTTAAGGCTATAGGTCCCGATGGCATTGAGCGCCAATTGTCTACAGCATTGGAGGTGAAGGTTCAGTGATAAATACTAAATGATAATTATAGAAAATACTTTAGATATGAAACGAGTGTTATTCATAGTTTTTGCTACTTGTTTGTCTATGCAAATGATGGCACAGCCGGCTCGTCGTCGGACACAAACTCAGGAAGATGGGAAAACCGAAAAATCTACCATTGCCCTTTCTGAGCGTGCCAAGATTCAGTACAATGTAACTTCTGCGATGCCCGAGGAGGTTGTGTGGAAGCGAGATGTCTATCGTACTTTGGATTTGGAGAAAGAACAGAATGCGGTACTTTATTATCCCATAGAGCCTATAGGTGAACAGATGAATCTTTTCACTTTGCTTTTCAAACTTCTTCTTACTGATGAAGTTCCTGCTTATGAATACAGACTTGATGGAACTGAGCAACTTACCTCAGAGAACAAGGTAAAAGTACAGGATGTACTCGATCGTTTTCATGTGCTTTATGAAGAAAAGGATGGAAAGTTTATCGTTGATAATAGTGACATTCCTGCCTCTGAAGTATTGAGTTACTACATCAAGGAGAGTTCTTATTATGACCAACGTACTGCTACTTATCAGACACGTGTGACTGCCATTTGTCCTGTACTTCATCGTGATGATGGTTTCTCAGAACAGGCTACTAAGTATCCTATGTTTTGGGTCAACTACGACGAGGTAAGTAGTTACCTCGAGCGTATGGCTGTAATGACAAGCAGTTATAATAACGCTTCCAACATGAGTATCAACGACTTCTTTGTGACTCATCGTTATAAAGGTGACATCTACAAGACCACCAACTTGCGCAATCTCACTTTGGCTCAATATTGTCCGACGGACAGCGCTCTTACGGAGGAGCAAGAGCGTATCGAGGCACAACTTCAAGCCTTTGAACGTAACATTTGGGTGGCTCCAGTTAAGGAAGAACCGGTTGACACCACTTCGGTGGCAGGTAAGGATGAGAAAAAGGAGAAGAAGTCCTCTCATACGGTTCGTCGCAATGCCGCTGAAAATGAAGATAAGAAGGTGGAAAAGAAAAAAACTTCTCCCACAACAAGTACGGCTCCAGTTGTGTCAGTACGTCGTCAGCGTAGATAACGGCCTGAACAAATCCAGTTTATAATCGTTGTTTGTTTCATAAAGTATAATGAAATAGACAACGATTTTTTTATGAAACCACTGAAAACATTATTGATGGGTCTTACGGCAGTAGCCGGAGGCAATTTGCCAATGATGGCTTGCACAGGCATTTCGCTTGTAGCCAAAGATGGGAGTTTTGTACATGCTCGTACCATTGAATGGTCAGCAGGGTATGTCCCTTGCGAATATGTGATTATCCCTCGAGGACAGGTGCTTACCTCATATACTCCTGTGGGTGCTAATGGACTTCAGTTTACTGCTCGTCATGGAGTTGTCGGTTGTGCTGTGTCCCAAAAGGAGTTTATTGTGGAGGGTATCAATGAAGCCGGATTGGCAGCTGGACTTTTCTACTTCCCTGACTATGGGGAATATGTAGAGTTTGACTCCACCTTGTCGGCACAGACATTGGCCGATCTGCAAGTAGTACCATGGATTCTCACCCAATGCAGTACCATTGATGAGGTAGAAAGTATCATCCGTCAGGTACGCATTGTGTCCCTTGATCCCAAGGTGGCTTCTACCGTGCATTGGCGTATAAGCCAACCCGATGGAAGACAGGTCGTATTGGAGATTCTTGACGGAGGTATTCCCCATTTTTATGAGAATCAGGTGGGTGTTATTACCAATTCGCCAGGATTCCCTTGGCAACTTACCAATCTCAACAATTACATCAATCTTCATCCTGGCGATGCCCCCACACATACATTGGGCGAAGCCACTTTGCACCATTTGAGTGGTAGTTCGGGGATGTTGGGTTTGCCTGGAGATTTTACTTCTCCTTCGCGTTTTGTACGTGCTGCATTCCTCCGCAATACTGCACCTCAGCAACCCGATGCCTTTTCTACCGTCACTCTCAGTTTTCACTTGCTCAACAATTTCGATGTGCCCATCGGATTGGAGCATCCGCAAGGGCAATGTCCCGATCTTCAAAGTGCTACACAATGGATGACTGTTACTGATTTGGCCAATCGTCGCCTCTATTATCGTACGGCTTACGATGCCTCTATTCGTTGTATTGACTTAGGAAAGATTGACTTTAGTAATGTGAAGTACCAAAGTCACCCTATGGACGCCAAGCGTGTCCAGCCGGTAGAGATGGTAGAGGTGAGGTAATTATGGTTTGTCCTTAAAGAGAACTGAGAACAGAAAATGGGCGTGTGTCAAGGTGTAGACGCACGCCCATTTTTGGGAGGGGATATTCAGAATAACTCTCTTATGAAATTATTTCTTTACAGGTACTAACTTAATGACACCTACAGAGTTTTCGGGGAGAGTCAAGGTGAAATTCTTCTTCACTTCGCCATATGTTGTAGTGTTGGGCACTACTGTTTCGTTGTAGTTCACTCTTCTTACATTGGGGCTTCCAGTGTAGTAGTTTTGGTCGCCCTGGTTCTTCACATTGGTGTCGAGTGAAGAGATGCACTCCATGGTGGCCGTGTAGCGTGTCTTGTTACCGATGTTGATGGTCAGTTCTTTGCTTATAGCTTCAGCATTCACGAACTTAATGTAGGCAACACTGCTCTCTGTGTCAATTGTGGGCGAGGTGTAGACGTTGGCGTCTATTGAATCGCCATCCATCACGGGTGACATTTTAAAGGCCTTGTTTCCTGCTAAGCTGAACAACTTCTGGTAATAGTAGTTGGTTGTACGCCACATACCATGGTTATCAAACCAGATGAGGTTTGAGTTCCACTTGTTGAATCCCTTCTTGCAGAACAGGGGAGCGTAAGCCGCCATCACCACCATGTCCGAGTTGCGCTCAAGGCTTGTCCAGTAGGCTGCCTCAGCCATTGTAGAAGCATAGGCATTGTTGGTGTTGTTGTTGGCAAATTCACCTACAAATACTCTTGTCGGAAGGCTACGGTCGTAGGTCTTTCCTTGGTTACCACGCTCCTTACCAGCTGCGTAACGATCCTGATTCTTGTAGAACCAGTCATCGCGCTTGTAGTAGTGCTCGTCCACATAGGTGTCGGGATATTTCTCGTCAATCTGTGCATAGTTGTCGTTGAACTCGCGTCCTGCATCAGATGCGCCAGAGGTAGAAACGATGATGATGTCGGGGTACTGCTTCTTCACCTCGTTGTAGATGATGTCGAATCTTTCCCAGAATTTCTCTCCGCGGTTCTCATTACCTATTCCCAAGTACTTGAGGTTGAAAGGCTCGGGGTGTCCCATCTCTGCACGTACGGCTCCCCAACGGGTGTCAGTGCCTCCGTTACAGAATTCGATGAGGTCGAGAGCATCCTTTACGTAGATGTCGTAGAAGCGCTTGCGGTCGGCCTCAGTTTCGAGCGGAGCGACGTACTGATGACCAGCGAACTGGCAAGTCACACCATTGTTGAGCACTGGCAACGGAGTAGCGCCTAAAGACTCGGCCATGAGGAAGTATTCGTAGAAGCCTACGTATTGCGATGTCCAGTAACCCCAGTGGTTACGGAAGCCGATGCGTTCCTCTCGGGGTCCTACTGAGTTCTTCCAGAATACTTGTCCGAAGTAGTTGGTTCCCTCTGATGCACATCCACCAGGGAAGCGCATGAAGGTGGGATTCAAGTCGGCCAAGGCTTGCATCAAATCCTTGCGGAAGGGACCTGCCTTACCATCCATCCACAACTCCGAAGCCTCGGGCATCAAGGTGGCAAAATCGAGGAAGAATTCACCGTTTGCGTCGGCCATCACCACCATGCGGCAGTCCTTGGTATTTTCAGCTTTCAGTACACCAGTATATTCCTTCCATCCATTTGTCAGATTTGATATCTTAATTACGTTAGAGTTGCGGTTGCCTTGTGCATCCTCAAGGTAAACGCTTACATTTCCCTTGTAAGATGTACCGCGCAGATAGAGGCTCAAGTCGTAACTTACCCCTTTCTTTACAGGGATTGAGGGTGTTTGAGTATTGTTTGAGTAGTAGTATCCCTGGCGCTCCTGACCATAGGGGCTGATGCCATAACCATTGGCGGCAATACCCATACCTTTACCCACCTGTTCGATTTCGAACTTTACACAGTATTGCTTGTAGCGCAACTCGTCGTCGTACTTGTCATTCGGGTCGTAGTCGTAGTGTCTGGCTTGTTTGCCCAACACGGGAGTGTCCTCCACGGTCACGATGCGTCCCTTGGCACCCTCTTCCATCACTGCACTCCATCCGAAGATGACAGAGTCGGCCTTTGAGAACTCCTTGTCAGGAGCATCGGGCACCATGTACTGCTGGAAAGAGAAGTTTTGGATGAGTTGGGCGCAGATACCACCGTCCAACGATTGGTTGATGTCTTCGAAGAAAATACCGCTCAGTGTGGGGCTGATGTCAATACCCAACTTCTTCAGGTCGAGTGTCAACTCTCTCTCTTGAGGTTTGGCAAAACCTTGCAATTGCAACATCTTGTCTGCATAGCGGTAACCCAACAAACGCATACCTTCAGTGCTGAAGTGGAAGGCGTCTCCAGTGCTCTGACAAGCCAATGAAGAGATGATGTGTGAGTTAGGAAGCACCTTGGGGAGGTTGGGAAGTATCTTTTCATTGAAACTTGCACAAGCACCACCCTGTTCCGCTCTCTTCAACTCGCCTGCCAGGAGGGGAAATTCCTTGGCATTCAATTGAAGGTCCTTGCAGAGGTCATTATAGATCTTTTTCACCTTAGCGGGCCATTCGGGGTCATCGGCATTCGATTCTCCCTGGTGTATGAGCAAGCCCTTGATGACACCGTCCTGTTGGGCGACGCGTGCCATCTCCACCAAGCGCTGGTAGGGATTTCCACCGTACTCTTTCACGATGTCCTTCATCCAGTCACGTTCGTTATCGATGTACTCCTTGTATCCGTCTTTGTCCCACAACTCAATCTTTGCGCCAGCTACCGATACATTGATGACACCTACCTTGTACTCTTCGGGCAGATTTTCAATCATCTTACGACCAAAGAAGTCGACAGGTCCCATGTTGTTGCTTTGACGGCAAATGGGGGGCACGGCGGTGTACCACTTACCCATTTCGCGCTGATATCTGGGCATATCTACCGCAGACAGGAAACTGAATCGGGGGTCGTTGAAGTCCTTGTCCTGTTCGGCAGGTTGTGCGCCAGCCTCCATGTTGGATTGCCCGATACACAGATAAATGAAGAAGTTAGGGTCAGGATTTCCCGCTTTAACTGAGAACGATAGGAGCGAGAAGAATAGCATCCATAAAAAACGGTGTTTCATGTTATTGTTAATTAGATTCTGCAACACTTTGATTTGCTTTCATTCGTAAGTCCCTGTCACATATGTAGTTGTCGTCAGAAACTAGTCGTGCCAGCACATTCACTCGTACATAGTGTTGCAATAAAAAGCCGAGTAATGTTGGCAGATACGGCAAAGGTACAAATTAAATCCGATAAACTTACACACTTCAGTGCAATAATTTAATGATGGGGGGGTATTTATGGTATTGCAGCCCTTTTCCTGTTCAAATATAAGGCCTGAATTTTTACAACCTAAAAGCTTCGCAAACTCTTTTGTCCGTGTGTACATCCTCTTCCGTTCGTCAGCACAACCTATCGCGTCATGTCTGAACAAACCCAGCCGAGCGTGTGCACACGGTCGGAAGCATTTGTGCACACTCACTTCCCATTTTCAGTATCACACACTTTGCATCTTGCATATATTTGCAGAAATGCACCCATTACGAAGCATTTCCCTTTGACGAAATAGAAAGGAAGTGGCTTTGCAAGAGTTTTTACCAAGGGATGTAAAGGGAATTTATAGAAAGACAAAGATGTGCAAATACCAGCATCTGCGATGCAATTGTGTGACTGATAGTGAGCCGTTTATCGCATCACAGATGCTGATACTCATGACTTTCACGTTGCAAACATGGAAGGACGGACTCGGATAGTCAAAATAAACTATCCGAGAACATGTAAATGAAAATGTTATAACTCTCGTTTTAGCTTGTCACAATCACTAAATGCCTTTGGTGCTATTTTGGTGTTTCCTCCCCTTAATACAACACCTGATAGATTTTGACAATCAAAGAAAGCATAATTGTCTATCTTTGTTACTGAAGCAGGAATAATAATGGCATGCAAATCCTTGCATTCTAAAAAAGCTCCATATCCTACGGATTCAATACCTTCAGGGAGTACCAGGATTGATGGAGTGTTTACATAGGCATAGCATCCAATGGCGGTGACACAGGGAAGTATCTTTGTCGTATGACATGCAAGTATCATTTTATTTGACTCCTTTTCAACTATTGAATTTGAATCTTCAGATTTGTAATGAGCATTGTTTCTATCCACAGTAATAGAACTTAAATATTTGCTTTGAAGAAATGCTGTGGAGTCGATATGTTCAACTGAAGCGGGGATATGAACAGATGTTGTTCCACTTTTGTAGAATGATCTATCGCCAATATATTTAATGCCGTCAACTATGACTGAACCTTTACATCCTGCTGTTAAGTAATTACTTTCACTTCGGATGATGGCATTACAATTTTGGCGGGAATCATATACTTTATTTCCTTTGTCAACTACGATTTTTTGTAAAGATATGCATCCCATGAAAATGCTATTCGGAATTCTTTCTACATTCTGGGGAATATAGATGCTGTCAAGTGAGATACAATTTCCAAAATTTGTACCTCCTTCTATTCTTATGAGTGAGGAGGGTAGTTTCACTTCCTTAAGGTTGGGGCAATCCATGTATTTACAACCAGTTATTACTCAATATTTTGCGAGTAATAAGTCAGAAATATGGTCATAACCTTTAACGGTGCATTCTAAAAGGTGAAGATTTAACATTTTTATTGTTTCTTAACGCTCAAAGCGTATCAATAAAGGGTG
>JAFZDY010000055.1 GCA_017560945.1 Bacteroidaceae bacterium | reverse complement strand
CCATTAACTTAAAAATCTTCATACGTTTTGATTGTTAGAAATTATTTAACATTTAAGAATTTGCACACAAAAAAGGCGTTACGCACCGGACACAATATGCCAAGTGATAACGCCAATATATGACTTTGAGCCGTATTCCTACGGCTAACTATCTGATTATAAGAATGTTTACAGGGGGGGTAAATGTTGCGGGCAATGGCTCCGATGCATCTGCATAGGAGATAGAGCTATTGCTGTATGTAAACCTGCCTGTCTTCACTTTTTTAACTATTCAAGTTTGTGTGTGCAAAAGTACTGATTTTTTTATAAATATCGCAAAATTGACCATAAAATATGACTTTCGAGCTATCAATATTACACTTTACCATAATATTATAGTATGTACACTACACCGTCAACCAGTACATAAAAATATTGCTATAATAGTGAACTGGATTGTAGTCGAAAAAACATCCCCAAACAGCCCTTTAAACTAAGCCTAACAAACCTATATACTTTGCCTATCAAACCTATATAGTTTGCCTATCAAACCTCTATAGTTTGGTAATCAAAGTTCGGTAGTTTGGTTTACCTCTATTTTAGGGTCGAAAATAAGCCTATCTCAGTCCGAGGATTTCAAATGGTTGTTAAACATTAAGATATCCAAAGAATTGAACTTATCACTTGTTTTCTTGTCTAAATAAAAAAGAAAACTTATTTTTGCAACGGAATAAGAATTGTGTGTATATGAAAAGAACTGAAGTTGTCAATAGAATTGCTGAACTCGTGCATAAGATAGTCCCTGATGCACAGGCCATTCTTTTTGGTTCAGAAGCAAGAGGTGATGCACATGCCAATTCGGATATTGATGTACTTATTTTGTTAGACAAACCACGCATAACAAGTGATGATTTCAATAACGTTTCATATTCGTTACGAGAATTAGGTTGGGAAGTTGGTGAGGTCATCAATCCCGTTCTTTACACAGTAAAGGATTGGACAAAAAATAGTTTTTCTTTGTTTTACAAAAATGTAATGAAAGACGGTATTGTATTATGAGTTTGACACCAGAAGAAAGAGAAACGATAGTTGCATATCGAATAGAAAAGGCTCATACGGCAATAACTCACGCGGAAGGAAATGCTCGCTTGGGATATTGGGAGGTAACAGCAAATAGATTGTATTATGCTTGTTATTATGCCGTTAGTGCCTTGCTCATACAAAATGGATTTCATGCGCAAACACATAATGGGGTTATTCAATTGTTTGGATTACATTTCGTAAAAACAGGTAAGGTTAGTCGGGAACATGGGAAACTATACAATCAATTGTTCAGCCTACGATTAACAGGAGATTATAATGACTCTTATACTTTAAGTGAAGAGGATGTACTTCCTCTTATTATCCCTGCTCGTGAAATGATTTCTTTTATAGAACAATTGTTGCAACAGGGCTGACGGATTGAAATCTGTTTTGCACCTGAATAATAATAAAAACGCCTGAACAGACTTGGATACTTACAAGACCATAGCAGCCCTGGCAGAGGGTATATATACTGAGAAACGTAGCAAATTCATTGCTATGGCATTGCCTGTGCGTACATTGGATGAGATAAAGGAGCACTTGGAGAAGTATCAGAAGCAATACTACGATGCTCGTCACGTGTGCTATGCCTATATGTTGGGACACGAGCGCAAGGACTTTCGTGCCAATGATAATGGGGAACCTTCGGGTACGGCAGGAAAACCTATTCTTGGGCAAATCAATTCGAATGAACTGACGGACATACTGGTGGTGGTAGTGCGCTACTTTGGTGGTATCAAGCTGGGCACAAGCGGACTGATACAGGCCTACAAAGCAGCAGCTGCTGAGGCTATATCTGCTGCTGAGGTAATAGAGAAAACGGTGGACGACGAGGTGGAGGTGTCGTTTGAGTATCCCTTTATGAATGACGTGATGCGCATTGTGAAGGAGGAGGAGCCTCAGATAGTGTCGCAGTCCTATGATATGGATTGTCTGATGCGCCTACGCATACGTCGCTCTTTGATGCCTCGCTTGCGCGACAGGCTCGAAAAGGTGGAGACACTGAGGTTTGTAGAGGAGTAGCAACAGGGTTTATTCCTCTACCGTTTTTTTAATGGAGGTGTAGTATCCCAATTTATAGAAAGCGAAGCAGGAAAGTAGGGGGTGTTTCCCCAAGAGGTTGCTTCGGAGTATGGGGGCCGATAGGTGGAACATTGCACGTATAAGTGGCAAGGCTCCCATTCGGCTCAGTCTTGTGTACAGGTGGTGAATGTGTACCGATTTGCCCAACTTTTCGGCCTGCTCGGCCAATGTTCGTAGAGCTTCTTCTGTCTTTTTCAAGAAAATGTCATTGGGTTCGATGTCCTGATTCTCTAACGGATTGTCGATGTGGTGGATGTGTAAACCTCGCTCGCGCAGGTGTATGCCGAAGAGTACGTCCTCGTATCCATAGTGACGGAAGGTTTCGTCGAAGCGTACCTGTTGGAAACTTGCACGCTGAATCATGAAGTTGAAGGTGCGGAACGATGCATAAGGTCGCTCGTTGCGCTTGGTGGCGGTGTGATGCTTCTCGGCATCCTTTTCGTAGTAGTATCGTAGGGATTGGCAGGGTGAAGGGAGTGACTCTGGGTGAACGATGCCTCCGCAGATGATGTGTGCATGGGGGAAGGTGTTCATCGCCTGTATGTAGCGTGCCAGAAAGTGGTCATCAACGGGCAACCCGTCGCAATCGAGGAAGAGTAGCCATTCACCCTT
>JAFZDY010000054.1 GCA_017560945.1 Bacteroidaceae bacterium | reverse complement strand
ATCGTCGCCTTCCAATATCTTCACACCGAAAAACGATATAAAATTACTATCGCACACGACCTCATCAGCTCCTACATCTTGTCCGTTTATCTTCGCATGATAACCCATCCCCATACGTGCCACTTCTTCCACCTCGGGAAACTGCTCAATCTTGTCCGTAATGAAAGTCCCTGGTGACACTATCTGGTTCAGGTAATATATCCTGTCCGCATCCTTGTGAAATGCGTCGTATGTGGTTTCGTACTTTATCCACATGCTTGCAAGGGCAAAGCAGGCAAAGCCAATGGCAAGACTTACAATACTAACCGCTGATTGCAAGCGGTACTTCTTCAACTGGTCCCATGCGAGACTTAGATAATGTATGAGCATAGTTTTATAGTTTATTCAATGTTCAATGTTCAAAGTTCAAGGGAAGAAAGCATTTTACTCCTTCCCATAGAGGGGAAGGTTGGGATGGGGTCTCCTTATCCCTTGGCAATCTCATCTGCGGGTTTGGCCTTGGCCGTCTTCCATACACGCCAACCGACGCAGAGGGCAACGAGCAGGGCAACAATGAGGAAAATGCCTACGTATATCCACCACGAGATTTCCGTTTGTACGACATATTGCTCCAGCCATGGCTTCATGCACGCATAACCGATGGGGAAGGCTACTATGGCCGCTATACCTTGCAAGGTCATGTATTCGATGAAGAACATATCGAGGATGTCCTTCGTAGTCGCACCATATACCTTTCGGATGGCAATTTCCTTGCGACGTTGTTCACAAGTGAGCATTATCATCGACCATACACCAAATAGGGCAATGAGGATGCAGACAAAGGTGATGATGTTGAGGAGTTTTTGCAGATTGAGTTCGGATTCCAACTGCTCTTCATAATCTCCTTCAAACGTTTTAGTTATGAAATCGTAACTCCATTCCTGTTGCTTGTAAAAATCCTCAATCTTCTGTCGGATGATGGGGAATGTGCCGGGTTTGAATTTGAAAAGCAGGCGTCGGGGATACATGTTTGAGAATGAGATTACCTGTGGAGGCGTTAGCATCCAGGCATCTGCTCTTTGGGTAGGACTCGTAAGCATATCCTTATATACTCCCACGACCTTGTATCTTTGTATCTGTTCTCCAATGGGATTGTCCCATCCCATGTAGCGGGCAAATGTGGCGTTGATAACTACATCGTGTGGGCCGTGCTTATAGGGGTCGGGCCATTCGCCCTGCAATAGGGTCATTCCTGTAAAACGGGCTGTCTCTTCCGTGACTTCTCCTCTATAGTATTCCAACGTCTCATCCAGTTGAGGGAAATCTTCCACATATAATTTATCTATACTAAATCCACTGAGCGGATAGATTGAACGTTTGGGAACAAAGGCAGTATCCACCTCGGGCAGTTGTCTCAAAAAGGCGGTGAGGGCTTCGCATTGTTCGTCCATTTCAGTCACGCTTCCATTGATGTACTGGTATGCACGATTCTCGCGTGCAAAGCCTATATCATCGTGGCGGAGAGTATCCAGTTGCTTGAGCATCACCGCTACACAAAAGATACTGAAGATGGCAATACCTATCTGAAAGCCGGTGCTGATACGACGGAAGAGGTTGTAATGAGCAAGTCCGCCCACTCCGGTAATGGCTATTTGCAACGATTGCCTGCGGAAATAGGTGATGAACGGCATGGAGACAAGAAGCGAGGCGCCTATCACCACAACCATATAGATGAAGCATTCACCATAGATGAAGCCAAGATCGTGAGGCAACTCGGACAGGGTGAAGAACCAATCCAAGGAGGCATCCAAGACGAGGAATCCCAAGAACATGGCAATGACGAGTACCAAACCATATTCGACGAGGAACTGAGTCATCAGGTGTCCACTCGATGCGCCGAACACCCTGCGTAGGGCAATCTCGCGCTTGCGGATGAAGAGGCGGTTGATGAAGATGGTCAGGTAGTTGAGCAATCCGCAAACAATCAGCAACAAACTGGCACACGAAAACAGATAGATGTGGTCAACCTTGAACTTGGCATATTTGTCGTAATGTCCCGTAGAATGGCGCAACTGAGTGACAGGAACCACCTTGACCTCAACAGTGTATGGATGTCCATCAGCCGTAAGGATGTCAGAAATTGCATAGTTCTTCAACCGTGCATTCAGCATATCCACATTCACATGGGGGTGCAGACGCATGACACAGTATTTGGAAAAGATGTGATTGCTTGGCAGTACGGTAGGATACTTGCCCAATATTTCAAAAGGAAAGTTCGTATGTTCGCCCCAACTTTTGAATACGCCCGTTACCACACGTCGTTGACGCGAAACAAATTCAGTCTCAATGCACAACTCCTTACCGATGGGAGACTCGTCGCCCCACAACCTTTTTGCCAATTGGTCGCTGATAGCTACCTGACCTTCGTCATGCAAGAATCCGTTACCACCTTCAATAAAGTCGATGTGGAAGATGGAGAGATAACTGCTATCACTTATCAGGCGTTCATATGTTTCCACCTCTTGACCATTGACAATTCCGCTCCATAAAGAACTGTAGATAGAGTATTCCGAAATTTCAGGCCATTGCTCCAAATCACGTATAATGGAAGATGAAGCATTTTCTTGAATGGAAGATATTACTTCTTCCTCATTATTCTCCAACAATGCATAGATGCCGTCCGCATCCTTATGAAACCCGTCGTACGTGCGTTCGTATCTTATCCACATGGTTGCCATTGCAAAGCAGGTAAAGCCAATGGCAAGACTTACGATACTGACCGCTGATTGCAAGCGGTACTTCTTCAATTGGTCCCATGCGAGACTAAGGTAATGTATAAACATATCTGTTAATGTATAATTGTTACTATTTCTGTGTTATTTATTGTCGTTTGTGTGAAGAATCCTCTTCTTTTCTCTGCCAAGGTACTTTGGCAGAGGTCTGCCACCATAGAGGCAGTATACTGCCACCGGCGAGGCAGTGAACTGCCATCACTGAGGCAGTAGCATTCAAACGTAATCTGTTTGTGGCTCATTAGTAGTTTCTGTGTCTCTCTTCCCTTGTTCATGAGTTCTTTCTTCTTAGGTGATGTGTGGCACAATTACCACCTTCTTTGCCTTACAAAATTAT
>JAFZDY010000053.1 GCA_017560945.1 Bacteroidaceae bacterium | reverse complement strand
TTGATTGGCAGCCATCGGAACAAAATCCTTGATTAGGTTCTTCCACTTATGATAGCGGTGATTGGAGTTTGTTGTGCATCGTGCTTTGGGAGGAGGAAGCATCAAGCCGTGACGACGTAGCAGTGTGAGGAAACTGTCACGCCCCATCATCTTATCCCTGCCATATATATCGCATAGCATCAACCAAAGTTTGTGACCGCCGATACGGGGATCCTCTTCACGGATTTCACGAACGTTGGCCAGCAGGCGGGAATCTCGTTCCAACTCCACTGCAATGTCGGCCTTAGACTGGTACCAGGCCTGACGACAATGGCCAAACAGACGACATGAGAACGAAACACTTAAGTTACGTTCTTCAACCAGTTTCGTCACTGTTTGGCCCCAGCTTTTTTTCGGATGGAAATATTGAATTGTTCTTCGGCTATGGATATCATTATATCACGAGCTTCGGTCTCCCACTTGGAAAAGGCAAGAGCCTTCTCCAACTCCTTGTTGCGCTTCTTTAACTGAGCGATCTCTTCCTTGTAGCTTTCTTTGTCACGGTTTGCCATATCCAATTCTTCAAGTTCTGAATGCAAAGATACTATTTCTGGATGAGATTCATACAACTTTTTCCATTTGATAAGAAGTGTTTCAGTACTCAATTGATACTTTTTTGCACAAGCATACATGCTCATGCCAGAAGAATAATAGTCACGAAGAATTGACAAACGTTCCTCTTCACTGTAATGATGACGTTTTTTTCTCATAGATATTACACATTTTTTATTGTTACTAAATGTGTCTACCTATATCAGTATAAGACATTCGTTGGAAAAGCATAGAATATCGTCTAATAAAGTTGAATTTTGAACTTTAAATCTCTTAAACCTTGAATTAATACCATTATGGTAAATCGAGAAATTTCGGGCACAGGAGGAAATCCCTTATAATCAACGATTATTCATAGACATATTGATAGAAAAGGCCAACTTATCCAATGGATAGGTCGGCCTTGATAATGTCTCTTCTACGAGTGTGTACAGCCCTTTTAATCCTTTGGCGCAACAAAGCGATAGAAATTGCAACCTATAAAATTACCAACTACCAGAGAGGGATAGAGTATGAGAAGGTCGCAGATGTGGGCAAAGGTAAAATCGGTGGGTACAGCAAGGTAGTAGAACGCATCGGCTACACAATGCGGAAATCCACAAATAATGAAAAGGGGAACTCCAAGAAGAAGGATGAGTGGCTTACCTTGACGAGCACCAGTGACTACAGTGGTCATAATGAAACCACAACCAATGCTCAACAAGCCTGCACGAAGGGGACCTATGGCCAAACGACCTTCGAGTATCTGTTGTGCAGAACTTCCTAAATCGATGGGCGAAAGACGAGATAGCAAAGCTACAAGCAGACATCCAAGAATGTTACCTACAAGAATGTGGAGCAACTCGCCAATGGCGGGAAGGATACGTAACCGACCTTCAGGGGTGCGAAACTCTACAAATCCTGCAGTACCGGTGTAAAGACGGAGTTTGTATTGTACCACTGTTAACAGACCAAACGAGAAAAGGACGGCTCCTATGATGTTGGTGGTGGCTAAATATCCCCATCCAGCAATGGCTACAGCCACACCAGAAAGGATGGATGAACGAAGGGTTTTCATTTTCTTCTCTTTCTTCTTCTATACTTATTACGTTGTTTTTGGCGACGATACTTCTTAATCTTACTTACAAGTAGTGATACAAAGAGTACACCGATGACGGCAAAGATGAAGAGTACAAGGCCAGCATTAAGATTATCACCTTTCACACGACTCCACATCTCGAGCACCTTCTCGAGGTCTTCCTTATTGCTGAAATCACGTATAACAGCGCAGCGTTCGATGACATCACGACTGGGATACTGAATGGGGTCAACCTGCACACTATCGGCGAGAGAACCAAAGAAGTAACTAAGATCAGAGTATGTTTCAAGTGTAGTATCAATTTTTGCTTCAAGAACTTCGTCGGTAGCCACGGCTGATACATAACCTATGGCATCCATATTGCGCAGTGCAATGTCGGACTGGCACATGTAATTGATGAAGTAACTTGCAGCCTTTACATTGCGCGAATACTTAGGAATGACCCATCCGTCAAACCATACATTACTACCTTCAAGAGGTACGACATAGTCGAGATGAACACCTACGGCCTCGCCTTCTTCTATGGCCCATACTGCATCGCCACTCCACGTAAGGTTAAGCCATGCTTTACCCTTGGTCATCATCTCCTTACCAAAGTCTGCTTCCCAACCCGCAATATTGGGTTTCATCTTCTTGAGGTACTCCTCCGCGGTGGCTATGGCTTCGGCAGAATTGTCGTTCATGAGTTGCTCCACGGTAACCTCACCACGGGACAGACCAGCAGAATTGGCATATATAATAGCAGTGCCATAGCAATCGCGATAACTGTCCTTCATGAGGATTTTATTCTGAAACTTAGGATTCCAAAGGGTTTCCCAGGTGAGAGCCTCTTCCTCGGTAACAAGTTCGGTATTGTACAATGTACCTGCGGTACCCCACATGTAGGGTACTGCATAGTCGGTAACACGACGACCATCGGTGATCATCTTGTTCAACTCATCCTGAATATAGGGGGAAAGGTTGTTGATGAAGTCAGGTGTATGGCCAAAATTGCGATTGATAGGAAGGAGCATATCCTTCTTCATCATGCGCTCGATGATGTACTCCGAAGGACAAACCACGTCGAAATCCTCGTGTCCGCGCTCAATCTTGGTGAGCATCACCTCATTGATGTCAAAAACTTGATAGATGACCTCAATCTCCTCACCCGTCTGTTCTTTATACCACTCGGGGAACTCGGCCAATACATCCTCATCGATATAGTCAGCCCAGTTATAGACTTTCAATATCTTGCTACGTTCATCTTGTGAACGCTGGCAACTACCCAATGTGAGTAGGGCTAATATAAAGGGGAAAATGTATTTCATTTCTCTTGTTTCTGCTTTTCTGCTCGTCTATTGATGACTATCAAAAGAACAAGCACGGTGACAAAAATAATGGTTGAAAGAGGACGTAACTCAGGTGTAAGTCCTCCCTTGCGTGCATCAGCATAGATGTATGTCGAGAGGGTTTCAAGTCCTTCATTACCAATAGTAAAGATAGTTACAGCAAAATCATCTATCGACAATGTGAAGGCAAGTATGAAACCACTAATCATACCAGGGAGTATCTCGGGGAGAATCACCTTGCGAAGTGCTTGGAAGGGAGTTGCACCCAAGTCAAGTGCAGCTTCGTAGATATTGGGGTTCATCTTCTTCAAACGAGGCATCACACTGAGTACTACATAGGGTGTACAGAAGGAAATATGTGCCAACACTACGGTGGTGAAGCCCTGAGAAATGCCAAAACTAACGAATAACAAGAAGAGTGATACACCGGTGATGATATCAGGATTCATAATAGGGATGTTGTTCACAAAGTTCATAGTAGCACGCGTACGACTCTTGAGGTTGTAAATACCTATAGCAGCTATGCTACCCAACATAGTAGATACGGAGGCTGCAATGAGGGCAATGACGAATGTATTTATAAGGGCATTCGTCAATGAATGGTGCATACCGCCAGAGAAGAGTGAACTATAAAGATCGAATGAAAAACCTGTCCAATTACCTAAAACTTTCGCCTCGGTAAAGGAGAAAATCATGATAATCAAAATGGGTGAATACAAGAGTGCCAATAGCAACCACAAGTATCCTTTGGCTAATAGATTCTTCATCATATCACACCTCCACTTTCATTTTGTGCATTGTTCTCCTCGTTGCTAAAGAGCGACATGATGGCTATCAGTAACAACATGATAAGCGAGAGCGCAGCACCATAGTTCCACATTCCATTATATATATTCTCCTGAACAGTTGTACCAAACAACTTGATGTTGTTCATGGTGAGCAACTCTGCTATAGCGAAGGTAGAAACCGTAGGCATGAACACCATGAGGATACCACTAAATATACCTGGCATAGAGAGGGGAAGTACTACTTTGGTAAACACTTTCATGGGATTTGCACCTAAGTCTTGAGCAGCTTCAATAAGACTCTGATCCATCTTTTGAAGGGTATTATATATAGGATATATCATGAAAGGCAAGAAGTTGTAAACCATACCAAACACTAATGCTCCTTCGCCAAGAGGTAACTTGAGGAAATCAAACAATGCTACCGTGGCCAATGTGCGAATAAGGATGTTCACCCACATAGGGAGGATAAAGAGCACAACCATGGTTTTAGAGGTTTTGAACTGCTTTTGACTAAGTATATATGCCGCTGGATAACCTAACACCAAGCAAAGTATGGTGGTTATCATGGCTATACCTATAGAATAGATGAATGTATTGATAGCCTCGGGGTGCATCATAAACTTGCGGAAATTTCCCAAGGTGAATGCACCCTCTTCATCCGTGAATGCGTAGGCCACAATGAGTATTAAAGGTACTACTACGAATACCAACAGGAATATGGCATAAGGTATTGACCAATTCCGTCGGCGCATAAAGAAATGAGACAATTTATTTAGCATAGTTGTTTTAGTCGTACAGGTGTAAGTGAATAACTGTGTTATTGCATCACTCTGATATCCTCGGCAGCAATGGTAATACCTACTCGGTCACCATCATCCCACACATCATTGGTATCGACATATACATCCTCGTCCCAATCGGAACGAACAGTCAAGTGATAATGGTCACCCTTATAAAGGATAAAGTTAACATCACCAGTGAGCATACCATCCTCTTCGTTGTCTTGAAGTATCACACGTCCAAAGTCAACCTCCACTTTCACAGTAGCACCAGGCTCGATGTCCTTTACAGGCATGCACTCAAACTCTTGACCAAGGAACTCCACATGATTCTCATCTACCAAACGACCTTCGAAGGTATTGCACGTACGCTCCTTCTTCATGACATGTATATCGAAAGGTTTTACAAGCAAACCTACCTCGCGACCTGCCTCGAAGTAATTATAATCTTGCACCATCAACTCATAGCCGGTTGTAGTCTGCACAAGCATTTCATAATGAACACCCTTGAAGATGCAACTTGTAACCTTACCTGTGAGTTGAGCAGCATCGGACGGGTCAAAGATATAGATATCCTCCGGACGAACAACTACGTCAATAGGCATATTTTCTCCGAATCCCTCGTCCACACACTCAAACTCTTGGCCTGCAAAACTTACTAATTTATCCTTCACCATCACTCCATTGAGGATATTACTCTCGCCTATAAAGTCGGCTACAAAAGCATTGATGGGTTCATTATAAATATCAATGGGAGTGCCTATTTGCTGAATTTTACCTTCACTCATGACCACAATGGTATCACTCAAAGTAAGGGCCTCCTCCTGATCGTGGGTAACATACACGAAAGTAACGCCGAGTGACTTATGCAACTCCTTAAGTTCCATCTGCATATCCTTACGCATCTTCAAGTCGAGTGCTGCAAGAGGTTCGTCAAGCAAAAGTACTTCAGGGTTATTTACAATAGCACGTGCAATGGCTACACGTTGTTGTTGTCCACCAGATAGTGAATCAACATCACGCAATTCATAGTCGGTCATACCAACCATTTTAAGAGCACCCTTAACCTTCTTTTCAATAATAGAAGAAGGAAGTTTTTTCAACTTCAGGCCAAATGCAATATTGTCGAACACATTGAGGTGTGGAAATAATGCATACTTCTGAAAAACTGTATTTACCGGACGTTGGTGTGGAGGCGTTTGCGTAATCTCTTGTCCACTAATCCGAATTTCACCCTCTGACGCCGTTTGGAAACCGGCTATCAGTCTTAAAAGCGTTGTTTTACCACATCCCGAAGGACCAAGAATGGTTACGAACTCACCTTTCTTTACGCTCAAGTTGATGTTGTCCAGTGCCACCTTCTCTCCGAAGTATTTCGACACATTTTGAACCTCAATGATAAAATTTGTCTGTTGCATTTCAGTCAATCAGTGCTACATAAAATATCTAAAATTAGTAATAGTGTGCAAAAATAGAAATAAATATCTTATGTGCAAAGTTATATGGGCAGAAATGTGTAATATTGTATTAAAAGCATCTTAGGAATGTAGTTATAGCATCATTCATCCATGGTTTGTATAACAATCATCCTTGGTTTGTATAACATTCATCCTTGGTCTGTATGAGGTTCATTCGTAGTTTGTATGATACATATTCGAAGTACATAAATAAAAATAGCCGCACCCATGTTGTACGGATGCGGCTAATAATATTAAATTTCTATTCAGAAAATCAACATTGTGCAAGTTCCACCACCTTATCCACGGCTGATAAGATTCCTTCAGGATTCTTTCCACCAGCAGTAGCAAAGTGAGGTTGACCACCTCCACCACCTTGAATTAACTTAGCAGCCTCCTTCACAAGCATACCTGCCTTTAATCCATTGGCAACGAGGTCATCGCTAATCATAACAGTAAGCATTGGCTTGCCTTCGTGTACACTACCAGCCACGAAAAGCAACTTTTCTGAAATTGATTGACGTACTTGGAAGGCTATATTCTTTACAGCTTCTGCAGGCATAGTCAATACAGCCTTTACAACCTTCATACCGCCAATTTCCTTTGCCTCGCTGATAAGACGATTCTTTACTTCTGCCTCTTTCTCCTTCATAAAGTCTTCAACTTGTTTCTTCAATCCGGCATTTTCTTCGATATGTTTACGAATAGCAGCCTTCAAGTCGGGAGCATTATTGAAGAGTGCACGCAAGTCGTTCATTGTGTCTTGAATAGAGTCAAGCATTTCTTCTACACGTGCACCTGTGATAGCCTCGATACGACGAACACCTGCAGCTACACTACTCTCAGAAAGAATCTTAACCATACCTATCTTACCTGTTGCTGAAACGTGAGTACCACCACAGAACTCAACAGATGATCCAAATTGAACTACACGTACGCGGTCGCCATACTTTTCACCAAACAAAGCAATAGCGCCCAACTCCTTGGCTTGTTCAATGGGAAGGTCACGATGATCGGTCAAAGGCACATTCTCACGAATCTTAGCATTTACAAGGTGTTCAACTCGGCGTATTTCCTCGTCGGTAACCTTTTGAAAATGTGAGAAGTCAAAACGAAGACTATCGGGTGTAACCAATGAACCCTTCTGCTCTACATGTGTACCCAAAACTTCACGCAAAGCCTCGTCGATAAGGTGAGTACAAGAGTGATTTGCAGCACAAGCATCACGCTTATCAGTGTCGACACAAGCCATCATAGGAGCATCTGGATGAGCAGGAAGATTCTTCACAATGTGAATAGGAAGGTTGTTTTCCTTCTTAGTATCTACAATTTCTATAGTCTCAAACTCACTTACCAATACACCTGTATCACCAACTTGTCCACCACTTTCAGCATAGAAAGGAGTCTTGTCCAATACAATTTGATATAGAGTCTGATTCTTTTGCTTCACCTGACGATAACGAAGAATGCTTGTTTCATACTCAGTATAGTCATAACCAACGAACTCAGTGTCACCTTCTTTCAATGTTATCCAGTCACCTGTCTCAACGGCTGCTGCATTGCGAGCACGTTCCTTTTGTTGTTGCATCTGAGCATTAAATTCATCAATATTAACGGTAAGTTCGTTTTCGCGACAAATCAATTCAGTTAAGTCAAGGGGGAAACCGTATGTATCATACAATGTAAATGCATTCACGCCATTGATTTCACTCTTACCTGCTGCTTTTACTTCAGCCATTACTTTATCGAGCAATCGAATACCTGTTTCAAGTGTACGAAGGAATGACTCTTCCTCCTCCTTCATAACCTTCTCGATAAGAGTTTGCTGTGCCTTCAATTCAGGATAAGCACCACCCATATTGTCAATAAGTACGGGCAAAAGACGATACATGAATGCTTCCTTCTGACCGAGGAAAGTGTATCCATATCGAACGGCACGACGTAAAATACGACGAATAACATATCCAGCCTTAGCATTTGAAGGCAACTGACCATCAGTAATAGAGAATGCAATGGTACGAATGTGATCGGCAATCACACGCATAGCCACATCCGTCTCACGTGAAGCACCATACTGAATACCTGCCAACTGGCCGATTGCACAAATAATGGGTTGGAATACATCAGTATCATAGTTAGAAGTCTTTCCTTGCAAAGCCATACAAAGACGTTCAAAACCCATACCAGTATCAATAACCTTTGCAGGAAGTCCTTCGAGAGAACCATCAGCCTTGCGATTGTATTGCATGAATACAAGGTTCCAAATTTCGATTACTTGAGGATGATCATGGTTTACCAAATCACGTCCGCTAACCTTTGCACGTTCTTCTGCCGGACGAAGGTCAATATGAATTTCTGAACAAGGACCACAGGGACCTGTATCACCCATTTCCCAAAAGTTATCCTTCTTATTACCATTTATAATATGATCTTTGGGCAAATATTGTTCCCAATATCCTGCAGCTTCATCATCACGACCCAAATTTTCTTCTTCACTACCCTCAAACACAGTAGCATAAAGATTTTCGGGATTCAACTTCAATACATCAACCAAGTATTCCCAAGCCCAACTGATGGCCTCTTTCTTGAAATAGTCACCAAAAGACCAGTTACCAAGCATCTCGAACATGGTATGGTGATATGTGTCATGACCAACTTCTTCAAGGTCGTTATGCTTACCACTCACGCGTAAGCACTTTTGTGAATCAGCCACACGCTTGCTCTTCGCAGGAGCATTACCCAAAATGATATCCTTGAACTGATTCATACCGGCATTGGTAAACATCAGTGTGGGGTCATCTTTGACCACCATCGGAGCCGAAGGAACAATCAAGTGTTCCTTTGACTCAAAAAAACTCTTAAATGAGTCTCTGATTTCGTTTGCTGTCAACATATTTATACTTATAAATTTAATATTCTGAAAAATGATTTGCAAAGATACGGTCTTTTTCGTATTTTTGCCCCCATAATCGTATAAAAGTTCACGAAGTGAGGCATAAATGTTCTATTTTTTGCCTAAAATTGAAGAAAATACATGCGAAAAGTATATTATATCTATAATTCAAAGACGCGAACGTATGACCGCATCTACCCTACACGACGCCAACTTTTTTTTAGTGTTGTGCGAAGATTTTTTTATGGTGTGGGAATTTTATCGGTTGTATTAGGAGGTATATATTTGTTCTTAGGTACACCCTCAGAAAATGCTTTACGCATAGAAAATTCAGAATTAGGCGCTCATTACGAGTTACTCTCTCACCGATTAGACGAGGCCTTGGACGTATTGGAAGACCTACAACAACGCGATGACAATTTATACCGTGTAATACTTCAAGCAGAACCAATCTCGCCACACATTAGAAAATCAGGACAAGGTGACATAAGTAGATACGAACACTTAGAAGAAATGGCCAATGCTGATATGATTATTGAAAATATGCAGAAACTTGACTATCTAAGACGTCAGCTATATATACAATCCAAGTCATATGATGAAATTATTGCTCTGTGTAAACAGAATGATGAACGATTACAATGTATACCTGCTATACAACCCGTTTCCAATAAAGATTTAAAATACACTGCATCTGGATACGGTCGACGAATAGACCCTATTTATAAGACGGCCAAATTTCATTATGGTATGGATTTCTCAGCTAACACTGGAACACCTGTATATGCGACAGGAGATGGAACCATAACCTCTTCTGGATGGGAAAGTGGATATGGCCTGACGGTAGAGATAGATCACGGATTTGGATACCAAACACGTTATGCTCACCTGAGTAAGGCATCAGTAAAACGTGGACAGAAAGTAAAACGTGGTGAAACAATAGGGTTGGTAGGTAGCACAGGAAAAAGCACAGGTCCTCACCTACATTACGAAGTAGTCAATAAAGGACAAAAAGTAAACCCAATCAACTACTATTTCATGGATCTTACCGAGGATGAATATGACCAAATGATACAAATGTCATCTAATCAAGGTAAGGTATATGACTAAAAACGAACATCATTATTCATAATTCACAACAACAATACTTATGCCTTACAAAGCCGACAAAAATCTAAAAACTTTCTATTCAATCAAGGAAGTGGCTGAAATGTTTGATGTACCCGAAAGCCTTTTACGTTATTGGGAAAAAATGTTTCCTGATAACATTAAACCTAATAAAGGTGGACGAGGCATCAGACAATACAGAAAAGAAGATATTGACGGAATTCGCATCATTTACCATTTAGTAAAGGAAAAAGGAATGACTTTAGCCGGTGCCAAACAAACATTAAAGAAAAATAAGACAGGCATTGTACAATCCTCAGAAGTCATTGAACGATTGAAAAGTATACGCGAAGAATTAACAAATATGCGTAAAGAATTAGATGGTATCGTATAAATCGTAATGAATCTTATAAAGAACGTCTCGTAGTGATATGAGGCGTTTTTTATTATATTAAATTTAAAATAGAAAGAAGGACATTCTTCAATGAAAAATGTCCTTCATAATAAACATATTGAATAATAATGCAACTACATGAACAATATTACCATGTATATTTAAGACCAAATTGCAAATATTCTTTGAATTGGAAATAATTATAACCAGGCTTGCGTTTTACACCATCATCAAATCGTCCATGCATAAACAATGTAGTGGACAAATATTTACTTACTGCAAAATCGAAAGTATTTTCCCAGTTGGCAATCATCTTTTCATAACTGGTAAATGCCTCAAGCATGCTTTTCCAAGTGATATTATTGGTAATTTTCCATGTATGCTTGATAGTTGTCTTAGAACCGAATTCTTGAAGTGAACGATGATCACCCTTTATTCCATAACGTCCACCGAGAGACTTTTCGCGTACATATACATATCGATAACTTAATGGTGCTATATTGATAGAAACATCAAAATTATTATGTTTCTTCTTATAATCCATACCAATACCTACTGAAGTTTCTAACGGAGCAAGAAATGCAGAGGTATAATTGGTACTATTGTTTTGATAAGCACGCAATGTTTGTGTTTTTGACTGAACATCAAACGAATAGTTCCATGATCTGATAGCCTTCAAAAGCAATTTTGAAGAAACACGTAACAAGTCGGTACTTATACGATAATTATGTTTTTCATCAGAAGGAGTAGTAGTAAAACCTAACTTTGCCTCAAACTTATTATCCCATTGAACTTTATTTTGATCGTTATAATTAGCACTGTATACAAAACCAGATAGTAATGTGTTTGAACTCTCACCACCCTGTGACCAGTTACCTGAAATGTAGTTCTGAGTAAATTGGAGAGAAGCCTCACCTGTTGTTATCCAAAAGTTGGGTTTCTTTACTTTCATATCGACGCCAACAGCTTGGTCTTGAAGTATCTCTTGAGGAGTAATCTGAGGAACAATACTACCAACGAGTTTTTGTTCTTGTACAGATTCAACAGTCATTATATTTTCTTTAAAATTCTTTTCCGTATAAGAGAACTTTTCAGGGTGCATTACACTGGCCACCAACATAGTTTTGTCAATAGCATCCTCAATCTCTTGTAAATATGTCAAATTAGATTCAGATGATAACTCAAGATAATCTTCACTTTTATTTTGTTCATACAATTCAACTGTAGCCTCACCTTTTAAAGCATTACTTACACTTGATTCATACAAGACAGGATCACCAAAAAGACGAATAAATCGTGGATTCATCTCTGTATCATTAATCTGATTATCTGTATTTTTAACAGCTACTAATCCATCAATAGCAATCTCGTATTGTAGTACCAGCTCTTCAATACCACTATCAACACTCAACATTGTCTTTTCAGGCAAATCAGCAATCATAGGGGTAATACTTAGAAAGTACAAGGTCGACATAAAAAATCTATTTCCCTTTTTCATAAATCTTATAATTTTTGTTTTGTCAAAAAATGTTTTATTCCTTCATATTGAATTAGTAGGGTTTGCAAAGTTACTTTATAATTTTGATTTACACCTCATAAATACATTAAATTTTAAAATAGATATTAAAATACACAAGCAAGTATACTTTTTTAATATAAATATTGCAATAGTAAGAGCATTTTTTTGTAACTTTGCGCGTTATTTGTTTCCTCACCAGAAGAGGAGGTAAGTGAAAATTGTAAATTATAACATATAATATATACAACTGTGACAGAAACAAAGTACATCTTTGTGACGGGAGGAGTTGCCTCGTCACTTGGAAAAGGAATCATTTCAGCGTCAATTGGAAAGTTGTTGCAAGCCCGTGGCTACAACGTAACAATTCAAAAGTTTGACCCGTATATAAACATTGACCCGGGTACACTTAATCCACATGAGCATGGTGAATGTTATGTAACGGTTGATGGTCATCAAGCAGACCTCGACCTTGGTCATTATGAGCGTTTCCTCAGCATCGAAGCTACAAAGGCCAACAACATCACCAGTGGACGTATCTATAAAGGTGTTATTGACAAGGAGCGTCGCGGTGATTATTTGGGTAAGACCGTACAGGTAATCCCTCACATCACCGACGAAATCAAACGCAATGTAAAGTTGATGGGTACAAAGTATAAGTATGACTTTGTAATCACTGAAATTGGTGGTACTGTAGGAGACATCGAGTCACTCCCCTACATCGAAAGTATTCGTCAACTCAAGTGGGAATTGGGTCGTAATGCTGTGAGTGTACACCTTACTTATGTGCCTTACCTCTCAGCAGCAGGTGAATTGAAGAGCAAACCTACCCAACATAGCGTTCAGAAGTTGCAATCACTTGGTGTTCAGCCCGATATTCTTGTTCTCCGTACTGAGCATGAGATTCCTCAGGATATGCGCGACAAGGTAGCTCTCTTCTGTAATGTTGACAAGAAGGCTGTTGTACAATCAATGGACGTTCCTACCATCTATGAAGTACCCTTGAAGATGCAAGAGCAGGGATTAGATGTGACCATTCTCGAGAAAGTAGGTCTTCCCGTTGGAGAAACACCTTCACTCGGCCCATGGCGCGATTTTCTCAATCGTCGTAATAGCGCAACGGAAAAGGTGAACATTGCTATCGTAGGTAAGTACGATTTGCAGGATGCTTACAAATCCATAATGGAGTCACTCTCGCAAGCCGCAACATACAACGACCGCAAGGCAAAGGTTCACTTCATTTTTAGCGAGAATATTAACGATGAGAATGTAGAAGAACTCCTCAGCGGTATGGATGGAGTTGTCATCTGTCCAGGATTTGGGAATCGTGGTGTAGAGGGTAAACTTGTAGCGGTTAAGTATTGTCGTACTCACAATGTCCCCACACTTGGTCTTGGACTTGGTATGCAGATGATGGCAATAGAGTTTGCACGCAACATTCTCGGTTATACCGATGCTAACTCTAAGGAGATGGATGAAAAGACCACTCATCCTGTAATCGATCAAATGTCAGAACAAAAGGCTCTCCTCGACTTGAAGGAAAATATGCGTCTTGGTTCATACGAATGTGTGCTCACACAAGGAAACAAGGTTTTCGAAGCATACGGAAAAGAACACATTCAAGAACGTCATCGCAATCGATTTGAATTCAACAACGCATACAAAGCCGAGTTTGAGAAGAATGGAATGAATTGCGTAGGTGTTAATCCTGAGAGTGATTTGGTTGAAATCATGGAAATCCCCTCACTGAAGTGGTATGTAGGAGTTCAGTTCCACCCCGAATACGGAAGCACAGTGCTCAATCCTCATCCCCTCTTCCTTGCATTCGTAAAAGCCGCTATCAACAAGTAAAAACAAGCTACGAGTGATAAGCTACGAGCTATGAGCTTACGAGTAAAACTCGGTCATCTTCGAGGTATATTCGTAGCTTGTAGCTCGTAACTCATAACATAAGTAATCATTTTTAAGAAATATAAAAGACTGACAAACAAAAGAAATGGATAAAAACAGTTTAATAGGATTCACTCTCATCGGATTGGTACTAATTGGCTTCAGCATTATCAATCGCCCAACTGAAGAGGAACGTGCTCGCATAAAACAATATCAAGATTCTATCCAATATGTAGAACAACAAAAAACTGCTCTTGAAGCGGCTGGATTGGCCGAAGCACAACAGGCACGTATGGCTTTGCCCGACTCTACTTCTGCACTTTTTTCTGCCTCACAGGGAAAAGAAATTTTCGTAACCTTAAAAAATAATCTCGTAGAGCTGGAACTCTCAACTAAAGGTGGATTTGTAAACAAGGCCACTTTAGCAGATTATAAAGGTAGAGACGGAGGCCCCATTGTACTCTTCGACGGAGACGATGAAATGCGCATGAATTTCGCGTTCAGTGGTAAAAATGAGAATATCCTTACAGAGAACCTCTACTTCCAACCATTGAATGTATCAGATAGTACTGTCACCATGCGTCTCAGCGTGGGTGAAGGTCGTCACATCGACTTCAATTACTTTTTGCAATCTGACCTTTACTTAGCAAACCTCATCATCACTTCAGAGGGTATGCAGAATTTCTTCACACCCAGTACCAAAACTATGGATGTCAATTGGTACCAGAAGACTCGTCAACAAGAAAAGGGATTCAGTTTTGAACAACAATTCTCATCACTCACCTATCGTTTGACTGATGACGACACTGAGCACTTGAATGAAAGAGCAGAAGATAAAGAAGAAGCAGAAGGAGCCGTCAATTGGATTGCATTCAAAAATCAGTTCTTCTCAAGCGTAATCATTGCAAGTGAAGATTTCAACAACACTTCATTGAAGTCAGTACCCTTGAAGGAAGGAAGCGGATATTTGAAGAAATACAATGCAACTTCTGAAGCATTCTTCGATCCCACAGGTAGAGAAAGTACTCATTTCCAACTCTACTTTGGACCCAACCACTTCAAAACTCTCCAAGCCACCAATGATTACATCTATGGCGAGGATAAAGATCCTGAATTGGAAGGACTTGTTTACCTTGGATGGCCCATTATCCGTTGGATCAACCGTTGGTTCACCATCAACGTATTCGATTGGCTTAGCGGATGGGGACTCAACATGGGTATAGTAATCCTCTTGATGACCATCATCGTTAAGATTGTAGTTTATCCTACTACATACAAGTCTTACATGTCATCTGCAAAGATGCGTGTACTTCGCCCCTATATCGATGAAATCAACAAGAAGTATCCCAATCCTGATGATGCAATGAAGAAGAATCAAGAGACTATGGCACTCTATAGTCGCTATGGTGTAAGCCCAATGGGTGGTTGCTTGCCTATGCTCATACAGATGCCTGTCTACATTGCTCTCTTTAATTTTGTACCTAACGCTATTGAATTGCGCGGACAAAGTTTCCTTTGGGCAAATGACCTTTCAACATACGACGATGTCATCAATTGGGGAACAGACATTTGGTTATTGGGAGACCACTTGAGCCTCTTCTGTCTCCTCTTCAGTGTGACAAATATCCTCAATACATGGTACACCATGCGCCAACAAAAGGAAACAATGGCTCAGCAACAAATGCCTGGTATGAAGATTATGATGTACGCAATGCCCGTTATGTTCATCTTCTTCTTCAATAGCTATTCAGCTGGTCTGAACTTCTACTATTTCATCTCAGGACTTATTGGTATCCTCATCATGATAGTATTGAGAAAGACCACCGATGATAAAGCTCTGCTTGCTAAGTTGGAAGCTCGTATGGAAGCCAACAAAAACAAGCCTCGCAAGATGACTGGTATGGCGGCTAAGTTAGAAGCCCTTCAAAAGCAATTAGAAGAACAACAACGTCTCCAACAACAGGGACAGAACAACAGACGATAAATTCCTTTAGGCGCGGATTACGCGGATATTGCACATTAGGAACATAAAATACTCATCACCAGTGCATTTCCTATAATCCGCGCCTAAATTATATTCACCAAACAAACAATCATGAAACCTACCACTTTATTTATGGCAACCGCCTTACTAATCTCCTCTTGTACAAACACTAAAAAACAGGAGGACAACAATGCACCCATAATTGGAAAACAGACCGATATACAAATTTCAGATGGACTCATGACACCAGAAGCCTTATGGGCAATGGGTCGATTGGGAGACTACCAAGTAAGTAGCGATGGCTCTCGTATAGTTTATACCGTAGCATATTATAGTGTAGAACAAAACAAGAGTCACCGTGTCATCTATGTAATGAATGCAGATGGAAGCGAGAATACACTTCTCACCACTACTGCTCAAAACGAGAGCAACCCAGTATGGATAAAGGGAGACAAAAAAATCGCATTCCTTAGTAGTGTTAGTGGAAAGAGTCAAATTTGGGAAATGAATCCCGATGGTACTGGTCGTCGTCAAATTTCCGACTTCGATGGAGACATCGAAGGATTCACACCTTCACCAACAGGTGATAAAATTCTATTCGTAGCACAAGTAAAATACGGACAACGTACAGTCGACCTCTATCCAGATTTACCCAAGACAACCGGTATAATAGTCGATGATCTCATGTACAAGCATTGGGATGAATGGGTAGAAACTATACCTCACCCCTACGTTGCCACATTCGATGGAAACAAGTTGGGTGTAGCTATAGACATACTTGAAGGTGAACCCTATGAATCACCTATGAAACCCTTCGGTGGTATGGAGCAACTTGCCTGGAGTCCTGATGGCCAATTGATAGCCTACACTTGTCGTAAGAAGACAGGACTAGCCTATAGCACCTCTACCGACTCAGACATTTATCTTTATAATGTACAAGGTGGACTCACTACAAATCTCTGCAAGCAAAGTGGAAGAAAGAGTACTCAAGGACAAAACGTATTAAATGGATACGATACAAATCCTTCCTTCAGTCCTGATGGACGATATATTGCATGGCAAAGTATGGAGCGCGATGGATACGAAAGTGATCGTACTCGTCTCTGTGTACTTGACCTTCAAAGTGGTGATAAACAATTTGTTACCGAATCGTTCGAAAGTGGTGTAGATGCCTTCTGTTGGTCACATGATTCCAAATCCCTCTACTTTACAGGAGTGTGGCATGCAACCACTATGGTTTATAAGACAAACCTAAGTGGTGAGGTAACCAAACTTACGGATGGTGATTATGACTATTCATCAGTAGCACTCGGTAAGCCCGGACAACTAATCGTAAAGCGACATTCCATAAGCCATGCTGATGAGTTATACACTATTAACGAACAACCTCACCAAGGCGAAGGAAATGCCATCACTCAATTGACACATGAAAACGACCATATATTCTCTCAACTCAAACTGGGTAAAGTAGAGGCTCGTTGGACAAAGACAACCGATGGTAAAATGATGCATTCATGGGTCATTTATCCAGCCAATTTTGATCCTTCAAAGAAGTACCCCACTCTACTTTTCTGCCAAGGAGGTCCTCAATCACCAGTGAGTCAATTCTGGAGTTTTCGTTGGAATTTCCAAATTATGGCCGCCAATGACTATATTATCATTGCTCCCAACCGCCGTGGACTCCCAGGATTTGGTATGGAGTGGCTCGAAGCCATCAGCGGTGATTATGGTGGACAATGCATGCAAGACTATCTGAGTGCCATTGACGATATTGCCACTGAGCCATACGTCGACACCAATCGCCTTGGATGTGTAGGAGCATCATTTGGTGGATTCAGCGTATATTGGTTAGCCGGTCATCACAATAAGCGATTCAAAGCATTCATCGCTCACGATGGTATCTTCAATATCGAGCAACAATACCTCGAGACAGAAGAGATGTGGTTTGCCAATTGGGACATGGGTGGAGCATATTGGGAAAAGAACAATGCTATAGCCCAACGCACATTTGCAAACTCTCCACACAAGTTTGTAGACAAGTGGGACACTCCCATCCTCTGCATCCATGGTGAAAAGGACTATCGTATCCTTGCCTCACAAGGTATGAGTGCATTCAATGCCGCCGTACTTCGTGGAGTTCCTGCACAATTACTCATTTACCCCGATGAGAACCACTGGGTACTCAAGCCACAAAACGGAATTCTTTGGCAACGCACCTTCTTCCGTTGGCTCGACAAATGGTTGAAAAAGTAAGATGAAATAAAACGAAAACAACTCAATAAAAGGACATAAGGATACACTCACCCATCCCTATGTCCTTTATTTTATATATACTTGATATTCAGAGACAGAGTATCATCTACTTACAAAAAAACTATCCCCCGACGTCACGTCGAGAGATAGCCAAAACACAAACACAAAATAAAACACGACAAAACTACTATGCAATCTTTTACCAAGTCTTCTCTATTCACTATAACACTTGAATAAAACGATTCACCGCGCTATAAGTCACATACATCACGTGTGAGTCTCGACTTGCCTATGTTTTGCATATATAACTCTGTCATACGACTTTTTGTTCATTTCATCGTGATTTTTTTATTGAATTCCCTCTTCACGCAATTTCATCTGCCACTTCCATGCACTACGCAAGGTATCCTCTATCGAAGTTTCAGCCTTCCATCCAAGCACATTGTTAGCCTTATCAGGATTAGCCCACACCTGCTCAATATCACCTGCTCGACGACCTACAATCTGATAATTCAGTTTCACTCCTGTCGATTCTTCAAAAGCACGGATAAGTTCCAACACTGACAATCCACGACCTGTACCAATATTAAATACCTCAACCTGTTCATCCTGTTTGTCTTGAAGTATTCTGTCAATGGCCACCACATGAGCCTTTGCAAGGTCAACCACGTTAATATAGTCACGAATACAAGATCCATCAGGTGTATTGTAATCATTTCCAAATACACTTAATTTCTCACGTATTCCGATGGCCGTTTGAGTAAGGAAAGGTATTAAGTTCTGCGGCACACCATTGGGCATTTCACCAATGATAGCCGTAGGATGTGCACCTATAGGGTTAAAGTATCTAAGCAATATGGCCTGTATAGGTGAACCACTTTTAATCGTATCGTATATAATCTCTTCGTTTATCTGCTTTGTATTTCCATACGGTGATTCAGCTTTTTTGATAGGTGCATCTTCTGTTACAGGCAACACATCGGGCTGACCATATACTGTACAACTCGATGAGAATACTATACCTTTAATCCCATGCTTAGGCATTAATTCGAGCAAATTGATGAGTGACACCAGGTTATTACGATAGTATAACAAGGGATTTTTCACACTCTCCCCCACTGCCTTACTTGCTGCGAAGTGGATGATGGACTTGATATTACCATACTTGGCAAATAGTTTGTCAAGACCCACATAATCCAGACAGTCCAATTTCTCAAAATAAGGTCTTATACCTGTTATTTTCTCTATACCATCTACTACATCTGACGAACTGTTGGACAAATTATCGACAATCACCACTTCGTATCCACTATTCTGCAACTCCACCACCGTGTGACTACCGATGAATCCAGTTCCTCCTGTTACTAATATTCTTTCTTTCATTATATTCTTTTTTATCATTTACGGCTCATCATGACCAATTCATTCTTTGCAATAAGTACCGTTTTGATTATTTTCGATGCAAAATTACACCATTTTTTGAACTAATCACCCATATTTTATGGGATTTTTATTATTACTGTCCTATAAAAATTGTTTTAGCGAATAAAATAAAATGAGATTAGTTCCATATTGTAGGAATCAGTCCTTTTTGATTATTTAGCATTCACACAAATAAAATAAGCTACGGATAAAAATACGTATTTTATCAAGCAGCAATTAAAAATAATGTTTAACTCAGTCAACCTCTACTTTAAATAAGGTTCAAAGTAGTCAATGGAAATCGTTAACATACAGCCTCCTATGATAATTTTAAATTTATGTAAACCAAACTACCGAACTTTGATTACCAAATTATAGAGGTTTGATAGACAAAGTATATAGGTTTGGTAGCCTTAGTATAAAGGTCTATTTGAGGAATGTTTTAACCATACTCAAAAACCTTTCATAGCGATATTTTTGCACCTTAATTTACTTATATCCATTTGTGTTTGCAACGCGGAGTGATGAGAAGGACTTGATGAGTGTCACGAACCGCTCTCTCTTTGTCATACTGAGCGAACCGGAGTAGTTATAAACACAAGCAATATATTTCTAAACACATGTAATCAGATTCTTCAATATCGTTCAGACGAGTTATTGAGGGCTTCGCACTAAAAAAGACCAAAAATTATAGAGTCCGTATAGCAAAATCATAATCATAATTAAATCAATCAGCGTCACCTGTGTCATCTGCGGATGGATAATTGAATTTTGAACCTTGATTTTTGAATTTTCACCTATGGGAAAGAAGGAAATTTGGAAAATAGTGATTCAACCCATCATCATGGTGCTGACGCCCATTGGTACGAGCCTGTGGGGATGTTGAGTTGTATGTGATTGCTACCGAAGAGCAAAAAATAGCCCCTGTAATCGAGAATGATTACAAGGGCTAAGACTTAATATGTAAGTCGTTTTAGAATTACTTATTCAAAGCCTGAGCTACGTCAACAGCACATGCAACGGTGCAACCTACCATGGGGTTGTTACCAATGCCGAGGAATCCCATCATTTCCACGTGAGCGGGAACTGATGAAAAACCTGCGAATTGTGCGTCAGAGTGCATACGACCCATAGTGTCGGTCATACCGTATGAACAGCAGCCATGTTGTCGGGGTGAAATACTCTATTCAGCTGAATATCAGACAGAAATTTACTCCTGTTTATTTCAAAGAACTTTTAATTTTACATATCGGCTGCATCGTAGGAAAAAAACACACGAATATTAGCCTTGCCAACAGAGGAATCCCGAAAGAGGGATTAAGGACAATGCAAAGTTACAGATTATGCTCTACTTTAGCAATAGTTTGCACCGAAAAGTTTGATGCGGACGTGAACTATTTTCCACGTTTTCAAATAGTGTATATTCAAAGATATTGTAGCCTTTTCAACGCTTAAAATTCGTGTGATAGCATAGCATCTATATCGTGAATCAAACGCGTGTCTGATATGGTTGGATAAACTACATTTACTGAATATCATCGTACATGTTAAACTTTAAATATTTATAGCTATGATGAATGATTTTATGAAAAAGTATTTTGGCAATGTGATAGGTTTAACACCTACCAAATCACCTTCAAGGCCATTATTAAAGAAAGGAGTGTCAGATTCAAGATTAGTTAAGAAATAAGTAAAAAGCCAACTTATCCTTGTTTGGGTAGGTTGGCGTTATGAAACAAAGAAAGCGGTATTTGACTCAAAAATCATTTACCGCTTCTTTGTATTGTTAGGATATTATTCCCAGGTTATAATATATTTGGTTTCTAAAACGTCGTAAAGAGTGTTTTCGCGCATTATGCATTCTACGATATACCCGTCATCGTCAAACCTATAAAGAATGTACCCTTTGTATGTATCATAATCTAGACGTCCGCTATCATTGGTGTAATAATCGTCTTTTTTGAAAGAGTGAGGTAATATAGTGGTACGCGCATTCATGAGTTCAGGATGGGCAACACATAAATAGTCGTCAAATAATTCACGCGATAGCAAAATAGGAATGATAGGATTATAGCCATTGCATGTTAACGGTTCACCATATTCGAAATGTAACATATATAGTACTTGGGCTCCGTTCTGTTTCCAGTGATATGGTGACATACGCAGCAGTCTATCAGCACCCCATGTGTATGAAGTATATGAGGAATAATCTGAATTTCCGCCCACTTCTATTGGTCGCTTATTTGAATTATATGTGACTTCAGTATTGTAGTCATTGGATATAAGTCCATCCTTTAAATGATAGGGACCAATTTTATTACTGCCCCAAGCATAGTTGAAAGTTACATTATCATATTCGCCCTCACGTACAATTTCCGTCACTTGACCTTTTTTATTATATTTGAATTGACTCACGGTGGAAGTGTATGGGTCTTCAATTTCCATTTTAACTATTTTCTTACCTTCATGAATCAGTTCATATTGAGGTTCGTCCTCAGTACAAGATGTGAAGTTCACACACATTAGAACTGCCATCCATGTCATTCCAACCAATTTAAATGTTTTCATTATTACTGAATTGTTTTGTTATGCCCTCCACCATGGAGGAGCAGATGCAAAGGTAGATAAAGTTTTCCAGATATTCATAATTCTACATTTACAAATGTATGTATAAATGTTCAAAAACATATTTGTTGATACATTATTAGGATTGTATGGACTATTTATTACCTACCTTTTCTTCAATTTCTGTAATTGGTATAGTAAGTACAAAAATCATCAAAAAGGTAGGTTGGTAGATTTTTCATGTCTCACCCTATAAGAGTAAAATTCTGAAAAAATCTACCTAACCAAAGTTTAGAAGCTCAACACATCATAAGTCTGCAAAATCTCCTCTTGACGCAATCCCAAGTGATTGAGTGTTGGACTATGGAACTTCAGCGATGGACTTTGAAACTACAACGATGGTGTATGGAACTGTATGCTCCTATGTCTTACTTCTGCTGTTATAACTAAGAAATGTAAAGTTTTTCAGTGTGGCAATCAGAAATGTGTCTATATATTACGTTGGAGTATGGATAGAACGATGCGCCAATAAATGATAATCACGTTTTTACAAAACGTGATTATCAAACAGTTAAGTTTAACTAAAAATCTCTTAAGCGTGAGTTCGGCAACGCTTAAGCATAAGCTCAAAAACTCTTAAGCGTTAGCAACTTTTCTCTTAAGAGTTATCTGGCTACGCTTAAGAGTCTGTCTTTTCCTGATTTCAGTAGTGTCTACCTATATCAGTATAAGACAGAAGGAAAACTGCCAAAAGTTATAGACTGTGATGCGTTGCTTGTAGAAGGATTGTTTATTACCTTTTATAGATGGTTTTTCCCACACGCTCAATATGTGCAAGCAACTCTTCGTTCTTGAGCGATGAAAGTAGTGAAATGTCAAATTTATAAGGAAGTGACGACTCATCAATGGCTGCATATAGCCTGTTGATGTCGGTATGCGAAATGTCATTACCCACCAATACGATATCTACATCAGAGAAGGGCTTATAGTTGCCCTTGGCTCGTGAGCCATAGAGGATGACTTCTGTGATACGCTCATTGGCCGCAAACAAAGTTTGCAGTACTGAGCACTCTTTTTCGTTCAATCCGCCGTACATACATTATTAATTAAAAAAGGGGAAGTTCACCAGCAAGTGGTGACATAACTTGTTCGAAGCGCAGGAACAGGGGATAATATTTGTGCACGATGGCCTGATATACTTCTTCTGCAACCTCTTCATCGTAGTTGTGCGATGTCAGATTGCGGTCTTCGATTGACTCCATCCAGCCTGCGTCATCAATGATGCCCATCTGAAGTGCTTGGCGGAAAGCATCACGCGAACCACGTACCTCGGTGTAACCTTGATACTCGGCATAGTCTTTCATCACCTTCCAAGCTAACTCATGGGTATATTCGAAACGTTGTATGAGTCCCTCTTTCATCAGATTATCAACATCTTTCTGGGCGTTTTGCTGACCAGTGACGATAGATACAGCTTGTGACAATTTGGTCAAAGCCTTGCGGTAGTTGGTAAAACGTTGAATCCAGCGGATGTCTTTATTCTGCGTCATAGTAAGATGTTATTTAAAAATGAAAAAGAGGGTGCGCCAACAAGACGCGCCCTCTTTCATTATATAACCTGTTTTCAGATTACTTGTTCAAAGCCTGTGCAACGTCTACAGCACATGCAACGGTGCAACCTACCATGGGGTTGTTACCAATACCGAGGAAGCCCATCATTTCCACGTGAGCGGGAACTGATGAAGAACCTGCGAACTGTGCGTCAGAGTGCATACGACCCATAGTGTCGGTCATACCGTAAGAAGCGGGACCTGCAGCCATGTTGTCGGGGTGAAGTGTACGACCTGTACCACCACCTGAAGCTACTGAGAAGTAGGGCTTGCCAGCGAGCACGCGTTCCTTCTTGTAAGTACCAGCTGTGGGGTGTTGGAAACGTGTGGGGTTGGTAGAGTTACCTGTGATAGATACGTCTACGCCTTCCTTCCACATGATGGCTACACCTTCACGAACGTCGTCGGCACCGTAGCAGTTAACCTTGGCGCGAGGACCATCAGAGTATGCAATGCGCTGGATCTCCTTCAACTCACCAGTGTAGTAGTCGAACTGAGTCTGTACGTATGTAAATCCGTTGATGCGGGCGATAATCTGAGCGGCATCCTTTCCGAGACCGTTGAGGATAACGCGGAGGGGTTCCTTACGAACCTTGTCAGCCTTAGCAGCAATCTTGATAGCACCTTCAGCAGCTGCGAATGACTCGTGACCTGCCAAGAATGCGAAACACTTAGTCTCCTCGCGGAGGAGCATAGCAGCGAGGTTACCGTGGCCGATACCTACCTTACGATCGTCGGCTACTGAGCCAGGGATGCAGAATGCCTGAAGACCGATACCGATAGCCTCGGCAGCTTCAGCAGCTGTCTTTACACCCTTTTTGATAGCGATGGCGCAACCTACAACGTAAGCCCACTTAGCGTTTTCGAAACAGATGGGCTGTGTCTCTTCACATGCCAAATAAGGATCAAGACCATATTGGTCGCAAATGGCGTTAGCCTCTTCGATGTCTTTAATGCCGTACTCGTTCAATGCAGCGAGAATCTGTTTGATACGACGGTCTTGGCTCTCGAATTTTACTTCTCTAATCATAGTTCTTTTCCTCCTTATTTAATTATTCGTGACGGGGGTCAATGTGTTTAACTGCACCTTGCTCAGCAGTAAAGCGACCGTATGTACCAGTTACTTTCTTCAATGCTTCGTTAGCGTCAGTGCCCTTCTTAATCTCATCCATGAACTTGCCCAGGTGAACAAATTCGTAACCGCAAATCTGGTCATCCTTGTCGAGTGCGATGCGGCTGATGTAGCCTTCTGCCATCTCGAGGTAGCGAGGACCCTTAGCCAATGTACCATAGAGAGTACCTACCTGGCTACGGAGACCCTTACCAAGGTCTTCCAAACCTGCACCAATCATCAAACCACCTTCAGAGAAGGCTGACTGAGTGCGGCCGTAAACGATCTGCAAGAACAACTCGCGCATAGCGGTGTTGATGGCGTCGCAAACGAGGTCGGTGTTCAAAGCCTCCAACAAAGTCTTGCCGGGGAGGATTTCAGAAGCCATAGCTGCTGAGTGAGTCATACCAGAGCAACCGATAGTCTCAACGAGAGCCTCCTGAATGATACCTTCCTTCACGTTCAAAGTGAGCTTACAAGCACCCTGCTGAGGAGCGCACCATCCGATACCGTGAGTAAGACCTGAGATGTCTTTAATCTCTTTTGACTGAACCCACTTTCCTTCTTCGGGGATGGGAGCAGGACCGTGATTGGGTCCCTTCTTTACAACACACATGTGTTCAACTTCGTGTGAATAAGTCATAATCTTTTTAATTTTTAAAAATTAGTATAGATAATTTTGATGTGTATAATCACAATCCTGTCTTAAGGGCAAAGACACACCCCACCCATAAAACGTGACAAAGATAGGGATTTTATTCGTTTTGTCGATAATCTTGCACTGACTTTTTTGCATAATTTTGAATTTTCTCGCTTTACAGACTCTTTTTGCTAACTAAAGGTTGCATATTTTAGGGGGATAAAGTATCTTTGCAATTTCAAAAAATGGTTTATCCATGATAAATGGTGCAAAAGGGAGGGGGAATGCAGTGGGAAATCTACTTTAGTGACTCCGTTTGCCCCCGCGGGATTGGGTGATTTGCCATTTTTACAAACTTTGAAACAAAACAAAAAGAATGATACAGATAAAAGACGAGACTCTGAGAAAGGGTGCAATGGAGGGAATGGACGAGTTCCTGCAGGTGTTCATCGATGCGTATGAGGAGGCAATGGGTGGAGAGTTGACGGCCGAAACCATGCCGATGCTCAATGGGTATCAGATATCATTGCTGGCTTACCACTACTTCCGTCGCGAAGTGAATGAAGGTGGATTCGTACAATTGATATACAATGGATACGGTAGCTTCATCTTCGAAAACCCCTTTGCAAAGGCCATGCGCCTGATGGGTGTGAAGGAGTTTTCGAAACTTGTGTACAGTGCCCGCGAGGTGTACGTGGAGAACAAGGCTGAACTTACACGTGAGAAGACCGACGAGGAGTTTATGGCCACGTATGAGAAGTTCGAAGCCTTCGACAAGTTGGAGGAGGAATTCATGGAGATGGAGGAATACGTAACCGCCAAGTTAGCCGAGTATGTGGATGAGCACATCGAGGACTTTGGTGAGGTGGTGGAATAGATATTGCAGAGAGTGAAAATATTCATCCACACAAGTTAACACTCACACGCACACAATTTTTTTCTACCCTACCTGAGAAAATTTTCTCCCACAGGGGAAAAAACTTTCAGGGGTAAAAGATGAAAAGAAATCTAAAAACATCCCTAAAAACCTGAATGAATGGAGTTGGGTATTTTTCTTTTTTATAACTTTGCCCTCACAATCGTTGAACAATAGAGTAAAAATAAGAGAAAATAAGGATAAAAAAACAACAATGAAGAAGTTACACACAGTACTTTGCACACTTGTGCTTATGACAATGACTTTCGGTTTGGCTTCCTGCTTTGATGCTGCCGAGAATGGATATAGAGTGACCGTACCCACCTTTGCCACAGTAACCTACAACGAGGCTGGCAAAGTGCGTTTGTACCTTGACGAGGGAAGAGGAATACTTGACCCCAGTTCGGAGAGCGCCAACATCAACTGGGGAGGCGCCACACGAGCCATCATCAAGTACGACTTGCCCTTCATCACCGAGGACGATGTGAACATGGAGACTGTACGATTCAATAGCATTGTGCGCTCAGCGGCGAAGATTGACACTGTACCTCTGGTGGACGTGACAGGGATGGATGAATACCCCTCCACACTGGGAAACGACACACTATTGGGATATGCTTTTCATGCCTATTGGGGATATCTCACCATGCAGGCATTTACAGCCAACAACTTTGCCTTTGACATGACTTGCACCTACGATCGCGAGGAGTTCGATGGACAAAACCTCTACCTGAACCTTCACTATGCGTCGAAGAGTACTGGCACATGGAATTACGACTTCATACAGACGGCAAGTGCTACCCTGCCCGACTTCTTGACTGAGCCAGGAGTGATGACCAGTGACACACTGAACATCTACATGATGGCCCCTGTGTGGTACAACAGTGCTCGAGACTCTGCCTACACTGACACTGTACTGTTCAGAATCGCACGCGAAAGACTGACTCCGCCCACATACAACTCATACGGAGGCATCTACTAAGCGCAACGTTTGGACACACACGAGCCACAACTCACCCACCCCACAAACCTGATTGAACGCAAAAGAAAGAAACAAGACATATATCTACACGATGAAATATAAAGATTTATTTAGCCGACTGTTGCTGATACTGAGTTCGCCCACCAAGGCTTGGGTAGAAATCAGTCAGGAGGAGGATGGTGAACAAGTGCAGAATAACTTCGTTTATCCTATGGTTGCCCTTTGTGGTATAGCTCTTTTCCTTGGATTGTTGTTTGGTAATGGAGTGAAAGACTTCAGCATACAAAATGCCCTGACCCAATGTTGTGGATTGTTCATGGGATTGTTCGGAGGATTTTTTCTATCGACATATTTTGTGCAACTGATGGGTAAACGTCTGTTGGCCGATGAGATTGAATATGGCAATGACGATGTGAAGAAGCTGGTGGGATACTCGATGTGTGTCACCTTTGTCCTCGAGATATTCGCATCACTATTCGCTACATTCTTCATCATCAAGTGGTTACTGCTTTTCTATACCATATACATCGTGTGGGAGGGGAGCAAGGTGATGATGAAGGTAACGGAGGACAAGTTGTTGTCGTACACACTCCTCAGTTCGATTATCATAATCGTGTGCCCAGTGGTAATCAACAAGGTGTTTGGGTGGTTGTGCCAAGTGGCAGGCTAAATAAATTTGTTCATATACCACACACTCGAGAATTAAATATCAGGTATTCAGAAAAAACTTTAGAAAACCATCCGATGGCTAAACTAACGACTAAACCCTCTCCCATCAACATAAAGAACAAGCGTGCATCGTTTGACTATGAATTTTTAGACACCTACACGGCAGGCATTGTGCTCACAGGCACTGAGATAAAGTCTATACGTGCAGGAAAGGCAGGCCTTGTGGACACCTTCTGTTTTTTCTCCAACGGAGAGATGTGGGTGAAGAATATGCACATAGCCGAGTACTTCTATGGCTCGTACAATAATCATGCAGCACGTCGTGACAGAAAACTTCTGCTCAACAAAAAAGAACTTCGCAAACTTCAACAATCGACAAAGACACCTGGTTTCACCATTGTGCCTACACGCCTGTTTATTAACGAAAAGGGATTGGCAAAGGTGGTAATAGCACTGGCCAAGGGTAAGAAGGAGTTCGACAAGCGAGAGTCGCTGAAGGAAAAGGACGACAGACGCGAAATGGACAGAATGTTTAAAAGGTGAGAAAAGTAACTAGTTACTAGTGACTAGAGAAAAAAGAAGAGAGAATTCAAATGATGACAAATAATTCGCTTTCCGCTCTTGTAAAGGAGCGGATTCTTGTTTTAGATGGTGCGATGGGCACCATGATTCAAAGTTACGGATTACAAGAGGCTGATTTCCGTGGCGAAAGATTTGCCCACGTAGCGGGCTTGATGAAGGGGTGCAATGACCTTCTTTGCCTGACTCGTCCTGATGTGGTGGCTGACATTCATCGCCGATACTTGGAGGCTGGATGCGATATCATAGAGACAAACTCGTTCAACGCACAACGCATCTCCATGGAAGACTATGGGATAGAGGAAGTGTGTCGAGAGATAAATCTGGAAGCCGCACGCATCGCCCGTACCCTAGCCGATGAATACACGGCAAAGAACCCCTTGAAACCTCGATTCGTAGCAGGGTCAGTAGGACCTACGAACAAGACCTGCTCGATGAGTTCTGATGTGAACAATCCTGCCTATCGTGCACTCACCTATGACACTCTGTGTGAAGCCTACATAGAGCAAATGTGCGCATTGTTAGAGGGCGGTGTGGATTCGTTGCTCATCGAAACCATCTTTGATACGTTGAATGCCAAGGTTGCCATCTATGCCGCCGAGGAAGCTATGCGAATGATGAACAGACGAGTGCCTCTGATGCTCTCTGTCACCGTAGCCGACATCACTGGACGCACCCTCTCAGGACAAACATTGGAGGCTTTCCTTGCCTCTATCAGCCACGCTAACGTATTCTCAGTTGGACTTAACTGCTCGTTTGGCGCAAGTCAATTGAAACCTTTCTTACGCCAACTTGCCGCGCGTGCACCTTATTATATATCTGCCTATCCCAATGCCGGACTTCCCAATGAGTTGGGAAAATATGACCAAACGCCTGAAGAGATGGAGGCTCAAGTGAAGGAGTACATCGACGAGGGATTGGTAAACATCATTGGCGGATGTTGTGGCACTACGGACGCCTACATTGCGCGATTTGCCACATTGGTTAGTAGTGATGAGGCCAAACCTCATCTCCCCTCACCCAAGAGCTGTTGCATGAACATCTCAGGATTAGAGTCGATGGAAGTGACACCCGAGTCGAACTTCATCAACATAGGTGAACGGTGCAATGTGGCTGGCTCACGCAAATTCTTGCGACTAATCAATGAAAAGAAATACGACGAAGCACTCTCCATCGCCCGCAAGCAAGTGGAAGATGGCGCACTGGTGATTGACATCAACATGGACGATGGCCTCCTTGATGCAAAGGAGGAGATGACAACCTTCCTGAACCTGCTTGCTGCTGAACCCGAGATTGCTCGAGTGCCTGTGATGATTGACTCCTCGAAATGGGAGGTCATACGTGAAGGGCTGAAGTGTGTGCAAGGAAAATCTATCGTCAACTCCATTTCCTTGAAAGAGGGAGAAGAAATATTCCTCCAACACGCTTTGGAAATTCGTAGATTGGGCGCAGCCGTAGTGGTGATGGCCTTCGACGAGAAGGGACAAGCAGACACCTATGAGCGCAAGACAGAGGTTTGCGAAAGGGCTTATCACCTATTGGTTGACAAGATAGGATTTCCTCCTGAAGACATCATCTTCGACCCTAATGTACTCTCTGTGGCAACAGGCATTGCCGAACACGACCGCTATGCACTCGACTTCATTCGCGCCACAGGTTGGATACGAAAGAATCTGCCAGGCGCACACGTGAGCGGAGGAGTGAGCAACCTCTCATTCTCCTTCCGTGGAAACAACTATATACGCGAAGCCATGCACGCAGTGTTCCTCTACCACGCCATACGCGAAGGCATGGACATGGCCATCGTCAATCCTGCTACATCAGTCCTTTATACCGATATTGCTCCTGATGTATTGGAGTGCATCGAGGATGTAATCCTTTGTCGTCGCCCCGATGCTACTGAGCGATTGGTGGAAAAGGCGACTGAGTTTCAACGCATAAGCATAGAGGAAAAAGATGGCAATGCCTCCTCAATGAATAAACCTGCCTTGGCCGAGTGGAGAAAGACTTCGGTCGAAGAACGATTGGCTCATGCCTTGATAAAGGGTATAAGCGACCATTTGGAAAGTGACCTTACCGAAGCCATTAGTGCTTACACACGTGCCGTGGACATCATCGAAGGTCCCTTGATGGAGGGTATGAACAAGGTGGGCAAACTCTTTGGTGAGGGAAAAATGTTTCTCCCACAGGTGGTAAAAACGGCTCGCACCATGAAACAAGCAGTGGCCATTCTACAACCATTCATTGAGTCACAAAGAGAGGATGAGTCGGCCACCGTGTCTGCAGGAAAAGTTCTGCTTGCCACAGTGAAGGGAGACGTGCACGACATAGGAAAAAACATTGTATCAGTGGTGATGGCTTGCAACAACTACGAAGTCATTGACTTAGGCGTGATGGTGCCAGCTGAGACCATTGTTCAACGCGCCATTGAGGAGAAGGTGGACATCATAGGCTTGAGCGGCCTTATCACTCCCTCGCTCGACGAAATGGTGAACGTGGCCACAGAGATGCAAAGACGAGGATTGCGCATCCCACTAATGATAGGCGGAGCGACAACAAGCAAGTTGCACACCGCACTGAAGATTGCCCCTGCGTACGAGGGCACTGTAGTATGGATGAAGGATGCTTCGCAAAATGCCCTAGTGGGTGCGCGCATGCTCAACGGGGAAGAGGCGAAGATACTTGCCAAGCAGATGGCCGACGAATACGAAGAGTTGAGAAAAGGTGCGAACAATCAGAAGAGTCAAGCCGTAAGCCTTGACGTAGCACGCAAAAAGGGTTTGAAACTTTTTGAGTGAAATCATCTGAATGTCAATAATCTATTGTGTAAACTAAGAGAAGTGGGAAGAGGGAAAACTCGAAATTTCCATTCAAAACATAGGAAATGTGGAGGATAATTAGTACTTTTGCCACAAAATAGAAACACACAGGAATGAAATTAGTAGTCATAACACCTCCTAAATTCTTCATTGAAGAAGACAAGATTCTGACTCAACTCTTTGAGGAAGGACTTGACATCCTGCACATTAGGAAGCCAGACTCTTCACCCGTGTACTCTGAGCGCCTGTTGACTCTCATCCCCAAGCAATATCATAAGCGCATTGTCACACATGACCACTTCTATCTGAAAGAGGAGTTCAACTTGAAAGGCATTCACCTGAACAAGCGAAACCCCGACATTCCCCTCGGATACAAAGGACACGTAAGTTGCTCGTGCCACACACTGGAAGAGGTAAAGCAGAAGAAAGGACACTTTAACTATGTGTTCATGAATCCCTTCTTTGAAAACGCCCCCTATAAGGATTATCTGAGCAGTTTCTCCCCCGAGGAGTTGAAAAAGGCTTCGAAAGATAAGGTGATTGACAAGAGGGTGATAGCCTTGGGAGGAATCAACGAGGAGAATATCCGCATCATAAAAAAGTATGGTTTCGGAGGTGCGGCAGTACTGGGAAATCTATGGAATTGTTACGATGAGCACGAGACTATCGACTACACAGAAATCATCAAACAATTCAGATTGCTGAAAAAACTTGCTGATTAGGAGGAAAAACATTGCCGTAACTCAAATTTAATTCATATCTTTGCACCAAAATTAACTAAAGAGTCGAGTAACCACTAAATAATCATGAACGGAAAAGAATCTTTCATGGTATTCTCGGGTACCAATTCGAGATACCTTGCCGAGAAAATCTGTGCAAGTCTCGGATGCAAATTAGGCAATCTGAACATCATGCACTTTGCCGATGGCGAGTTCGCTGTATCATACGAAGAGTCCATTCGCGGACGCGACGTATTCCTTGTACAATCTACCTATCCAAACTCTGATAACTTGATGGAGTTGTTGCTCATGATTGATGCTGCCAAGCGTGCATCAGCCAAGAGCATTGTAGCCGTCATCCCCTACTTCGGTTGGGCACGTCAGGACAGAAAGGACAAGCCCCGTGTATCCATTGGTGCAAAGTTGGTTGCAGATCTGTTGAGTGTTGCGGGCATCGACCGCCTTATCACTATGGACCTCCATGCCGACCAGATTCAAGGTTTCTTCGACATCCCCGTTGACCACCTTTATGCAAGTGCAGTATTTGTTCCCTATATCCAGTCGTTGAAACTCGACAACTTGGTGATTGCTGCTCCTGACGTGGGCGGTTCAAAGCGTGCAAGTTCATATGCCAAGTACTTCAACGTACCCCTCGTACTCTGCAACAAGCAGCGTTTGAAGGCAAACGAGGTAGCCTCAATGCAGATTATCGGTGACGTGAAGGGAATGAATGTGGTTCTCATTGACGATATGGTGGACACTGCGGGTACCATCACCAAGGCGGCTGACATCATGATGGAGGCAGGAGCCGTTAGTGTGCGTGCCATTGCCTCACACTGCGTAATGTCAGGTCCTGCCAGTGACCGCGTACAGGCATCGGCTCTCGAGGAAATAGTATTCACCGATAGTATCCCCTACGGAAACTTGAGTCCTAAGGTGAAGCAGTTGAGCATAGCAGACCTCTTCGCTGAGACTATACGTCGTGTGGAGGAGAATGAGAGCATCAGTTCTCAGTACCTCATCTAAGGAGCACGCATAAAAGTCGATTTAGAGTATATACATAGGTCTATATTAGACATATATTTGAAGGCCTTGTATAAGACACAGATAGGTCTGTAATGTGAAGACATACAGAGTATATACGGAGAGAGAAACATACACAACAACGCCAAGAAGAGGCAATGCCTGTTACCCATACGGCATTGCCTCTTTGTGTAAAAGTAAGAGAATATACACGACTTACATAACAATAATACCTATGAAGAAAGCTATTTTTACACTGTGTGCCATCGCCATCGGTCTGGTGGGTAAGGCACAGATTCCTGTCTATCAAGACGAGACAAAGCCCATTGAAGAGAGAGTAAAGGATGCACTGAGCCGTATGACCATGGAGGAGAAGGTAAACATGTGTCACGGTCAGAGTAAGTTCAGCAGCCCAGGATGCCCCAGGTTGGGAATACCCGAATTGTGGATGAGCGACGGACCTCACGGTGTACGCGAGGAGATACAGTGGAGCTCGTGGAGCAATGCTGGATGGACCAATGACTCGTGCACTGCATTTCCCGCACTTACGTGCTTGGCTGCTACCTGGAACCCCGCCATGGCGTCGCTCTACGGAAAGGCCATCGGTGAAGAGGCACGCTTCCGCGAGAAGGACATCCTCCTGGGCCCTGGTGTGAACATCTACCGCACTCCACTGAATGGACGTAACTTCGAGTACATGGGCGAAGACCCCTACCTCGCAAGCACATTGGTAGTACCCTATGTGCAGGAGTTGCAGAAGAATGGCGTAGCTGCCTGTGTGAAGCACTATGCACTCAACAACCAGGAGAGACAGCGATGGAACATCGACGTCATCGTGAGTGAGCGCGCCATGTATGAGATATACCTTCCTGCCTTCCGCGCTGCAGTGCAGGAGGGTGGAGCATGGAGCATCATGGGTGCCTATAACAAGATACTCGGCACACATGCTTGCCACAACGACCTTACGTTGAACAAGATACTGAAGGATGAATGGGGATTCGATGGCGTGGTAGTCTCTGACTGGGGAGGCACACACAACACCCTCGAGAGTGCCCTCAACGGGTTAGACATAGAGATGGGAACTGATAACCGTCCCGACAAGCGACGCACCCGTGTATTCCAGGCCAAGGACTGTTACTTGGGCGACGACTTCCTTAACCTTGTACGTCAGGGCGAAGTCAGCGAAGAGGTGCTCAACGACAAAGCTGCACGTATCCTGCGACTCATCTTCCGCACCGCCATGAACACTCAGAAACCCTACGGAAACATGGACTATGCTGCCCATTCAAAGGTGGCACGCACAGTGGGTGGCGAGGGTATCGTACTGTTGCAGAACAACGCCCCTAAGAAGGGCGAGAAGGCACTGCTCCCCATCGACCCCACACGTTACGGGAAGATACTCGTCGTGGGTGACAATGCTACACGCCGCCTCTGCATGGGTGGAGGCTCCAGTGAGTTGAAGGTACAGCACGAGACCAGTGTGCTCGACGCCATGAAGGAAAAGTACGGCTCAAAGATCTCCTACACCCTTGGTTATCAGGCTGGACGCACCATGTACGGCAGCGTCGAGGAGGTACAGCAGAGCATCGTCGACTCCCTCCGCAATACAGCGGTGGCAATGGCTAAGGAGGCCGACCTCATCGTATTCGTGGGTGGACTGAACAAAAACCGCAATCAGGACTGCGAGGATGGCGACCGACTCACCTACGACCTCCCCTTTGGACAGAACGAACTCCTCGATGCCATGCTTGCCGTCAACCCACGTGTGGTGACAGTGCTCGTCAGCGGTAATGCTGTGCGCATACCCTACCCCGACCGCATGCCCGCCATACTGCAGAGTTGGTACATAGGTTCCGAGATAGGTCCCACCGTGGTGGACGTGCTCTGTGGCGACGTCAATCCCAGTGGAAAACTCCCCTTCTCCTTCCCTGCCCGCCTCGAGGACTGTGCAGCACACTCCTTCGGCGACATAGCCTACCCCGGCGATGGTGTGAAGGTAGAGTACAAGGAGGACATCCTCGTGGGTTACCGTTGGCACGATACGAAGAAGATTCCCGCCCGCTACCCCTTCGGTCACGGACTCAGTTACACCACATTCGCCTACGGCAAGCCCTCTATCTCGGGCAAGACCATAGCGGCTGACGGTACACTCTCACTCACCCTCGACGTCACCAACAGTGGCTCACGCGAAGGCAAGGAGGTGGTACAGCTCTACATCGGCGACGACAAGGCCACCGTGCTACGTCCCGTCAAGGAGCTCAAGGGTTTCCAGAAGATATCACTCGCCCCCGGTGAGACCCGTCAAGTGACCTTCACCATCACCCCCGACATGCTGAAGTACTGGAGCGAGGATGCCCACGACTGGGTGGCCGAGGCAGGCAAGTTCACCGCATACATAGGCAGTTCGTCTACCGACATTCGTGGTAAGGTGACATTCAGCTTCGAGTGACAAGCGACACCCCTTGAGTGAATACCCGTCCCTATGCCTGCTGTATATACATTATATAAGGTATAGGGACGGGCTTTTTTATCCTTGTTAAAAAAATCGGGTACAGATGCACGTTATTCCACTGATTTATGTAACTTTGCGGGCAGTAACTTTCATCCAATTATTAACCTGAAACAGTAGAAAAGATGAAAAAGAGTTGTATCCTGTTGACAATCGCACTGACGCTCCTCACGGGTTGCGGACAGAAGGGCAAAACTGAAAGCCAAGCCGAGGAGATGTACACGCTGAAGAAGGGAAAAATAGTGGTGAACGAGAAGTATCGCGCCCACAACCAATTGTATGACACAAATATCGACACCATCGCCCGCAAGTTGGTGGACACGTTCGCCTTCACCGTCGGGGAGGAGTCGTATGAGGTGAAGTACTACAAGCTCACCGGCAATGGCTGGGATGGCGAGGCGGGCGACTTCTACTTCATTAACCTTTTCCACAACGGCAAGCAGATATTGGAACATATTGATTTGGACGGGTTTTGCGAACTCGGTTCCGATGCCGATTGGACCTTTGAGCTAAAACCCCTCTCCTCCATCCCCAATAAGTATGCCATCGTCTGCCCCCTGCGCCAAGGTGTGACGGCCCTCATCTTCGACGGATATGTCTATGCCAGCCAGCCCCCCAAGATGCCCATCGTGGTGGTGAAGGGCGACCAGGCTGCCGTGGTGCAGAACCTGAATATCGACATCGAAAAGTTCTCCTTAAAGGACGGCCTCCTTGATGCAACCTTTGTAGACAGCTATCCCGAACATTATGGCTACGACGAGAATGGCAATGAACTCATCAATTCGTCTGCCCGACGATACCGCATCACCTCCACCCCGAAGGGGACACTGATGTTCGAGGAAGTGGAGGATAGGTCGTAAGGCTTCTGCCTTTCGCCACTAAGGCAAGTATTCTACGGCGCAACGCCTTCTACCCTTGGGCAGAAAGCTTTCTACCGACAAATAGAAAGCTTTCTACAGAGAGACAGAAAGCTTTCTGTCGAAAGATAGAAAGCATCGGACTTTCGGACGGGAAGTATAGAAATAACAAGTAGCTGATTTTCAACGATATACCAATTTTATTACTAACCTTAAAAAAATTACTGCTATGCCAATTGTATTAAGTAAAATGCAACGCATCAATCCGAACAAAAAGGATGAACCGAAAAAATGGTATGCCGTGCAGCACGCTCTTAAGCAGCTGGACGAAAACCAAGTGGCTAACCGCATTGCCGACGAGACAACGCTTAACCCTGCCGAAGCACTGATGGCCATCCGTCAGTTGCGCAAGGTGGTGCAACAGGCCCTGTTGGATGGCATGAGTGTGAAACTGGGCGATTGGGGCAGCTTCTACGCCGCCGTCAGTTCCAATGGCTTTGCCAGCGAAAAGGAACTCACCGCGCAAGCTATCCGCAACGTGAAAATCAATTTCAAGCCCGGCAATGAACTGAAAGCTTCCATGCAGAAGGCCGAATTCGTGTGGGTGAAGAATTTGATGGGAGGCAACACCCCTGCATCATCAGGCACCACCACCCCCGACTCTGGCGGCGACGACAACGGTGGCGCCACAGGCGGCAACCCACTGTGATTGTAGCAAATATATCCACAAACACCATTAGTGGATTAGTGGATAAATGGATAAAGTGATACAATGTAGGGGCAGACATCATAAGTGTCTGCCCCTACTCTTCTTTCCAACCCCATCATCCCTACTTGCCCCATCCAATCAATTACTCCCATCCGTCCAATTTACCCCATTCGACTATCAATTATCAAACAAATACGCATTTTTTCTATTAGAAATGCCGCCGTATCGCTTTTTTAGCTATCTTTGTGCCATTTTTAAGAAAATTGACATGAAAGTAACCATTTTACAACGCGATATAGTGTGGGCCAACCCGGCAGAAAACTGCCTCCGGTGCGCCCAAGCAATGGACCGCAACGAAGGGGCCGACCTGTATGTGCTGCCCGAGATGTTTAGCACCGGCTTCTGCACTCAGCCCGAGGGCATTGCCGAAAACAACGGATACACCCTCGCCTGGATGAAGCAGCAGGCCGCCCAACGACAGGCCGCCATCGCAGGCAGCGTGGCCACCGAAGTGGAGGGGCGATACTACAACCGCTTCTACTTTGTGAAACCCGACGGAACCGTCGCCCACTACGACAAGAAACACCTCTTCACCTATGGTGGAGAGCACAAGCGCTTCACCCCCGGCACAGAGCGCGTCATCGTCGAGTGGAAGGGCGTACGCATCCTGCTCGAAGTGTGCTACGACCTGCGCTTCCCCATATGGGCACGCAACCGTGGCGACTACGACATGATACTATACGTGGCCAGTTGGCCCACCCCCAGAGTGGAGGCATGGAGCGCCCTCCTTGTAGCCCGCGCCATCGAGAACCAGTGCTACGTGGCCGGAGTGAACCGCGTGGGAACCGATCCCTCGTGCCAGTACTGCGGAGGCACAGTGATGATTGACCCATACGGTAAGACCATCGCCGCGTGCCCTATGAACGAGGAGTGCGAAGCCACTGCCTGTGTGGACATGGAGAAGTTGACGGCTTTCAGGGAGAAGTTCCCTGTGCTGAGTGATGCAGATTAGTCATAAACCCATAGGGCTCTTAAGGTCTATAAGTTCAAAGATTCTTTAAGGTCCATAAGGTCACTAACAATAAATAACTAACTACCAAATGATACAGAGAAAACTACTCTTGGGCGACGAAGCCATAGCACTGGGTGCCGTACATGCAGGCATCAGTGGTGTGTATGCCTACCCTGGCACGCCCTCTACAGAGATTACCGAATATATTCAAGGTCATGCACCCCAGGTGCGTAGCCGTTGGTGTACGAACGAGAAGACAGCCATGGAGGCTGCCCTCGGTATGGCATATGCCGGAAAACGTGCCCTTGTGTGCATGAAGCACGTGGGTATGAACGTGGCTGCCGATGCATTTGTAAACTCAGCCATCACTGGCGTAAACGGAGGACTGGTGGTGCTTGCTGCCGACGACCCCTCGATGCACTCGTCACAGAACGAACAGGACTCGCGCTTCTACGGCAAGTTTGCCATGATACCCATCCTCGAACCCTCCAATCAACAGGAGGCATACGACATGATGCCGTACGCCTATGAGTTATCCGAAGCCCTGAAGTTGCCCGTACTGATGCGCATCGTCACCCGCCTGGCACACTCACGTGCAGGAGTGGTAGTGCGTGAACCCATGGCTCAACGTAGCCTCAGTCCCGAGACTGACCGTACACACTGGGTGCTGCTCCCCGCCAATGCCCGTCGCCAGTATGCCTCACTCGTGGGCAAGCAGGGCGAATTGCTGGCATCGTCGGAGGCTTCAACCTATAATAGAAAGTCACCCTCAGCAGAAGGAAAGGCTAAACTGGGAGTCATTGCCTGTGGTATAGGCTATAACTATGTAATGGAGAACAATCCTCAGCAACTGGGCATCCCAGTGCTGAAGGTTTCGCAATATCCTCTGCCCGAGGCCGCCATCAAGGCATTGGCCGAGGAGTGTGAGTCACTGCTCATTGCCGAAGATGGTCAGCCACTGGTGGAAGAGCAGGTGAAGTCCTTGCTCGGAGCAGACTATCACATCAAGGGTCGTTTGACAGGTGACCTTCCCCGCATGGGTGAACTGACTCCTGACAATGTAGGTGCTGCACTGGGTGTAGGCCTCGAACAGCCCTATACCGCCGCTCAGAACGTGACACCACGTCCACCCGCCCTCTGTCAGGGATGTGGACACCGCGATGTATATGACGCGCTCAACAAGGTGGCTGCCGAGTACGAGGGAGCACGCATCTTTGGCGACATAGGTTGCTACACACTGGGTGCACTTCCCCCCTTCCGTGCCATCGATAGTTGCGTTGACATGGGCGCCTCCATCACCATGGCCAAGGGTGCTGCCGACGCTGGAGTATTCCCCTCCATCGCCGTTATCGGTGACTCAACCTTCACACACTCGGGTATGACAGGCCTGTTGGACGCTATCAATGACAATGCCAACATTACCGTCATCATCTCCGACAACCTGACCACAGCCATGACTGGTGGACAGGACTCTGCAGGAACCAACAAGTTCGAAGCCATCTGCCTCGGCCTCGGCCTTGACCCCGCACATGTGCGTGTGGTAGTTCCCCTTCCCAAGAATATGGAGGAGATTACCCGCATCATCCGCGAAGAGATTGAGTACAACGGTGTGTCTGTCATCATCCCCCGACGTGAGTGCATGCAGACACTTCAACGTAAACTAAGAAACAAGAAAAAGTAACAATGAAGAAAGACATCATACTTGCTGGCGTGGGAGGTCAAGGTATCCTCACCATTGCTACTATCATTGGCGATGCGGCTACAACCGCGGGTCTCAACCTGAAGCAAGCCGAGGTGCACGGAATGAGCCAACGTGGAGGTGACGTGCAATCCAACCTACGCTTATCGACCGAAACCATTCACTCTGACCTCATCAAACAGGGTGCTGCAGACCTCATCATCTCCATGGAGCCCATGGAAGCACTCCGTTACATACCTTATCTTAATAAGGAAGGTTGGGTAGTGACATCCTCGCACCCGTTCAAGAACATCCCCAATTACCCCGAGGAAGAGTCATTGATGAAGGAACTGAACAGCCTCCCCCAGGTGGCCTCGCTCCCCATTGAAGACGTAGCCAAGGAGAACAGCCTGCCAAAGAGTGCCAACGTGGTGTTGCTCGGTATGGCGGCCAAGTACATTGAGATACTCACTCCCGAACAACTGCGCGAGAGTATTGCCCGCGTGTTTGCTCCCAAGGGAGAAAAGATAGTAGAGGCAAACCAACAAGCCTTTGACCTTGGATTGAATGCCGTTAAATAGTAGGCAATATTTTATACTCAGAAGACAGTACCATGAAGATATTCAGTGAAGAATTAGTAGAAAAGGCCGCGAAGGCTTGCCATGTAGCAGACCTGTCTCAAGCGACTATTGGTGAAGTGCTGTTGGTGGCACAATATTTGGAGAAGGAGACAGGTATCCCCTTCATACGTATGGACCAAGGTTCACCCGGATTGCCCGTAAACCATTATGGTGTGGAGGCAGAAAAGGCAGCCCTTGACCGTGGAGTAGGCTCACAATACCCCGCCGCTGCCGGTGTACCTGAGTTGAAAGAAGAGGCCTCGCGATTTGTAAAGGCATTCCTCAATGTCGACATCTCTCCACGCTCATGTGTCCCTACCGTTGGTAGTGTGGCTGGTTCGTATGGTTCGTTCATAGCATGTACCCAACGCATTCCTGGCAAGAACAAGGTACTCTTCATCGACCCAGGCTTCCCTATACAGAAATCACAACTTCGCATCATTGGTGCCGAGTGGGTGGAGTTTGACATCTACCCCTACCGTGGTGAATCCCTCCGCGATAAGATGGAGGAGATGCTTAGTACAGGAGACATCGCTGCCATCATTTACTCAAACCCTAACAATCCTGCCTGGATATGTCTGGAGGAGGAAGAGTTGGCCATCATCGGTGAGTTGGCAACGAAATACGATGTGGTGGTAATGGAAGATCTTGCTTATTTCTGTATGGACTTCCGTCGTGACATGGGACACCCCTTCGAGCCTCCTTATGCCCCTACTGTAGCCAAATATACTGATAACTACATCCTGATGCTCTCTTCATCGAAGATATTCAGCTATGCAGGACAACGCATGGCACTTGTGTGCATCAGCGACAAGTTGTTTGAACGCCACTACCCTGCCCTTGCAGAGCGTTACAAGGATGCAGGTGTCTTCGGACAGACCCTCATTGCTTCAATCCTCTACATGATTACCTCTGGCTGTACAGCCTCTACCCAGTATGCCTACGCCGAGATGTTGCGCCTCTCGACCGAAGGAAAGATCAACTTTGTAGAAGACACACGCGAGTATGCCGAACGTGCTGAAAAAATGAAGAAGATATTCACCGACAATGGTTTCCACATAGTGTACGACTTTGATGCCACACAAGTGGTAGGTGATGGATTCTTCTTCACCATTGGATACAAAGGAATGACAGGTGGAGAGTTGTTGAAGGAACTCCTTTACTATGGTGTGAGCAGCATTAACCTCTCTACCACAGGAAGCCTGCAACAGGGAGTACGTGCTTGTACATCGCGCATGAGAGACGAACTCTATCCTGTGATGGAGGAACGCATGAAAGCATTCAGAGAAGACCATTAACTTATTAAACAAATCTAAAGACAAAACTAAAACTTTTCATACAATGATTTGGAATCCTAATAAAGAGTGTATGAGTCGCGACGAGATGCACGCATTGCAGAGTAAGCGACTTCAAAAGTTGGTAACCTATGTTTACCATAATGTTCCCTTTTATAGGAACAAGATGCAAGCAATGGACCTCTCACCCGAGGACATTCGCAGTATCGATGACATCGTAAAACTCCCCTTTACTACAAAACAAGATCTACGAGATAATTACCCCTATGGTTTACAAGCTGCTCCCGCTTCAGAAATAGTGCGTGTACATGCCTCAAGTGGAACTACTGGTAATCCTACCATCGTGGGATATACCCGTAAGGACTTGGCAGTGTGGTCTGAAGTAATGGCTCGTTGTTTGACGGCCTATGGTGTGACTCGTGACGATACTTTTTCTGTAGCCTATGGTTATGGTCTTTTCACCGGTGGACTTGGTGCTCACTATGGAGTGGAGAACCTTGGTGCAACTGTAATACCTACATCTACTGGTAACACAGAGAAGCACATTCGACTTATCCGTGACTTGAAGGTAAGTGGTATTGCATGTACACCCTCTTATGCTCTCTACTTAGCTGAGACATTGGATAAATTGGGGTTAAGTAAAGAAGACATAGGATTGCGTATTGGAGCATTCGGTGCCGAGCCATGGACAGAAAACATGCGTAAAGAAATAGAAGAACGCTTAGGACTAAAGGGATATAACATTTATGGCTTAAGTGAAATCATGGGACCTGGTGTATCATACGAGTGTCAAGAGCAGAACGGCTCACACATCTGTGAAGACCATTTCTATCCTGAAATCATCAACCCCGAGACATTGGAACAATTGCCGCGTGGTCAACAAGGTGAATTGGTATTTACCACTTTGACCAAGGAGGGAATGCCATTGCTCCGCTATCGTACTAAGGACCTATGCACATTGATGGAAGGTGAATGCCCTTGTGGACGTACCGCCGTGAGAATGGGACGAATCGTAGGCCGTAGTGATGATATGCTCATCATCCGAGGCATCAATGTATTCCCCTCACAAGTAGAAAGTGTCATCCTTACAATGCCTGAATTCGAACCGCAGTATATGCTCATTGTAGATCGTGTGAACAATCTTGATACATTGCAAGTTCAAGTGGAGGTGCGTCGCGACTTCTTCAGTGATGACATTGGCCGTATGCTTGATATGAAGAAACGTTTGTCTGATAAGTTGAAGAGTGTACTTTCTATCAGCGCCGATGTGAAGTTAATGGAACCTAACAGTATCGAGCGTAGCCAAGGTAAGGGAAAACATGTGATAGATAACAGAAAGTTGAACTAAGGGAACTAACACATAATTAGGTTATAATATGACAATCAAGCAAGTATCAGTCTTCCTTGAGAACAAGACAGGAAGAATCAATAATGTGACCAAGGTCTTGGCCGAGAATGGCATCAATATGAATGCCTTCAGTATGGCAGAGACCACAGAGTTTGGTATTTTACGTTTGATAGTATCAGATGTAGAGAAAGCTGTAGAGGCTCTCCGCGGAGCGAACTTTGCCGTAATGCTCACTGATGTAATATGCATCTCGTGTCCTGATGTAGCTGGTTCGTTAGCACATATCCTCGACAAACTCGCCGAGCAGAACATCTTCATCGAGTACATGTATGCATTCGCACAGGGCGAAAATGCCAACATTGTTATCCGTCCTAATGACATCACCAAGTGCGAGAAGGTGTTAGAAGGAATATTGTAATCTCCTTTAATCAGATTAAGAATAGTAAGAAATATCTACTTACAAAATAAAAGTTAAAGCCAATAGTTATGCCTAATATAAACATAGACTATTGGCTTTCTTTTTTTCCAACGAAGGAATTATTTATGGAGGACAGGAAAAAAATCGCTTCCCTTTGATGTATTCTATACAATTCTATTATCCCCACCTTTATTTTCCACCTTTCCTTTACATGATAGCCAACGTTCTTGTGCTGTCTGCATCCATTCGTACCAATTGGGAATATATAGAGTAGCCACCACTGTATTCAATGCCATACCGAATACAACTGTAACACCAAGTGACAGTTCACTACCTGCTCCAGCTCCACTCGCAAAGAGAAGCGGCATCACTCCAAAAACAAATGATAACGAAGTCATCAAAATGGGACGCAAGCGTACATTAGCTGCTTCGGCAGCACTTTGTCGGATGGAGTTGCCAGCAGCACGATAGTCGCGAGCAAATTCCACAATGAGAATGCCATTCTTTGCACTGAGAGCAATGAGTAAAATTATTCCTATTTGAGAGTAAATACTAATGGGAAGTCCGAATATCCAACATCCTATAACTGCACCCAACAAAGCAATGGGTACACCCATGATTGCTGCCACAGGACTAGTCCAACTCTCGTACTGAGCAGCCAACACCAGAAAAGCAACTAATAATGCCATAGCAAAGACAAGAATTGTACTACCACTGGCTTGTTGCTCTTGGTATGCTACAGATGTCCACTCATACCCGAAATTGTCACCCAAGTGACGTTGTACCAACTCTTCCATAGCCTTGATTGCTTCTCCTGAACTATATCCATGCGCTACATTGCATGTGAGTGCGGCTGCATCGTACATATTGTATCTCATCACTTGATCCATTCCCATCTGCTCCTTTAGCCAAGTGAAACTACTGAAAGGTACCACTTCGCCATTTTCGTTTGTCACACTCAAACGTAACACATCAGCAGCATTACGTTGAGCGCGTTCGCCAGCAGATAACAAAACTTGATAAGTGCGACCAAATTGCATGTAATCATTAACATATGCCTGTCCCATATAATATGCCAAAGCCTCGAACACTTGGTTCATGGTAAGCCCCATCAGTTGTACTTTATCACGATCTATCTCGAGAAAATACTGCGGTACATCTGCTTGGAATACACTATTTACACCTGCCAGTGAAGGTTCTTCATGCCAAGACGCCATCAATGTATTCACAGCCTTTTGCATCTCGGTTGTGCCTAAAGAGCGTCGGTCCTCCAGTTCTAATTGTAATCCACCTGTTGCTCCAAGGCCAGGGATGGCTGGGGGAATCATTGCGAACACTTGACCTTGTTGCACCATTGCATAAGCCTCTTCATTGAAACGTTGAACAACTGTTGAAACATGATGTTCGCTACCCTTCCTTTCTTTCCAATCTTTGAGGACAACAAAGAATGTGCCTGCATTAGTCTGTGTGCCACCACCCATAAGGTTAAAGCCTGCAATGCTAATACATGTCTTTATCTCAGGGTATGAGATAAGTAGTTGTTCAACTTCGGCACATGTCTCTTCAGTGCGGGTAAGCGATGAAGCAGGTGGTAGTTGTACAGATACCATAAAATAACCATCATCCTCCTCCGGAATAAAGGTTGTAGGCCACTTGGTAAACCATAGGAATGCTACTACTGCCAATACAACGAAACTGACTGCTGACGCACGAGGGTGACGCAACAATGCCGATACAGCCTTATTGAATATGGTAGATCCCCATACACCTACGGAGCGACTTATCTCTGTTTCTTCAGATTTTATCGAGATATTTGAATCCTCTGTTGATGTGGATTTCTTGGGTACGTTCATCTTTTGTGGAGTCTTTAATAAAAGTCCACATAAAGCAGGTGATAGTGTAAGAGAACAGATACCACTGATGACTGTTGAGGCTGCTAGGGTTAGAGCAAATTGTCTGTATAGCTGTCCTGAGATTCCACTGATGAAAGTGGTAGGAATGAAAACAGCTAACATTACCAATACCACTCCTACGATAGGACCTGTAATCTCTTTCATAGCTTCCTCCGTTGCTTCAGCTGAGGTATGATAGCGTCCAGTATCGAGTAGTCGTGTAGCATTCTCAGTGACAACGATGGCATCATCCACAACTATAGCGATGGCAAGCACAAGTCCAAAAAGTGTTAACATATTCAGCGAGAAACCCAATAAATGCATAACGGCCAATGTACCGATAAGCGATACAGGAATCGTAATACATGGGATGAGAACCGCTCTCCAACTACGAAGGAAGAGGAATATAACCAACACTACCAATATAGTGGCTTCGATAAAGGTCTTCAATACTTCATGTACACTGCTACGCACGACCTCAGTTGTATCAAGTGCTACTTGGCACTGCACACCTACAGGAAGAGAGGCAGAAAGTTCTTCCATGCGTGTTCTCACGTTTTTCACCACATCAAGGGCATTAGCACCTGGTAACTGGTAGATTGCAATGGCTGCTGTAGGTCTTCCGTTCACACGGGAAATGGTACCATAGGTCTGACTACCGACCTCTACTTTTGCTACATCAGATAGACGAAGCGCTGCTCCGTCTGTATTAGTACGTAGTATGATGCGACCAAACTCCTCAGGAGTTGTCAGTCTGCCCTTTACAGATAGAGCATACTGAAAGGCATTATCGCTACCTACTCCAGTGGCTTGGCCTACGTATCCAGCAGAAACCTCCATATTCTGTGCCGCTACTGCCTGATACACCTCCTGTGGCGTGATTCCTCTAATGCGCATAGCCTCAGGATCGAGCCATATACGCATAGAGTAATTGCCTGCACCCATTACTTGTACATTGCCCACTCCCGGTACACGAGCAAGTTGGTCAGCCATGTTCAACTGCGCGTAGTTGGCAAGGTAGAGGCCATCGTATAGAGTGTCACCTGTGAGAGTGAGAAACATGAGAATGTCAGTCGATTGTTTTCTCACTTGTACACCTTGTTGCTTTACGGCCTCTGGCATGGTTGGTAAAGCAGCATTCACTCTATTTTGCACCATAACAGTTGCCATATCTACATCTGTTCCTACCTCGAAGGTGACGGTAAGCCTGTATTCACCAGATGATGAAGAGGTGGAGGACATATACATCATTCCTTCCACACCATTGACCTGTTGTTCGATGGGTACTCCCACTGTTTGAGCTACCGTCTGAGCGTTAGCTCCTGGATAGGTTGCCATCACCTGTACGGTTGGTGGTGTAATGTCTGGGTACTGAGCCACTGGTAATACACCTAAACTCAAAAGGCCTGCAACCACGAAAAGAAGGGCCAGCACGGTGGCAAAGATAGGCCGCCGAATAAAGAAACGTGAGAAGTTCATACGTTCATGGGTTAAAGAATTAATACTTCTGTGCAAAGGGTATACATATAAATCATTAATGTGACTTTGAATGAGATATTACAGGTACAATCTTCATACCCTCGTGCACTTTCATAAGCGCTTGTGTAACATAGTATTCTGTGGGGTATAGGCCACTTTTTACAATTCGTAGCGTATCGTCTATCAGTTCTCCTATGACTATGGGACGATAATGAACAGTACCAGAGTCAGATACCACATATATATATTTTCCTAATTGGTCAGTGCCAATAGAGGCATCGGGTATAAGAGTGGCATTCTGCATTTTACCAACAGGCAAAGTAATGGTGACATAGGAACCTGCTTTCAATAAGTGGTTAGGGTTAAGCAGTTCGGCTCGTACATCGAGTGTACCTGTAGTGGTAGATACATTGGGAGACAAATAGTCAAGTTTTGCTTGCCACTTAAGTCCTCCACCCTCGCCCAATCCTACTGTCACGTAATAGGTGCTATCAGGAGAGTGCTTGGTCAACTCTTCGACAAGTAACTGACGTAGCCATTGATTGTCAGCCACAGTAAAGTTTGCATACATAAAGTCATCCTTATAAATAGTCGCCATGGTCATAGGAGAACCTCCACCAGGGATATATGCCCCCACACTATAATTACCTTTTGTTATCTGACCATCTATAGGAGCTTTTATGTGACAATAGCCGAGGTTTGTACGGGCAGTGTTCAAACTCGCTTTAGCACTATGTACTGAAGCCTCTGCTTTCTCTACATTGGCTTCGGCTTGTAGAAGTTGAATTTCGCTCACGGCTTCACTTTTGATAACTTCTAACATACGTTGGTAACTGCTTTGTGCATAGGCTAACTCTGCTTCTGCGGTTTTCAGTGTTGCTTCTGCTTGTAGTACAGCATCACGATATGGAGTGGGTTCAATGAGATAAAGTACATCACCTTGACGTACACGCTGACCAGCACTCACATTACTCTGAGTCAGTTGTCCGTTCACTCGACATACTACATCTACGGCCGCATCAGCCGATAAGTATCCTGGATATTGGCGTGTAAGTATCACATCCTTTACTGTGGGGAGTGCCACCTCTATGGGTAACTTTTCGGCTTGCGTAGGCACAGATTCTTTACGCTTTCCGCATCCTGCTAAGCAAGCAATGCCAATTAGCAAGAGCATGGGAACGATTCGTTTGTTCATATCTATATTAAGGTTAAGAAATAGACTATTATGGGTAAAATAATCCACTATATCTCAACGAAGGAGAGAAGTAAAAAATCTCAGTCTCAATAATTAGTCTTCAGTTAATTTATTAGGTTGACTTATATTATGAGTTATTTAAAGTATTGCAAGTTGGTACAACAACCATAGAGTCAGAGTGACGTAAATTGTTAGTATTGTGCCACTCCATTTTGCTTTATCTCCATCCTCCGCCCAATGCTTGATACATCTGTACCAATGTTGTAAGGGAGTAGCCACGGGCCTGTACCAAACTCTCTTCTGAACTCAAAAGTGAGCGTTGTGCATCCAATACACTTTGAAAAGTCGTGAGTCCTTGTTTGTAGAGATCCAAAGAAAGGGAAAGTGCTTGTTGGCTATAATTGAAAGCCTGACGGTTGGCCACTATCTGTTCAATAGAATGTGCATAGGTGGACATTGCATTTGTCACTTCTTGCATGGCTTGCAACACAGTACGATTGAAAGATATGATTGTCTGGTCAAGTTGGGTACGATTTTGCTTAATTGTATAATACCGTTGTCCACCGTTAAAGAGTGTCCAACTCATAGAGGGAGCAATCTCCCACTCTACACTACCAGATCGAATAAGTCTGTTGAGATCAGTAGAAGCATAGCCTATAGAGCCATTCAGGAAAAACTGAGGAAACCACTCACGTTTGGCCGCCCCCAAAAGCGCCGCCTGGGCTTCAACTTGCTTTTCAGCTTGTCGTATATCAGGACGTCTGAGTAATAAACCTGCAGGTATTCCCACTTGTACAGGCTCAATGTAATTGGGCAATGGCATGGGTGACTCCAATCCAATAACCACATCTTGTGGATATTGACCAAGAAGCACTGCTAATTGGTTCATTGTATGTGAAATATTGGCTTTCATAGCAGGTAGTTGTGACAACGTCCCATAGTACACTTGTTGGGCTTGCGCCACATCTAAGCGACTTGCAAGTCCTGAAGAATAGCGAGCCTCTGTCAATCTTAATACAGCCAACTGAGATTCACAGTTGTGCTCGAGTACTTCTCGCTCTTGTTGGTATTGCCGAAGGTTAAAATAAGTTGTTGCCACTTGTGCACACAACGACACCATTACACCTCGAAACTCTTCTTCTGAAACTTGATACAAACCCTCTTGCGCCTTTATACGTTGGCGTATGTTTCCAAAGAGATCAAGTTCCCAACTCATCTGAGCCTTCAAGTTGTATTGTCCACTCCACTGAGTACTACCACCAGTGTTTCCACTCGATTGTTGACGTGCCCATCCCCCATTCACTCCGATGGAAGGTAATAGGTTACCTTGTTGTATGGCTACACCAAAGCGAGCCTGCTCAATACGCGAGAGCGCCTCGTCAACATCCAAGTTTTGTTGCATGGCAAGGCTTATTAGTGAGTCTAGTTGACCATCACCAAATACCTTCCACCACCCATCTTCTACAGGTAAAGTCTGATCAAATAAATCCTCTTCGTTGGTTGACCAACTTTCGGGCATTCCCTCAGTGTCATTATCCTGTAAAGTTTGCGCACCCACACCCAACCAAATGGATATGGCACAAACTACTGAAACAATCTTTTTTTTCATAATGTGTATATTCCGTTGTCAGTTCACTACTCTCTGCTAAACACCATTACAAAGGGAATTGTTCAGTACTTGCACTTCTATTGAATGAACCAAAGTCATGTAAGATTCGTTATCACCCACAAACTTTTCACGTATGGAGTATATTGATTATTACCACATCCTCGGCATAGAGCACACTGCCACACAAGCCGACATCAAGCGAGCCTATCGAAAAATGGCACGCCAATATCATCCTGACCTACACCCCGATGATCCCGCGGCGCAGGCTAAATTTCAACAATTGAACGAGGCCAATGAGGTTCTTTCCGATCCCGAGAAGCGACGCAAGTATGACGAGTATGGACAATATTGGGCACATGCTTATGAGATGGAAAATCAGAAACATTCCACATACTCGGGTCGTACAGAAAATGCTTTTGGTGTTGATTACAAGGATTTTGCTCAAGAATTTGGTTTTGGAGGATTCGGAAACACAGGAAATGACTTTGAAAACTTTACACAAGGTTCAAGTGGATTTTCATCTTTCTTTGAGCAACTATTTGGTACACAAGGACGTAAGACTAATCATAGTAGACGTGGACAAGACTTCGAGGCAGATCTACAATTGAGCTTAAAGGAGGCAGCCACCACTCACAAGCGCATTATTCAAGTATTTGATCGTAAGTTGCGCATCACCATACCTGCGGGCATCGCCAATGGACAACGAATCAAACTTGCAGGGAAGGGTGGTAAAGGTTTGGATGGTGCTCCTGATGGAGATCTTTACTTGACTCTTCACATCGCACCCGATCCACATTTTCAACTTGTGGAGAACGATCTCGAAACCATCGCTCATATAGACCTCTACACGGCATTGCTTGGAGGGGATACTACCATTGAAACTCTTTCTGGAAAAGTAAAACTGAAGGTTAAACCCTTCACGCAAAACCTATCAAAAGTACGTCTTCGAGGTAAGGGATTTCCATTCTATAAACAAGAAGGGAGGTGCGGAGACCTCATCGTTACCTTCGAAGTTATGCTTCCTCAACACCTCACTACACATCAACAAGAGTTGCTCAAACAGATAAAAGCAGAGGCAGAGACACATCAACAGACACCTCCTTAACACATTTTCAGTCTGTTTGCTTCCATCTCTCAAATATTTTCAGTACTTTTGCGCCTTAAAATATAGAAACATAACTAAAAGAACTATAAGCGCATGAATAAGAGATTCGCTGAACATAACCACTTGAACCTTTCTGAGGTGAACAAGGAGGTGTTGAAATTGTGGGACGAAGCAGATGTGTTCCACAAAAGTATGACTGAACGCGAGGGTTGTCCCTCATTCGTTTTCTACGAGGGTCCCCCCTCAGCCAATGGTATGCCTGGTATCCACCACGTAATGGCTCGTACCATCAAGGATGTATTTTGCCGATACAAGACCATGAAGGGCTACCAAGTGAAGCGTAAGGCAGGTTGGGATACTCACGGACTACCTGTAGAACTTGGTGTTGAAAAGGCATTGGGTATCACTAAGGAAGATATTGGTAAGACCATCAGTGTAGCTGAATACAACAAGCATTGCCGTACTGATGTGATGAAATTCACCAAGGAGTGGACAGACTTGACTCACAAGATGGGTTATTGGGTTGACCTTGAAAATCCCTATATCACTTACGACAATCGTTACATCGAGACATTGTGGTGGCTCTTGAAGCAACTTTATGGTAAAAATCTCCTCTACAAGGGATATACCATTCAGCCCTATTCACCTGCTGCAGGTACAGGCCTCTCAAGTCACGAGTTGAATCAACCTGGATGTTATCGAGATGTGAAGGACACCACTTGTGTGGCTCAGTTCAAGATGAAGAACCCACGTCCCGAGATGGCCGAATGGGGAACTCCCTATTTCATCGCGTGGACAACCACTCCTTGGACATTGCCCTCAAATACTGCACTTTGTGTAGGCCCCAAGATTGATTACGTAGCTGTACAAAGTTACAATGGATATACAGGTATGCCCATTACCGTAATATTAGCTAAGGCACTCCTCTACACTCACTTCAACCAAAAGGCCGAGGGTCTTGACCTCGAGGCTTACAAGCCTGGTGACAAGTTGATACCATTTAAAGTAGTCGGTGAGTACAAGGGTATCGACCTTGTAGGTATGGAGTACGAGCAAATCATCCCATGGGTGAAGCCTGTTGAATTGGATGATCAGGGCAAGTGGATTGCCGCCGAGGAAAAGGCTTTCCGCGTGATACCTGGTGACTATGTAACCACCGAGGATGGTACTGGTATTGTACACATTGCTCCCACATTTGGTGCCGATGACGCCTTTGTGGCTCGTGCTGCAGGCATCCCATCACTCTTTATGATTAACCATAAGGGTGAAACTCGTCCAATGGTTGACCTCACAGGTAAGTTCTACTTGATGGAGGAACTCGATCCTGATTTCGTAAATACTTGTATCGACGCCCAAGCTTACAAGGAGTACGAAGGACGTTGGGTAAAGAATGCTTATGACCCTCAATACACAGTAGAGGGTCGTTTTGATGAAAAGGCTGCATCATCCGCTGAATCACTTGATATCTACATTTGCATGATGTTGAAGGCTGGTAACCAAGCCTTCAAGATAGAGAAGCACGTACACAACTATCCACATTGTTGGCGTACCGACAAGCCTGTACTCTACTATCCCTTGGATAGCTGGTTCATCCGTTCAACCGCTGCTAAGGAGCGTATGATGGAATTGAACAAAACCATCAATTGGAAACCCGAGTCTACAGGTACAGGTCGCTTTGGTAAGTGGTTGGAGAACTTGAATGATTGGAACCTCAGCCGTTCAAGATATTGGGGTACTCCCCTTCCCATTTGGCGTAGCGAAGATGGAGAAGAACTCTGCATCGGCTCTATGGAAGAACTCTTCGAGGAGATGGAGAAGGCCGTAGCCGCAGGTTTGATGAAGGTTAATCCTTACAAGGAGGCAGGATTCGTTCCTGGTGTTTACACTCAGGAGAACTATGACAAGATTGATTTGCATCGCCCCTATGTGGACGATATCATTCTCGTTTCTCCTACAGGCAAGGCTATGAAGCGCGAGCTCGACCTCATCGACGTATGGTTCGACTCAGGTGCTATGCCTTACGCTCAACTTCACTATCCGTTTGAAAACAAGGAAATTGTGGACAATCGTACATACTATCCCGCCGACTTCATTGCCGAGGGTGTGGATCAGACACGCGGATGGTTCTTCACACTCCATGCCATTGCCACTATGGTATTCGATAGCGTATCGTACAAGAATGTTATTTCTAACGGACTTGTGCTTGACAAGAATGGAAACAAGATGTCTAAGCGCTTAGGAAATGCTGTAGATCCCTTCGGAGCCATCGAGAAGTACGGTTCTGACCCCTTGCGTTGGTATATGATTACAAACTCATCTCCATGGGACAACTTGAAGTTCGACGAAGATGGTGTAGTCGAGGTAAGTCGTAAGTTCTTCGGCACATTGTACAACACATACTCATTCTTTGCTATGTATGCCAATATTGATGGCTTCACCTATAGCGAGGAAGAGGTTCCTATGAGCGAACGCCCCGAGTTGGATCGTTGGATACTTTCTGTATTGAACTCTCTTATCAAGGATGTTAGCGAGTGCTTGAATGAATATGAACCTACACGTGCTGGACGCCTTGTACAAGATTTTGTGAACGACAACCTCTCTAACTGGTTTGTACGTTTGAGTCGTAAACGTTTCTGGGGTGGAGGTATGACAACCGACAAACTCTCTGCTTATCAGACACTTTATACATGCTTGGAGACCGTGGCGAAGTTGATGGCTCCCATTGCCCCCTTCTTTGCCGATCGTCTCTATATGGATTTGATTGCAACCACTGGTCGCGACAATGTTGAGTCTATCCACCTTGCCAAGTTCCCCGTGTGCGACGAGTCTCTCATCGACCTTGCATTGGAAGAGCGCATGAAGATGGCACAAGACATCACCTCCATGACTCTTGCCCTTCGTAAGAAAGTAAATATTAAGGTTCGCCAACCCCTGCAATGTATCATGATTCCTACCGTGAGTGACGAGCAGAAGGTACAAATTGAGGCCGTGAAGAGTCTTATTATGAACGAGGTGAATGTGAAGGAGGTTAACTTTGCCGAATCATCAACAGGTTTGTTGGTGAAAAAGGTTAAGTGTAACTTCCGCGTTATGGGTAAGAAGTTTGGCAAGCAGATGAAGGCCGTAGCCGCAGCTATGGAATCACTTGATCAAGAAACTATTGCATTGTTAGAGAAGGAGGGTACTTACACCCTCACCATCGAAGGTGCTCCGCTGGTAGTAGAGGTGGCCGATGTCGAAATCATCAACGAGGACATCCCCGGTTGGTTGGTTGCCAATGAAGGCAAACTCACCGTGGCGTTGGAGGTCGAAGTGACAGAGGAACTCCGTCGCGAAGGTATAGCCCGCGAGTTGGTAAATCGTATCCAGAATATCCGCAAGAGCAATGGTTTCGAAATCACCGACAAGATAAATGTAACATTGAGTCATCACGAGCAAACCGATACCGCTATCGAGGCTTACAAGGAGTACATCTGTACTCAGGTACAAGCTACTAACCTCGTATTGGCAGAGGTTGTAGAGGGTATCGAACTCGATTTCGACGAATTCAAGTTGGTGGCTCGTGTGGAAAAGGCATGAACAATCTTATAATTTTAAACCTAAATACTTAAAAACACTATGTCAGAAAAGACCCGATACTCGGACGCCGAGTTACAAGAGTTTCGCGCCATCATTCTTCAGAAATTGGAGTTGGCGCAACGCGATTATGATTCTATGAAGGCGACGTTGATGAACACCGATTGCAATGGAGTAGATGACACATCACCCACATTCAAGATATTGGAGGAGGGAAGCAACACCATGAGTAAGGAAGAGACTACCCGTTTGGCCGAACGTCAGTTGAAGTTCATTGGTGACTTGAAAGCCGCCCTCGTACGCATCGAGAACAAGACCTATGGTGTATGTCGCGTAACAGGTAAACTCATACCTGCCGAACGTCTGCGTGCCGTACCTCATGCTACATTGACTATCGAGGCAAAACAAATGAAAAAGTGAAACAACTACCCATGACCTTGTCGCCATTGTGATAGGGGCGTAGTTATCACAAAAACTGAAAGAAAACACATGAAGCAACTACTTACAAGAGGCAGAATAGCCGCCATCATCGTGACGGCTATTTTGCTTATTGACCAAGCCATCAAGGTGTGGATTAAGACCCATATGCATAGGGGTGAGAGCATCCACATTGCTGACTGGTTCTACATTCACTTTACCGAAAATCCAGGGATGGCATTCGGTATGGAAATATTTGACAAACTCTTTCTCACCAGTTTCCGTATAGTGGCGGCCATTGCCATCATATGGTACATGTGGAAATTGTGTCGAAAACCCCTATACGAAGTTCCCACAGGGTACATCGTCTGCTTGGCGTGTATCTTGGCGGGTGCCGTTGGCAACATTATCGATTGCGTATGCTATGGCGCCATCTTCAGTGAGAGCACCTACTACGAGTTGGCCCACTTTGTCACCCCAGGCGAGGGATATGCCCCTTGGTTCTATGGAAAGGTAGTGGATATGTTCTACTTCCCTATGATTGAGGCCAATTGGCCCTCGTGGATGCCCTTTGTAGGTGGTGAGCACTTTATTTTCTTCAGCCCCATTTTCAACTTTGCCGATGCGGCCATCAGTTGTGGTATTGTAGCCATGCTCATTTTCTACAACAAATACCTCAGTGCAGAAACCAAGGAGGAGAAAGAGACAAACGATTCAGAAACCAATCTCCCCACCCCATCTTCTCTATGAAACCATTCTCTGTAAAGTTCCATATTAAGTCACTTTTCATCGCCATATCTATGGCGATGGTGGTGTGTTGTACCGTGAAGGTGCCTTCTGAAATCATCCAGCCACAGAAAATGGAGAACATCTTGTACGACTATCACCTTATGCAATCCATGGCCACCGAATTGGGTTCATCCGAGCGAATCAAGCGCAAGATGTACGAGCAATATGTATTCGATAAGCATCATGTCACTGAGGCCGAGTTTGACTCCTCGTTGGTGTGGTACATGAGGCACACCTACGAGTTGGAGAATATATACAAGAATCTCAACAAACGATACTCCACTCAGAAGGATGAGTTGGCCAACCACATCCCTCCGTACGAACGTGTGAAGAGTATCTCTCCCGAGGGCGACATCGTCAATGTGTGGGACGACTTCAACCTCATGCGCCTGACCATTTCGCCTATTGGCAACAAACTCACCTTCGAGTTGTCCCCCGATAGCAATTACCACAAGCGTGACTCAATCGTATGGAATATGAATGTACATTTCCTTGGCGACACTGCCCGCGCACGTGCGGTCATGTCCCTCACCATGATGTTCGATGCCGACACCATCGGACACTCACAGGTCATCGACCATTCAGGAGCATACAGTTTGTCACTCGCATGCGATTCCAACTATGTACTCAAGTGCATCCTTGGACACGTTTATTACTACCTGCGAGAGGCCGATGACTATGACAATTTTCCCCCTCAGGATAGCATCTACGAGTTTCAGGTACTTCAGGTAAAGGACCTTCTGTTGTCCGATATTGAACTCATGCGCTATCATCGCAAGGAGGTACAGAAACCCGACACCACTATCGTCATAAACACCCCTGACGCAGAGACTAAGGAATGACATTCCCCACCACACATACCCACTATGCTTGCCACAGGCTCATTGACCAGCATGGCACGCTATACCCAGCCTCGATGATAAGGGTTGACACACTTACCCACTCCGTTTTGAAGGTAACCCTTTTCGACTATACCGAGCAACCCTTCACCCAATGGGTAGGTGGCACCATCCTCTTGGCTGACCATCGACAGCCACCTCTTCAACCTGGCCACACACTCGCCGAGTACATCCCACAGGACTTGTCTCCCACCTCCACACTCGCTGCATGGCACACCCCACTCACCGACCTCTACTCCCCCCTTCCTGCACCCCTTGTACGGATGATGTAGGATAGAAATATACACAATAAATCACAACATATCTAAATACACATGCGTATGATTACCGAAGGATTACAACACACCTCCACTGTACAAGTCAGCGATGCCAACGTAGCCCGCACCATGGGTTCAGGCGATTTGGAAATCTTCGCCACCCCCTCCATGGTAGCACTTATGGAAAATGCCGCTATGCACGCCGTAGCACCCCACCTTCCTCAGGAGTCCACCACCGTAGGAGGCTTCATCGAGACCTCGCACCTCGCACCCTCACCCATCGGAGCCATTGTATCTGCCACAGCTACCCTCACCGAGGTCAAGGGTCGCAAACTCACCTTTGCCATCGAAGCAACCGAGGGCAACAAACTCATTGGTAAAGCCACCCACATCCGTTTCATCGTCGATCGCGAACAGTTCATCCAGTCACTCAAGTAATCATGTGTGGGGGGGAAGGCCGGGGGCGTCCATATATCCACTCCTTTGTCCTATATCGGAACACTTTTCACATATATTAGAAAAGGGATTGAAAATAATGACAAAAACTGTTTAATTCTTCTCATTATTTCTATCCCTTTGGGGAAATGTTGTACCTTTGCGAAAACTTTTAATTTAAAGATAGTTTTCATATGACACAAGATACAATTCCCACCATCGCATTGGAGAAAGAGTTGATGGTCATCCGTTGGCCCCAGGCAAGTGATACATTCGAACCCAAGCGCGACTCCTTCCGTTTAGCCAATGGAGCATTCCTTCTCGGCTTACGCGGTAAGTTGTCCCTGTCCATGAACCTCATTCAGTACGATGTCACCGCCCACACCCTGCTCACCATCATTCCCCACCACATAGTACAGGGGTACGACATCTCCGACGATTTTGAGGGCTACCTCATCCTCTTCACCCCAGCCTTGGCGGGCGACATCAATCTGTGGCGGTCCAACCTACCCTTTATGACCGAGATGCGGTACAATCCCCTCGTGACCCTCCAGCGCCCCGAGTGCGACCTCTTCACCTCCTTCTGTGAGTTCTTCTACAAAGTCGAGGGGAACGATCTCATTGATAGTTCGCCCGAAATACGCAAGAGTATGCTCACCGCCCTACTTCACACACTGGGTGCACTCTATCGTCGTCAGATACCGCTATCCATCAGTGAGAAACAGACACGTGCCAACCTCACTTTCCGCAAGTTCCTCTCCCTTCTTGTCACCCACTATGCTCAGGAGCGCAGTGTTACCTTTTATGCCAATGCACTTTGCATCACCCCCAAGTATCTTGGCACCATCTGTCGCGAGGTCAGTTCAAAGTTAGCCACTGACATCATTGCTAGTGCCGTCATCCTCGACGCCAAGGCCAAGTTGCACAACACCGACCTCACTGTACAGGAAATCTCCCATTCGCTGAATTTCGCCAATCCCTCCTTCTTTGGTCGATATTTCAAACGCCACACAGGGTACTCACCTATGCAATATCGCGAGGGGAAGTAGAAGACACTCCATTTACCTGCCCCAAGTGAGTGGTGCAGAATGTGCATGCAAACAGAACTATATACTAGTCACTTGTAACTCGTAACTTGTCCCTAAATTACATTTTTGGTACTTTAATAGAAAAATATTATTTTTGCACAATCTAAGGGAGTTTAATAGAATTCTGTTGATTTAAGGCAAAATAAAGTATAACTGTATGATTTTAGGGCTAAGTTTGGCGGCATGGTTTGTCGTATTTGTCGTTTTGTTGGTGTTTACACTACAAATTTGTACAAAATTACCTTCCGATTTGGTATTTTTAGGAGGTATGGGATTATTTTTGGTTAGTGGTGTCATCCCCACCAGCTCCGTATTGGGAGGTTTCTCATCCTCTACTGTGGTGCTCATCGGTGCCCTGTTTGTAGTGGTGTGCGGATTGGTGCACACGGGCTTCATGCAATGGGTTGTACGCTATTGTCTGGGCTCACCCAAAAGCTACAATCGAGCCATCATTCGCCTAATGATCCCCGTGGCGGCACTTAGTTCATTCCTCAATAATACTGCCGTTGTAGCCCTCTTTACAAGTGTTGTACGCCATTGGGCAAAGAAGTTGGGCATTGCCCCTTCCAAACTTTTGATACCCCTGAGTTATGCCTCGGGTATGGGTGGTGTGTGTACACTCATCGGTACTCCCCCCAACTTGCTCATATCGGGCTTCTATACCAAGGAGACAGGCATAGCCCTGAGCATTTTCACCCCCACACTTGTCGGTTTGTTTTGCTTGGTGATAGGTGTATTGTCGGTGATAGTCCTCAAAAATTTGCTTCCTGTTCGTCAATCTCCCGAAGATGCCCTTCAAGGCATAGGCAACTACACTATGGAGTTGATGGTGCCTACCATGTCGTCACTCGTAGGAAAGACCATAAAGGAGGCTGGGCTCAACAACATGGATGGTGGACACCTCATTGAGATTATCCGTATGGATCGCGAGGTAATCACAGCGGTGGACGATGAGGAGTTCATTTTTGGTGGTGATCGACTGATATTTTCAGGTAATGTGGAGAAGATGTTGGATATACGCGATTCTTACGAACTTGTCAATGCTACACACCACGTATTTTCGCTCGACGAGGTAGAAAAGAATCGTCGACTTCGCATGGTGACTGTAGGGTATAAGAGCCCTTTCATTGGCTCGTGCATGTGTGACACCTCGTTTGAGGAAGAGAACGGGCTGGTACTCGTGGCAATTGCTCGCGAAGGTGAAGTAGTAAAGGGTAGCCCTCGTGAAGTGAAAATGAAGGTGGGCGACACTCTGTTGGTCGAATGTTCGCCACACTCTAAGGGATATAAATACTCCAAGTACGACCTGTTGGAGATGGAGGCCAGCTCCCTCTACAAGCCCGACATGCGCACCTTTTATTCATCCCTCATCATGATAGCCATGGTGGTGGTCTCTTCATTGGGATATCTCACCCTATTGCAGGCCGCATTTATAGCCGCCTTTGCCATGATAATTTGTCGTTTTTGCACCATCGACCAGGCACGCGAGAGCATCGATTGGCGCCTGCTCATGATATTTGCTGGAAGCATCACACTGGGTACCGCCATTCAGGAGACCGGTGTGGCCGAGTGGATTTCGCAGGGCATCCTCACATTTTGCAACGGAAGTCCTGTTATTGCCTTTGCCTGCATCTGTTTGGTGGGTACATTCATCACTGAATTTACGAGCAATACTGCTACTGCTGCAATCTTTTTCCCTATTGCTTACCAAACAGCCATCAATATGGATGTCAATCCTTTGACTTTTTGCGTAGGTTTAATGGTGGCTGTATCTTCCAGTTTTGCAACTCCCATCGGTTCGTCCACTCACATGATTGTGTATGGCCCAGGCGGATATCGTTTCTCTGACTTTGCCCGTATCGGCATCCCTATGAACATCATCATTTGGGTTGCCAATGTGTGCATCACTCTGTTGCTCTTTCCATTGTAATTAGAAGAAGAACACTTCGCGAGTTAAAAGATTTAATATTGAACAGAAATAGAAAATTAATTTTTATTCATAACACACTATGCTTCAAGCGATTACAGACAAATTAGAATCACAGATACATCAACAATTGAGCCAAAGTGGCATTATGTTTCGCCTGTTTTCACGTGTCAAGACCCTCAGTTCACTTCATCACAAGATTCATTTCAAGGACGAAGGATATAAGAGTGGAAAGTTGAAGGTGCAGGATATGATAGGCCTGCGTATTGTCCTCTATTTTCAGGACGATGTCGATGCCTTGGCCTTTTTCTATAGTTGTGGCGAGGTGGTTAGAAGTTCCATTGATTCACTCGACTCTTCCACCTTCCGTCCCCAACGCCTGAACCTTACCTGTAACCTCCCTACCGAGTTGGTCGACGATTTCCGTAAGGCACTCCCCGAGGAGTTTGCCTCCTACGTCGATGCCACCTACGAAATACAGATACGTACCATCTTCTCCGAGGGTTGGCACGAGGTAGAGCACGACCTCCGCTACAAGTGCAAGGAGGATTGGGAAGGATGCGAGTCCTATTCTCGCGTGCTGAATGGTGTTATTGCCACCCTTGAGACCGCTGAATGGAACATGAAGTCTCTGTTTGACCAGATGGCTCGCACCAATTTGCTCAACAAGAACTATCGTGCCATGTTACGTAACAAGATGCACCTTCGCATCAAAGGGAAGGACTTTTCCGATGACGTCAATCAATACCTCCTCACACATCCCCATGTGGCAGAGAGCATATTAAATACCGACCGCTTCGTCATCATCCTCTCCTTGCTTAACCATCAGAAACCCATTGAACTCACGTACGACAATCTACTCTTTTTCATCAATCGCATAGAGATGAATGATGCTGATTTGCGAAACCTTGAGTCCGACGATGCACGTCAAATGTTGGACAACTTCTTTGCGTAAATGCGGGCGAGAGAGAGAGGATAGAAACACACTCACATAGATTAGAGAGAGAAGAAAAGTGATATGAAGAATATAGGGAAAATCTTGCTCCTGCTTTGCCTACTCACGGCTTGTGGAACAAAGGAAGATGAACACTTGTCGGTATATCGCAACATGGACGACCTGAATGGGAAGAAGGTCGCCATCTTGACTGGGTGTTTCCAGGAAGAGATTTTAGAGAAGCAGTACCCCGAGGTAGAGGTGCTGAGGATTGACAATGCAGCTGATATGGTGCAAGCCCTTGTGACCAAGCGATGCGAAGCCATCGTACTGGACGACTACATGGTCAATTACCACTCCCATTCGGCCAAGGGCATCGTACCCCTCGAGGAACCTTTTGTGGTGGCCGAGATGGGCGTCTGCTTTGCCAAGGGTCCCGATACCCAGTTGCTCGATATGTTCAATGCTTTTCTTCGCCAAATCAAGGCAGATGGCACCTACGACGAGATGTACGACCGTTGGATGTACCATGCCCATGAGGCTGAGATGCCCCACATCCCCCTGTCAACGGATGGCAAGCCCTTGCGCGTGGCTACCTGCTCTACAGCTCCTCCCTTGGACTTTGTTAAGAATGGCAAATTGGTGGGCCTCGAGGTGGAAATCATCACCCGCTTTGCCTCCTCCATTGGACGTCCTATAATATGGAGCGACATGAATTTCTCGTCCATAATACCCGCCATAGTCCGAGGCACTCATGACATAGTGGTAGCAGGCATCAACATCACCCCTCAACGCCAGGAGTCCGTTAACTTCAGCGACCCCCACATCCTGTGCCACACACTCGTTGCAGTACGTCAGGAAAATGCCGTTGGCTACGCGTTAGGAGCCATCGATCGTGTAGACGCCACATCATTCTATGACAAGGTGAAGGATAGTATCCAGCGCAACATCATCGACGAAGATCGCTACCTCATGATATGGGGTGGCCTCAAGCTTACTGCTATGATAGCCCTCTTGGCTTGCCTCTTTGGTACATTGTTCGGCGGAGTCATCTGCTGGATGCGAATGAGTCGCCACACACCCTTGAGACGTGTAGCAAGTTTCTACATCAACCTAATGCGTGGTACCCCTGTGCTGGTGTTGTTGATGATTATGTTTTACGTCGTGTTTGCTGGCACATCAGTTGATGCCGTGGTGGTATCCATTATCACTTTCAGCATGAACTTTTCCGCCTACGTGAGCGAAATGTTCCGCTCGTCCATCCGTAGCATAGACAAGGGACAAACCGAGGCAGGCATAGCCCTTGGCTTCACTCCCGCCCGCACATTCATCCACATCGTCATGCCCCAAGCCTTCAAGCACGTGTTGCCTGTTTACAAGGGAGAGTTGATATCGTTGGTAAAGATGACCTCCGTGGTGGGTTACATTGCCGTACAGGACTTGACAAAGGTGAGCGACATCATCCGTAGTCGTACGTTTGATGCCCTGTTTCCCCTCATCATGGTGGCCATTCTCTACTTCATCCTCTCGTGGATATTTGCAGCAATACTCGATTTTATTGGTAAAAAAGTTGGTTGATTATGATACAGATAAGTCATTTACGAAAAACATACGACAATGGTCTGGAGGTATTGCGCGATGTCAATGCCACCATTGGTCGAGGCGAGGTCATCTCCATCATTGGTCCCTCAGGCACAGGAAAGAGCACCTTCCTCCGTTGTCTCAATCTGTTGGAATCACCCACCGGTGGTAGCATCATTGTTGATGGTCAAGACCTCCTCTCCAAGCAGACCGATGTTCCTCGTCTTCGTCGCAAGATGGGTATGGTGTTTCAGTCTTTCAATCTTTTCAACCACCTCTCCGTGATGGATAACCTCTGCATAGGTCCTGTGAAACTCCTCGGCAAGTCGCGTAAGCAGGCCGAGGCACGCGCTATGGAGTTATTGGAGATGGTCGGTTTGGCTGAAAAGGCACATGCTATGCCCTCACAATTGTCGGGCGGACAAAAACAACGCGTAGCCATTGCACGTTGTCTCACCATGAATCCAGAGATTATCCTCTTCGACGAGCCCACTTCGGCACTTGACCCCACTATGGTGAGCGAAGTATTGGGGGTTATCCGCACGTTAGCTAAGCAGGGCATGACCATGGTGATTGTTACACACGAGATGCACTTTGCACGCGAGGTCAGCACCCGCATATTCTATATGGATCAGGGTGTGGTGTACGAAGAAGGTACACCCGAGCAAATCTTCGACCACCCCCAACACGAGCGCACCCGCGTCTTTATCAATCGCATTCGCAATTATCACTATGTCATTCGCTCTCCTCGCTACGACCTCTATCAGTTGCAGGGTGGCATGGCTCTCTTTTGCACCCGCTACTATCTCTCCGAGCACATCCAGCACCAAGTGCAGTTGTTGGCCGAGGAGGTACTACAGGTTATTCCCCTCGACAAGGGTGAGGTCGATTTAGCCCTTCGCTATAGCGAGGAATGCCACACCATCTCCCTCGAGTTATTGATGCCACCGGGCATAGTCACCGTGTGGAAGTCCCCCCAATTTGCGCCCGATGCACTCAGTCTCTCCATCATCCAAGGCCTGTGCGACAACATCATTGAATCTGTGGACGACACCCCCGAGGGACCCCGCGTGAGATTGATATTCAACTTAAAACAAAATGAACAATAAACAATAAATACATTTTCTATGGAAGTAAATATTTTAGAACAAAACAACGAGAAGATTGTAGCCATCAAGGGTCGCATGGACACTATTACTTCAACAGATTTAGAGGTGAAGGTAAGTAAGGTATGGGCCGAGCCTGGCATCACACTGGTATTCGATTGTACAGGATTGGAGTACATCAGTAGTTCTGGTTTGCGTGTCATTCTTTCGGCTCAGAAGCAAGTCTCTGCCCACGGAGGTAAGATGATTGTGCGCCACCTCTCTCCCGAGGTTTACAATGTCATCGAATTGACAGGCTTTGCCAAAATCTTGACCATCGAGTGATTCAAGTACCTATTTACTAATGCTTAGTAGTTAGTATTTGCATTATTTTAGACGCAGATGTTAACTATGCGACACAAATGCACACTGTAGGGGCAGACTGATATGTCTGCCCTTATTGTTTATATAGCATAAAAGGGTTATAAGAACATAAGTTTTCTTATCGTTTTAAAACATTTAATATCGTTTCGTAATAACGTTTCAACCTCGTTCAACGACTATTACTCACTCCTTGTAATTATTCACTAATATTAAAAGAAATACCCAAGGCTAAAGTATAGATTTACATTCTTTGAGATGTTAGAAGAACTGATGTCGAAGTGAAGGGGGCCCATCTTGGTATCAATGGAGTAGCGCAAACCTGCTCCCCACCAGTTGGAGGCATTGTAGTCGTAGAGGTCACTCCATTCGAGGACATCTGACTTTCCTGCAAAACTCTTCAGGTTGACACCCGAACGTCCATAGTTGAGCATAACCGTCAGATAGTTTTTCTTGGTGATGTTAGCGCGGATGTCGAGCCTTGCAATGGCCAAATTATTGAAAGCCAAGGATATTTTATTCAAACCAATAAATGGAAGGTGGTGGTCGATATATCGTCCCATCTCGGCACCCCCTAACATATTGTTCATACTCGGATAGCAAGGCACTGGGCCATTGAATAGGGGATTCCAACTCTCGGAAGTACCATTCGTAGCTCCTTTGCCATAAAGGAAACTACCATACATTTGGGGAATGAAGACCAACTTCTCCCCCACCACCGGCAGATAACTCTCTATACCAAAACGGAATGAGCCAAGCCCCAACGGATTTGTATTGTGGGAGGTAAATCGAATGTCCTTCCAAGTGAGGTCAATCCGACCTTTCGTACCCCGAGTGGGAAAACTACTCTTGTCAAGATTGTCGTATAACAGGTATCCGAATGTACCAAGTGTATTTACTGACCTATAGTCACTATTCACAGCATCGTATTGCGAGTACATCACCTTGCGGGGATGTATGAATTCGGCCTCGAAGCCCGCACCAAAACTGATGGTCTTCCAGTAATTTTCCGAGATGTAGAGCCTGAGGTTGTGTTGAAGGAACTTCATGTTCATCACCAACTCGTCCATGTCGTATGCATCGATTTCTGAATTTCTGAAGTTGTACCCAAGATTGAATCGGGGATACAACATGTGTCCGTAGGAGATGTTGGTACTAAGCCATTGGTTACTTCCCAACTTGGCATTAAGGTCGGCCTTGAATCCACCCATTCGATTGCTATTTATCCCCACACCCAGGAGTACCGATAGCATATCCTGCGAGTCGAATCGGAAACCCACACTAAGGTCGTGCGGAGGGCTCTCCACTAACTTAAACCTGAGGATGTAGCCACCCTGGGCCGAAGTGATGTCTTTGTGCAGGGTATAGGTCACACTCTCGTAACTTCCTGTGCCATAGTACATGGAGACTGACTTATCAATGTCATCCTTACACACATAGTCGCCCACGGATATTGTACAACGTCGACGCATCCATCGCTCGATATCCTTTTCTACACCCTCGAATTCAATGGACGTTATGAGGACCTTTTCCTGAAGGATGTTCAGTGCCTTGGGCTTACTTGGGTGGGCGTTGCGCGTGATTTCCATCCCAACTCCCTCATCACCAGCACACACCTCCTCCTTCAGTGCCTGGAAGTATTCAGCCATGCCCTGTGCCGCCTCGTATCCGCTTTGCGTGATACGGGCTACACTCTCGGCATCAAAACTCAGCATTCCCACCCCCTTGAGGTCGGGGCTAATGAAGATGTCGCACTTCGTGTGGTAGTTATCAAACTCCTTGTCGGTGATAATCTCCTTTATCTGCTTCACTTGTGAGAATATCGACGAAAGTTTTTGCGGATCGCTCTCCAAGCCAGGCGACATGCTGACTCCGATGACATAGTCAGCTCCCATGGCTCGGCATTGCTCGGCAGGAAAGTTGTTCACCAACCCTCCGTCAAGGTACAGGGTGTTGTCTATCTTTACAGGATTGAACAGGATGGGGATAGCCATCGAGGCCCTTAGTGACTTGGAGAACACTCCCTTGTTCATTACTTCGGGTTCGCCATTCATCATGTTGGTGGCTATGCAGATGAATGGTATGGGCAATTCGTCATACGACATAGGGTCGGCATAGCCTACGGAGAGTGAATTGAAGAGATTCAGTAGATTGTCGCCCGACACGATGCCCGTAGGCAACGAGTTCTTGAACGAGCGCAACTGAAGTTCCTCCTTGTCTGTGGTCACGTGAAAAGGGATGGTGAGTAGTTTGATGCTGCTCTCCTGTTTTCGTTTGTAGGATATCTCCTGCCTGTCCACTTCGTCGCTTATCAACCTGTCCCAATCGACGTGGCTGATGATGTTGAGAATCTCGTCCGCAGAATAGCCAAGTGCATACATGCCTCCGATTATTGACCCCATGCTTGTGCCTGCGATGTAGTCTATCGGTAAACCTACCTCCTCGATGTATTTCAGTACACCTATGTGCGCCGCACCTTTAGCACCTCCACCCGACAACACCAAGCCCACCTTGGGGCGTTCTTGTGTGGTGATGGTCTCTTGTGCATATGACTTGTGGGAAATTATACCCATCAGCACCGCACACATGGTGGTGATAAATCTCTTCATCGTGTATACTTTCCTTCGGATGGGTTAGGGACTTTTTCCTCTCCCGTTGTATAAAAATATTTTTCAGGTGGGGCAGAAATCTCACATCTACCCTACTTCATTTTTCCTTAGTTCATCGGTATTTCGGGATTTTGCACCGACAAGGGCCAACCCTCTTGTGAAAGGTAGAACATATAGAGGATTACGGGCTTCGAGCCACGATTCTCGCCATGGTGAATATCGTCCACCATCTCGACTACCACTTCACCCTCGTGCACAACCTTCACCTGTCCGTCGAGGCCAATGATGGTGAGTTCACCTTGCACCAGCACACCATGATTCATAGCCACATGGTGGTGCCATCCCAACTTCTGACCAGGAGGAATCTCATACTTTACCGCCACCAGTTCGGGGCGTCCCTCAGGATAGTTGGGCAACTCTGCCCCATTCCAACTTTGAGTAGTGCGGAGAAGTTCGGTACTCACTACCTCCGAATTGTTCTCTCCGGCATTCGCATCGTTGCACGAAAACATTGCATTCGCCATGCAAACTATAGCGGCAAACATTGCCCATTTCATCAGTTTTTTCATATCTGTTTTATGTTATATTTTTCTGTAAAATGTGTGCCGTTCCTCCCTGATATCAAGGTGAAAGAAACGGCACACATTCACTCTCTTTTCTACTCGATTATCGATTCATCATAAAACCCACATTGATGCAATCGATGGCTTCATCGATACGTGTAAAATACGAATCTACAGCCTCCTTGTCACTCTTATCCAACTTGCCCTCCTTGGACATGATGGCAATGCACATGTTGGTAAAGAAATTGGTGAATCCATCCGTCTTCATAATCATGCGCACCTGGTAATCGTAGGCATCTTGGAAGACGTACATCACCACATCGCGATAAGCAGCATCGCGCTCGCTCATCTTCACGGTCATCTTCATTCCATCCATCTCCATGCGTGCCTTCATATACATAGGCTCACCATTGTAGATGCAGTTAAACTGTATGCTATCCTCGCAGGGGAATTCGATAGAGAATTGCACCGCCTCGAGCATGCTGTTCAACCTGTTACTGTTCATTCTTGCAAAGTTGAATCTGTATCCCATCAAATCGAAGTTTTTGTCCTTGCCATACACATGGGTCACGTAATTTTTTGTGTAGCCATACTCCTTGCCCACCACATCAAGCTCTTCCTTCAAGCGATAATAAGATATACCCACATTCATATATTGAAATTCCGTGATTATATCGAGGTTCATAGTCAACACGTTGCGCTTATGTCCTTTCTCGGTTATGTAATCGGGATCATATTCCAAACGGTAAATGACAAAGGGGCTCACACCAGATGCAGTATCGGCCTCTTCGCCACAACGAATCAGCAAATCGCCTATCACATTATAGGGCGCAGGATCTGAGATAGTCATCGTATCCTCATCCTCGTAGAGGCATGAATATTTAAGGTATCCATCCTCGGTAAAGTTGTAGAAGTTTAAGTAATTCTCCATATCCACGTAGCCCATCAAGTTCGTCCATGCACCCTTCACAATGTCCGTATAGTCTGTGGTGCAATAGTGGTAGGTAGTGCGCTTGCTCGTCTCGTCATTCACCAGCACCAGCTTTTCGCCAGGGGTTAGCTCGAATGTACCTTTGAAGTTGTCATCATCCTCAAAGTCCAGGGTCATTTCATTACTGTTCAGTATCACTCTTCCCTTCACATCATCCCAATAGTCAAGTTTGTACGAGCCAGTGGCCGACACTACACCATCTTTCGTAATGACGAGAGCCTCGGCATATCCGCTATCTTGCGTTGTCCACGTACCCACCAAATCCTTGGCATATTCCGTTGAAATCCAATCATTTCCCTCATCATTGTTACATGAGGCAAACAGCAACGCCACGGTTGCCATCAAGTAAAAGAATAATTTCCTCATTTTCAGTGTTTTATTTATTTGTTGATTAGTTGTATTCATCATACGTCTTGATTTTTATCCATGTTTTGTGGATACAAAGATATAAAAAATCTGTGAAACGAACAAACATATTTTTAGAAATCTGCGACTAAAAATCTCCTCTCTGTGCCCCCATCCATCTGCATTGCAAAAACGCGAAGGGGGGCGCACAAATATTTTTCTCACCCTATTCTTTTGGCTATGTGAATGGAAATACATACCTTTGCCGTGCGTATTTAACTTTGTTTTAAGTAATATGTTTTCATAGTTGTTAATCCTTATGTCTGTGAAGATGGGAGGATTATTATTATTATTTTTTTAATTGTTTTATAAGGTTTGAAATTCCTGTTTGTGAAAATGGGAATCTCTATTATAGTTTATGACTGATAAATATAACTCTGTCCCCTCCTGTTTGTGAAAATGGGAGGGGGATTTTTTATACATACCCCCCCCGACTTTATTCAGGAAAAGACAATGTGTTAAGTGTTGTGTTTGTTAAATGTTTAGTTTTCGTTTTGCATATACGGAGGT
>JAFZDY010000052.1 GCA_017560945.1 Bacteroidaceae bacterium | reverse complement strand
TTCTGACGAAAGTCCACCGATACAACTGACACTTTTCTGACCAGAGGGAGCTTGTAATTTTAAAAAAAGAATCTCAACCGCATTAAATCAGCGATTGAGACCCTATTTCTACGCATTGTCGATTTTTATCGGACAGCAATAGTATCAATTATCGAACAACGCCCCGTAGCGGCACGTAGCTACACCGCCCAAGATGGCACACAGAAGACATTCTACTCAAAGGGATTTATCCTTAGTGATGGCATCGACGAATTCTATGCCGAGATGACGGGCGACATGGCTCGCGATGCACAACCCCTTGACACCACCTTGGTACACAGAATACAGGGGTACATCAAACAACGTTCGTTCAACGACAAGAATGGACAGACGCGATTTGAAAACCAAATCATCATCACCAGAATGAATTAAACAAAATTATAAATCTGAGAAGAAGGTGAGGGAACTCTTGCAAGATTTCTTCGGAAAAGGTGGCCACCTTCCCAACATGCTTTCTCTCACAAAATTCTCAGTAATATGGAAGTAAAGATTCAGATTTCAGATGCTGTATATGCATCATTACTCAACGGAACAAAACGTATTCAGGGTACATTGGCCCTGGTAAATCCCACGGAAGGAAACTTCAACGAACACCGCAAGACATGGCGACCCCAACCGGGCACGAAGTATATGAAATTGCCTCACGGACGGGTGACGGTGAGCGACGAGAACGTGCGCATGCGCCTCTGCATTGCCCGCGATGAGACGGTGGATGCTTCGCGTGCCATAGTGGGCGAAAGCATCGATGCCAGCAACTTTGTGGAAATTGTAACAGAGGAGGAGCGTGTATGAGTTTCGGTATAGCACGAAGTATTAGAGGTGAGGTGCGGGCATGTACGCCCGACCTCTTCAACGAGGCACTGGATTCGCCCATCGTGGCGCGCGTGTGTGCCGAAATAGAGGATAACCTGGAGGCCTACAGGAGTGGGAAACTATCGAAGGAGGAGCACGACGAACTGAAGGCGAAATTGAAGAAGCGCCTGCCCATCTTCACCTTCCACGCCACCTTCCCGGGTGGACGGAGGAAGAACGACGATGCCGTGCCGAGTGGCCTATCCATCTACGACCTTGACCACATTGCCAACCCGCGTGCCAAGTGGGACGAGATAGAAGCACGCAAAGAGGAACTGGGCATTGTGCTTGCCCATGTGTCGCCCTCGACGGAAGGACTCCGGTTGGTGTTCGTCATCCCCCAAGGAATGACCCTGCCCGAGGCACAGGCATGGATGGCACAAAGGTTGGGCGATAAGGAGTACGACACTTCCGTGAAGGACTATGCACGGTGCTCGTTTGCGGTGCCCAGGGGGTATGTGTTGTGGATGAGCGAGGAGCTGTTTACGGACCCCGAGCCCCCCCTAAATCCCCCCTCTATGGGGGACTTAAAGAAAGCCGAGCTATCTAAACTCCCCTCCATAGAGGGAGGGGAAGTGAATACCTTTAACAATGAAGAAGAGAATTCAAAGTTAGTTCGAGCAAGCTCTCATCAAGCTACGCAAGTCAAAGTTCAAGGTTCAAGAGAGGAGGAAGAAAATAAATCCGTGAAATCCGTGAAATCCGTGCCTAAAAATATAGAGTACCACGGCCTTCCCGCAAGCGAAATCGTGCAGAAATACTGGGAGCTCAACAACGATGGCCAGCCACCTACGCAAGGGGACAGGAATACCAAGATATTTGACCTTGCATGCTCATTGCGCCACATCTTTGGGTTCGACAGAGAGCTATTGAATAGAGCTATCCCAAACTATGAGGGCTTTCCTCAGGAGGAGAAGATGCAATGCATCGACAATGCCATCCGCGAGCCACGGAAATACATGCCCATGAAGCTCACAAAGGTGTTACAAGCATTGAAGACGGAGAAATCCAATCTTCCCCCCTCTGGGGAAACTGAGGGGGGCTTTCCTCCCCAAATGCCCACCAAACTGCCTCCCCTCATCGAACTGCTCACGCGCAACGTGCCGGAGGCGATGAAGCCTGCCGTGGCGCACGCGGTGTTTCCTCCCTTGGGGACTCATCTTGGAGGGGTGAAGTTTCGCTACATCGACAATGTGGAAAGGGAGGCCACTTTCATGTGTGTACTCCTGGCCAAGATGTCGAGCGGAAAGAGCGCGGTGAACAAGCCCATCGAACTGATCATGAAAGACATAGTGGAGCGCGATGCACTGAATCGCCTTCGTGAACAGGAGTGGAAGGCAAGTCTGAGCACCAAGGGGGCGAACAAGGAGAAGCCGAAGCGACCCGAAGGCCTGTGCATACAGATGCTTGTGCCGGACATGACGAACGCAGCCTTCGTACAGAGGTTGGCCGATGCACAGGGGAAATTCCTCTACACACAGATGGACGAACTGGAGCTATTGAACAACCTCAAGACCTCGGCACGGGGCAACCAGGTGAGCCAAATCATCCGACTGGCCTTCGAACAGGGACTCTACGGACAGGAGCGCGTGGGGGCGGCATCGGTCACGGCCATGGTGCCCATCCGATGGAACTGGAATGCCTCGGCCACCATCGAACGGGGGCGACAATTCTTCCGCACGGCATTGACCGATGGCACATTGAGCCGACTCAACTTCTGCACCATACCCCCAAGACGCATGGGCGAGATACCCGTCTATGGCACCTACAACGCGGAGTACGAGGCGGAGTTGAAGCCCTACATCGACAGGCTGAATGCGGCATCGGGCCTGGTGGAGTGTGCGAAGGCGGAGGCACTGGCACACACCCTGCTGAAGGAGAGTGCCGAGGTGGTGATGCTGACCGACGATGAGGTGTACGAAATGCTCTCGCACCGTGCCAACGTAATCGCTTACCTGAAGGCCATGACCCTCTACATTGCCCACGGATACAAGTGGAGCAAGCAGATAGAGGAGTTCGTCCGCTGGAGCAAGGAGTACGACCTGTGGTGCAAGATGCACTTCTACGGCAAACGGATGCAGGAGGAGGTGGAGAAGGAAATTATCCGCACTACACCTGGACGCACCAACATGCTGGAGATGTTGCCCGACAAGTTTACCCGCACCCAACTGGAGGAAGTGCGCGTACGCCTAGGAAAGGAGAGGGATGCAGCTCACCAATTGTCGAAATGGAAGAAACGAGGGTATGTGGTGGTTGACCAAGTGGATACAGACCTCTATATAAAGAGCGAGAAATATAAAAGGAGAATAGACAATTAGACAATTAGACAATTGAATATGAATAGTGACGAGGAGGTTTAGTTGACATTCAGTTGACGAGTTGACAAGTTGACGAGGGCATGCGGACTATGTCCTCGCTAACTAAAATAAACTTTAAACCTTGAACTTTAAACTTTAAACTAAAATGAGCAGAGGAATCAGAAACAACAACCCCCTCAACATCCGTCGCGGCGCGAGCCGGTGGGTGGGGCGAAGAGAGATAGTGACGGACAAGGAATTTGAAGAGTTCACCTCCATGCCCTTCGGCTACCGCGCGGCATGGAAACTGATGGACACCTACCGCATCCGACTGAGGCAGGCGGGCAAGAGCTACACGCTGGAGAACATCATCCACCGATGGGCACCGCCCGAGGATGGGAACGACACGACGGCGTACCTGCGCACGGTGATCCGTCTCCTCGACTACAAGGTGGCAGGGCGTCAGCCCTTGCCATCGCCCTCGACGAAGGAGGGACACAGGGTGTTTGCCAAAATCATTGCCGCAATGACCTGCGTGGAGTGCGGCATCCGACCCGCTGAGGTGGACAAGCTGAGCATCGAGCAAGGGTGGAAGCTGGCGTTTGGGAAGGAATGACGATTCACCTTATCCCCCTTTTGTTCAATGCCTGCTGGTAACGGCGGGCATTGGCGTTGTGTGCGGCAAGGGTGGTGGCAAAGTTGTGGGTGCCTGAGAAGTCTTCCTTGGCGCACATATAAAGATAGTTATGCTTTGTAGGATTGAGTACGGCCTCGAGGGCTGCCATGGAGGGGATGCGGATAGGCCCGGGGGGAAGTCCCTTATATAAATAGGTATTGTAGGGAGAGTCGATGGTGAGGTGCTTGTTGAGGATGCGGCGAAGGGTGGGGTCACCTGTAGCGAACTTCACGGTAGGATCGGCTTGCAGGAGCATACCACGTTGCAATCGATTGAGATAAAGACCAGCCACGATGGGTTTCTCGGCATTTACAGCTGTTTCCTCGTCCACAATAGAGGCCAATGTAGCCACTTCAATGGGTGAAAGTCCCAGGGTTGAAGCCTTCTCCTTACGTTCATTATTCCAGTAGTTAGCATACTCTTTCTGAAGACGTTGAATAAGGTTGTCTACTGAAATATTCCAATATACCTCATACGTATTGGGGATAAAGAGAGCTGGCAATGTAGCCATGGTGTACCCCAAACTATCGATGTATTGATTGTTCGTCAGACACTCCATAATCTCCTCTTCATCAATCATCAATTGCTTGGAAAGGGATTGTGCCATACGGTCCAGTGTGCGCACACTGGGTACAATCAATCTGACAGGCGATTGCCATCCAAGACCCAGGCGACGAACGGCTACACGGAGGTAATCACTCGCATCGAAGGCATAACATCCAGGTGTAATCTGCTCATAACCTTCGTGTTGCATCAACCAATTGAAGGCTTTTATGCTACGTGGGGAGAGAACCTCCTGCACCTTATGACTTACTGAATCGGGTGTATCATCACGATCGATAAAGATGCGTGATTGGCCTGCAATGTGAAATGCGGGTGTAAAGAATGTGTCATAAACTTTGTATCCGGCTATTGTCGTGATACCTAAAAGAATCAGCACTGAGGCCGATAGTATGAGAAGATGTTTCTTGTTCATGAATAAAAAAAGTATGCGCAAGTTTTGCAAATGGAAGTGCAAATGTAGCCTTTCTTGCAAACTTACGCAAACTTTTTAAAAGAATCTCCTATACTTACTGAAAAATAAATCACTTATCAGCTCGCACGATGTCGTAACTTGTGTCGGTAGTAATCTCCATCAAACTATCGTTTACCATACGTAAGGTAGTATCATTCACCACGAGAAAATACATGGGTGCTTCGCCAGTATTGGGTGTAAGTTTCACTGCTTTCTTTGGTCGTCTGTCCACCATTTTCTGAATTTTCTGCTGTTTTCCTTTCGTATTGAAGGCAATGTTATTGCCCGGTCCTTTTGCATCAAGATAAATCATATCCAACATAAAGATAGTGTCAGTCCCATTGATTTCTTCATTCAGTGTCAAAATGTAGTCAATGCCTGGTCCATCAGCTGCAGGTAATGTGCCACGATATATTTCGGTAATATCCTCGATACCAGCCGAATCTGTAGCAATGATATCAACCTCTGCCACGTTGTTCTGTTGTTTTGAATGGCACGAAGCCAGGGCTGCTACAAGAGCCGCCAACATAAAAACCTTTTTCATTGTCTCTTTTTTATTTAATGAGTTTGACTATAACAACACATTTATTTGCGATTTGTTTGAAATGTTTCATCACTATTTTATTTTTTGTTGTATCTTTGCCCACAAAAGAGACAAAGAAGAACTTAAATTTTTACCTTTTATAATAAAACAAACATGAAGAAAGCTATTTTAAGCGCGGCTCTGTTGGCTGCATTGCCGATGATGGCACAGCAGAAGGCTTCCATCACCGTACATCCCGAGCAGGGAAAAGAAATTATCAGCAAACACATCTATGGTCAGTTTGCCGAACACCTTGGATCTTGTATCTACGGAGGTCTGTGGGTAGGAGAGGATTCACCCATCCCCAATACAAATGGTTATCGTAACGACGTACTGAATGCACTCAGAAGTTTGCAGATTCCCAACCTTCGTTGGCCGGGTGGATGCTTTGCCGATGAGTACCATTGGATGGACGGTATCGGTCCTAAGGAAAATCGTCCCCGCATGGTGAACAACAACTGGGGTGGTACAGTTGAGGACAATAGTTTCGGTACACACGAGTTCCTCAACCTATGCGAATTGCTCGGTTGCGAACCTTACGTAAGCATGAACGTAGGTAGTGGTACAGTACAGGAGACCGCTCAGTGGGTTGAATACATGACCGCTAAGGATGGTCCTATGGCCAAACTCCGCAAGCAGAATGGACGTGAAGAACCTTGGAAGGTAAAGTTCATTGGTGTAGGAAACGAAAGTTGGGGATGCGGTGGTAACATGCGCCCCGAGTACTATGCTGACCTCTATCGTCGCTATCAGACATATTGTCGCGAGTATAGCGGTAACTCACTCTTCAAAGTGGCAAGTGGTGCTACCGACTACGACTATAACTGGACAGAGGTGTTGATGGAAAACGTAGGAGAACTGATGCACGGACTCTCACTTCACTACTACACTTGTGTGGGATGGGATGGTGACACCAAGGGTTCGGCTACTAAGTTCAACGAATCACAGTACTACTGGGCATTGGGTAAGTGTCTCGAGATTGAGCCCGTGATGCAAAAGCACATTGCCATCATGGACAAGTACGACGAGGACAAGAGCATTGCCTTGTTGTTGGATGAATGGGGAACATGGTGGGACGAAGAACCTGGAACCATCAAGGGTCACCTCTATCAGCAAAACACCATGCGCGATGCATTTGTAGCAGCCCTCACATTGAACGTATTCCACAAGTATACCGACCGTCTCAAGATGGCTAACATCGCACAGATTGCCAACGTACTTCAGAGTATGATTCTCACCAAGGACGACAAGATGGTGCTCACTCCCACCTACCATGTATTCGACATGTACAAGGTGCATCAGGAGGCTACACACTTACCCATCGACCTCGTGTGCGATACTGTTAGTGTAAATAGCGACTACTTCGGTGAAAAGGAAGGCCAACGCCAAGTGCCTATGATGAGTGCCACCGTATCACGCAATAGCGAAGGTGTTATCCACATCTCATTGGCTAACGTAAGTTTGAAGGAAACAAGCGAAGTTGAACTCAACCTCAACGATTTGAAGGTTAAGAACATTACTGGTACCATCCTTACTTCAAAGAACATCAACGATTGCAACACATTCGAAAATCCCGACCTCGTAAAGCCCCAACCTTTCAAGGGTGCTAAGTTGAACAAGGGTATTGTGAAGGTGAAACTCCCCGCAATGTCTATCGTTTCTTTGGAAGTTAAGTAATCTATTTCTTGACAAAAGAGCATAAATAGATAAAAATACAGAAGGACATAAGGGTGGGAAATCCATTTCTTATGTCCTTTTGTTTTTTTGAGTGCATCCAAGGGAAATAAGGCACAATCCAAGTGCCTAAAATTTTGCTATTTCATAGAAAAACATTACTTTTGCACTCGCTTATGAGGTAAGATGTTTGCCGAAATAACTCAGTTGGTAGAGTAGCTCATTCGTAATGAGCAAGTCGCGGGTTCGAGTCCCGCTTTCGGCTCTGGAAAAGGGAAATAGAGTGGTTGCATTCATACTTACATGGGTGCAACTTTTTCTTTTTTACCCCCAAATGAGAAACAAACCATATGACAGACATTTATTTCTATAATTCGAACCGAGAACCCATCATTACCTTATGTGATATGAAATGTAAGGAGAGGGGAGAGTGTACGTTCATCATCGAATCGTGTTTCGCAATGTATACAGCTCAAATACAATGCATTACTGAGTTGAATAATATTAAAGAATTATGCCATACATTAAGAGAATTGTACGATGGGGTACGAATAGATTTTTCTTTTAAAACATCCGATGAAAGTCTGAAGATAAATGCGTCAATGAATCATTCAGGAATCATCCTATGGACTTTTCAACTTATAGAAGTTGGTACAATGAATTATTTGAAAATAAAGGATAGTAGCGATAGAACTTTCCTTCCCGACATTTTAAATACCCTTACACAATGTATAAAGGAGAATGCTGTATGAAAGAGATACTATTTCAATGCGAAGCCCCCTATGTGCTCGTGAGATTCTCCAACTTTAAACTCCTTACCAACGACGAGTACAAACGTATAGAATTAAATGTGAAAATGAAGACTCATACTTTTCACCTTCAAAAAAGGGTAGAAGGTTACATGTCTGAATTGAGTCGTTTGTTTACAGACCTTAACACATTATCAGAAGGTTCTACAAACCATTTACACTTAACATTCCTGGGGGATTATTTTTCTTTAGAACTGAAGAAAAGTGTAAACGAAGAAATTGCATTGACTTGTGGAATTTCATGCTACGAAGGGACAAGAGACGTTACTCTTGAGATGGAGGGTTCATTGAAAAGTAACGACATGAAAACAATTCTCAGTCAAGTTGAAGCAATCATAAAAGAACTATCCCCACAACCTTAATGTAAAAAAAGTTATGGGGATAAGTATCTCATGAGGATAGGATTCCTCACTTGATTTCAATGCTTCTCACACTCTCCACCTTGGCTTCGGGTTTCATCTTCGGTAACTTGATTTTCAACACGCCATCGTTCATTTTGGCACAGATGGCTTCGCGGTTGACATCATCGGGTAGGATGAGGGTTTGTTGAAATTTGCTATACGAAAATTCTCGACGCAAGTATCGAGGTTCCTTTTCATCTTCCTTTTTCTTTTCCTCCTTCTTCTCACCCTCTTTGGTTTCGCATCCACAATCAGTACATTTGCACTTCTTCTCCATGGTAATGACCAGGTCATTGTCCTTGTTGATATTGATTTGGAAATCCTCCTTGCACATACCAGGAGCGGCTACTTCCACTTTATAGTCCTTCTCAGTCTCCATCACATTGATGGCGGGAGCCGTAGTGTTGGTCTTCATCACCCAATTAGTATCAAAGAAATCATTGAAGATACTGGGCAACCAATTTTGGCTGACATTTCTTTTCATTGGCATCATAACTTGTTGTTCTCCTTTTTTCATTAGTTTGTTAAACAATCTATTTTTTTGAGAACGCCTTGGCCGTCAGCACTTTATTACCGCTTGGTTTCAAAAGGGGAAAACGGTGTCACGCTTGCCATCCAAATTTCCCACTATCGTGGTAGGTATCGTTCATTTGCTCATGTAAAAAACCAAACGAAGCGGGGCTGAACAGGCTTTCGGCGTTCACTCTCATAAATGGATGAACGACTCAATAAGTTCAGCTCCGTATCGTGAATTTATAATTCTTTTATATATGGACTATAACAGTTAAAACCTTCTGCCCAATAGAACATACAACACTTTTGAGAAATCTCGGCGCAAGAAATAAAAGACGAACAACAGTAAAGCAATGGTAATGGGAGGAATCAAAAAGTACCGAATAAGTACCCACGCCTCACCACCGAAAGGTATCACGCGAACCAATATCCATGTCACGCCACTAAGGACTAAGAACGAATGTCCCAAATAGATGAACATAGTTGCCTGTGTACACAGGGGAGGTATTGTCCTATTTAAAAACCTTTTCCCATAAGACACCCCATTGCACAAAGCCACGATGGCAAATGAGAGAAAAACAAGCACCGTAACACTGGAAGAATAACACACATTCAACAAGAATGTGAAGAAAGCCAACAGATAGGACCATTTACTATATGTTGAAAAAAATGCAAACATATCTTTTCCTTTAATGGAGAAGGTTGCACCCAAAACATAAAAGGCTAAATTGAGGGGATTGCACACATTTTCTGTGGGCCACCAGTCGAAAAAAGCACACCACATGAGCATAAAGAACAAGGTAAAAGATACACGTCGGACAAGGAAATGTATCAACGGAGCCAACAAGCAAAACACCATCAAGTCCCGTAAGAACCATGTAGCCAACAATATGGGAGACGAACAATCGGGATTACCATCCCAGAAGATTCGCCAACCACCAAAATCATCCACTACACGCAGTATACCTTCCCATCCGTCATGCATAAAAGATGGAATACACAGAGAGACCAGTTTCATCATATTCCACACAAAGAACGGCAACAACAAAGTGATGACTCTACGACGAAGACTTTGTAAATATCTCTCCCATGACCACTGCCTCATGTTAGTGAAGTAGAGAAGTCCGGAAATAAGGAAAAACCCAGGTACGGCTACAGAAGGCAACGTGTGTGAAAACAATCTTTGAACACCTGCAACCCAACCCACATCAGACATCACCTCACCAGGTAATACTCCTCGACCATACGTGTGGATGAACACCACCAACACGGCAAAGATAAAACGCAGATGTTCGATGGATGGATTGTAGGAGGATGTCTGCTTTCCCTGTGAATTCATGATTAAGTATTTACCAATTTCTCACACCAGTTTGAAGACAATGCGAAATACCCCCTGTTCGTCGTAGCGCCAGCTATTGATTTTGAAGGTACCTATCTCGCGTGTGTTCTCCACATGCGCACCTATGCAGGCACATACGTCGTAGTCACCTATGCGCACCAGTCGCAAGGTCGCACTCGCATCATCGGGCAATTTACCTGTATCTACCTCGGGGGGCAGATTGTCGCGTGTAGCGTACTCATAGGTCACGGGTAAGGCTTGAGAGATGACCTCGTTCATCCGTCGTTCAATCTCCTGCACCTGTTCTTCCGTAGGGCATTGGGCAAGGGGCCAACTTATCTTACTCTTCTTTCGCTCGATATGTGCATTACGCGAACGTCCGCAATCGAACATACGTATCATTGTCTGATTCAACAAGTGTTCTGCCGTATGACTTGGCGGATACTCCGCCTTGTTATGGTCATTGAGAATAGGTTTTTCCATTGTTGTTTTTGTTATTATTATTTTTTATGTGATAGATATCTGTTTAAATCTTCCGTTGAAGGGGTGTGTACAGGATGGTAGCTATCCATGTGATGACTAAGTTCAGAATGAAATAGGTGACCCAATGCATGGAGGATGCTGGTATGGCCAACATGATGGGGACGTTGAAAAGGTAGAAACTCAAACTATTCTTTCCGATATATTGTAACCATCTAGGGGGTGAAAGCGGAATCTTTGACATCAGAAGGACGATCAACAGTGGGCACATGGTGTTGACAAATATTTCCAAGGGGGCATTTGTGTGATAGAGGGTAACTATGGTGTAATAGATAACGAGGGAGAAGAGGCAGGCAAGTAGTAGGGTATTCCTTGCTTGTACAAGGTGGCCCTTGTAGTGTGCAAAGTACATGCCTAGGGGAAAGGCCAAGTTGCTGAAGAACCAACATCCTGGGACATTCAGTAGATAGCAAAGGACAATAGCCAATGCATGGAGGCAGAACAATGCCCCAATGCGGTTGGTCAGCTTGAGAGGCAGCATGAATAACAATATGGTAGCCACATAATCAATCAATATGACTTTGAAGAACCACATATCTGTACCCTCAGGCATGGTGAGGGTGAGAATGTTCCATGGTTTGATAGAGTATATGGCATTGTCCGCATTCTTGAAAATATGAAGCACTAGCAGTACTCCAATGAATGCTAGAAAGAAGGGGAAGAGTAACTTCTTTACATGCAACCAAAGGTATGAGAGTAAAGCCCCCCGTTGCTTGGAAAGTGAAAAGTACAATCCGTATCCTGACATGAAAAAGAATATGCTGCAACTCAATTGTCCGTATTGGGGAACCAACAGGGTGGTTGATAGTTCTGAGGTGTAAATTGCATATTCATTGATGGAGTGGATGAACATAATCATCAGCATAGCGATGCCTCGCAATGCGTATCCTGCCTCAAATGAAATGTCAAGTTTGGGTAAATCGGCAGAATGTAGTAACCTTACACTGTGTGCGCATTGAGAAATTTTTGTGACAGTTTTTTTTATGTTCATCTTCTTTTGTTCTCTAAGTTAAGAATATTTTCCCTGCAAAAATATCCAATATCAACGAAACTACCAATGATTTTATGGATAATCACTATTTTTCCATTATCTTTGCGCATCAAAATCAAGAAAAGAAACAGGAAGACTATGGCATTCGAAGCATCACGTCGCGATTGGAGCGAGTTATATTCATTCTTCCGCCTATTGGCCGATGGTTACGTATACGCTGGCCAAGCAGATGGAAGTGCAAATGAAGAAAAGAAGTTGAAGGTGGCCCTTGTGCAACGCGAGGAGCACGATGGCACACGCAAGTACATCATTGAAGGTGAAGACATTCACATTGTAGGTGAGGGTAGGGACGAAAGATTCCCTCGCGAGGACTTTGCCACTGTAGCCATGTTGGTAGGCGACATGCTCCGCCAAAATGGAGGAGATGAAGAGTTGACTTCGCCCGATGGAGTGGAGGAGTTCCTTGATGCAGTAGCCATATACAACCTCGAAGCAAAGACCGACGACCGCACCGACTTCTATGTAGCCTTTTGGAGTGTGGATGCTCCGCTCATGGGTTTCCGTTCGTACTCACGCCTGGGAGGCATGCTCCCCTTGCTCGATGGAGGACGCGCAGCCAACATCAAATTTGAGCAGACAGGTGTACGTTTCCCCAATCCCACTGTAAACAAAATCAACTGGTTAGAGTCCCCCAACGAAGTACTCGACCGCATGCTGATGATTGAACGCATGGGTGGAGTGCTGAAGTACAACGACGTGGCCGACAAGGTATTTCGTAGCAACCTGTTGATGATAGACCTGCACTTCCCCCGCATAGCTGCCGAAATGCTTCGCACCATGTATTACGAGGGGATAACCCGCGTGACCGAACTCACCGAGCGCATCAAGGAAATCAATCCCCTGAAGATAAAGACCGAACTCATCGAGAAACACCGCTTCTACGAGTTCAAGGTAAAGCAGTTCCTCTTCGCCTTGGCCATGGGAATGCGCCCAGCCAAGCTCTACAATGGCACCGACTCCGCCGTAGAAGGCTTCATCTACACCGACTCTGAAGGCCGCACACTGTGCTATCACAAGGCCGACCGACAGACTTTCGAAGACTTCCTATACAACCACACACGCCTGGAGAAAGGTCCCCTCGAAAAGGACAAGTACGGATACCTCGAGCGCGAAAACAACCTCTATTACTTCAAACTGAACCTGAAGGTTGGTTTTGTAAAGAGGAATAAGTAAAATAGAAAACAAAAAAAATACTCCACTCCCTTTACTATTTTACAAAACGGGGGGAGCAGAGTAAGGCATTCACCTACAAACAATTATTTTTTTACACATTATGGACGACATTAAAGACATACTGGACGACTACTTCACCTACGAAACCGTTACAAACGACAAGTCAAAGGGAAAGGGCGGAAACGATAAGAAATAAAAAAATCTCCCCTCACTACCAAGTAAGAAATACCAATTTAATTTTTTAGAGATCAATAAACTAAGTTAAACAAGCAAGCAGGACATTTTCCCTCACAACTCACAGACTATTACGATTGTGGAGTGGGGCAGTCCTCTGTAATTATTTTGAAAGACATATGTTATTCGACCAAATCAGCAACGACATCAAAGAGGCTATGAAGGCCCGTGATAAAGTGCGCTTGGAAACACTGCGCAATGTGAAGAAAGTATTCCTCGAGGCAAAGACAGCACCCGGAGCAAATGACGAACTCACCGACGAGGCAGCCATCAAAATCATCCAAAAGTTGGCCAAGCAAGGACGAGATGCCGCCACCATCTACCAGGAACAGGGTCGTGCCGACCTTGCAGGTGACGAATTGGCACAAGTAACAGTACTCGAGGACTACCTGCCCAAGCAGATGAGTGCAGAGGAGTTGACCGCAGCCTTGCAGGAAATCATAGCCCAGGTAGGCGCAGCAGGTCCTCAGGACATGGGTAAGGTCATGGGCGTAGCCACCAAGCAACTCGCCGGACGTGCCGAAGGACGTGCCATCTCTGCCCGTGTGAAGGAATTATTGGCAAAGTAATATTATAATTTTCTTCTTTCTTAAAAAGACATAAGAATATTAGAAACACAAGATCTTATTTACAGTTTCAGTATTCTTATGTCCTTTATACTCCTATGTCTGATAAATAGTGTATGAACTCCAAACTCCTCGGCCACATTGCCTGCTTCGTCGCATACACCATCTTTGGCATCAACATCATCGTCTGCAAAGATTTGACAAGCAGCCACCTCATCTCACCCATAGCACTCTTTTGCCTTCGCTCCATCGGGGCAGGACTACTCTTTTGGCTCATCTCCCTGTTCCTCCCCAGTGAACAGGTTCCGAGGAGAGACCTTGTGAAAATATTCCTTGCCTCCATACTCGGCTTCTTCCTTACACAAATCACCTTCCTGATAGCAATCCCCGACATCACACCCATGGATTGCTCCATCGTCAGTTCCATCTCACCCATACTCACGATGTTCATTGCCGCATTTGCCCTCAAGGAACCCATCACCCTACGCAAGGCAGGTGGTGTAGCCCTCAGTTTCTTTGGAATCATCTTCCTGATACTCAATAGTGTCACTGTATCCGACGACTCCCGTCAAACCACTCTCCAGGGCATTCTCCTCATCATAGCCAACTGCCTCAGTTTCTCGCTATACCTGGGCCTCTTCAAGCCCCTTATAGCCCGCTATTCCGTAGTCACCTTCATGAAGTGGATATTTCTCTTCGCCACCCTCTTTTCTCTTCCATTTGCAGGCGGAGAGATAGTTACCCTCCGCTTTTCAGCCCTCTCCAGCACCTTCCTGTTCGAGTTGGCCTACCTCGTCGTGTGCGCCACTTTCGTCACTTACTTCCTCATCCCCGTTGGTCAGAAGCGCATCCGTCCCACACTGGTAAGCATGTACTCCTACGTGCAACCCATCATCGCCACCACCATCAGCATCTGCCTGGGAATGGACACCCTCGGTTGGCAAAAGGTACTGGCCGCCCTCATGGTCTTCAGCGGAGTCATGCTTGTAAACTTCAGCCGTAGTGCAAGGGGTTAAGAAGGCATTGATGACTAAGTGGGTAGTTTGAAGAAGATACACTTTGTCTGTCAATGACACTTTAGGGGTATGATTATTTTTACAAGTCTATAAATCCCTATAGTCACTAATCCCATATACTAAGTTATCGTCAAATGAACAAAGGGGAGAGAGAATCATTGGATTGTCGGAGAAAAGAGTTACCTTTGCAGCCGAAAATATTAAACTTTACTCTTACACATTATGAACAAGGTATCGGAAAACCCTTTAAAAAACCGAGTGAACAATGGTGGATTGGACACGCCATTGCTGGTGGTGGCGACTCTCTTTGTCACCCTTTATCTTACTTCTAACATCATGGCCGTGAAGGTCATCAGTCTGTTCGGGCTGTTTTATTTCGACGCGGGCACCATCACTTTCCCATTTGCTTATATGCTGGGCGACGTACTCACGGAGTTGTGGGGATTTCGTACGGCGAAGAGGATTATTTGGCTTACATTCTTCTGCAACATATTGCTGGTGGTGTGTACTCAGATAGGAGTGTGGTTGCCATCGCCTGACTACTTGGCCGACACGGCTGGGGCGTATAACCACATATTCAGTTATGTGCCACGCATTGTGATAGGTTCGTTGGTGGGTTTTCTATTGGGTGAACTGAGCAATGCCTGGCTGATGGAACGCATCAAACAACGTACCAAGGGACGCCGCCTGTGGGTGCGCACAATCGGTAGTTCGATGGTGGCCTATCTGTTCGACTCGTTGCCCTTCGTACTCATAGCCTTTTGGGGTACAGTATCGACACACGACTTGTTGATGATGATAGCCTTTCAGTACTTTGCCAAACTGATTATTGAGAGTGTATTCGGCACTCCCATGGCGTATGCGGCCATCAAGGGGTTGAGAAAATACACGAAGTATCTGGAGTAAAAAATGTGGGAAATGCTTCCGTTTTCCATATCTTTTGTGTAACTTTGCACCGAAATTCTAATTTTCAGGCGAATGAAAGTTAAGGAGATAGTGAATGCCCTTGAACGATTCGCGCCACTGCCCTTGCAAGACGGATGGGACAATGCCGGCCTGCAAGTAGGACTGACAGAGGCGGAAGTTACAGGGGCTTTGTTGTGTCTGGACGTGACCGAAGCCGTTGTGGACGAGGCGATTGCGTTGGGATACAACTTCATTGTATCGCACCATCCGCTAATCTTCGGTGGACTGAAATCCATCACTGGTAGAAACTATGTTGAACGCTGTGTACTGAAGGCAATCCGCCATGATATAGCAATATGTTCGCACCATACGAACTTGGACAATGCCATGGGTGGAGTGAACTACCGAATGGCGGAGAAACTGGGATTGACGAATGTGCGCATACTTTCACCCAAAGAGGAGAGCTTGATAAAACTGGTAACCTTTGCCCCCATGGAGCAAGCAGACGAGGTGAGACAGGCATTGTTCGATGCGGGTTGTGGATGCATAGGTGGATATGACCAATGCAGTTATAACCTGACAGGAGAGGGGACATTCAGAGCAGGTGAGGGGACAAACCCCTTCTGCGGTAATGTGGGAAAGATGCATACTGAAAGGGAGGTGAGAATAGAAACTGTACTGCCTGCATACCTCAAAGGTAAGGCTGTGCGCGCCCTGCTGAAGGCTCACCCATACGAAGAGCCTGCTTATGACCTATATCCGCTGAAGAACCAATGGATGCAGGCTGGGGCAGGTGTCATAGGTGAACTGCCCAAGGAAATGGAGGTGGAGAAATTCCTGACCATGGTGAAGGGAGTCTTCAGAACCGAATGTGTGAAGGCTAACAGATTCAGTGGAAAATCAACAATACGCACCATAGCCTTATGTGGTGGAAGTGGCGCCTTTCTACTCACACAAGCAATAGGACAGGGTGCCGATGCATTCCTCACAGGAGAGATAAAGTACCACGAATACTTTGGACACGAAGAGGACCTGCTGATGTTGGAAATAGGCCACTACGAAAGTGAGCAATTCACCACGGAGATATTCGAAACCATCATCAAAGAAACGTACCCAACCTTACCAATAAAACAGACTTCAGTGAATACGAATCCTGTAAAGTACTATTAAAGAAAGAGATATTACAAAAAAAGAATATATAATTTAACCCAATAATAAAAAGTATGGCAAGAGAAAAGAAAGACCCTACAGACTTGAGTGTAGAGCAAAAGTTGAAAGCCCTCTACCAATTGCAAACAATGTTGTCAGAAATTGACAAAATCAAAACTCTCCGCGGTGAACTCCCCTTGGAAGTTCAGGACTTGGAGGACGAGGTAACAGGACTCAACACACGCATCGACAAAATTCGTCGCGAAATGGCAGAACTCCGTCAGTCTATCGCTACAAAGCGTAACGAGATTGAGGATGCAAAGGCGCTGATGAACAAGTATAAAGAGCAACAAGACAATGTGCGCAACAACCGCGAATATGATATGCTGAGCAAGGAAATCGAATTCCAATCATTGGAAATCGAATTGTGCGAAAAGCGTATTCGCGAATATACTGCTGCTGAAAAGAGCAAGGGTGACGATTGTGCACGTAGCGAAGAATTATTGGAAGAACGCAAGAAGGACCTCGAGATTAAGAAAGCTGAATTGGAAGAGATTGTATCAGAAACCAAGCAGGAAGAGGAAAAACTCAGAGAGAAAGCCAAAAATCTTGAACTCACTATCGAACCCCGTTTATTGTTGGCCTTCAAGCGCATTCGTAAGAACTCACGCAACGGTCTCGGCATTGTATATGTACAGCGCGATGCTTGTGGAGGTTGCTTCAACAAGATTCCGCCCCAGCGTCAACTGGACGTGCGCATGCGTAAGAAAATTATCGTATGTGAGTATTGCGGACGCATCATGATTGACCCTGAATTGGCAGGAGTAGAAAAGCCTGTAGAAAAGGAAGCTGCAACTAAGCGTCGTAGCCGAAAAAGCACATCTGCAGAGTAAGATAAGCAAACAGTGATGAGTCACTGGCAATGATTTATAGGCGTGGATTACACATGATATGTAGAGTGTAATCCACGCTTTTTATATCCTTTTAGAGAATGTCGTTCCTTTCACCACATTCGCTTAAAGCGTACTATATTGTGGCACATCTGACAAAAACTGATAGGTATTGTCGGCATAATTCATACGACAACAATAGTGGGAGAGACCATTGGTAACAATGAGGTAATCGACATGAAAAACGAGGTTGTAACGACAAATCTGGTCAAACACTTTTTGAGTGATAGGTATGTGAGGAGCCTTGTACTCAATGATCATACGAGGGGAGAGAGTACGATCATAGAGCACTGTATCGCACCTACGCGAAGTACCATTCAACGTCAAAGCCACTTCGTTGGCAAGGAGGGAAACAGGATATCCCTTGTGCTCAATGAGGAAATGCACAAAATGCTGACGAACCCATTCCTCGGGCGTCAAAGCCACGTATTTGCGACGAATAATATCCCAAATTACATTTTTTCCATCCCTAACCATCATTTTTGTGGCATAAGGTGGCAAGTTTAATGATAACATTTATTATCTTTGCTCAGTATAAATTCAACCTCGGAAATATTTCCGTGTACAAAAGTAGTTGTTTTTATGAAAACAAAGAAAGAAATCGTCACCAATTGGTTGCCACGGTACACAAAAAGACCTTTGAAGGAGTTTGGAGAATACATCTTGCTGACAAATTTCAACAAGTATGTAGAGATATTTGCAGAACAGATGAATGTGGAAATTCTTGGACGCGATGCTAATATGACATCGGCTACAGCTGAAAACATCACTATCATCAACTTCGGTATGGGTAGCCCCAATGCTGCCATTATTATGGATCTGCTGGGAGCCATACAACCCAAGGCTTGCTTGTTCTTAGGAAAGTGCGGAGGAATCAACAAACACACCAAAATAGGCGACCTAATACTCCCCATTGCAGCCATTCGTGGCGAAGGAACATCTAACGATTACCTGCCTGCTGAAGTACCAGCACTGCCCTCGTTCATGCTTCAACGAGCCGTGTCATCAGCTATACGCGACCATGGAAATGACTATTGGACAGGTACTGTATATACCACAAACCGTAGAATATGGGAACACGATGAAGAATTTAAACATCTGCTACTCGAAACACGAGCCATGGCAGTGGACATGGAGACTGCCACACTCTTCTGTACAGGGTTTGCAAATCGCATACCTACTGGAACATTACTACTGGTGTCGGACCAACCCATGATACCCGAAGGTGTGAAAACTGAAAAATCAGATAACTACGTGACAGAGAAGTTTGTAAGCAACCATGTTAAAATAGGAATTGACGCTCTAAAGATGATTCGTGACGAAAAGAAGACAGTGAAACATCTGAAGTTTGATTTGTAAAATATTAAAAGACAGAAAGAGACTCGCGGTTGAATTAAAGGAAGAAATAAAGTGCAAAAAGCTATCAATTTAAATAACAAATCGTGCACTTATGTTATTTCATCTAAAACTAAAAAAAGATAATGGCAAAGCAGCAGAAAAACGAAATCACACATGTCGACATAGTGAAAGATTTACAAGAAAAGAAGTATAAACCCATATATTACTTAATGGGCGAAGAGTCTTACTATATCGACCGCATAGCAGATTATATGGCAGAAACAATCCTAACCGAGGAGGAAAGGGAATTCAACCAAATAATACTCTATGCATCAGATACTGATTTGTCAACAATTATCAATGCAGCCAAACGATATCCAATGATGGCCGAACATCAGGTCATCATCGTAAAAGAGGCTCAAAACTTAAAGAACCTGGATGAGCTTTCCTTCTATCTACAAAAGCCTCAACCATCGACCATCCTTGTATTCTGCCATAAAAACGGAACACTTGACAAACGAAAAAAAGTAACACTTGAGATTGAAAAAGCAGGTGTACTTTTTGATTCAAAAAAGATGAAGGAAAACCAACTTCCTGCATTTATCACATCATACTTGAAGAAAAAGGGCGTCGATATTGAACCTCAAGCAAGCCAACTAATTGCCGAGTCAATAGGGTCAGACTTAAATAGAATCAGTAGCGAACTTGACAAACTTTTTCTTAGCCTTTCACCTCAACAAAAACGAGTAAATTCGGAATTAGTCGAACGACACATCGGCATAAGCAAGGACTTCAATAACTTTGAATTGCGCAATGCACTGATAGAAAAGAATGTATTCAAGGCAAATCAAATAATAAAATATTTTGAAGAAAACCCCAAAAGCAATCCTATACAAATGACACTTTCTGTGCTATTCAACTTCTACTCAAACCTGATGTTGGCATACTACGCACCAGAAAAAAGTGAACAGGGGATAGCCACCCAACTGGGTCTTCGTAATACGTGGCAAGCCCGTGAATATATGACCGCAATGAGTAAATACTCAGCAGTAAAAGTGATGCACATTATCAGCGATATCCGCGAATGTGATGCACGCTCAAAAGGAGTGGGGAATCCTTCAACAGGAAGTGGCGATCTTTTGAAAGAACTTATCTATAAAATCTTGCACTAATAGACAAGTTAAATATTATACAATAGAAAGAAGGACTTATACTTATCATACTAAAAGAAAAATATATCAATCGAACTTCGACTATACACCGAGCATGAATGTGTAGAAGAAGTTCGACTAATTTTTAAAAGAGAAGTGAAAGAGAAGAATTTAGATACTTTTCACTTCTTTCCTTTTTCTCGACTGAAAAGATGCAAATAGGAGATTTTTGCCTATTTTTATCCATTATTCTCTATTTCCCCTAATTTTTCAAACATAAAAATCACACATATTACACTAAGTATCAATAATTTAATCAAAATTTAACTACTCTAGAATCGTTTATTTACAATCAATCTGTAACTTGGGCCGAAATAACGCAAAGAAACGGCTTTTAGAACAAAATAGGAGAGAAGAAGAGTTAACAATTACAGATAGACAACTCACAAAATCCAAAAATGACAAAACGGCAGAAGAGAATCTTACTCCTCAATAATTACAATAACAACTATTAAGAACGAATTTTCATTCTTCAAATATTAAGCATCAGTCTTGAGAAACAGTTTTTAACAAGTGTATTCAGGTTCGGAGTAGGAGAGTACTCACCCTCTTTTTTCCAACTATCAATACGTTAGTAAAACAATCATTATACAATTGATGAAAATTTTGATTATTGTTTTAATAGTTATCACATCCAACTATTTACATTTGAATAACTATTCAAATATTAACAATATACATTTTTAAATGTTTTGTAATAATCCACCTGTATAACTTAAATATTATATTGTATGTACAATATTTAACTTTTGTATTCACATAAATAAATTCATAATATTTCCTTGGCTTCCATTTTCCATAAAACTCTAATTTTCAGTAATATAAAATACTTTATTTACGTATTTAACAAACAAATGACAGATTTTAGGTATACAATATCTTCAGCATTCTCAAAATGAGCACAGAAAGACTAATTACTTATTATTAACCAATTAGATATAGACTTTTGTTTATGTTTTATTTACATAAACTTTATAACTATTAATCCTTGATGACTATATTTTAATAAATGAGAAATTACACAAATAAGCAATTGTAAAACTTTAATTTTATAAGATTTAATTTGCTCAAATAAAATATTATATTTACATTTGTATCGAAAATAAGAGATAGGTCTTACTCAAGACAAAAGATAACAATGAAAGATAGAATTATTGAGATTATGAATTACTTGCAAATGAAACCATCTACATTTGCAAATGCGACCAATATAAAGTTGGCCACACTATCACAAATTATAAATGGACGAAACAATCCGAGTTTGGAAGTTATAGCCAAAATTCGCACGACTTACCCCTTCTTGAGTTATGACTGGATTATCTCAGGAGAAGGAACAATGTGCAAAGAAGAACCCACCCTTCCATTTGCCGAAAACCAACCTTCAAAAATGGACGAGAATCAAATATTTCCGACCGAAAGGACAGATGATTCAGAAAATCGCAAGGAAATTGGCTCAAATCAAGCAAAAAATCAGTATAAGTACTCTGAAATAGAAGAAATTAGATACATAGAACGGCCATCAAAGAAAATCAAGGAAATAAAAATTTTCTTCGATGACGACACTTACGAAACATTCGTACCTCAAAAATAGCATTTTCCAGCACAGATTATACGGATTATCATTATACAATTTATCTCTTCCCACTCCTCACCCTATATATACTCACAGAAGGAGATAAAATTCTACCAACAAAAAAAATAATCCATGTAATCCGTGTAATCCGTGCCTAAAATTCCGTATCTTTGCACCAAAGATAACCTATATACCTATAATATATAATGAAGAAATATATTTTAGACTTAATTGTCACAGAAAACACAAAGCTACACGATAGCTATGTGCTGCTGAAAATGACACACTCTGAGTCTTTACCAGAGATGCGTCCAGGACAGTTTGCTGAAATCCGTGTAGATCATTCACCTACAACATTCCTACGTCGCCCTATCTCCATCAACTATGTGGATACAGAAAAGAACGAAGTATGGTTCCTAGTCCGTTTAGCTGGTGATGGTACACGCCAATTGGCTACCGTTTGCAAAGGAGATATCGTAAACGTGGTTCTGCCCTTAGGAAATGGTTTCACAATGCCTACAGATAACACTCAGCGTCCATTGCTCGTTGGTGGCGGTGTGGGTACTGCTCCTATGCTCTATTTCGGTAAGAAATTACAAGAAATGGGTATTCGTCCAACTTTCTTATTAGGTGCTCGTTCAGCCAAGGATTTGTTGCAATTAGATGAATTTAAGCAACTTGGCGACGTATATTGTACCACCGAAGATGGTTCAATGGGCGAAAAGGGATTCGTGACACAACACACCATCTTAAACGAACAAAAGTTTGATAGTATACATACTTGCGGTCCTAAACCAATGATGGTATCTGTAGCTCGTTATGCTAAAGCAAACGACATTGAATGTGAGGTTTCATTGGAAAATACAATGGCTTGCGGCGTTGGCGCTTGTCTCTGTTGCGTAGAGGATACAAACGAAGGACACGTGTGTGTATGTAAAGAAGGTCCTGTATTTAACATCAACAAACTATTATGGCAGATTTAAGTGTAAACATAGGAAATTTGAGTCTGAAGAACCCTGTAATGACGGCTTCAGGCACATTCGGATATGGTATAGAATTTGAAGATTTCGTTGACCTTGAACAGATTGGAGGCATCATTGTAAAGGGAACCACCTTGCAACACCGCGAAGGAAACCCCTATCCACGTATGGCAGAAACGCCCTCGGGAATGTTGAATGCCGTAGGTCTTCAAAACAAAGGTGTTGACTACTTCGTAGAAAAAATCTATCCTAAAATCAAGGATATTAACACCAATATGATTGTAAACGTATCTGGCTCAGACATAGAATCATACGTAAAGACAGCCGAACGTATCAACGAATTGGAGCACATACCTGCCATCGAGTTAAACATCTCTTGCCCTAACGTAAAACAAGGTGGAATGGCCTTTGGAGTAACTGCTGAAGGAGCCGCAGAAGTGGTAAGCGCCGTACGCAAGGCTTATGATAAGACGTTAATAGTAAAACTCTCTCCAAATGTTACAAACATTGCCGAGATTGCACGCGCAGTAGAAGGTGCTGGTGCTGATAGTGTATCGCTCATCAATACCCTATTGGGTATGGCCATCGATGCAGAGAAGCGCAAACCTATACTTTCAACCATCACTGGAGGAATGAGTGGTGCTGCTGTAAAGCCTATTGCCCTACGTATGGTGTGGCAAGTAGCACAAGCGGTAAAGATTCCTGTTATTGGCTTGGGAGGCATCATGAATTGGCGCGATGCTGTTGAATTCCTGCTGGCTGGCGCTACGGCCATCCAAATTGGTACAGCAAACTTCGTAGATCCTGCTATTACCGTTAAAGTAGCTCAAGGTATTGATGACTACTTGAACAGACATGGATTCTCTTCAGTAAAAGATATTATTGGAGGATTAGAAGTATAAAAAACAACTTACAAAACATAAATTTAGCACGGATTGCATAGATTACACGAGTTTCTTAGTATTGACGTAAGAATCCATGTTCATCTATGTAATCCGTGCTTGTTTATAGAGACTAAATATTAGTCTTATATTTTACCACCCACTTCCTTCCAACAAATCAGGGCGGAGAAGTTTTGTACGCTCTATTGCTTGTTGAAGTTCCCAATCACGAATATTAGCTTCGTGACCAGAAAGAAGCACATCTGGTACTCTCCAACCCTTATATTCTGCCGGACGAGTATAAACGGGAGGAGCCAGTAAATTATCTTGAAAAGAATCGGACAAAGCTGATTGTTCGTCAGAGATAACTCCAGGGATAATGCGCACAATAGAATCGGCTATCACAGCCGCTGCCAACTCACCTCCCGTAAGGACGTAATCTCCAATACTGATTTCTTTCGTAATTAAGTGCTCGCGAATACGGAAATCTATTCCCTTGAAATGTCCGCATAAAATGATGAGATTTTGCGAAAGAGAAAGTGTATTTGCCATACGTTGGTCGAACTTTTCTCCGTCGGGCGAAGTAAAGATAACCTCATCATACTCGCGCTGCTCCTTCAGCATCGAAATACATCGGTCAATCGGCTCAATCTGCATCACCATACCAGCACAACCTCCGTACGGATAATCATCTACACGGCGATGCTTATCAAGCGTATATTCACGCAAATGATGCAAATGAATTTCTGCTAATCCTTTCTTTTGTGCCCGACTCATGATTGAACAATTAAAGAACCCTTCAATCATCTCAGGCAATACAGTTATGATGTCTATGCGCATAAAACCAAAGAATAGTTTTAGATATTATTCAATGGTGAGAATTCGTGAGAATCCTGTCAAATCAATAACCTGACGAACGTCCTTGTTCATGTTACGCAATATAAACTTTCCTCCCTTGGCCACTACCATCTTGTGGGCGGTTAATATGACGCGCAAACCAGAACTGCTCACATATTCCAAAGCCGAGCAATCGAAAACCAATGTTATACCAGCCTCATTCCACAGAGCTGAAACTGCATTCTGCAATTCTGGTGCAGTCACTGTATCCACTCTACCTTCAATCACTACAACTGTTTCTGTTGCTTCTTTTAAGATTTTTACTTCCATATGTTTCTAATTTTATTATTTTTGTTGAACTTTTTGCATTATAAATCCTTGCCTAATGTCAGTACATTTTTTCCATCGATACGTTGATACTCAACAGTATTCATGATTTGTCGAATGAGGAATATGCCCAATCCTCCGATGGATCTTTCTTCAGCAGAAAGTGTAATATCCGCATCAGGTATTTGAGTAGGATCAAATTCCTTTCCCGCATCAGTTAAAATAAAAATCAACTGATTCCCAGTCATTTTTGCCGTCAACGTTATAATTTCATGCTCCTCTTTGGGGTATGCATAAAGGATGACATTAGATACAGCCTCTTCCAACACTAAATTCAGGTTAAACACAAGTTCTGGTGATAAACCAAGTTCATCACCTAACTCCTCAATGAAGAGAGCCAATTTTGAAATTTCTTCGATTTCATTCCGCAAAACCAGGACTTTTTCCATATATCTATTGCTTATGATTCAAAACAATTTGGGACAAAGGTATGAAAAAACGATTAATCTGAGAATATTTTTCAAGGAAATAATTTATCTCACGCCATTTCTGTCCAAAACAAGAAGTATCCGAAGGGAAATAAAACTAATCAACATAAGCACACGCATAAATATCGAAAACCTATTTTTTATTTTTCTTAGGTCTGCAAAAAAATTTTTGAGTACCTGAGAAAAAAATCTTCCCTTTCTTCGATTGTTTTTTATCCAATACTTTTGCCCTTTTATCAGATTTAGTTATTTTTGCCCATTAAATAAACCAATAAGGATTAATATGTCTGACACCAACATACAACAAAGAATAGAGACCCTTAGGGCTGAGCTTCATCGTCACAATCATAATTACTATGTGCTGAATGCGCCAGAGATAACTGACTTTGAATTTGATCGTATGATGCGGGAGTTGCAAGACTTAGAGCAATCTCATCCTGAATATTACGATGAAAATTCACCCACAATGCGTGTTGGAAGCGACCTAAGCAAGGACTTTCAACAGATTGTACACAAATATCCAATGCTATCTTTGGGGAACACCTATTCCGAAGGGGAGGTAACGGAATTCTACGATCGAGCACGCAAAATGCTTGGTGATGAAGAATTTGAGATTTGTTGCGAAATGAAGTATGATGGCACTTCCATCTCACTGACCTATGAAAATGGCATGTTGGTGAGTGCCGTCACACGTGGTGATGGCGTACAGGGCGACGACGTGACGGATAACGTCAAAACCATTCGCACCATACCCTTGAAACTACAAGGTAATAATTACCCAAAATCATTTGAAATACGTGGCGAAATACTGATGCCGTGGAGTGTTTTCGAGAATTTGAACGAAGAACGAGCAGCCAACGAAGAACCCCTCTTTGCCAACCCGCGAAATGCGGCATCAGGAACCTTAAAATTGCAAAATTCATCAGTTGTTGCTTCCCGCAAATTAGATGCATACCTCTACTATATGCTCGGTGAAGAACTGCCATGCGACGGACATTACGAAAATCTTCAGAAAGCACGCGAATGGGGATTCAAAATATCGGATGCCACACGCAAAGCCCACACCCTACAAGAAGTCTTCGATTTTATCAGATATTGGGACACTGAGCGAAAGAACTTACCTGTCGCTACCGACGGCATCGTATTGAAAATAAACTCTTTACGTCAACAACGCAACTTGGGATATACAGCAAAGTCACCTCGATGGGCCATCGCTTATAAGTTTCAAGCCGAACGTGCTTGTACACGACTCAATAGTATAAGTTATCAAGTTGGACGAACTGGAGCCATCACCCCAGTCGCCAACCTCGACCCCGTGCAATTATCTGGTACTGTGGTAAAAAGAGCATCACTACACAATGCAGACATTATCAAAGGACTTGACCTGCACATTGGCGACATGGTGTATGTGGAAAAGGGCGGAGAAATCATCCCAAAGATAACAGGTGTAGACAAGGAAGCACGCTTCATGGTAGGCGACAAGGTACAATTCATCACCCGATGCCCCGAATGTGGCGCAACACTTCTCAGAAATGAGGATGAAGCAGCACACTATTGCCCCAACGACAAAGCTTGCCCACCACAGATAAAGGGAAAAATCGAACACTTCATCACCCGTAAGGCAATGAATATAGACGGTATGGGTCCCGAGACGGTGGAGCAATTCTACAACGTAGGACTCATCAAGAACATTGCTGACCTGTACGACCTGCATGCCGCTGACCTACAATTGCTTGAACGTATGGGTGAACGCTCGGCAAATAACATCATAGAGGGCATCCGTAAATCTACGGAAGTACCTTACCCACGCGTGCTTTTCGCCCTCGGTATCCGCTACGTAGGCGAAACGGTGGCTAAGAAGTTGGCCAATGCCTTTCCCACGATTGGCCAACTGAAGGAAGCCACACTGGACGACCTCATCCACGTGGATGAGATAGGCGAACGCATTGCCCAAAGCGTCATCCGCTGGTTTGCCGACGAAGACAACCTGCAACTGATTGAACGCCTGAAAACAGCCGGACTCCAGTTTGAACTGAGCGAAGAGGTATTGAGCGAGCGCACCGACCGCCTGGCAGGCAAAAGCATCGTCATCAGCGGTGTGTTCACCCACCATTCACGCGACGAATACAAAGCCCTGATAGAGAAGCATGGGGGAAAGAACGTAGGAAGCATCTCCGGCAAGACATCCTTCATTCTTGCCGGTGAAAACATGGGCCCCAGCAAACTGGAGAAAGCCACCAAACTGGGCGTGGCCATCGTCAGCGAAGAGGAGTTCTTGGGGATGATTGAAGGGGGAAATAATAAAAAATAGAGGAAGCTAAAAATAAATGCTCAAAGAAACATGATAACAAAAGTTGAAAATATTATAAATTTGTTAGATATAGCCAAAGAACTACCAACTAATCCTATTGTGCAGATTTATAGCATCAGGTCACATAAAAAAGCGTGTAAACTAATGGAGAAAATCCAAGAGGCTAATTGCGACAAAGTTATTTATACCAACTCTTCCAATTATGCATATGCCCTCATTGATTTGTTTTGTGAATTAGACCAAACATTAAAATTCATAAGTTTTCATCATCCCGAGATTCAAAACCTAGAAATAACTCATAACGGATTTATTTATAAGCCCTATGAATTACTACAGAATGCTTTAAATATTACAACCCAATTATTCACACCTATTAACGAAAATGGCGATAAATCAAAATAAATAGCCTTTCATACAAATTATAATAACATAAAGATATAACTATTTATGGAAAAATGGAATGAAATCTGTTCAGACTTTATAGAATGTCAGAAAAACAATGTTTCGGAAAGAAGATTTCAAGATACAGTATGTTGGACATTACGCTCATTGGGGTGGATGAAGAATGAAATCAAACAACAACCGAAAGTTAATTTAGGAGCTGCTCAAAAGGTTTATCCTGATATTGTATTGGAAATAAATTCTATTCCCCAAATCGTAATAGAGTTAAAGAAGCCTGCACACAATTTCCGAGAAAGAGATTGTGTACAATTGGCTAGTTATATGAAGCAATTAATCTGTTCCATTGGGTTTTACATTGGTGAGAACATTCAAATATACTACTATAACAAAACAGAAGAGCCACAATTAGTGTCTGTGATACCATATGAAGCAAACTCTGAAATGGGACTTTGTTTTGTTGAATTAATGAAACGTTCTATTTTCGATGTTAGAAAATGGGAAAATTATTGCTTAACACAGATAGAACAACGAAAGCAGGAAGAAGATATAGAAACAACCGTCAACAACTTAGTATCTGACAATGGAAAAGCAGTTTTGTATAACCTCTTACGAACTAAATTAAGTGCAGACGGACATCAAGAAGATTCAATTGATGCCATACTGAATCGAATAGATATTATTTTGGTTGACAAAAGTTCCAAAGATATTATAACTGTACAAGAATCTCACTCTAATATTTTAAAAGAGGATAAAATAAATCACTCAAAATCAAGTATAAAGAAAAGAATTTACTATTCATTAAACGGAAATGGAAGATTCTGCAAGAGAGAACTTGCTCTATCCATCGCCAAATTATATGTAAAGGAACATCCACATCTAACGTTTTCTGAGATTGAGACACGATTACCTGGTAGGATTTATCGAAAGGAAAGACTCGGAGAAGTCCGTTGTTTCAAAGAGGAGTCCCAATTGATGAAAAGCGCAGACGGTATCATATTTGCTTTAACAGACCAATGGGGTAAAGGATGTCCATTTGATAGTGATGAAATGATTAGCTTTGCTAAAAGAAGTGGATATAAAATTGAAGAACTGTAAACCTATCGTCCTGATTTAAAGGATCCATAAAAACCCACGATTATACCCACAAAAATGATTAACTTTACATCGAAAATGCAATTATAATAAATACCACAATGAAAATACCATTCAACTACCCCCTATGCACACGGACGGAATGTCCGAAGGCAAAGGAATGCCTGCGCCATGTGGCTCTGACAGAGTGCGAGGATGCACAAGTTACGATTTTTAATCCCAAGTTTCTCGAAACATCCGAAAACGGATGCAAGCACTATACCTCGGCACAAAAGGTGCGCTACGCCAAAGGCATGAAGAAGGTGATGGGAGAACTGCCCTACAAAATTCACGAACGGGCAGTAACGGCCTTGTCGCTGCACTTCAGCGAACGGAACTACTACCGCATCCGCAAGGGAGAGCGCCTGCTTTCACCCGACGAACAGAAAGCTGTGCGCCAGATAATCGCCCGACTCGGTTTCACTGAAGAGTGGGATTTCGACGCTTACGAGGAAGATTACCTTTGGCAATAAGCGCACGTCTGCATCTTTTCACCAACTCATCCGCATCTTTTGCCACTGCCAACGGCGTTGGCAGACGTCTGCCACCATGGAGGCAGGGAACTGCCATCGGCTTGGCAGAGAACTGCCATCACTGTGGCAGGAGACTACCTTCACTATGGCAACAAGACAAGATGAGGGAGGAAGGGAACAAAAATAAGGAGCTATTATGACTATAGAAAGGAAAGGAGCATCATCGTCCACCAATCAGTTCAGACAAAATTGTTTCTAAAATCACAGGAAAGAGGAATATTTGTCAAGCAAAACGCTGTTTTTACCGAATTTATTTTGTAATTTTGCGGCCAATTAGTTTAAAATTGAAACGAAAGAAACGCTATCTATATGATATACCGTAGATTTAAAGGAATGGGCGTGGCCCTCATTACCCCTTTCAAGGAAGATGGTTCAGTTGATTATCCTGCCTTAATGCGTATGGTTGACCATTTGGTACAAAATGGTGCAGATTTCCTGTGCGTATTAGGTACTACAGCCGAAACTCCTACATTGTCCACAGAAGAAAAAAAAGAGATTACTCGCCTCGTGGTGGAGCGTGTAAATGGACGAATCCCCATCATGCTCGGTTGTGGAGGTAATAATACTCAAGCTATTATCGATAGTTTAAAGAATGACGATTTTACGGGTATTGACGCTATTTTATCCGTTGTACCTTACTATAACAAACCTTCACAAGAAGGTATTTATCAGCACTATAAAGCGATAGCAGAATCAACAGAACTCCCAATCGTACTCTATAATGTGCCAGGTCGCACAGGAGTGAATATGACCGCAGAAACCACCCTGCGCATTGCACGCGATTTCAAGAATGTCATTGCTATCAAGGAAGCATCAGGCAACATTACTCAGATGGACGACATCATCAAGAACAAGCCTGAAAACTTTGATGTAATATCTGGTGACGACGGAATTACATTCCCCCTCATTACACTGGGCGCCGTAGGTGTTATTTCTGTAATAGGAAACGCATTTCCCAAGGAATTTAGCCGTATGACTCGCCTTGCATTACAAGGTGACTATGCCAATGCTTTGAAAATTCACCATAGTTTCACCGAATTGTTCAGCTTACTCTTTGTCGATGGAAACCCCGCAGGTGTCAAGGCTATGCTGAATGCGATGGGTATGATTGAGAACCGTCTACGCTTACCGCTTGTGCCCACACGTATCACTACGTTTGAGAAAATGCGCCAAATATTGCAAGAACTGCACATAAAGTACTAAGAAAAGTATGCTAAAAACCTAAAAAACGCTCTATATCGATTAAGATTTAGGGCGTTTTATGGTATTTATAAAGAAATTGTTTCTATCTTTGTAGCCAAAATAAATAAAAGAATCTAAAATTATGCTTGGAAAACTTTTCGGATTCAATCCAAAAGAGACTACCGTTAAGACGGAAGTCATGGCTGGTATCACCACATTCCTTACAATGGCCTACATCTTGGCTGTAAATCCTAGTATCCTTGGTGAAACAGGTATGGACAAGGGAGCCTTGTTCACAACCACAGTATTGATGTCGGCACTTCCGACCATTTTTATGGCATTGTATGCAAAATTACCATTGGCGCTTGCACCAGGTATGGGATTGAACGCATTTTTTGCTTACACGGTGGTTTTGATTATGGGCTACTCTTGGCAATTTGCACTGACGGCGGTATTCCTCGAAGGTTTGGTATTCATTTTATTGACCGTTACAAACTTACGCGAAAAGATAGTAGAAGTGATTCCTGACTCTTTAAAAAGTGCAATCAGTGCAGGTATTGGACTCTACATAGCATTCATTGGATTGAAAAATGCAGGTGTCATCGTGGACAACGAGGCTACATTGGTTAGTTTGGGTAACTTAACTTCAGGTTCAGGCCTTCTTGGTCTAATAGGTATAGCATTGACTTCCATTATGTTAGTAAAAGACATAAAAGGTGCTTTGTTGATAGGTATCATAGCCACCACACTTATCGGTATCCCCATGGGAGTAACAGAAATCAGTGGCGTATTCAGTGTACCTCCTAGCATTGAACCTATATTTATGCAACTCGAATGGCAAGGTATATTTACTAAAGACATGGTAATCATCGTGTTTACCCTTTTGTTTGTAGATTTGTTCGACTGTATTGGTACTGTAATAGGTGTTACAAACCGTGCAGGAATGATAAAGGAAGACGGAAAGATTCCCGGACTTAAGAAGATATTTATGGTTGACTCTGTATCTACAGCTGCTGGTGCTGTAATGGGTACAAGTACCGTAGCTGTATATGTAGAAAGTGCAGCAGGTGTAAACGAAGGTGGTCGTAGCGGATTTACCTCCTTTGTTACTGGTATATGTTTCCTCATTTCCTTGTTCTTTGCACCCTTCTTCTTGGCTATACCAGCCGCAGCAACAGCCCCTGTGTTGGTATTAGTCGGATTGATGATGATGAGCAACATCTGGAAAATTGACTTCTTCGATTACAAAGAATCAATTCCTGCTTTCATTTGCATCATCTTTATGCCCTTGGCGTACAGCATCTCTGATGGTATTATGTTGGGACATCTAATGTATGTGATCATCAATCTCCTCAGTGGAAATAGGAAGGTTTTGTCTGTGGGTATGTATGTACTGGCAGCAGTATTCTTACTTAAATTCCTTTTGTAAGTAAATACAACATCGAGAGAAATCACTATTTTCAGTAATTCATAAAGGTAATAACAATGAAAAAAATCATATCATCCATTGCATTAGCATTTGTATCACTGCATTTGGCAGCACAATTAAACGTTCAGATGCACCACGATTTCGGTAACAATATATATGGAAGCGAATTATCCAATCGTCCGCATTGGACAGCTACCATTGAAAACTTTACAGCAGACAAATGGGGAAGTACCTATTTCTTTGTAGATGGAAATTTTGCCGACAACAAATTAGAGAGTGTATATACTGAATTTTCACGTGAGCTCCGTTTCTGGGAGTCTCCTATAGCTTTGCATATTGAGTACAATGGAGGTTTGTCTGGAATAACAGGAAGTTACAATGATGCATATTTGACAGGTGCAGCATGGAATTGGGCAAATGCAGACTTCAGTAAGACTTTCTCTTTGCAGTTGTTATACAAATATTTGGCTAATCAGGTGGTGGAGACCAATCATAGTTGGCAAATCACCACTGTATGGGGCATACATTTTGGCGAAGGTCTCTATACATTCAGTGGTTACGCAGACCTTTGGCACGACAATAGTGTAAATGGTTCATTGATTCTAAGCAGTGAACCACAATTTTGGGTAAATTTATGGCAACTTGATAGTGTGGATGATGATTGCAAGTTAAGTGTAGGTGCAGAAATGGAAATCTGCAACAATTTGGTATGGCCTACAGATGGAATCAACAATAGATTCTATCTTATCCCCACATTAGCAGCTAAATGGACATTCTAACATCGTTTTTACATAAAAATAAACATACAACGAAACAATGGATACCGTAAAAGTAAAAGATAAACTCTTTGGCTTGTATATCACCGAGGATAAAATTCTCAGTCGTGTAAAAGAATTAGCAACAAAAATGAATAACGATTTAGCAGGCAAGAATCCCCTGTTCCTTGTTATTCTAAATGGTTCGTTCGTTTTTGCCGCAGATTTGTTACGCGACATTACAATACCTTGTGAAATCACATTTGTACGAGTAGCATCTTACGAAGGAGATAGTTCTACAGGTCAAATCAAACACCTTTTAGGATTGACTCAGAGCATCGAAGGACGTACCGTAGTAATCGTAGAGGATATTGTCGATTCAGGTTTCACTATGAAGGAGTTGCTTCATATGTTGGAGGACAAGAATCCTGCCGAAGTATACATCTCATCTCTGTTGGTAAAGCCAGGAAACTTAAAAGTAGATTTGGATATTCCGTATCGTTGTTTCGATATTGAAAATGAATTCATTGTAGGATATGGATTGGATTACGATCACGAAGGTCGCAATCTCCGCCACATTTACCAAGTAATGGAGTAATTAGCTTTACAATATTAATCCAACCCCTAATAATTAGGCGCGGATTACACAGGATACACGGATTCAAACCATCCGTATTATTCGGTGTAATTCGCGTTTTTATTATTCATTGAGTAAAAAGATGGAGAAAGTGAAAAACACCTTATAGCCACCTTGAAGAAATAAATACAATCCTTATAAAAGCAAAGAATACCCTCGCTTCACAGCGAGAGTATTCCTTGTGACTCCGACAGGATTCAAACCTGTAACCTTCTGATCCGTAGTCAGATGCTCTATTCAGTTGAGCTACGGAGCCAAATGTCAAACAAATATTTATGAAGTATCGTGATCGCGACAGGATTCAAACCTGTAACCGGCTGATCCGTAGTCAGCTACTCTATTCAGTTGAGCTACGCGACCTTGTTTGTTTAACGAGTGCAAAGGTACTGCTTTTTCATATACTAGCCAAATATTTCAAAGACTTTTTTCCAAGTTTTTTTCGTCTAATCCATCAACTCATTGATACTTGGAAAGTTAAGTAATAGCCTATTTCCATGTAAAAATAGCACGGATTACGCAAAATGGTTTTATCATTGAAAAATCCGCGTAATCCGTGCCGTCAAAACACCTTTTATCAAATTAAATCGATACTGCGCTTCACAAAATTATTAAGAGCTTCACCCTTGAGCATTCCATTCTGAAGCAAAGCAAGGTCAATAAGTTGATGTACAACCTTATTTTCTGAAGCGAATTTGCTAATCACAGCCTCTTTTTTGCTCTTTTCAGCAGCAATTTTCTTTTCTACGTCTTCTAAATCATTCTTCTCTGCCTCAGATATTTCATCGACCTTCTTATCCTTTTGTGCCTGCTCAAGCACAGCTTGACGAGCATTCAAACCACGAAGTTCGGCTTCGATTGGCGACAATTCTGCCTCACACTCCTTATCAGTATCAGCCAACACGCTCTTTATGAGTTTGTGATCCACATTGAGCACAAGATTAAACATATCTGGCATCTCACCATAAAAAGCCATGCCAGGTTGCAAATTTGCCATCTCTTTCATTCGTCGCATATATTCACCTTGAGTGATAAGGATAGGACTAGCTGTTTCCCCCAAAGAATGAGCCTCGACATGAAACTCTACCTTATTTACTTGAGGCAATTGGCTACGGAATACTGACGAAAGAATTTCGCTCTTACCAGCTTCAATATTGGCATTCTTAGCCTCTTCTTTAGCGATGAGACGATCTACTACATCACTATCCACGCGAGTGAAACGTGCCTTTTCGAGTTTGTGCTCCAACATACCCACTAAAGCAGTATCCAACTGGCCATCCATCAACAATACATTGTATCCCTTGGCAGTAGCTGCTTCAATGTAAGCATATTGTTCCTCTTTATTATTGGCATAAAGGTAGATAAGATTTCCATCCTTATCTGTCTGATTGTCCTTGATAAGTGTCTGATACTCTTCGTAAGTATAGAATTTGTCATCTGTATCCTTGAAGAGCGTAAACTTATTAGCCTTATCATAAAAGTCCTCTTGAGTAAGCAATCCATAGTGAATGAAGAGTTTCAAGTCATCCCATTTTTGCTCGAACTCCTTACGGTCATTTTTAAAGATGCTTTGCAAACGATCTGCGACCTTCTTTGAGATGTAAGTAGAGATCTTTTTCACATTGCTATCACTCTGAAGATAAGAGCGTGACACATTCAATGGGATGTCTGGAGAGTCAATCACACCATGCAACAAGGTAAGGAAGTCAGGTACAATACCTTCCACTGAATCTGTCACATATACTTGATTGCAATAAAGCTGAATTTTATTCTTCTGAAGATCAATGTTGCTCTTAATTTTTGGGAAATAGAGTACACCTGTCAAGTTGAAGGGATAATCCACATTGAGGTGAATCCAGAAGAGGGGTTCATCGGACATAGGATATAGGTCGCGATAAAACTTCTTATAATCCTCATCTTTCAAATCTTGTGGCTTTTTCATCCACAGGGGATCTGTATTATTGATTACATTATCCTCCTCTGTCTCAATTTGTTTACCATCTTTCCAATCCTTTTTCTTACCGAAAGCAACGGTCACAGGCAAGAAACGGCAATACTTGTTCAACAGAGCAGAAATACGGCTCTCTTCAAGAAACTCTTTGCAATCATCATCGATGTAAAGTACAATGTCAGTACCACGTTCAGCGCGTTCAGCCTCTTCAAGCGTAAATTCAGGACTTCCGTCACAACTCCACTTCACGGCTTGCGCACCTTCTTGGTATGAACGAGTGATAATATCCACCTTCTTGGCTACCATGAAGGCAGAGTAGAAACCAAGGCCGAAGTGTCCAATGATAGCGTTAGCATCGTCCTTATACTTGTCCAAGAAATCATTTGCACCAGAAAATGCAATCTGATTGATATACTTGTCGATTTCCTCAGCAGTCATACCTATACCATGGTCACTGATGGTGATAGTTCCAGCCTCTTTATCGAGATTCACACGTACAGTAATGTCGCCCAATTCGCCTTTAAAATCACCCTTTGAAGCGTAGGTTTTCAATTTTTGGGTAGCATCCACAGCATTGGAAACCAATTCGCGAAGGAAAATCTCATGATCGCTATACAAGAACTTTTTGATGACGGGGAAGATGTTCTCGGTCGTAACCCCGATGTTACCTTTCTGCATAATACTTATTATTTCTTATGTTAGTTCGTTATTTATTCAACTTTTCGAATATATAAAAACAAAAAAAATGCCAGAGTTGTTTCTCTGACATTTTGACATATTACTAAACGATTAACAATTCGTCTTTTTCGGGATGTTTATCAATGCGAATGGTAGAATCCACAGGGATAGTTCCATCTACCAGCAACTCGGATAGTAAATCCTCTACATAGGTTTGTACGGCACGTTTTAAGGGGCGAGCACCAAACTGCACATCGTATCCCTTATCAGCCAACAAGTCACAAGCAGCATCAGTAAGTTCGAGGTGGTATCCAAGTCCCTCTACACGCTTTAAAAGGCCCTTTAGTTCAATGTCTACGATGCGACGGATAGCGGTTTTATCCAATTGATCAAAAGTGATTATTTCGTCCACACGATTGAGGAATTCGGGTGAGAAATGCTTATTCAAAGCCTTCTGTATGACACTGCGCGACACCTCTTTATCATCTTTTATGTGAGCAGTAAAACCTACACCTTTACCAAAGTCCTTCAATTGGCGAGTACCCACGTTTGAAGTCATGATAATGATGGTGTTTTTAAAGTCGATAGTACGACCATAACTATCGGTCAATCTGCCTTCATCCATTACTTGCAAAAGCATATTAAACACCTCGCTATGAGCCTTTTCTATCTCATCAAAAAGTACTATTGAATAAGGTTTGCGACGTACACGTTCGGTCAATTGACCACCTTCTTCGTATCCCACATAACCCGGAGGTGCGCCAACCAAACGGCTAACGGCATGTTTCTCCATGTATTCACTCATGTCGACACGAATAAGCGCGTCTGACGAGCCAAACATATACTGCGCTAATTCCTTGACAAGCAACGTTTTTCCAACTCCTGTAGGACCCAAGAACATAAATGTGCCTATTGGACGATTGGGATCCTTCAATCCCACACGACTACGAAGTATAGCCTTCACCAATGTCTCCACGGCCGCATCTTGTGCGATAACCTTCGACATCAATCCCTCCTTCATACCTTTTAACTTGACACCTTCAGCCTGCGCCATACGTTGTACAGGGATGCCCGACATCATAGAGACAACTCCGGCAATATCCTCTTCATCAACCACTTGTGGAGTATCCTTCTGTTGTTTTTCAAGTTCACGCTTCTGAGCCTCCAATTCCTCTTCCATACGACGAGCCTTGTCGCGGAAACTTGCGGCCAATTCATAATTTTGCTGGCGAACGGCCAAGTTCTTCTGCTCTTTCAACTCTTCGAGCAATTTTTCCTGTTCCTCTATTTCCTTTGGCACACTGATATTGATCAGATGAACACGAGAGCCGGCTTCGTCCATTACATCTATCGCCTTATCGGGGAAACTACGATCAGTCAAATATCTTTCTGCCAATTTGACACACGCCTGAATGGCTTCGGGAGTATAGCGAACATTGTGGTGCTCCTCGTATTTATCCTTGATATTTTGCAATATTTGAAGTGTCTCATCGGACGTAGAAGGCTCTACAATAACCTTTTGAAAACGTCGTTCGAGGGCTCCATCCTTCTCGATACTTTTACGATATTCATCCAAAGTGGTCGCACCTATACACTGAATCTCGCCACGCGCCAAAGCCGGCTTCAACATATTAGCAGCATCCATCGAACCTGGTGCCGAGCCAGCTCCTACGATGGTATGTATTTCGTCGATGAAGAGAATAACATCAGGATTCTTCTGCAACTCATTGAGGATGGAGCGAATACGCTCCTCGAATTGACCACGATACTTAGTACCTGCCACCACACTGGTCATATCCAATGCCACCAAGCGTTTACCAAAGAGCAAACGTGAAACCTTGCGTTGAACGATGCGCAGGGCAAGTCCCTCAACAATAGCACTTTTTCCTACACCTGGTTCACCTATAAGGACAGGGTTATTCTTCTTCCTTCGGCTAAGGATTTGTGCCAATCGCTCTATTTCCTTCTCACGACCAACCACGGGATCAAGTTTACCCTCGGCGGCAGCACGAGTCATGTCAACACCGAAACTATCGATGACAGGAGTATCGTTTGCGCTCTTTGCCTGGCGAGTAGTAGTGGCCGATTGTCCTTGCTGGCGGGGTTCTCCATTGGCCGAATCATGCTTGTTATCAGCATAACCCAAGCCATCGTCTTCCTCATCATCGTCGTCAAGTCCAAATCCCATCTGAGGACGCGTCTCTGGTGTTGCACCATTCAAGACCTGCACCACTTGAGTGTAATTTACCTTGTTGTCTTCCAATATTTTTGCTACCATATTTTTCTTTTCCTTTAACATTGCCAATAATACGTGTTCGGTGCACACCTCGTCGCTACGATGCAGGCGCGCCTCCAATACACTCAGACGTAACAATCTGGATGCTTCTTCGTTCAAATTCGGTTCATCCAAGTTCACAGAAGCCCCTTGCTCACGCAGTTTCATCTCCAACTCCTGCTTCACATTCACTAAGTCTACCGACAGGGTATTCAATGCATCTATTGCCCGTCCGTCTCCATCGCGTATGATGCCCAGTAACAGGTGTTCGGAGCCTATAAAGGGAGTCTGCAAACGCACTGCTTCCTCGCGACTATAAGCCAGTACTATTGACAATTTTGGCGAAAACTGACTATTCATATATCTCTTTTTCCTATTCTCTTTGACTTGTATTCGGGTTGCAAATATACACATAAAAATGAGGTTCGTCACCCGACTTTTCCTTAATTATCTGCAAACAGTGTGCCAAAGTCCTAATGAATGGATAAAAAGATTATTTTCTTGCCCATATTTTTTCTCCAACGAGGGGAAATTTTTTCTCAGGTAGGGGAGAAAAAAAGTTTAGATAATCCAAGCAAAATCGCCCATTTTACTGATGTTTTCGTACCGTTATTTGCCATCCGCAGACAACACCCGATGGCACTTCAATAAAATATGGCTAAAAAAGAGTTTTTTTTATTAAAAAACTTTCCCATGTGCCAAAATTGTAGTAATTTAGCATTGTTTTTGAGAATCAAGAGAGAATAGAATAAAAATATTTACACTAAATGCTTGAACAAGATAGAATTATAAAGATTAACATCGAGGAAGAGATGAAGTCGTCGTACATCGACTACTCCATGTCAGTAATCGTAGCACGTGCTCTCCCTGATGTAAGAGACGGATTGAAGCCCGTACATCGTCGTATCCTCTATGGTATGATGGAATTGGGCAATACTTCGGACAAACCCTACAAGAAATCGGCTCGTACCGTCGGTGATGTACTCGGTAAGTACCACCCCCACGGCGACTCATCAGTATATGGTGCCCTGGTGCGTATGGCACAGGATTGGGCAATGAGATATCCGCTCGTCGACGGACAGGGTAACTTTGGTTCGGTAGATGGTGACTCTGCCGCTGCTATGCGTTACACCGAAGCACGTCTCCAAAAGATAGGCGAAGACATGATGCAGGACCTCTACAAAGAGACCGTTGACTTCACCAACAACTTCGACGACTCGTTGCAAGAACCCACAGTAATGCCCACACGCATCCCCAACTTGTTGGTAAACGGTGCATCAGGTATTGCCGTAGGTATGGCTACCAACATGCCACCTCACAACTTGAGCGAGGTGATTGACGCCTGTGTAGCCTATATCGACAACAACGACATCACCATCGACGAATTGATGCAGTACGTCAAGGCTCCCGACTTCCCCACAGGAGGATATATATATGGTATGGCCGGCGTACGCGAAGCATACGAGACAGGACGTGGACGCGTAGTAATGCGCGCTAAAGCCGAGATTGAGACAGGACAAAACCACGACAAGATTGTGGTAACTGAGATACCTTACAACGTAAACAAGGCCGAACTCATCAAGAGCATTGCCGACCTCGTAAATGAAAAGAAGATCGAGGGCATCAGCAACGCCAATGACGAGAGTGACCGCGAAGGTATGCGCATCGTCATCGACATCAAACGCGATGCTAACGCCAGTGTGGTATTGAACAAACTCTTCAAGATGACCGCTTTGCAGAGCAGTTTCGGTGTAAACAACGTAGCGTTGGTAGGAAATACAGGACAACAACGTCCTAAGACACTGAACCTGAAGGACCTCATCCGCTACTTCGTAGAGCATCGTCACGAAGTGGTATTGCGTCGCACACAATTCGACCTCCGCAAGGCCAAGGAGCGCGCACACATTTTGGAAGGTCTCATCATTGCAAGTGACAACATCAATGAAGTAATCGCTATCATTCGCGCCGCCAAGACACCTGCCGAGGCTATCACAGGCTTGATGGAGCGCTTCAACTTGAGCGAAATACAGAGCCGTGCCATCGTAGAAATGCGTCTGCGCCAATTGACAGGCCTCATGCAAGACCAGTTGCACGCCGAATACGAAGAGGTAATGAAGCAAATTGCCTACTACGAAGAAGTGTTGGCGAACGACGAACTCTGCCGTAAGGTAATGAAGGACGAACTCATCGAAATCAAGGAGAAATATGGTGACGAGCGCCGCTCGGAAATCGTATACTCTTCAGAGGAATTCAACCCCGAAGACTTCTATGCCGATGACGAAATGATTATCACCATCAGCCACATGGGATACATCAAGCGCACACCGCTGAGCGAATTCCGTGCTCAAAACCGTGGTGGAGTAGGGTCAAAGGGTACTCAGACACGTGACGAAGACTTCGTAGAGTACATCTATCCAGCCACCATGCACAATACCATGCTCTTCTTCACCCAAAAGGGACGCTGCTATTGGTTGAAAGTGTACGAAATCCCCGAAGGTGCCAAGAACTCAAAGGGACGCGCCATTCAAAATATGCTCAACATCGACTCCGACGATGCCGTGAACGCATTCGTACGCGTGAAGAACTTCAATGACAAGGAGTTTGTGAACAGCCATTACCTCGTATTCTGTACTAAGAATGGTATCATCAAGAAGACAAGCCTCGAGCAATATAGCCGCCCGCGTGCAAATGGTGTGAACGCCATCCTCATCCGCGAAGACGACCGCGTGATAGAAGTACGCATGACCAATGGCTCTAACGAAATCATCATGGCCAACCGCAACGGACGTGCCATCCGCTTCAACGAAACCGCCGTACGCCCCATGGGACGTGTATCTACTGGTGTACGAGGAATGACACTCGACGAAGATGGACAGGACGAAGTAATCGGTATGATTTGTGTGAAGGATCCTGAGAAAGAGACTATCATGGTAGTTTCTGAACAAGGATACGGAAAACGAAGCGACATCGAAGACTACCGCAAGACCAACCGTGGTGCCAAGGGCGTAAGCACATTGAAGATTACAGAGAAGACTGGTAAGTTGGTGGCAATCAAGACCGTTACCGACGAAAATGACCTTATGATCATCAACAAGTCAGGTATCACCCTACGCCTGAAAGTCGCCGACGTACGCGTGATGGGACGTGCTACTCAGGGAGTACGCCTTATCAACCTCGAGAAGCGCAACGACCAGATTGGTAGTGTCTGCAAAGTAGCCACCGAGGCAGAGGAGGAGGAAATCATCGATTCACCCGAATCAACTCAAAACGAGGAAAACCTCACAAATGAAAACAATAATTGAACAAAAATAATAAATCAAACGTATTAAATTTAAAACGCAACAGATTATGAAAAAAGTATTATTTTCAATCTCAATGCTGATGCTTTCATGCGTTGTTGTTTTTGCACAAGCCGATCCTAAGGCCTATGCAAAAGAATTGAAACAAGCAGAAAAGGCTGTAAAGGAAGCCCAAAAATTAGCAGAAACCCCGGGTGGTGACCTAAATCAAGCACAAAAGTTGATTGACGGAGCTATGAAGTATCCCGAAATAACTGCACAACCCGACGTTTGGAATGTCGCTGGTACCATCCAAAAGATGCATTTCGAAAATGAACAAGTCAAGCTTTACAGACAACAGACTCCCGACTATGACAAGATGTACAACAGCTTGTACAATGTCTATACCAACTACTTCAAATGCGACGAAGTAGAGAAGGTAGCCGTAGATAAGAAGGGTCGCCCCGTGAAGGTAAAGTACAATGCACCTAACAAGACATTCTTGTTGGGCAACCGCGGATGGCTCATCAATGGTGGTGTGAAGTATTACAACGACGACAAGGACAACGAAAAGGCCCTCAAGTACTTCTCACTCTACATCGAGTCAGCTCAAAACCCCATGATTGCTAAGGATTCAGCCATAGTAAACGATACACTCATCGGTCAGATTGCATACTACGCAAGCTTGGCTTCAATGCAATTGAAGGATTACGAAAGCGTAATGAAGTTCACTCCCGTAGTAAAGGAACAACCCAAGTATAGCAACTATGGTTACGAGTTTACCGCTTCTGCATACCGCGAAATGGGCGATACAGCTAAGTGGATTGCCGAACTTCAGGAAGGTGTGAAGAAATTCCCCGATAGCGACTATTTCGTATCAAACTTGTTGGATTACTACAACACTACAGGCAAGTTCGACGAAGCCTTGCAATTCGCCAACGACATGGTTACAAAGGATCCCAGCGACTCTTTCATGCAATACGTAAAAGGTTACCTCTGCCAGAACTTGAAGAGATACGACGATGCTATCGCTGCTTACAAGGCTGCAATCGAAGCAAGACCCGACTATGCTGAAGCTCATTCAAACCTCGGATTGGTCTACTGCACATTGGCACGCGACTATCAGGATCAAGCTTCTACCGATGTACGTTCAAAGAAGTACAAGCAAGACATGGAAGTTGTGAAGGGTTACTACCGCGAAGCAATGCCTCACTACCAGAAAGTACGTGAGTTGAAGCCCGATCAACAACAAATGTGGCTCAATGGTCTCTATAGCATTTACTACATGTTGAACATGGGTAAAGAGCTCGAAGAGATTGAAAAGATTATGAATAGCTAAAAAACTTGTTTTTATAGACATTTTTTAGACAAAAAACTATTTAGGCGCGAATTACGCAGATTTCACGGATTTACATTCAAAACTTTATCCGTACATGCCTGCACAATTCGCGCCTAATTTTTTATTTTTACTGATTACATATACAAAATCCTGCACAACAATATTATTTATATATTCCTCTAAAATATTATAGAGGGTATAATAAACAGAGGGGGAGAATAAAAATAAGGCATTTTTTGACTTTTACGTTATCTATTAAACATAATCGCAATTATGAATATACTATTAAACAATAAAAATCTTTAGGATATACAGCGATAAAGATAACAAGTCCATCGTCACTTCATCTTAAGATACTTTGCCATTTATCTTATAATTTCTATGGCCATTTAAGCTATCTTCAACAACACGTCTAATTATTATGCAAAGGTAATTCCCAATATCTATGGTTCATTTTCTTACGTTATAGGTACGACTTACCTTATTATATATATACGTAAACAAACTACAGAGGTTTGTTCATCAAAGTATATAGGTTTGTCCATCAAACTATATAGGCTTAGAACCCAGACTATAATAAGCTTTAACAACGAAGCGTAAAGCATTATAGAATAACCATTTACAAATATTACCATTCATATATAAAATACGACATAGTGAGATATGCTATTCCTATTAAAAAGCATATCCCTCTCCCCTATTTATTTTGGATTTTCTTTGCCACGCTTAACAGGAAAGCCGAAAATCCTGCGTAAACATCTCATTAGAGAGATAAACCATATTAGGATAGAAAAATGTGTTGTCAACCTTTTCAGTTAAGTTTTTGGGTTGGGACATCTATATATACAACGTAAACTATATTCTTATTGAGTTCTAAACATTCAATAAGTTTATCCGTAATATTCTAACGCAAATGTTTTGGTATTCTTAATTCTCTATACTTCTTAGCCCCCCCCTTAGGAGAAGTCAATTTGAAACAACCTGAACAATCAAAAATTCCTCCAACTTCTTCTGGAGCACCTTTGAGAGATTCCAAGTTCATACAATCGACGCAATAGAAATTTCCATAAACCTTTTGAGGAGCACCTTCAAGAGATGTAAGGTTTTCACATATAGAACAATCAAAGTCTAGTACTTCTGTAGGAGCACCTTCAAGAGATTTTAATTTATTACATTCAGAACAATCAAAGATTCCTACAATTTTTCCCCAAACGAATAGACCGTTATTTAGAGATGGTGCATCAGATGATACTATTACGTCTTCTGCCCAATTAACTATATATTTCCCATCTTTATAATCGATTTTAATCTTGTTGTAATTATGTTCAGCTCCCCCACAGTATTTTTTAATCCAATCAATTATCTCTTGCTTGATAAGTTCAGATGAATCTGTCGTTACATTTCCTTCATCATCTAAGGTATCAAATATACTCATAAAATATTCTATTTTAAAATTAGACTTTACTTATTACTTCAAGTTTCTTTTTCTACGCATATATTCGTGAAGGGCTTTACTAACTTCTTCAATTCCTCTATTGGCATATACCCATCCCTTACTATAAGGACTTGGCTGATTCTTTACAAATTCAGCTAAGAACTCCCAATCTGTTGGATTGACATATTCTTTTAAGAGAAGTAAAGGAATTGCATTAGCCAAACTCTCTTCTTCAGGTTTTGATTTAAAATAATTATATCCTAACAATGTTACATCCATCATACCATGCATTAGTTCATGTAATATGACTTTGGATAATAACAATTGATAATTATGCCAATTCCTATTACATATTTCCCATATCTTATCTACCCAAATATAAATAATAGGTTTTGAATTACAAATTAGAGTTGAGGAATTTATTAGAGTATTTTTTGCACTAATATACACACCTAACAAATCGTATATAATACCAATATTATCTTCAGGTACACATACACATTTATCTTCAGGTACACATACACATTCTCTTCGTCCAAAGAAATCTACACTAAAAGACTTATTGCATTGATCTATTGTCACGAAATAGATGGGAATTTGATTTAGTGTTCTATAGAGAGTATTTTCACCCACTCCACCATTGAATTTTACAATGCTATTTTCTTCATCAAGAGAAATATTTTTCCAATGTTTGTAGTAATAAGACAATGAAAGAACTGAATCCCCCCACAACACTCTATTTATTAATTTTAAGGAATAGCGACTGATATCAAAGTCTCTAATCTGTTGTTCTTCTTTACAAAGATTAATTATTTGCATATTAGTAATGGCTTAGATTATTTTTAATCACCCGAGGAATTCTCCCCTCGGACATCACAAAGATTGATATTTTTTCAATACAATGCTCTTTTTGAGGTATTTTTTCTCTTGACGAAGATAGGATGAATTCACCATATTTAGTTCTATCAATTCTCGCAACAATACTTTTTTAATTCCTAAATTACCAAAAAATTATACACGTGATTTCCAATTTTTAAACTTTTGTAAAGCTGTATTACAAATTTCTATCAAATTTCCACAAGGTGCATCCGTATAGTCTTTAAGATTAGGACAATCCGTAAACGTATATTTTCCCGAAACTTTTTTAGGAAAACCTTTTGTTGACCTCAATGACTTACAACCTTGACATGTAAAATCTCCACCAACTTCTTTTGGACATCCATATAAATCTTCAATTTTACATTTTGATATGTCAAAATTTCCAGACACCTTTCTAAATTCCGCATTTACATCTTTGAACAAACGTCGTGAATTTTTATTTTTTATAGACACATTTCCTTCTATATCAATAATGTAACGTTGATCTTCTATACTAATATAACTAGTCCCTGAAATTTTATATTCACTAGTTAACCATTCTCTAAACTCATTGATAAGTTTATTTTGTTCACGTATATCTTGTTCTTTTACAATTTTTCTTAGCTCTACAGCATGTGCAACATCAGCTCTTTTATTCAATGCGTCAGCTACTTTGTTTAAGGTATTCCCATCTTCTCTAAAATAATCCATAATTTATTCTAATTTAGAATTTTATATACATCTTTAAAATAATTCTAATCAAATATACCATTATAACTATTGCGAATATGGCAACGATAACATAGGTAATTATTCTCAATATGTCACTCTGAAATATCAAATTTAATATATATATAACTCCAACTATAAGGCTGAAAATTGTCAATTCCTTACCCATCAATTTAGATAATATTTTATACAAAATTTTAATAACAATCACCCATAACTCCCATATCTTAATTAAGCAACAAACGATAGCATAGTATATAATTAATAAAGTTACCATATCTCCATTTTTATAAATATCACTCGAGGATTTCTCCCCTCGGATAGCTCAAAGATACATATTTTTTCAATACAACGCTCTTTTTGAGGTATTTTTTCTCTTGACGAAGATAGGATGAATTTGATACAATACTATTCTTCTAAATATTCGATACCATAAATGGGATAAAAAAAACTGTAATGGACGTGTGCACTACAGTTCTTGGGAAAGGAATAAGATTATTTGCTCACAATAATCAGACTACTGCCCAAATAGGGATAATAGCGTATGTGAGCAAAAGAGTCAGTATAATAAGGTTTACATCGCTCACAAGATAACCTGTGGAGGTACAGAGCGAAGAGGTGCCACCACGGACACACCGCATACGATTACCAGCCCATAAAAGGAGACGATGGAACAGATAACCTGACAAGCATCCTACCAAACAGCCAAAGAGGATATCACCTGGATAATGAACTCCTAAATAGATGCGGGAATAGGTGCTGAGACTGGCCCATACGAATAGCATGATGGAAAGACCTCTGTGACGGAATAAGAGGGAGAGAAATATACAAAGCCCAAAAGTATTGGAGGCATGGCTGGAAATGAAACCATAGCGCCCTCCCCTATAACCATCTACGACATCGACCAAATACATGAGCGAAGGGTCCTGTGTGGGACGGAAACGCAGAAACAAGGGTTTACAGATACCTGATGCCACCTGATCGCACACCACAATAGTAAGTACAATGGAAAGGAGTGTAGCCCAAAAGAACTTGGGAGAACTATTTCGAACCAACACATACAACAGCACCACAAACATGGGGACAGACACTGCTGTAGAGGTAATGACCATCATTACCCTGTCCCAAAAGAACGATTCGCTACCATTCAACTGCAGAAGCAACGATTGGTCGAATGTGATTAACTGTTGTAAGATATCGTTCATAATATCAAATTACCTCTATTGAACTGACTGGCAACCATCCGACATTACCATCGGGCAGACGAATTTCCTTCCAATTGCTCATAGAATTGTCTTTTATCTCAACCTTACATCCCTCGTGCAGGACAAACAGGTCTGTACCACTCTTGTCGGGTGTACTTTTCACTGATACAGTGGGAAGCATCACGATTGCACTCTGCTGATTCTGTCTCAAGTTCTTTTGATAACTGGCTGAAACATTGGATACAATGCAAACGACCAAGAAAAAGAGAGCAAGGAAGAACGAGACTTTGCGTACAGCCAATTTGTGACCAAAAATATAGAGCGATACTACAATAATGAAGAGCAGAAAAAAGGCAATGGCACACTTGGCCCATACATCGGAACTGAAAAGGCCTGCCAAATCTTTTGCCCAAGTTATGAAAAACATTTCGCTAAGTGGAGTAATGTGATCAACGGTCTTGCTGCGAGCCAACTCCAAATTGAAACGGATATCATCATCACCAGGATTGAGCAACAAAGCACGTTCGTAGTTCAATATGGCCTTGGCTATCTGTGATGTCTTATAATAACTATTGCCTAAATTATAGTACACAGCAGCGGCTTCACCCTGAGTTTCAAGGATCTGTTCGTAGAGTTGGATGGCTTGTTCATAGTCACCAGCCACATAAGCATCGTCGGCCAACGACTTGCTATCCCCTACTACACTATTACCTTGTTGTACAGCAGATACCTCGGGGTTTTCAACCTCTTGTGCCTTCAACTGAGGAGCAATGCCTAATGTAATCAAGAATGCACTAAAAAGAAATATTCTGATAGTTTTCATCATTATCTTCGTTATATAAAATGTTCTATTTTTATTTCATTCGCTTGATAGAGTTATCCATTCTGCTGATAACCTCGATAGCAGCAGCATACACCTTGTCCATACCACCCGCTACACTGGAAGGTGCATATCTCGCAAATTCACACTCGTTGAGAAGTTGTAGGAATTCATCGGAAAGGGCCTTATCGACACCATGCTGCATGAGTTGCTGCTCTACATTATCCTTGGACAAATGGGCAACAGGGATGTTCATCTTATCGCTGATATAACCCCACAAAGCCTTGAGTACCTCTTCGTAGAAGGCCTCCTGCTTGGATTCCTTCAATAACTTGGCTGCCAACTTCAAACGCTTAACCGCCATCTTATTCGCATTTTTGTTACGCACCTTCGATACATTGAGGCTATCGATAGCACGCTTGCGATAAATGACAACAACTACGACCAACAGGAGCAAAGGAACGATGTAGCACACATAGTACACCCATGAGCCGAACAAGAACTGTCCCTTTGGAATAAGTGTTACACTACCCGTCTTGATATAACGGATATCCTGTCCTATCAGACGCACATCCTCCTTGTTGGTAAAGTTAGATACTACTTGTTCAGAAGCACCTTCTCCCTTGGCGACATTCAACTCGTAAGGTTCAGTCGAAAGGGTCTTGTAGCTCTTACTCTTCAAGTCGAAATATGAAAACTCTATAGAGGGAATGGTAAATGTGCCTGCATGACGAGGAATAGCCAAGTACTCTATCACCTTCTTTCCTGATAAACCATTACGTGTCAACGTAAACTTATTGTCTACCTTAGGATCGTAGGTTTCAAAATCTTGCGGGAAATCAACCTCAGGTGTAGTTACTAACTTTAAATTACCAACGCCAGAGATTTCCAATTTCAGTGTTACGGCTTCATTGGCCTTGAGTTCCGTAGTAGTGATGGAGGACTTCATATCAAACTCTCCCACTCCACCCATAAAAGATGCAGGCTTACCTGCTGGCAATGGACTGACGTTTACCGTCAACTTGGGTGTAGAGATAGTTTTACGCACATCCACATAACTGGTTCCACCATTGAAGAATACGTCGAATGGGTCAACACTACGTTGGGTTCTGACAGCTACAGTTGCATCAAAATCGATAGAGGGAATCTCCAACTTACCTGCCTGTTGAGGGAAGAGTACATACTGGCTCCATACAATGGTATTGTAGTTTCGTCCATTGTAGTGCTCCAAGGTTGGTTGTCCGCGTTGCAGGTCAACCTCTTGTGTAAGAAAACCTTTCAAGTCGGGCATCTTTATCTCCAACTCACGAAGGTTCACAGTGAAATATACCTTATACGTCAACAAGATTGCCTCTTGCTCATAAGCATTCGTTTTATTTACTGTAGCTGTAATAAAGAGGTCGTTACTTGAAATCTGACCAGTAGAGGATGCCGCATTGGAAGTACGTCCCTGGGCAGATTGATTTCCTCCACCTGTAGTCTTATCGGGAGGAAGAACGTTAATGGTCAATGAATTTGATGTCTTTTTATCACCATCAGCGACTATGGAGGCGCCTGGAATAGAATGCTCACCCTCCTCTACTCCTAAAAGGATATAAGTGTAAGTGATGGTACTGGTGGAGGTGACTTCACCATTGACAATAGAAGTACTATTACTACGCGAAGTCGAAGGTCCCATCAATACCTCAAACCCATCGAACGAGGGTGCACGAAACTCCTTAACCTTTTGTGTAGTGACAGTGTAGGACACACGGAATTGCTCACCCTTCACTACGGCCTTAGGTGCCGAAGCTGTGAACTGGATGTCATCAGCAAAGACCCCTACTGATGCTATGATTGATAATAAAAATAAGATTAAATGCTTTTTCATATCTTTTATTTCATTCTTCATATTTCACACTCTCTTTACCAGTCTTTCTCAAATCTGCGTGGCTGTACTTCCTGCATAGCCTTCTGAACCTTCTCCTGCACCTCTTTTTCATCTTGCATGATGGCTTTCAACATTTGCTCAGCATTCTCCTTTGACATCTCATTCTGCTGCTCAGGTTGTTGCTGTTGTTGTTGATCCTGCTGTTGTTCTTCTTGCTGTTGTTGCTCTTGATTCTGGTTCTGCTGATTCTGTTGTTCCTGTTCTTCTTCTTTTTCCTGTTCCTGCTGCTGATCTTGTTGTTGATCCTGCTGCTGTTGCTCTTGTTGTTGCTGTCGCTGTTTCAAGGCCACAGTCAGATTGTAACGAGTTTCATGATCAGTAGGATTGTTGCGCAAAGAAGACTTATAGGCCTCAATACAAGGATCGTACTGTTTACCACTCTGTAATATAACTCCCATATTGTGGTAAATCTGTGCCAATCGTTCCTTATCTATTTGGTTTTCTGCAAGGTTCTTCTCATTTTTAGGTATGAGAGAAAGTGTATTTGCATACTGATCCATGGCCTCAGTAAGCTTTTGCTGCATCATCAAGGAATTACCAAGATTGTACATTGCCTCTACAGACTCTGGATTGATTTCTATTGCACGGCGATATTCGACCTCTGCCTTAACAAACAAACTATCAGCATACAATTTATTTCCTTGACGGATATAATCGCGGTCGGTCTTCTGAGCATATCCCCCGAAAACAACGAACAGGCATATAATGGACAATATATACTTTGCTTTCAACATAATCAACGGAACAATCTGATGTTTTTAAACAATGGATTTTTACGCTCGAGAATCAATATCTCGATTACCAATACTATCAAAGCTATCCAGGCAACAACCATGAACTGTTCATCGAACTCAGTAAAAACAGTAGTCTCAACATCGGCCTTGGCTAACTTATCCATCTCGCTTTGCAACAAGCGCTGAGCAGAATTGGAATTATCAACACGGATGTACATACCCTTACCTGCCTGAGCAATGGATTGACACATCTGGTCATTCAAGCGGGTAACAATGACATTGCCATCCTTGTCTTTTCTGAAATCATTGGCTCGAGTTCCTGACGGAATGGGTGAGCCCTCGGGAGAACCAACACCAAGTACGTATACCAACATTCCTTTTTCTGCAGCTGCTCGAGCCGCATCCTCTGCTCCTCCTTCGTGATTCTCACCATCAGTAATAATGATGATGGCACGTCCGACTCCTTCTTTGGGAGTAAAACTCTTCATTGCCAAATTGATGGCTCCTCCAATATCAGTACCCTGACTGGCAATCAACGAAGGATTGATGGCATCCAGAAACATTTTAGCAGAAATGTAATCACTCGTGATAGGAAGTTGAGTGAAGGCTTGACCTGCAAAAACTATCAATCCAACCTTATCATTCGTAAAACTATCAACCAACTTACTGACAAGTTTCTTTGACTTGTCCAAACGATTGGGCTGAACATCCTCTGCCAACATGGAGTTGGAGATGTCCAACGCAATGACGGTTTCAATACCACTACGTTTCACGGTTTCCATCTTTGCACCAAACTGAGGACGAGCCAATACAAAGATAATCAATGCAATGGCAAAGAACGAGAGCCAAAACTTCCATGCCATACGAGCATTGGAAACCTCGGGCATCAACTGCTTCAACAATTCAGGATCGCCGTATTTCTTGATACGTTGTGTGCGACGATAGTTTGAGTAAATATAAAAAGCCAATAATACTGGCAAAATCGCAAGCAAATATAAACAGGTAGGGTCTCCAAATCTAAACATAATACATCCGTTCTTTTTAGGGAATCCTCTTTAATATTGAATTTTTCAATAACACTTCCAACAGAATACAAACCAACGCAATCAAAGCAAAGACTTGATACTCTTCTTCACGTTTACTGAACTCCTTCACATTCAACTTTGTCTTCTCTAACTTATCAATCTCGGCATAAACTTGACGCAACTTATCGTTGCTGGTTGCACGGAAATAGTTACCTCCAGATATAGACGCTATTTGTGTCAGAGTCGATTCATCTATCTCAACCGGCTGATTTATATATTGGACTCCCATCGAAGTTTGAACAGGATAAGGAGCTGTACCATTGGTTCCTACACCGATTGTATAAACTCTTACTCCAAAACTTTTAGCAATCTCAGCAGCAGTTAAAGGTGAGACATCTCCACGGTTATTGGATCCATCGGTTAGCAGTATTACGACCTTGGACTTAGCCTTACTATCTTTTAAACGAGATACAGCATTGGCAATACCCATACCGATAGCAGTACCATCATCAATCATACCACGTTGAGCAATGGAGCAATCAATATCACGGAAAAGATTAAGCAACACTGCATGATCAATAGTCAAAGGACATTGGGTAAAACTCTCACCAGCAAAGATGGTAAGACCAATATTATCGTTGGGACGACCATTGATGAACTCTGCGGCCACCTCCTTGGCAGCTTCGATACGGTTAGGTTTCAAGTCCTGTGCCAACATACTGGTAGATACGTCAACCGCCATCATAATGTCTATACCCTCAATCTCGGTATTTTGCCAATTATCAGTTGTCTGTGGACGAGCAACGACCAGTACCAACATACTCAAAGTCACTATGCGTAACAGGAATGGTACATGTAACAAATACACCTTGTAGCTACGTGGAGCCTTCATATATGCATGAGTGTCCGACACTTGCATGGCAGGTGTACTTTTCTTATTCCGCATCACATACCATATTATATAAGGTATGAGCAATAGAAGCAAGAAGAGAGATTCGATATTTTCAAAAATCATAAATTCTTTCCGTTATTGTTTTAATTCTTAGAAAAACAAATAGTAAATATCGCGCCCCATATAGAATACGACCAACAAGGCTATCAAGACAAGAACAGAAATGCCGAGAATGAGAGCCAATTTCACTCGATGCGAGCGCTTCTCTTCAATCGTAATCTCTGTAGGAGCAGGCTTCTCATTAGGATCAACCTCAACCTTCGTCTGGTTAATGAAATCAACAACACTTGTCAGATTCATATCATTTTCATTCATGAGCGGTGCATACTTGGCAAACTTCACAAGGTCGGCTGTAGAGAAAAGTTGCTTCAAATCCTCAATAGCAGTTTCGTTATCCTGTAGGAAATCAATGATTTCTGCAGATGTCTTCTCCATCGCATTGAAGCCATATCGCTCGTGAATGTACACTCTTATGACATTAGTCAACTCGGTATAATAGGCCTTGAGTTCTCCTTTCTGCCAACTCTTTTCATCCTTGATACGCTCGATTTCCAACATAGCCTGCTCGTGAGGCGGAAGTTTAGGTTCAACCTTCACCTTGCGGATTATAGGCTTATTATCTCTGTACCTAACAATGAGATAGGTAACCACTACAATCAATAAAACAAGCAAAAAGAACTTCCACACTATACCTTTAGAATCTATCCACGAAAGAGGTATTTGCATGACATCCTTGGGAGGGAATATAGCCTCGGGGTTCTCAGAATCTATTTCCATAGGATACACCATCAAGGCCAAACTTTGTGACTGATAAGGTTTACCATCGACCAATACTTCAAATGGTGGAAGGTAATACACCGCAGAGTCAAAGGATGTTACAATATACTCCTGTGTCACGAGCATACGTTCCTTTCTATTCAAATATTGAGTGTCTGCCTTGGCTACTTCTATTATCTCCACCCCATTTATAATGGTATCAGTAAATATGGGGAGTTGCAACTTTTGAGAGGCATCACAACTAACCTCCAATTTAATCTTTGCCTGCTCACCTATAAATCGTTGAAGCGAATCGATACTAGCATCTATGGTCACATTTTGTGCTACACTCACCCATGGGATAAGCATACAACACATCAGGCATAAGATGACCTTAAGTCTATGATTATATGACGTCGTTAATTCATTCATTTTTTCAATTCCTTTTTGCAAACAGGTTCAATAGGGCCTTTACATAGTCCTCATCCGTACGTATTGAGACAGAATCGACCCTACTTTTCGTGAAGGCAGCATTCATCTTCTCCTGACTACTCTCCCACCATTCTCGATGAGCTCGACGCAAGGCCTTTGATGAGGTATCGATGTATTGTTCATGGCCAGTTTCAGCATCGCGCACTTTCATCAAACCTACATCGGGCAGATCGGCAACTCGGCGATCGTACACCTGTATAGCCACTACATCGTGTTTACGATTAGCAATGGTCAGTGCATTCGAATAATCATTTTTATCTATGAAATCACTTAAAATGAATGCTGTACAACGTTTCTTCAATACATTGGTCAAGTACTCTATGGCCATTTTTACATCCGTACGACGACTCTCGGGCGTAAAGTCGAGCAATTCTCGAATGATGTATAATATGTGTTTCTTTCCTTTCTTAGGCGGGATAAATTTTTCTATCCTGTCTGAGAAAAAAATTACTCCAATCTTATCATTATTTTGAATGGCAGAAAAGGCAAGTGTCGCGGCAATCTCGGTCTCCATTTCCTTCTTCATCTGGCGCACAGTACCGAAGTCAAGACTGGACGACACATCCACAAGAAGCATCACCGTCATCTCGCGTTCCTCCTCAAACACCTTGATATAGGGCTTGCTCATGCGAGCAGTAACATTCCAATCAACATCGCGCACATCGTCACCATATTGATATTCACGAACTTCCGAAAAGGCCATACCCCTTCCCTTAAAAGCAGAATGATACTGACCAGCAAACAAGTTACTGGACAATCCACGCGCTTTAATCTCTATTCGCCGAACACGCTCAATCAATTCATTTGCTTCCATACATCAAATTCAAGTTCTTAAGATTTCCGTTTTCTAAGTTCTCACAAACTTAATGAGAATCAACACTGATTTCCTCCTTTACATAGATATCAGGTAATCAAGGAGAAAACCAAGCAAATTCTTGTCACAAAAAAGTTGCTCAGAAATCCAAATTAGGGAACTTCAACTTTGTTCAGGATCTTGCTCACAATTTCATCAGAAGTGATATTGCTTGCCTCTGCTTCGTATGTCAAACCGATACGATGACGGAGTACATCATGAGCAACAGCACGCACATCCTCGGGCACGACGTATCCACGACGTTTGATGAAGGCATAAGCGCGAGCCGCTAAAGCCAAATTGATAGAAGCACGAGGCGAACCTCCAAAGGCTATCAAGCCCTTCAACTCCTTCAAGTCATACTTTTGCGGATAGCGTGTAGCAAACACAATATCAGCGATATATTGCTCAATTTTTTCATCCAAATAAACTTGACGTACCACCTTGCGAGCCTCTATGATATCTTCAGTTTTAAGTATTGGACGAACCTCCATTTTCTCACCCGAAATGTTTTGGCGGATAATCTTCTTTTCTTCCTCCAACTTCGGATAGTCAATGATAACTTTCAACATGAATCGGTCAACCTGAGCCTCGGGAAGTGGATAAGTACCCTCTTGTTCAATGGGGTTTTGTGTTGCCAATACTAAGAATGGTTCGGGCAGGGGGAATGTATTTTTACTAAGTGTCACCTGACGCTCCTGCATAGCCTCCAACAAAGCACTCTGTACCTTTGCTGGAGCACGGTTGATTTCATCAGCTAATACAAAATTAGCAAAAATAGGACCCTTATTAGCAATAAAGTGTTCCTCCTTTTGGCTATAAATCATAGTTCCTACCACGTCCGCAGGAAGCAAATCGGGTGTAAACTGAATTCTATTATATTTCGCATCAACCAACGAAGCCAAAGTCTTAATCGCTAATGTCTTTGCCAATCCAGGAACACCTTCCAACAACACGTGTCCGTCAGACAACAAACCTATCAACAACGACTCTATCAGATGTTTTTGTCCTACGATTGTCTGATTCATACCTGTGATCAGATTCGTCACAAATGCGCTCTGTCTCTCTATTCGTTCATTCAACTCACGAATATCTATTGTCTCTGCCATAATAATTCTATCTATATAAATTCCAATATTCTATTTATGCCCCAAAAGTAGTATTTATTCTCAATTTTAGCAATTATTTTTTGCTAAAAAAGCTTCCTTTTTCCCCGTTTTTAAAAGTATTTGCATTTATAAGGTTCAATAGGCTTATACATTAACATTCCTTGGTACTTTGAACCGCGAATTCCTTCGCATATCAAGCACCAAGGATGGCATTAAATCTGTTTCACACCTATTAAAGTACCTTAGCATAGAGGTCAAACTCTTCCGCCTTGGTAATCAATACATCATAGGAAGCACCTATGGTCAATTCTATTTCGTCACGAAGTATCAACACCTCTGGATCAACCTCAGGTGAATCAAATTCTGTGCGACCAATGTAGTAATCTCCTTCCAAGCGATCAATCACTACACGCATCTCTTGTCCCACTTTTTGCTCATTCAATTCAGCGGCAATGCGTTGTTGGATAGCCATCAATTCATCCAAACGTCTCTGCTTCACATCCTCGGGGATATCATCTTCATAATGTTTGGCTGAGTAAGTACCCTCTTCCTCTGAATAGGCAAACGCACCCATACGATCAAACTTGGCCCAACGAACGAACTCTTTCAATTCTTCAAAATCCTGCTCTGTCTCACCAGGGAAGCCTACCATAAAGGTTGTACGCAAATGAATTCCTGGCACCTCTTCACGGAAACGGGTTATCAGATTATAGGTTTCTTCCTTGGACACATGTCGATGCATACGCTTCAGCATATTATCACTCACATGTTGAAGAGCAATATCCATGTATCGACACACATTCTTGTGCTCACGCATCACTTTGAAAAGCTCTGTCGGGAAATTAGCAGGATAAGCATAATGCAAACGAATCCATTCTACACCAGGAATTTCTGCCATTCGCTCAATCAACTCGGGCAATGCATGCTTTTTATATAAATCCAACCCATAATAGGTCAATTCTTGGGCAATCACCTGAAATTCTTTCACACCCTGAGAAACCAACAAACGTACCTCATCCAAAATCTCTTCCATCGGACGAGACACATGTTTACCTGTTATGATAGGAATCGCACAATAGGAGCATCGCCTATCACATCCTTCAGATATTTTCAGGTAAGCATAGTGCTTGGGGGTGGTCAAACAACGTTCAAGTTTACACTCCTGTTGATAAGAATTTCCTAAATCATTCAAGAGTTCCACCCAATCAAACTTACCATAAAACTTGTCTACTTGAGGTATTTCGTCTTCCAACTCTTTCAAGTAACGTTCTGACAGACAACCCATAACATAGACTTTTTTCAAACGTCCTTCCTCTTTCGCCTGACAAAACTCAAGTATTGTATTGATGGATTCCTCCTTGGCATCACCAATAAATCCACACGTATTGATAACGGCAATCTCGCCCGAAGGCGTTGCGCTATCATGAGTTACCTGATAACCATTGGCTTGCAATTGGCGCATCAACTTCTCCGAATCGACAAGATTCTTCGAGCATCCCAATGTTATGATATCAACTGTATTTCGTTTCATTTATCTTCACCGAATAACGAATCTACGAACTCTTTCTTATTGAATGCCTGCAAATCCTCAATACCTTCACCCAATCCAATGTATTTCACGGGGATTTTAAATTGGTCACTAATACCAATTACTACTCCACCTTTAGCTGTTCCATCCAATTTGGTTATGGCCATAGCAGTCACCTCTGTAGCTTTGGTAAATTGCTTAGCTTGTTCAAAAGCATTTTGCCCTGTAGAGCCATCCAATACCAACAACACTTCATGAGGAGCATCGGGCAACACTTTTTTCATCACATTCTTAATCTTTGTAAGTTCGTTCATCAAGCCTATCTTATTGTGCAAGCGACCTGCGGTATCAATTATCACCACATCAGCATCACCCGCAACAGCCGAACTCAATGTATCGTATGCTACAGAAGCAGGATCAGAACCCATTTGCTGCTTTATCACAGGTACACCTACACGCTCGCCCCAAATGCACAATTGCTCTACAGCTGCCGCACGGAATGTATCTGCTGCACCCAAGTATACTTTCTTACCAGCCTTCTTAAACTGATAAGCCAATTTTCCTATTGTAGTGGTTTTTCCCACGCCATTGACTCCCACGACCATGATTACGTATGGTTTCTTACCTTCAGGTATTTCATAGCCCTCGGTATCGGCAGAATTATTTTCTGTCAACAATGCCGCTATTTCGTCGCGGAGAATATTATTTAATTCTTCAGTATTAACATACTTATCACGCGACACACGCTCTTCGATACGCTTAATAATTGTAAGTGTAGTTTCAACTCCTACATCCGACGTGATTAAAACCTCTTCCAGGTTATCCAACACATCATCATCAACCTTTGACTTACCGGCTATCGCACGCGCAATCTTGCCAAAAACACTTTCTTTTGTTTTTGACAGACCCTTATCCAGAGTCTCCTTTTTTTCTTTCGAAAAGAAACTAAAAAATCCCATAATTTTTCACTTATCAAGTTTCAGCTACAAAGATACAACAAATCAACTATTTAACAAAAAAAGTTCCCTTCATTCTTCAATGAAGGGAACTTTTCTAATTCTATATCCTTAAACAGGCTTTATTATTTCTTGAAAAAGTCCTGAACTTTTTCATTAGGAACCATCTGCTCATCAAAAACGTAAGCACCAGTCTTAGGTGACTTTACCATCTTGATAACCTTTGTATATGAACGTCCTTCTTTACTACCAGTCTGAAGGGTTGCAACTGTTTTCTTTGCCATGAGTTATACTATACTTCTATTATTTAATTTCTTTGTGAACTGTTACTCTCTTCAGAATAGGGTTGTACTTCTTCAACTCCAATCTTTCTGTTGTGTTCTTACGGTTCTTTGTTGTGATGTAACGAGAAGTTCCGGGAAGACCACTTTCCTTCATTTCGGTACATTCAAGGATAACCTGTATTCTATTACCTTTTACCTTCTTAGCCATACTTCAAATCTCCTCTTTTTATTAAGCGATTACTTTAATCGTTTTCCAATCACAATACCCCTTGGCTACAGCATCGTTCAATGCAGCATCCAAGCCCTTCTTATTAATCACGCGCAGACCAGCAGCACAAATCTTAAGGCTAATCCAGCAATCCTGTTCTACATAATAGAACTTCTTGTTAAACAAGTTCACATCAAAGACTCTCTTAGTTCTTCTCTTTGAGTGCGAAACATTGTTGCCAACCATGGCTCTCTTTCCGGTAATTTGACAAATTTTCGACATTTCTATCTTACTTTTTTACGTTTTTCTTACATACTTATCTCAAACAGGGTGCAAAGTAACAACTTTTATTCCTAAATACCAAGTATTTTGGCAATTAATTGTAAAATTATTCCTGATTTTGTTCTTCTTTGAGCAAATCTCGCATCAAATGAAGAGCAGAACAGGTCGCTTTTGCTATATTTTGGTCACGTCCGTCATCACCTTCCAACTTCATGGAAACAATTTTATTTCTACTTCCCACAGCCACCCAAATAGTACCAACTGGCGTTTCGGGTGTACCTCCACCAGGGCCTGCAATACCCGATGTTGCCATAGCATAATCGGTATTCAACGTATCCATTGCTCCTTTTACCATTTCGCACACGGTTTCTTCGCTCACTACACCATACACTTCTATGGTTTGAGTATTCACGCGAAGCAAGTTCTCCTTCACTTGATTGGCGTATGCAACTACTCCACCCTTGTAGTAATGCGAACTTCCAGGGATAGCCGTAATGGCCGCCGCCAAATTCCCTGAGGTACAACTCTCTGCCGTAGAAAGAGTAAGTCCATCTTTCCACATAAGTTCGCTTATTTCTCTGCTTATAACTCTCGCTTCTAACAACATACGTATCGCCAATTTAAGGTTAAAGACTAAAACAACACTCGTGAATAAGCGGGCAAATCTATCGAACAAAACTCTTTATCAAGATATTTGAAATATCCTGTTATTGCAATCATGGCCGCATTATCCGTAGTATATCCGAATTTAGGGATGTACACATTCCACCCATAACGTTTTGCATGATCACGGAAGGCATTGCGCAATCCATTGTTTGCCGATACACCTCCTGCAACCGCCACCTCTTTGATTTTCAAATCTTTGGCGGCTTTGCGCAATTTGTTCATCAAGATATCTACAATAGTAGCCTCCAACGAAGCGGCCAAATCCTCCTTGTGATGTTCAATAAAGTCAGGATCTTCCTTCAGCCAATCGCGAAGTGAATACAAGAACGACGTTTTCAAGCCACTAAAACTATAGTCATACCCTGCAATGTGTGGTTTTGCAAATGTAAAGGCCTGCGGATTTCCCACTCGTGCCAATTTGTCGATAATGGGGCCACCTGGATATCCAAGTCCCATCACCTTTGAACATTTATCAATGGCTTCACCTGCGGCATCATCGATTGTCTGTCCTATAATCTCCATCTGATTATATGCCTTCACCAATACGATTTGTGAATTTCCACCAGACACCAACAAGCACAAGAAGGGAAATTTAGGCTGCTCCACTTGCTCATCCTGTTCTTTAATAAAATGAGCTAACACATGGCCATGCAGATGATTAACATCAATCATTGGTATTCCCAATGAGCGAGCAAATCCCTTTGCAAACGATACTCCTACCAACAACGAACCCATCAATCCTGGTCCTCGAGTAAATGCTACGGCACTCAATTCTTCCTTCTTTATGCCTGCTTTTCTCAATGCCTCGTGCACTACAGGCACTACATTTTGCTGATGTGCTCGGCTTGCCAACTCTGGTACTACTCCACCATAGGCTTCGTGTACAGCCTGGCTGGCCACCACATTTGAAAGCAATACTCCGTTACGAATAATTGCAGCAGATGTATCGTCGCATGACGATTCTATACCTAATATTATAATATCTTTCATTCTCTTTGCCTTGATACCTTTAGGTTTACAGGGTGATTTTGAGTTCAAAAGACTCACAAACTCCCACTTTCACGATGCAAAAATAATGTTTTCTATTGATTTATCAAACAATTAACTTCTGTTTTGGTTTTCTTTGAGACTTTAATATGTCAGTATTTCCAATCCCTGCTCCGTCATAAGGAAGGTATGTTCCCATTGCGCAGAGGGAAGTTCGTCTTCAGTTACGACCGTCCAACCATCTTCTTCGTCCACAAATACCTCATAGGTACCCATGTTTATCATAGGTTCAATGGTGAACACCATACCTGGTACCAACAACATGCCTGTACCTTTGCGTCCAAAGTGCTCTACTTCTGGGTCTTCGTGAAACTCCAATCCCACACCATGTCCACATAAGTCGCGAACAACTGAGAATCCATGCTTGTGAGCGTGTCGTTGAATGGCATTTCCTATATCACCCACAAATCCAAAAGGACGTGCAGCCTGCATTCCTACTTCCAGGCATTCACGCGCCACATCTACCAACTTTTGTTTTTCAGGTGAAGTTTGCCCTATTACAAACATACGCGAAGCATCGCTATAGTAACCATCGAGAATGGTGGATACGTCCACGTTCACAATGTCACCTTCCTCCAATATCTCATCTTCCGAAGGAATCCCATGACACACCACTTCGTTGATGCTCGTACATACACTTTTTGGAAAACCCTCGTAATTCAATGGTGCAGGTATTGCTCCGTGCGCAGTTGTATATTCGTACACCAAGCGATCAATCTCTGCTGTACTCATTCCGGCACGTATTTCACTGGCTATCAAGTCCAACACCCCAGTATTTATCACTCCACTTCTACGAATACCCTCTATTTGCTCGGGTGTCTTTATCAGTTTTCGTGTCGGAACAAGGTAACCTTTCTCTTGATAGTAGAGCACTTTCTTGTCCAATTCGGTCAACTCTTGTCCTTTCGGCACGCGCCAATTTCTCTTTATCCTGTTATTTTTCATACAATACCTTTCTTTATTTTTTCTCCTACCTGGAAAATACGAAGCAAAGATACGGCAAAAAAAAACACCACACAAGACCATCGGGAAAATCTTGTCCATATCTATCCTCAATTGATTCTTAAGAAGCCAATATGCGCCGCTCTACCCTATTTTAATCATCTTCCATCAAAACCAATCGCCGTGCAAGATTGTTTTCTTTTCTAAAAAAATCCACTTAATAAAGAAATACAAGATTTATGTTCAAAAAAGCACTTTTTCCCGCCCTCCCCTCTGCCACTTTATTGTCAGCCCTATTGTTAATTGCACGAGTGTTCATCGGTGTCATGTTCCTTCTTCATGGGATGCAGAAATGGTTATACTATGGTGAATTATATTCCAATTTCCCCGATCCTCTTCACATTGGAAGTGCCTGGTCACTGATACTGATTATCATTGCCGAGTTGGTATGTTCAGCATTCTTCATCTTCGGTTTTTTATACCGATTGGTACTCCTTCCTATGATATTTGCTATGGGAATGGCATTCTTTGTCATTCACGATGGTTCTTTGGATGGAGGCGAACTTTCACTCGTCTATATGATGTCGTTCGTATTCATGTACATCGTCGGACCTGGTCGTTTTTCAATAGACGCATGGCTAAAACGTAGGATAGAAGCGGACATGGGTGTAAAAAGTGAATGATTTACTTGCGTATCTGTCCGACATTTCCTACTTTTGCAGAGTTACCCCATAACATTTGCAAAACGACGTATGGAAATAATTGAAAAATACTTCCCCCAACTTACCGACGAGCAACGCGTACGCTTTGCCGCACTGAAGGATTTGTACGAAGATTGGAATGCCAAAATCAATGTGATTTCGCGCAAGGACATAGGAAACCTCTACGAGCATCACGTGCTCCACTCATTAGGAATAGCCAAAGTAATCAATTTCAAGCCAGGTACCACAGTGATGGACCTTGGATGTGGAGGAGGTTTTCCTGGTATTCCGCTTGCCATTCTCTTCCCTGAAGTTAAATTTCACTTGGTAGATAGCATTGGCAAGAAAATACGAGTATGCAACGAGGTCATTGCAGGCACAGGGCTTACCAATGTCACTACACGTCATTGCCGTGCAGAGGAAGAGAAAGGAACTTTTGACTTCGTTGTGAGTCGTGCCGTAATGCCATTGGCAGACTTGGTAAAATTGGTACGTAAGAATATCAGTAAAGAACAACGCAATGCCCAACCCAACGGACTCATCTGCTTGAAAGGTGGAGAATTGGAGCACGAGGCAATGCCGTTCAAGAATCGTGTGGTGATGACCAACTTAAAAGACTATTTCACTGAAGAGTTCTTTGAGACAAAAAAGGTCGTATACGTAGGATTATGAGAATCAAGTTATTTGAATTCAATATGCTACCCGTCAACACATACGTTGTATGGGACGAGCAGACAATGGATGCAGCCATCATAGATGCCGGTTGCTACTTTCCTCATGAGTGCGATACTTTGAAGCAATTCATCGCTAACGAAGGGTTGACGGTAAAATATCTGCTAAACACCCACCTGCATTTCGACCACATCTTTGGCAACGGATTCATGTACGAGCAATACGGATTAAAGACATGTGCCCACCGAGCCGATGAAGATTGGTTGATGGATGCTCCTCGACGCACCCGTATGTTTGGCCTTGATTTCCCTGGTGAGCCAGTGGCAATAGGTACATACTTGGAGGAAGGTGACGAACTGACGTTGGGCACACAGGTACTGAAGTGTATCCATGTGACAGGCCATTCACCCGGAAGCCTTGTTTTCTATTCAGCAGATGCCTCTTGCCTCTTTGCTGGCGATGTACTTTTCCAAGGCAGCATCGGACGTACCGATCTTCCAGGAGGTGACCATCAAACATTACTCAACGGCATACATGAGAAACTCCTCACACTACCCGATGAAACCATTGTCTATCCTGGACATGGAGAATCCACGACCATCGGATACGAAAGACAACACAACTACTATCTGAAGTAAGCCATACAACGCTTGCGTAAGTAAATCCTATAAGAAGATGATTTTCCAAACAGAGTTTACCTTAAAACCACGTACACGAGGTTTCCACCTTGTTACCGAAGAGATTATTCGCCAACTTCCCCATCCGCTTCCCGAGACAGGGCTACTGAACCTCTTCATCAAGCACACCAGTTGCGCCCTCTCCATCAACGAGAATGCCGACCCCGATGTACGTCACGATATGGAAGCCATCTACAATCATCTTGTACGCGAACGTGAACCATACTATTACCATACATTCGAGGGAGACGACGATATGCCTGCACATGCCAAGAGTAGTCTCACAGGTATCAGCCTCTCCATACCCATTACGCGTGGTCGCTTAAACCTCGGCACATGGCAAGGCATTTATCTCTGTGAATTCAGACACGATGGAGGCTCGCGACGAGTAGTCGCGACAATAATCGGATGATTCTATATAAATATAAGGTACGCGCGAGGAAATCGTATATTACAAATAACTTCTATTGCAACTTCATCCCCAATTGCTCAACAATGCGTGGATAGTGTTCGTACTCAAGTCTATGAATACGGGCAGTCAACGAATCAGGTGTATCAGCTGGTAACACCTCACACTCAGCTTGAAATATGATACTTCCGTCGTCCAATTTCTCAGTCACGTGGTGAATGGTAATCCCACTCATAGTTTCCCGAGCAGCGATTACCGCCTCATGCACATGATGTCCCCACATTCCTTTACCGCCATACTTAGGCAATAGCGATGGATGTATGTTTACAATGCGTCCTTTGAACTCAGTTACGATATTGGCAGGGATGTAGGCAAGAAATCCTGCCAGCACTATCATGTCTATGCCTTTACTACGCATCAATTCCAGTGCTACATAGCCCGTGGAATCAGGTTGCCATTCACTTTTTTCAATGGTAAAACATGGGATATTCCACTTCTGCATACGCCTGTGCACACCAGCCTTTTCATTATTGGAAATCACCATCATCACCTCCATGGTGCTATGGTTGGAGAAGTATCGCACAATCGCCTCGGCATTACTTCCCTCTCCTGAAGCAAATATAGCAATGCGGCACTTCTTGTCCATATTCTTCGTTTGAGGCAGAAGTTAGTTTTTTATTGGAACAACTCTTCCAACTCTATCAGGCTTTCTTCCATTTCTACCACACCTCTACATGGGTCATAGTCTTGAGGAATGCGGAAGGTATCTTCTTGGGAATATCCCAATGTCTTGTCAGCATATACCTTATTCATATAGAGTCCCCAAATAGGAAGTGCCATAGATGCACCCTGTCCGTAGGCCATTCCGTCGAAGTGGATGTCACGATCTTCACCACCTACCCAACATCCATTTACAAGCGAGGGAGTAAAGCCCATGAACCAACCATCGGAATTATTGTTGGTAGTACCTGTCTTGCCGCCCATGTCAGCGGTAATGTTGTAACGAGAACGAATACGTCCACCCGTACCTTCATCGATAACGGCACGAAGCATATCCAACATCTTGTACGAACTTTCTTCACTGATAACCTCTTCCATCTCGGGAGTAAAGGTTGCCAACAGGTTACCATCGTTATCCTCGATGTGGGTGACAAACATCGCTTTGGCACGTATACCCTTATTGGCAAAGGCCGTATATGCACTCACCATCTCACCTACTGATATTTCACATGGGCCCAAGCAAAGAGATGGAGTCGGTTGAATGTCGAGATTGCGGATACCAAAGTTGTGAAGCAATGTCTTGAAGGCATAGGGATTAAGTTTACTCATCAAATATGCTGAAATCCAGTTATTCGATTGTGCCAATCCCCACTTCAGTGTCACCATCTCACCATATCGGTTACGACTGGTGTTACGCGGACTCCATGGCTTACCATCCTCGGTAATGATAGTCTGTTCCACATTTTGTGTTACGTCACAGGGAGTAAAGCCATTCTCCATAGCCAGTGTATAGAGGTAAGGCTTGATGGTAGAACCCACCTGACGACGTCCCACCATAGCCATATCATATTGGAAATGGGTGAAGTCAGGTCCTCCGACGTATGCCTTTACATGACCCGTCATAGGATCCATCGACATGAAGCCACAACGCAAGAAGTGCTTGTAGTAACGTATGCTATCCATAGACGACATCACAGTATCAATCTCACCCTGTTCGTAACTGAACACGGTCATTTCATGAGGTTCGTCAAAAGCCTTACGTATCTCCTCTGCCGTATATCCATCGTTGCGCATCAAGCGATAACGTTCGCTCTGCTTCATGGCACGAGTAAGGATGGTTTCCACCTCGTCGGTTGTCAACTTATCGGTATAGGGTGCTGTACGTCTACCCTTCTTTTCCTTGAAGAATGCCGGTTGCAGATACTTCTTCACGTGCTCATCTACCGCCTCTTCTGCATATCGTTGCATTCGGCTATTGATGGTGGTGTACACCTTCAATCCATCAGTATAGATATTATATGGTTCGCCATCCTTTTTGAAATTCTTGTTACACCAGCCAAAGAGCGGATCGGTCTCCCACGAGAGGGAATCTTCATAGAATTTCTGATATTGCCAATCTGCATAATTTTTACGCTCAGGTTTCTTTGCCATCAGGCAATCACGCAGATACATACGCAGATAGGTAGCTATACCCTCCTTATGGTCAGCACGACGGAACTTCAGTTCGATAGGAAGTTCTTGCAACGAGTCACACTCTTCAGCACTCAAGTAACCAGCCTTCTCCATCTGAGAGAGCACTGTATTACGTCGGTTCAATGCATTCTCTTTGAATCGGCGAGGATTGTAGAGCGAGGGATTCTTACACATACCCACCAACATGGCACTCTCCTCGACATTCATTTCACAAGGGTCTTTACCAAAGTAAGTATTCGAAGCAGTCTTTATGCCAATGGCATTATAGTTGAAGTCAAAGTAGTTGAGATACATACTCAATATCTCCTCTTTCGAATAGTACTTTTCCAAATTTACGGCAATCACCCATTCGATAGGCTTTTGGAACAATCGTTCCAATGTACTTCCAGCAACCTCCGAATAGAGTTGCTTGGCCAACTGTTGTGTAATGGTAGAGCCTCCGCCTGCATTCTTGTCGCCCATCAAGCCACGTTTGACAAGGGCACGCATAAAGGCACGGAAGTCAATACCCGAATGTTCGCGAAAACGCACATCCTCGGTAGCAATCAATGCATCTATCAAGTTTTGGGGGAGCTCCTGATAACTCACATATACACGATTGTTTCTCTGATACGACCACGTTCCCAATGTTTCACCATCGGAAGAGATAACTTGCGATGCAAACTTGTAGTTCGGATTTTCCAACTCTTCAATGGGTGGCATATAACCGACCCATCCTTTTGAAATGGCATAAAACAAGGAAAACACACCGCCCACGGCCAATAGGAAAAACACCCACAGGGTATAGATAATTTTCTTTCTCATATTCTATTTCAAATAATGTGCAAAGATACGTAAAAGCATGGGATTAACGAAAGAAAGCCCCAAGATTAAAGTTTTTTGGCACAAAATCCCCCTACTACTACTTCACAGCATTGATAAAAGTGATAAACGTGACTTGTGACTGGTTACTATTGACTATTGTTTGCTTATGCTTGCATATTTTTTGTCAAAGAAAAACTTATGTTCTTATGTACATATGTCTAAAAAAACAAAAAAGGCAGACCGTGTGGTCCGCCCTTTATAGTGTGCGTTCAGTCCGCATGGCTTGGTCACCAGTAACTGGTCACTCGTCACTAAAACAATTTAGCACCTCCTCATAGCTGGGTTCATGAGTGATTTCGGAAAGCAACTCAGTAAACATCACCCTACCTTCCGTATCTATCACCACCACAGCCCTTGCCAATAATCCACTAAGCGGTCCATCCGTCATCAGCACCCCATAGTCGCGTCCAAAGGTTGAGTGCAAATGAAAGTCCGACAATGTCGTCACATTCTTCACCCCCTCCACCACACAAAAGCGACTCTGTGCAAAGGGCAAGTCACGCGATATACACAGAACCTCCGTATTTGGCAAATCAGTAGCCAACTGATTGAAGCGGCGCACCGATGTGGCACATACCGCAGTATCCAAACTTGGAAACACATTCAGCACCACATACTTTCCCTTCAGTTCACTCAGGCTCAATGTACTCAAGTCACCTTTCACCAGAGTAAAGTCAGGCGCCTTTACTCCCTTTCGTGGAAATTCCCCTGCCAAGTGCACAGGACTTCCCTTCAATTTTGTTTCACCCATATACCTATTCTTTTATCAAAGTTTACGAGCCACAAGCTATACGCTCGCAAGCCCACCATACTTATACAAAGAACAATACGCGAGGGGAAAAGTTTGGAAAAGAGTTAGAGACTTACTCATAGCCATGGCGATGATTTCACTTGATTACCCATTATCCTCATCATCTTATAATACTTTGCCATTTATCTTATAATCTCCTGTCATTTATACTATAATACTTGACGATTTGTGTTTAGACCGTTTGAAATCCTCGGACTGAGATAGGCTTATTTTCGACCCTAAAATACTGGTAAACCAAACTATATAGGTTTGATTGCCAAACTATAGAGGTTTGATGACCAAACTATATAGGTTTGGTAGGCTTAGTTTAAAGGGCTGTTTTGGGATGTTTTTTCGACTACAATCCAGTTCACTATTATAGCAATATTTTTATGTACTGGTTGACGGTGTAGTGTACATACTATAATATTATGGTAAAGTGTAATATTGATAGATCGAAAGTCACATTTTGTGGTTACTTTTGGGATATTTATAAAAAAAACTATTGCTGTCCGTCCATCCGCATTTGAAATGCGGATGCCTCGAGTATAAGCATTTATAATGCGCTTATACTTAGACTAACTCGGTTAAGCAACCATTCACTTATGTACCTTGTACCATTTACAAAGTACAATTTATTGGTGAAACTGCTTTAGACGATGGTTATGTACTATAGAACTCCAGCAATGAACATTGAAACTGTAGAGATGGAGTATGGAACTATATGTTCCCATGCTTTGGCTTTGCTATTACAATTAAGACGTGTAAAGTTTTTTAGTGGAACTATCAGAAATGTGTCTATATATTACGTTGGTATATGTGGATAAATCGATGCGATAACGAATGATAGCAACACTTTATTATAGATGATTATCAAACAGTTAAGTTTGACTAAAAATCTCTTAAGCGTGAGTTCAGTAATGCTTAAGCGTGGGCATCGTAAGTCTTAAGCGTTAGCAACTTTTCTCTTAAGCGTTATCTGGCTACGCTTAAGAGTCGCCTGGTGAGGCTTAGGAGATACTTCATCACGGTTAAGAATTTTCACAAAAATAGTTATGGTTTGAGGGGTAAACACACGTGATTCGATTAGCCTTGAAGGAATGCATTCTTATGGGCGAAAGATTGCATTCTTCAAGACAGAAGATTAGTATTCCTTCAGTCGATATGAACTATCCATAAAAAGTAAGATATACTTCATCGGCCAAAGAAGCTATCTTATTTTGCCAACGAAGTATATATTCGTTGACAAAGCATAAAACAGTTGAATGATGATAAAAAGAAAGGCATAAGGATATTTTCCATCCTTATGCCTAAATGTAGATGTAAACTATTTCGTTTTTACGAAAGGTACCACTGATACATACGGTGTACACCTTCTTCGATTTCAATCTGGTGATGCCAACCCAGGGCATGGAGTTTGCTCACATCGGTGAGTTTGCGCATGGTACCATCGGGCTTGGTAGAATCGAAAGTGAGTTGTCCCTTGAATCCCACCTCTTTCACAATCAAATGAGCAAGGTCGGCAATGGAGATTTCCTTGCCTGTACCTATGTTGATGTGGCAATTGCGTACTTCGCTACTACCCTGCTGGTATGTATCCTTGAAATCGATGTGTTCGAGTACATAGACACTGGCGTCAGCCATCTCTTCGCTCCAAAGGAACTCGCGCATGGGTTTGCCTGTTCCCCACAAGCGTACTTCATGGGGAGTGATGCCGTACTTGGCTAATATGGCAAGAATCTCCTCGTTGGTATTGGCACCGCTGACACCTTCTACAGGACGGGCATCCATGTCGCGTCGTACGGATGTCCAGTCATCTTCGTTCAAGCACTTGGCCAAGTGAATCTTGCGTACCATGGCGGGGAGTACATGACTATTTTCGAGATGAAAATTGTCGTTAGGGCCGTAGAGGTTAGTGGGCATCACGGCAATGTAGTTGGTGCCATATTGGAGGTTGAAACTCTCGCACAACTTGAGTCCTGCAATCTTGGCTATGGCATAGGGCTCGTTGGTGTACTCAAGTGGAGATGTGAGGAGGGCATCCTCCTTCATCGGTTGCTCGGCATCGCGCGGATAGATGCAGGTGCTACCAAGGAAGAGGAGTTTCTTCACTCCATGACGGAAACTTTCACCAATGACATTCTGCTGAATTTGCAGATTCTCGTAAATGAAATCGGCACGATAGGTGTTGTTGGCCATGATACCTCCCACATGGGCTGCAGCAAGGATAACGTACTCGGGCTGTTCTTCGTCGAAGAACCTTTTCACCGCTGCACCATCCAAGAGTTCGAGTTCACGATGGGTGCGGCCTACAAGGTTAGTATATCCCTTAGCCTGCAAGTTCTTCCAAATGGCAGAACCTACGAGGCCACGATGACCGGCCACATATATTTTAGAGGATTTGTTAATCATAACAATATTTTTTTAGGCACAAATTACACGGATTACACAGATAAATCATAAAACAAACAAAAACTGTGTTAATCAGTGACGAGTTGTTGAGCAAAGCGAAAAAATCTGTGCCTAAGACAAGCATTTATTTTACAATACCCTTTTCGAGATACTCGGCAAGATTGGTCTTGATGTGTTCACTGGCACGCTCAACTGCGACCTTCTCCATATCGTGCTCAACCATGATGCGTACAAGTTCTTCGAGCGATGTCTTGGATGGATTCCATCCGAGTTTTTCTTTTGCCTTGGTGGGATCGCCCCATAGGTTTACCACATCGGTAGGACGATAGAAGTCCTTGCTTACTTCCACAATCACGCGGCCAGTAGCCTTGTCGATTCCCACTTCGTTCTCACCTTCGCCCTGAAACTCCAGTTCGATGCCTGCATATTTGAAGGCAAGGTAACAGAACTCGCGTACAGAGTGTTGCTCACCGGTAGCTATGACAAAGTCTTCGGGTTTCTCCTGTTGAAGGATGAGCCACATACACTCTACATAATCCTTGGCATAACCCCAGTCGCGAAGGGATGAGAGGTTACCGAGATAGAGTTTTTCCTGCTTTCCCTGTGCAATGCGTGCGGCCGCAAGGGTTATCTTGCGGGTTACAAAGGTCTCGCCACGACGCTCGCTCTCGTGATTGAAGAGAATACCCGAACAACAATACATATTGTATGCCTCGCGATACTCTTTCACAATCCAATAGCCATAGAGTTTGGCTACCGCATAGGGACTATAGGGATGGAAAGGGGTATTTTCGTTTTGAGGAACCTCCTCGACCTTTCCGTAAAGTTCGCTGGTAGAAGCCTGATAGATGCGACAAGTATTGGCCAAACCACATTGACGCACAGCCTCGAGTACGCGAAGTACACCCGTAGCATCCACGTCGGCAGTGAACTCGGGCGAATCAAATGAGACCTGTACGTGACTCTGCGCAGCCAAGTTATATATCTCAGTAGGACGTACCTTGGCTATCACTTGTACGAGACTCATAGAGTCGCTGAGGTCGGCATAATGGAGATGGAAATTGGGTGTTCCCTCCAAATGTACTATACGCTCTCGGAAGTCTACAGATGAACGACGGATGGTACCGTGTACATCGTAACCTTTCTCGAGCAAAAGTTCAGCCAAGAATGAACCATCCTGGCCAGTAACTCCTGTAATTAAAGCAACCTTATCCATTATTATATATAGGAATGTACTATAAATTCGCTCACTCCGAGAACTGCTTGATGCGCTGTTCCTCACTCATCTGACAAATGAGCAGGGTATCATCTTTTTCGGCAATGATGTAACCATCCAACCCCTGTACCACCACACGTTTTTCCTGTGTGGTATGTATCAGACAATTCTTTGTTTCAAACAGACGGATATCTTGTCCTATGCAAACATTCTTGTTGGAATCTTGACGGCTCTGCCCATGCAAACTTCCCCATGTTCCGAGGTCGCTCCAACCGAAAGAAGCAGGGAATACAAATATCTCTTCGGCTTTCTCGAGAATGGCATAGTCAACAGAGATATTTTCGCACTTGGGAAACTCCTTATCAATCATTTCCTGTTGACGAGGTGTTCCATAGTAGGGCAAAAGATTTTCAAAGATAGCAGAAATAGCAGGTTGATAGATACGCAATGCATTGATGATGGTATTGACATTCCATACAAAGATACCTGCATTCCACAAATAGTTATTCTTCTTGATATACTTTTGTGCTGTATCCAAATCGGGCTTTTCCTTGAAAGAGTCAACACGGAAAATCTCCTTGTTACGAGCCGAAGCCGTAGAAAGATCGGCCTCAATATAGCCATATCCTGTTTCGGGACGGGTGGGCTTCATTCCCAATGTAAGGATAGCATCGGAATGCATAGTGAAATCGAGTGCTGTAATGATGACACGCTGAAACTCGATTACATCCATCACTATATGGTCACTGGGAGTCACTACCATATTGGCCTTTGGGTCGCGTGCCTTGATGCACCAACTTACATAAGCAATACAAGGTGCTGTATTGCGACGACAAGGTTCGCGCAAGATGTTTCCCTCAGGAATTTCGGGTAATTGCTCCTTGACTATGTCGGCATAACTATCACTTGTTACCACCCAAATATTTTCGGGCGGACAAATTCCACTAAAACGATCAACAGTAAGTTGAATAAGAGTTCGTCCACATCCCAATACATCGATGAACTGCTTGGGTTTCTCAGGAGTACTCATAGGCCAAAAGCGACTACCTATACCGCCGGCCATAATTACAAGGTGATTGTGATTTGCCATATTTCGTTACACAACTTTATATTCTAACAAATTTAAGTTGCAAAAGTAATGAATAAATTCAATATTAAGGTAATATTTGGGAATTTTTCAAAAAAAAGAGGGAATACAGAAATGTATTCCCTCAGTATAGCATTTATATGCTTAGAAACATAGTCTTAACTTATGTACAGCCAAAATTATGCGTACATGTTCAAGATAGCTTCGTACAACTCCTGCTTACCGCTTACCTGCTTGGGTTCACCTACAGTCTTAGCGTATGCAACGAGGTCTTCGAGGTTGAGCTTACCTTCTTCGAACTCCTTACCCTTACCAGCGTCGAATGAAGCATAACGGTCAGCCAACATCTTCTTGTAGGGGCTTTCTTCGAGGAGAGCAGCAGCGCTTTCGAGGGCACGAGCCATAGCATCCATACCAGCGATGTGAGCAATGAAGATATCCTCCAAGTCAGTAGAGTTACGACGAGTCTTAGCGTCGAAGTTTGTACCACCATTACCGAAACCACCGTTGCGGATTACGTGAATCATAGCCTGGATGAGTTCGTAGTTGTCGATGGGGAACTGGTCAGTATCCCAACCATTCTGGTAGTCACCACGGTTAGCGTCGATAGAACCCAACATGTTGTTATCAACAGCTACTGCCAATTCGTGCTCGAATGTGTGGCCAGCGAGAGTAGCGTGGTTAACCTCGATGTTCACCTTGAAGTCGTTCTCCAAACCGTGAGCCTTGAGGAAGCCGATAACAGTTTCAGTATCTACATCGTACTGGTGCTTAGAAGGCTCCATGGGCTTCGGCTCGATGAGGAATGTACCAGTGAATCCCTTAGAACGTGCATAGTCACGAGCAAGAGTCAACATCTTAGCGAGGTGTTCCTTCTCACGCTTCTGGTCAGTGTTGAGGAGGCTCATGTAACCTTCGCGACCACCCCAGAATACATAGTTAGAACCACCCAACTCGATAGTAGCGTCGATAGCGTTCTTAACCTGAACAGCAGCACGAGCAACAACGTCGAACTCAGGGTTAGTAGCAGCACCGTTCATATAACGAGCGTGACCGAATACGTTAGCAGTACCCCACAAAAGCTTGATACCAGTTTCAGCCTGCTTTTCCTTCAAGTAAGCAACAACAGCCTTCAAGTTAGCTTCGTACTCTTCGATGCTTGATCCTTCGCTTACGAGGTCAATATCGTGGAAGCAGTAGTACTCGATACCAATCTTCTGCATGAACTCGAAACCAGCGTCTACCTTATCCTTAGCAGCCTGTACAGCGTCGCTTGCAGTGTTCCAAGGGAACTTCTTAGTACCACCACCGAACTGGTCACCACCTTCTGCACAGAGAGTGTGCCACCAAGCCATAGCGAACTTCAACCAATCCTTCATTTTCTTACCCATTACAACCTTCTCAGCGTCGTAGTAGCGGAAAGCCATGGGGTTCTTGCTCTCTTTTCCTTCGAATTTAATCTTCTCAATTCCGGGGAAATAAACTTTCTTTTCCATAATTAATTTTATTTTAAAAGGGTTTAATAATAAATTGATTTCTATCTATATCTTACTTAATATTAGATTTCCAACGTTCGTATGCTTCAGCGTATGCAGCACGATCAGCTTCAACGGGCTCGATAACCTGCAATTTCTCCAATGTAGCGAATGCTTCGTTGTTGTCCTTGTAGATACCAGCACCCATACCAGCACCCTTAGCAGCACCTACTGAACCGTCGGTGTCGTAGAGTTCGATGGTTGCACCTGTCACTCCTGCCAATGTGTCGCGGAAGAGAGGGCTAAGGAACATATTTGCATGTCCAGCATGAATCTTGCTGATGTTCATACCCATACCTTGCATGATTTCGATACCATACTTGAATGAGAATACGATACCTTCCTGTGCAGCACGAATCAAGTGGTGCTTGCCATGAGTATTGAAGTTGATACCGTGTACTGAGCAACCTACCTCGCGGTTCTGCAACATACGTTCAGCACCGTTTCCGAAAGGCATGATGCTTACACCTGCACTACCGATAGGTGCTTGAGCAGCGAGATCATTCATGTCGGCATAAGAGATTCCTTCGGGAGCCACATTGCGCTTCATCCATGAGTTAAGGATACCTGTACCGTTGATGCAGAGCAACACACCAGTACGGGGATCAGTAGCAGTATGGTTCACGTGAGCAAAGGTGTTAACACGTGAAAGTGGATCGTAGTCGGTCACACCATTTACGCCATATACCACACCTGAAGTCCCTGCAGTAGAAGCAATTTCACCAGGATTGAACACGTTCAATGAGAGAGCGTTGTTAGGTTGGTCACCAGCACGATAAGTGATAGGAGTACCTTCCTTCAATCCCAACTCGGCAGCTGCCTTAGCGGTCATACGACCTTGTTCGCTGAATGTAGGACGGATGGTAGGAATAACTGAACGGCTGAAGCCATAGTAATCCAACAAGAAGTCAGCTACATCATTCTTCTGGAAATCCCAAAGCATACCTTCAGAAAGACCAGATACAGTAGTGCATACCTCGCCAGTCAAACGCATAGCAATGTAGTCACCAGGGAGCATAATCTTGTCGATACGCTCGAACAATTCGGGCTCATACTTCTTCACCCATGCCAACTTAGAGGCGGTGAAGTTACCAGGTGAGTTCAAAAGGTGCTTCAAGCACTGCTCTTCACCAAGTTCCTTGAAAGCCTGTTCACCGAAAGGTACAGCACGTGAGTCACACCAGATGATAGAGGGGCGAAGTACCTGCTGATCCTTATCCACACACACCAATCCGTGCATCTGGTAAGAGATACCGATAGCATCTACCTCGTCAGCCTTGGCACCAGAGGTTGCCATTACATCGGCCAACGCCAACTTCAAATTCTGCCACCACATCTCAGGATCCTGCTCAGCCCATCCGGGTTGGATAGCAGTGATGGGAGCCTCACTCTTCGGATAGAAAGCCGAAGCAACACACTTTCCGTTATCAGCATTTACCAAACTTGCCTTTACGGAAGAACTTCCTATGTCAAATCCTAATAAATACATACTACTTTGTTTCTTTTTTATTGTTTTGGTATTAAAAATTGAATTTTCTTTTCTCTCTATCATTCACCTCAAGGCTAAAGTAGCCTCAGGATATGGATGAGGTCGGTTCAACCTACTACTTAGCTTTGCTCTTATCGAACTTGTAGTACCGAGCAGCTCGGTGTGGCACTCCCCTCTCCTTTTCCTCCAACGGTATCACGTATGGCATTTGTGCAATGCGCTTGTGAAAGTTTCGCACGTCAAAAGTCTTGTCGTAAACCAATTCAAAGAGTCTTCTCATCTGTGCTGCCGTAAACTTCTTAGGCAATAAGGCGAACAGGAAGGTAGGATTCAACTCTGCACGATTGCGAATGTACAACAGCGCCTCTTTGATAATCTGCGCATGGTCGAAAGCCAACTCATCAACCTCCTTTACTGACATCCAACAAGGCTCGTACTTGTATGAAGGGAAAGTCATCTTGCGATCCACCTTTTGCAACGAGAGGTAGGCAACAGAAACTATCCGATCAACAGGAGCCTCCAGGCTATGGAATCTTTCCAACCAAAGGACATCCTTGGGGTTCTTCGTGCGGTCTTTGTCTCCAAATGCCTTGAACTGGTCGAGCTTTATATCCTTCAATCCTGTCAACTCACCCAAGACTCTTTCCGCGGCCTCATCCAGGTCTTCATCCATGTAGATAAGGCTACCAGGTAACTTGGTGTCGCAAAAATCCTTGTCAACCACGCCTTGACGCTTTACCAAGAGTACGCTCAGCTTTTCACCATCGAATCCAATCAGCACACAATCGACTGATATATGAGGATTTACGGCTCGGCAACAATTTAGATTATCTTGCATCATCAACTTACATCTGTATTATGGGCGCAAATATAAAAGAATTATTTAACTTCTCACCATTTGTATACCATATTTTTACATATTATAACACTTTGATTCCCATGAGAGATAAATATCGTAGTGAGAACGATATGTAATACCGCCTTCTTGTACATTATAAGGTAAGGTATTTTTGCTCATACACAGGGCTTAAGCACAGGTAAAAGAAGGAATACTTAGCATTCTCATTTTTAAGCAAATACGATATAAACGAGTCACACAAGAATGATTTAACTATAAAAACTTTCATAGAAATTTGGTGTTGTATATAAAAAAACACGTACCTTTGCTGCTCGATGGGAATTTTCGTTTTTGACAGATGAATAAAAACAAGGATAAATGTCATGCTACGAACAAATTCATGGTAGTTTCATTCATAACGGTAAACTACAATGAGTTTGAAGACACATGTCAGATGATAGAGTCTGTTCGTGACCATGTACGTGGGTTAACATACGAGATAATCGTAGTTGACAAGGCTTCTGACACGAACAAATTATCCCTATTGATTCAGAAATATCCATTCATCCGAGCTATACGTGACCAAAAGGATACAGGCATTGCCCAAGGATACAACGTAGGAGCCTCCATAGCACATGGAAAGTACCTGTTGTTCTTGAATAACGACACGATTGTCAAGGACAACACTATTCACTGCATGATTGAAAGGCTCGAATCTGACCATTCCATTGGAGGAGTATCTCCTATAATACGATATACAGATGAGTATCAATTAGTTAAATTCGCTGGCTATACGCCTTTGAGTCGCTACACATTGAATAACATTTGTATAGGAAACGAAGAATTTATGGACGAAAGTTTCTTGAATCCTACCGAAATCCCATACTTGAATAGTACAGCCATGATGGTAAAGCGTGAGGTGTTCGATAAAACGGGTGGATTGCCAACTCAGTACTTCAAATATTTTGATGAGTTTGATTGGAGTTTAACCATACAACACTGTGGATATCACTTGTGGTACGAGCCCAAATGTACAATTTATCATAAAAGGAAAGAATCAACAGAAATTCAAGCACCCATCGATGCTTTCTATGCTACACGCAATAGATTTTTGTTCGCATATCGCAATAGGACTCCAAGAGAATATTTCATCATACAACTCTATTTACTTTTCTGTAAGGTACCTGAAAATATTTTTTCCTGTCTGCTAAAAAAACGAGTTGATTTACTCCGCGCTACGTTTACAGGAATGCTCAACTACTATTCGCTAAAGAAACATCAAAAATTAGACAGTTATGGGTATAAGTTCTCTTATTTCCTACGTTAAATAGCACACTTTCATTGCAACGCCATTAACCTCGAAAGACTATGTATAAAAAGCTTGTATTCTTGGCCGACTCCTTACATTACAACGATTACACTCGACGAATTTTCTACCAAAGAATAAATTGGTTAGCAGAAAATTCGGAATACAAGATATACCTGATATTAACAGAGAAAAACAAAAAGCCAATCCGAAATGAATTGTCCTCAAAAGTAGAGGTTATCAACTTGGACATCAACTATGAAAAATTAAGAAAGGAAAATACCATCAAACGAATGGTATTGTACACTAAGAAACTATACCTACACAGAAAACGGCTCACCCAACTACTACGTAAGATTCGGCCCATTGCCACCATATCTACTATGGAAAAAGAACTTTGTTTCCTGTCAAGTATAAAAGGTGGTGGACAAAAGATATACGAGATATACCATAGCAAATACGATTACATAAAACCTGCAAATCGTAAACCCTCTGCATTCATAAGTACATTGCCTATCCGACTTCGCTTAATGTACTTGAAACTGATGATTGGAAAGCACGGCATATTGGTGGTGAATTCCGAAAGGATGAAACATGAATGGAGCAAAGGATTCAAGAGGATTGTATCGATACCAAATCCATTAGAGCACTACCCTATTTTAAGAGAAAAATGTGAAAGCCAAAAGGTCATAGCTATAGGCGATTACGCTTCGGATTCAGGATTCGACCACGTGATTGACATGTGGGAAAGGATAACTAAGAAATACCCTGAATGGCGATTGCATTTATACGGAAATGGAAATATAGAGTCATACAAAGAGATAGTAAAAAAGAACCACATGAGTAGGTCAATTCAGTGTTATGATTATCCGAATAACCTACGCGAAATCTATCCTAAATATGCCATATTTATCCAAACTTGTAAGTTTGACAAACTGGGTCAACACTTGATGGAGGCCATGTCCTTCAGCCTTCCTTGCGTAGCATACGATGTTGCTTACGGCCCTCAAGATCTTATCAGTGACGAAAGAAATGGATTCTTGATAAAACCCAACCATCTGGTCGACTTTGCTTCAAAAGTAGGGCTACTGATTAGGAATGAAGAGCTGAGGTACAATATGGGAAGAAACGCTCATGCAAGCATACATAAGTTTGAGCAAAGCGAGATAATGAAAGAATGGATAAATCTATATGCCTCAGCATATTCCCACAAATAACAAAACTTACGCTTTAATCAAGAAAATTTCATCCCATCATAGAAGCAACGGCCTCGGCGCATCGTTCTCCATCCATACCTGCACTCACAATGCCACCCGCATAACCAGCTCCTTCACCACAGGGGAAAAGTCCTTTTATCTTTACATGTTGAAAGGTTTCTCTGTCGCGCACTATGCGTACAGGAGATGATGTTCGCGTTTCTACACCTATCATCACCGCGTCATTGGTGAGAAAGCCTCGAGAAATGCGATCAAATTGTTGAAAACCTTGCGACAAACGTTCGGTAATAAACTTTGGCATCCAAAAGTGCAAGGGAGAGGAGACTACCCCTGGAGAATAGGATGTGTTGGGAAGATCGTAACTCAACTTACGACGTGTAAAATCCACCATACGTTGCGCGGGTGCTGTCTGCCTCATACCACCAGCCAGCCAACATTCGCGCTCCATTTTTTCTTGAAAATACATCATCACCAAAGCATCGTCTGCAGGAGCACCTTCAGGGAGGAGAGTTTCTTGAATCACATCCTCGGGATGAATCTCTACAACCATACCCGAATTACTCCATCGTCCACCTCGATTACTCGGCGACATACCATTAACCACCACCTGTTCGGGGCCTGTAGCGGCAGGTACAACAAATCCACCTGGACACATACAAAAGCTGTACACTCCCCTACCTCCTGCTTGGGCAACAAAGCTATACTCGGCCGCGGGAAGATATTTACCTCGTCCATTCTTATTGTGGTAGCGTATTTGATCAATCAAGTGTGCCTCGTGCTCCAAGCGAACACCCACGGCCAACCCTTTGGCTTCCAGCGTCACCCCATTGGTGTGTAGCCAGCGGAAGACGTCGCGAGCAGAATGTCCTGTAGCCAAAATGACAGGTCCCATAAACTCGCGCCCAGTGTGAGTAATGATGCCCTTCACCTCGTCGTGTTCAATAATGAGCGCATCCATACGAGTTTCAAAATGCACCTCTCCACCACACTGTATGATGGTATTGCGCATATTTTCAATTACTTTCGGAAGTTTATCGGTACCAATATGAGGGTGTACATCGGAGAGTATGGAGGTGCTTGCACCATGTTGGCAGAAGACATTCAATATCTTGTCCACATTTCCGCGCTTCTTGCTACGAGTGAAGAGTTTACCATCGGAGTATGCTCCTGCACCACCTTCGCCAAAACTATAGTTCGACTCTGCATCCACCTTATGTTCGCGCGAGATGCGTGCAATGTCAGTACGACGTGTATGAACGTCCTTTCCACGCTCTACCACCACTGGGCGAAGGCCCAACTCTATCAAGCGAAGAGCTGCAAATAATCCACCTGGGCCAGCTCCTACGATTACCACCTGTGGACGACCCTCGACATTAGGATAGTCGATGCGCGTAAAGTCCTCCTTTGGAGGCATTTCGTTGATGAAAGTCCTCACGGTCAAGTTTACATAGATGGTGCGTTGACGAGCATCAATACCGCGTTTCAATACACGCACGGCCTTGATGGTGCGCGCATCCAGCCCCTTCTCACGGGCAATGTATTGCGTAATAGCCTGTTCACTAACCGCTTGTTGCGGAAGTAGGCGGAGTTGGTATTCCTGTATCATTCTCTCTTTGGTGTATATGCATTAAGGAAGGTGGAAGTGTACGATTCCTCCCCCTCTCTTATGGCTTGCAAAGTTACAATAAAGAAACGAGAAGTTTTCCATAATCTCCGAAAGAAAAATGCAGAAGTCTCAAAATGATGTATTTTTTGTACAAAGACGGCCATTGAGCATACATTTTTTTTTGGCCAGTAGGGAAAATATATTTTCCTAACCTACAAAAAAACATTTCATGCAATCCCTCCCCTCGTTTTAACAAGGTGTAAGGGCAAGCAAAAAACTAGTAAAATATTCTACGATTATTTTGTAAGTTCAAAAAAAACGACGTATCTTTGCACCGCAATTAAAGAATGGGGCATTAGCTCACTTGGCTAGAGCGCTTGACTGGCAGTCAAGAGGTAACGAGTTCGACTCTCGTATGCTCCACAAAAGACGAAGAGAAGTTGGAAATTAAAATACCGCTTCTCTTTTTTTTATCAATATTGATATTGACCCTGATAGACAGGAAAAACAAGATTCTCGTTATGCTGATTTACAACACTACGTATCAAGTAGAAAATGACGATGCACGAAACTTTGTCATCTGGTTGCACGAAGTATATATGCCACAAGTCGAGGAAAACGGCTTGCTCAAGACTCCGCGCCTAACTCGCATACTCAGCCACAAGGAGCAGGACACAGAGTGTTTCTCGCTTCAATGGGAAGTGGAGGACACACGCACCCTGCACCAATGGCACACGGCACAAGGTATGGAGTTGAATGCTGAGATGATGCAAGTATTCAAGGACAAGGTATTGGCATTTTCAACCCTAATGGAGGTAATCGAGTGATACAACCTGTGCAAGAAAAGATAATCCTCGGTATCGACCCTGGTACAAATGTGATGGGATATGGTGTGCTGAAGGTAGTGGGCACCAAACCCGAGGTGCTCGCCTTGGGAGTCATTGACCTGCGTAAGATGAGCGACCCCTACCTAAAGTTGGGACACATCTTCCAACGTGTCATTGGCATCATCGAAGCTTATCTGCCCGACGAATTGGCCATAGAAGCCCCTTTCTTTGGTAAAAACGTACAATCGATGCTCAAACTCGGTCGTGCACAAGGTGTGGCCATGGCAGCCGCCATAAGTAGGGACATCCCCATCACAGAGTACGCCCCACTGAAGATAAAGATGGCCATTACGGGCAACGGAGCGGCAAGCAAGGAGCAGGTGGCAGGTATGCTTCAACGCATCCTCCACATGAAGGACCAAGACCTCAGCCCCTTCCTCGATGCAACGGACGCCCTCGGTGTAGCCTATTGCCACTACCTGCAGATGGGACGCCCCACTATGGAAAAGGGTTACAAGGGATGGAAGGATTTTCTACAAAAGAACCCAGGGAGGAAGGTATAACATGAGTATCATAAGAATCACTGAAGGTATTGCTCGCCACCCGCTTCATCGAATGAAGCAACCCATCAATTTCTCATTGGAGGCGGGCGAGCACTTGGCTATCATAGGCTCCAATGGAGGAGGAAAAAGCGAGTTGGTAAACACGCTCATCGGCAAATACCCCTTGCTGATGAACAATGTCGAGTACGATTTCTCACCACGCACCTCCACAATGGCGTTTGACAACATCCGCTATATGGCTTTCCGCGACACCTATGGCGACACGGCGGAAGGAAGTTACTATTATCAACAACGATGGAATAGCCAAGATGCAGACATATACCCCACTGTGGCCGAACTCATGCCCGAGGGAGGTGACCCTGAGATGCGAAGTAAACTCTATACTCTATTCGGCATAGAGGAATTGCTACCCAAGACCTCCATCTTACTATCAAGTGGTGAAATGCGCAAGTTTCACCTGACGAAAGCCCTTTTGGGAAATCCGCGCGTATTGATATTGGACAATCCCTTCATAGGATTGGATGCTGACACACGTTCGCAACTACGCCATTTGCTCGAAAATCTGACAAACGAAAGCGACCTGCAACTCATCCTCGTCCTCTCCAAGGCTGAGGACATACCCAACTTCATTACACACGTGCTGCTTATAGAGGACATGGTATGTGGCGCAAAGCTAACGATAGGCGAATATCGAGAAAAACAACCGTTCCACCCCTCACACGTGTTGGACGAGAAAAAGAGAAAGATGTTGCTTGAACTCCCCATCCGCACAGATGACATAGAAGCCGAGCGCATAGTGGATTTGCACAATGTATCAATCCAATATGGTAGCCGAACGATACTACAATCTCTCGATTGGACGGTGCACAATGGTGAACGATGGGCACTCTCTGGCGAAAATGGGGCAGGAAAATCCACCTTACTGAGCCTTGTATGTGCAGATAATCCGCAATCATACGCATGCGACATCACCCTCTTTGATCGCCGACGAGGCACAGGTGAAAGCATTTGGGAAATAAAGAAACACATCGGATACGTCTCACCTGAGATGCACCGAGCCTACTTGAAGAATCTTCCAGCCATAGACATCGTAGCCTCAGGACTTCATGACTCAGTGGGACTATATCGTCGCACAAAGCCTGAGCAATTGGAGGTGTGCGAATGGTGGATGAAGATTTTTGGCATTGCACACCTACTCGACCGAGATTTCCTTACCCTCTCCAGTGGCGAGCAACGCCTTTGCCTATTGGCGCGTGCCTTTGTCAAAGACCCACAACTACTCATCCTCGACGAACCGTTACACGGTCTTGACACACACAATGGACAGATGGTTAAAGATATCATCGACACCTTCTGCCTCCGCCCCAATAAAACGCTCATCATGGTAAGCCACTACGAAGAGGAACTTCCCTCGTGTATCACTCATCGATTACATTTGAAAAAACATAGATAAATCATATTTTTAACCACTTATAAGTCATTTACAACGTATGAAAAATAAGGTTATTTTGTTGCTCATCACCACCCTTATGGTTTCGGGCAATGCATTAGGACAAAGAAAACAAACCGAGAACACTGATGCAAAAAAGGAAATTAACAAAAAACCTTTTGAAATGAGAGAAGGAAAAGGTCGCCACCTGCCTGCTCCCCAACCTTCAAGAGGTCCTCGCATGATGGGAGAACGTCGCATGATGGGAAATCCTCGCATGGAGATGCACCATCCGTTTGAGATGAACGCACCCTTCAATTTCCCCAGACATGAAGCCCCTAATTTTCACAATCGCCCTGAACCTAAAGGTGAATTCAATGGTCAGCATCGTCCAAGACCTAACGGAAGATTCAATGACAGAAATCGCCCTAAACCTACAGATAAAGAGAAATCAAACGACAAGAAACGTACATCAAAATCTAAGGAATCTGCATCTTTCGTATCTTTCTCCAAGGTTACCATTGACCAGTTCGTTTCTATTGACCGAGGTATCAGCAATCGCGTTGAAAGCCGCGAGATGAAGAGTTTCAGCGAACTTGGTATGAGACAAGGTGTAGTGAAGTACTCCACCATCTTACCAGAAATCAAGGCACAGAGCCAATTGACTTTAAGAAGTGAGCACAACTATGTACAAGTTTACCTCAATGGCGCATACATAGGTAAGTTGGATCGTATGTCGCGCGAAAATTCCCTCACACTTCCCTCAGTGAAAGAAGGAGATGTACTGGTCATCCTTGCCGAAGTAAGAGGACGCGCCAACTTTAACCGTGGTAACAGAGGACCTCAGAGAGAAATCAACAAGGTACTCATCACCACTGAAGTGAACGGACACACCACCACCTACGACCTTAATAATTGGGAAATAGCCACCATCTCCGATGATTATCAAACCGCGCTCAATGCATTTGAAGGCCCTATGACATTGGAAATGCGTCACGATATGTTAGCAAGTCAGTCAGGATACTACCGCGGATATTTCAACCTCAAGAAAGTGGGCAACACATACATCAACGTAGAGACATGGGGAAGAGGTCAAGTGTACATCAATGGTCATTCAGTGGGTCATTTTGTCAAAGGTCCTCAACAAACATTGTACGTACCTGAAAAATACTTGAAGAAGGGAGAAAACGAAATCATCATTCGAGACATTCAAGGTACTGACAACCCCACAATTGAAGGAAAAGAAGAACGATAAGACTAAAAAAGGTAAGGATAATTACAAAAGTTCATTTATTATCCTTACCTTTGCGCCCCTATTATAAATACCTATACACACGATGAGATACAAACTACTTTTCCTCCTTTCCATATTGGTAGTTTCCACTTATGCAAGGGAGATTTCTGAAGAAGAGGCAAAACATGTGGCATTGGAGTTTTTCAATAACAATCATCCACACTTTTCAATACAAAATTTACAGATGGTATACGACGGTGAAAATGCCGCTACACGTGCCAATGGGACAGAACCTTCTTTCTACGTATTCAATAACCAACAAGGAAAAGGCTTTGTCATCGTCTCAGGTGACGACATAGCCAAACCTATCTTAGGTTATTCCTACGAAAACGAATTTCCCAAAGACTATCTTCCCACACACATTCAAAGTTGGTTGGAGAGTATGAAACTACAAATCAATGACGCTCGCGAACGAGGAGTCATTGCCTCATCATCCCTCAACGACGCACCATTGACACGAGCAGGTGAAACAGTTGTCAAACTCGAAACCGCTAAATGGGGACAGGATAAGCCCTTCAACTTGAAAACACCTCGCATAGGATTTAGTCAAACTCCCGCAGGGTGTGTCATCACGGCAGCTGCCATCATCATGCACTACCATAAGTGGCCAGCACATGGTGTCGGCACTCTACCCGAATACCAAACCGCTACACGCAAAATCAAAAGACCTGCTATTGAGTTAGGACACATCTACGATTGGGATGGTATGTTGACAGACTATACAGGGTACTACACTGACCAACAAGCCGAATCGGTTGCCCAACTCATGAACGACCTTGGCACTATGGTTCAGGCCGACTATGAGGTAGGTGCTACCTCCGCCACTTCGTCTGAGATTGGCTACAAGTTGCCAGTATACATGAACTACGACAAGAGTGCACTCACACGAGAGCGCCTTTTGTACACCGACAATGAGTGGCACACCATGTTGATGAACGAACTTAACGAAGGACGTCCTATCTTTTACTTCGGCTCCAATTGGTATGCTGGTCATGCCTTTGTCCTCGATGGATATAATACCGAGAGATACTATAGTGTCAACTGGGGATGGAATGGATTGTGCAACGGATGGTATCAGTTGGACGCCCTTAAACCTGATGGCAATGGTACTGGAGGAAACAACGACCACTATAACTATTTCCAAGGAGCAATCACCGACCTCAAGCCCAATGAAGGAGGAGACTTTATTGAGTTGTTAGGATTCAACATGAGAGGATTGAGTACTAAAGAAAAGGAATTCACCACTGGAAAGACCTTTACCATCACCACCCACGAAATTTGGAACTTAGGAGGTGCATTGTTCGAAGGAACACTCCTGTGGGCATTGACGGACAGAGAGGGTCACATGATAGAAGAACTCGCCACCGACACCATCATGGGGCTACAAGCCGGATGGGGATGTCAAAGGTTCGACAAAGAGATTACCATCACCGAACCCATTGATTATGGATACCGCATCCGCTTGTTCTACAAGGCTATGAATGGCACAGAATGGACACTCATCAAGGCTGGAGAAAATTGTCAGTGGGAGATTTTAGTTGCCGATGAATACTCCATCGAAGAATCCACACACGTCGCATTTGACAAGGTGAATCGCATACTGACGGTAGAAGTCGTTGATGGTGTAACATTAGCACTCTATGATACAAAGGGGAAGGAGTTGAATGAAGAACGCGTCAACATAGGCAACAAGTCAGCCTTCCTCATGGAGAAGTGTCCCGCAGGAACCTACCTCTTGAAAATCACTAAGGCAAACCAACAGCACAAAGTGAAAATCAAGTTGGGTGCTCCCGTCAAATAATCCTATTCACCTCTATCCTACATTAATTATACAGAGATTACGAATATGAAAAAGCATCTTATCTATACACTGACATACACGCTACTTGCCTGTCTTATGCTCTCAAGTTGCAAGGATGACGACACCATCGAAAACCGAATCCAACTCAAGACAAGCGCTACCTTGGAGGTTGGTTCTGAGGGTGGAGAGTTAGCCATCAAGTTCTATTCTCCAAGGGATTGGATAGTTACTTCCAACCAAGAGTGGTGTACCCTATCTCCTGAACAGGGAGTAGCAGGAGACGCCATCCTCACCGCCAATGTGGAAAAAAATCTCACAGCGGACTTGCGCGAAGTGGTCATCACCATCTCAAGCGAAGACTTGTCGCAAGATGTCACCATTCTCCAAGCAGTTCGAGGCGACTCAAGCACAGTTCGTGTGACCCACACAAGCAAGACCTTACCCCTCCCTATCGTCAGTGGATATTCACCAGTCGGATACATTCAATGGGGAGATGGTAATCGCGAGAAATATGAATACCAAGAGGGATATGTTCACCAGTATGCCCAAAGTCAAGAGTACCAAGTAACCTTCAACCTATGGGGTGCTGAGGAGATAGAGTTCACCTCCCTCAAGGGTATTTCAGAAATAGATCTGACAGAGTTTTAACAATTATAAGCCACACACATTTTGTAGTGATGAAAAGCTTACGTTTAACATTGATTTCCTGCCTGCTTACAATTGCTTCACAGACATATGCCGAGGGTGGGAAATCTTTGTGTATAACCACCTCCATCGACAACAAGGAGTATCCACTTAGCGAGGTAAAGAGCATCAAATTTAGAAACGACGTGATGGAGATTCATCTAACTAATGGAGAAACTCCTGTATTGGGAATGGAGGATGTACAACTGATGACATGGAGTCTTGAGGATGATTTGCAATCCATCGACAATAGTCAGATTCCGTATCGTCCCATCACCTATACAAATGGAGTACTTACCATCACTGGTCACTCCCATCAATCCGTTGTTGTATGCAATCTCTTTGGTACTCAGTTGGCCATAGGCCGTATAGATCAGGTATGTACACTGGACATGACTCATTTCCCTCGAGGAATGTATGTAGTCAACATTGAAGGTACAATCTATAAATTTTTGAAACGATGAAGCCAATCATTATTTTTTCCTTCCTATTAGGTAGTGCATTGGCAAGTCACGCCGAGCGCGACATCCGTTTCTATATGAACAATGGAGAGGTCAAGAGTGTGGCCGTAAGCAGTTTAGACAGCCTCTCATTCGACGAAACAAGCGACAAGCTCACGCTTACTATGATAAGTGGACAGGTGGCCGCAATACCTCTCTCTATTGTCGATAGCATGCGCTACGACGAATTACCTTCATCCGTTCACATTGCTTATCAGGGCGATCAAGCCCAGGTTCTCAACCCCTATGCTTTCGACGGAGTAGAAGCCTCCATTCAAGGTGCTCGTGTAACATTGGTTTCCAGTCTGGACAAGGAAGTAGCCTATCATCTTACAGGCGAAAGTCAAAATGGTGCATTCAAACTATATGGTGTAAAGAAGTACGAACTTCACCTCGATAATTTATCTCTCACCAACGACGAAGGCGCTCCCATAAATATACAATGTAAGAAACGTGGACAAGTATTCCTCACGGAAGGAACCAGCAACTACCTCGCCGATAGCCCCGAGTATGCGATGGTGGAAGGTGAAGACCAAAAGGGAACCTTCTTCAGTGAAGGACAATTGGTTTTCAACGGTACAGGTTCATTGACTATTCATGGAGGCTATAAACATGCTTTGTGTACCGACGACTATTTTGCCATAAATGGTGGTTCGTTGCACCTTATCTCTGACATAGGAGATGGTCTGCACGCCAATGACTCCATACTCATTCGAGGAGGCACACTCACTATCCAGGCGAGTGCAGACGCCATTGATTGTCAAGAGTACCTGTCAATTGAAAATGGGCAAATCAACATTCATTCAACTACTGACGATGTGAAGGGATTGAAAACAGATGCCGACGTACGCATCTCGGGAGGAGAAGTGAACGTGACCATGGAAGGAGATATGGCCAAAGCCATTAAGAGTAAAGGTTCAACACATATCGAGGAAGGGAAAGTTCTCATAACCACCAAAGGAACAGCATCAACCGATACTGAAGGCGACATATCATACGCCACAGCCATCAAGTGCGACGGACACTACATCCAGTCGGGCGGACAACTTACCATCCACACCATAGGCATGGGTGGACAAGGAATCTCAGCCGACAGCACCCTCACCATCAGTGGTGGAGAGGTCAACATCACCATCGCAGGCAAAGGCAGTTCCTACACTACATCCTCAGGCACTACAGATTACTATTCGGTAAAGGCGCTCAAGAGCGATGGAGCCATGAATCTCATTGGTGGAAATATCCAATGCCAAGCCACAGGACAAGGTGGAAAAGCCATTGTCGCTGATGGAATTCTCACCATCGGTTCAGCCGCAGAGAGTACAGGTCCCACATTGAGCGCTACTACCAGCGGATCTGCCATTTCTACAAGTTTAGGAAATGTAGGAGGCGGCGGTGGTGCCCCTGGTGGAGGTAACGGCCCTGGTGGCGGAGGTTGGTTCCCTGGTGGTGGTGGCGGAGGCTTCCCCGGCGGTGGCGGAGGTATGATGGGTGGAGGGTTCAACGGAGCACCCAAGGCCATAAAGGGAGACGCTGATGTCATTATCCACGGAGGGGACATCTACGTATCGACAAAATCCGATGGAGGTGAAGGAATAGAAAGTAAAGCACAGATGAGCATCAATGGAGGAACCATACAATGTGCCACTTACGACGACGGAATCAATGCAGCAAAGCAACTCACCATCAATGGTGGACACATCTATTGCTATGCGACCAACAACGATGGTATCGACTCCAATGGCTCACTATACATCAATGGTGGCATCATAATGACCTCTGGTACATCATCACCCGAGGAAGGATTCGATTGCGACTTTAACACCTTTGTCATCAAGGGTGGCATACTCATCGGCACAGGAGGAGCCACCAGTAACCCTACATCGGCTACCCAACCCTACAGCACCCTTTCATCCGTCAGTCTCAGTAGTGGAAAATACCTGAGTGTGAAGGACAATAGCGGCAAAGTACTCTTTTCATACCGTCTGCCCAACACCATCAGCAGAGGCACCGTACTCATAAGTTCGCCCGACTTCACGAAGTCGTCACACACACTGGTCTATGGCGTAACCTCAGTATCATCGCCCACCGACACCCTATTCGGAGGAGTATTCTACGAGGGAGGAACACTCACAGGAGGCTCTACCAAGAACTTTACACCCAGCACAAAGTAAACGCCTTGAAATAAAGGATAAAGAGAAAAGGACATGGAGGGGGGATGTACCCTTTATGTCCTTTATTCTTTTTTATTGGTGTCCGGTAAAAATCAAAACAGATATAAAAAGGTGTCTCAATCGCTGATTTAATGCGATTGAGATTCTTTTTTGTAATTACAAGCCCCCTCTAATCAATAAAGAGTCAATTGTATAGGTGGACTGTCATCAGAATACTCTTAATAAGTACCAGAATCCCACTTAATAGATACTCGAGTACTTCTTATGTAGTACTCCAGTACCATATAGGTAGTACTCGAGTACCATATAGGTGGTACTGCAGTATCTCTTAAACGAAATTTTAAGGAGTACTAATTTT
>JAFZDY010000004.1 GCA_017560945.1 Bacteroidaceae bacterium | reverse complement strand
CCCCCCCCCCGAGAAGGCTATACCAATTTGAGTAAGAACGAATTTACAGAATTTTTTGATTCAGCTCCAATTTATCCCAGTAACTTTGCAAACAGAAAACGTGAGTAAATTTATTCACACATTATTAATTTAAAAATCTAAAATCTATGAGAACTAAAAGTTTCGTAAAAGGCTTGTTATTTGCAAGCGTCTTGCCGTTCTGCTCACTCGCTGTGGCTAATGATGACAACACGACACCCAAGGAAGAGCAGATAATCGAGTTTAGCAACCAAATTTCCACGCAGGACGAAAAGGCCCTCCAAGTCCCCGTCACCGCCACATTAAACAACGGAGTAGTAAACGTACAATTCACGGGTAATGTGCCCATGGCAACTGTAACAGTGAATAACGCGCTTACGGGTACAACTGTCAGCCAACAGACCATGTCGGCCACAGCAGGTACAATCAGCACCATTCCCGTGGCAGGTCTCTCATGGGGAAACATCACTGTCACCAACAATGTCAGCGGTGCAAGCGTAAGCGGTAACTTCAATGTAGAGTAGAATACTATTTTATTTTAAAAAAAAGAAGGGCAGATGAATAAATCTAAAAATAGTCTGCCCTTCATAAAGACATCACTAACCAACTTAATCTTTATTAGACATGAAGAAATTCTTTATTTTAGTAAGCATCATGCTTACAGCAGTTTGTGCACAAGCACAGTTAAAAATCCATGAAAATGGGAATATAAGTATAAATACCACTGAAAATCCAATTTCTACATTATCGATTGGATATACAGGTAACGAAAGTTACACGACCTCAATAGCAGGAAATAACAGTGCTATTTATGGACGAAGAACAGGTATTCCTACCACAACCACGGAGCACGATCCTTGGACATATGGTGTTACAGGATTAAATTCTCCCAATGATAATAAGTTTTATGTCGGAGTAAGAGGTTCTGCTTTAGTACACAACGATGATTTCCCCAACAAAGGACGTGCATTCGGTGTGTATGGAGTAGCGGGAAATACCACTTCTGGATATAATTACGGAGTATATGGTCAGTTAAATGGCACCAAGAACGGAGCTGCCATTTTTGGCACACTTAATCCAAATGATGCATGTGTTCCAGGACGCTATGCCGGATATTTTGCTGGTGACGTAAAAGTAACAGGCACATTGTATGCTCCATATCTAACAACAGTTGCTGCATCTTCCAGTAATACCAGAACACTTACCACATTAAATACAAACACAACTGACGGAACTGTTTCTGAAAAGTTTTCTCAGTTATCTGCAATCCAATTCAGTATAAACCCTCAAACTGCTAAGACCTCAAGGCTTTCTGAAGGAGATACGCTTGATACCCAAAGTTATACTGACACAGAGATACAAGCTATGGAGAAAAGTCATTATGGATTGGTTGCCACACAACTTCAACAGGTTTATCCCGACCTCGTATATGAAAACCAACAAGGAGATCTTTGTATCAATTATATTGAAATGATTCCCTTACTTGTGCAATCCATTAAAGAACTTAAAGCAGAAATCGTTACTCTTCAAGGTGGTAAAAATGTAGGTACTGTCGTTAATACCCGTGCAGCATACAACACTACTGATATTGAAGAATCCACAGCTCTAACAATCCCTATTTTGAAACAAAACAATCCCAATCCTTTTACTGAAAATACAGTAATTGAATACTCCTTGCCCGAAAGTGTACAGACTGCAAACATCTATATCTACGACATGAACGGGAAACAGATTGAACAAATCTATCTTACCGAACGTGGGGAATCATCGATTACCATCAATGGGGAAAATTTGTCTGCAGGAATGTACCTCTATTCACTCATAGCTGATGGACAAGTAATTGATACAAAGAGAATGATTTTAACGAAGTAACAACCTTAAAATGGATTGCTATGAAACGAATAATTATTATTCACATGCTCCTATGTTTATTGCTGAATATAGTAGCGAATGACTTTATTCCTTATCGAAATGTGGAAACTGTAAATGATGGAGTCATTGTCACGTATAGATTCCGTGGTGGCATACATCAACAAGATCCGCTTTATCCTAATGCGAAATATTGGAAAATTCCTGACTTTGGATTAAATGAAGAAAGTGGCAAACCTTCTACGCTGTCACGTTGGGATTCTTTTGCCATTCCTAATGGAGCAAATGCCTCGGTTGAGGTGTTAGAATGCGAATATACTGACACTGCTTTTGTATTGGCTCCTGCCCGTCACGCATTATTCAACAGCGATACCATTGGTTACACGTTAGAAAATGTTCCGCCAATAACAGCGTATACAGGTTTTTATCCTGCTGATATTGTTGAAATGAGCGGAATAACGAACTATCGGGGACAGAACATTCAACGAATAGAAGTACATCCCATACAATACAGTCACACCAATGGTATAGTGCGCAACTATTCTATGATAAAATACAAGGTCAACTTCGATATGACAAACAGCAGAGGTATAAATGTATCAAATGTAAAAATTGGTCCAACAGACCCCATAATCAATAATATGGTCTTGAATCCTACGGACATAATAAAGCCCCAACCTGTCACAAGGGCTTATACCAACGGTGGTGCAATAGAAGATAACAGGGATTATCTGATAGTATCTGTACCCGAATATGAAGAAGCAGTCAACAATTTTGCTGAATGGAAAAGAAAAATGGGATATAGGGTACATGTTGTTATGGAAGAAAATTATGGACGAACATATCTCAAATCAATCATTCAAAACCTCTACAATCAAGACGGAGTTAATCTTGATTATTTATTGATTGTTGGAGAAGATTATGATGTACCAGCATCAGCAACCAAAGAAAGGGAAATTAATGGTGAAAACTGCAGTTACAAAACTGATTTGTATTATGGATATAGCAACAATGAATTTATTGATTCATTCAAAATCAGCAGAGGTCGAATTCCTGTCAAAAGCAACGACGAAGCATTGATTATTTTTAACAAGATAATCCAATACGAGCAAAATCCTACTACAGATTCCATCTTTTACAATACAGGATTACACTGCTCTTACTTTCAAGATAAAGATAACAATTCCAGTGGACATGAAGATCGCAGATTTGTGCTAACATCGGAAGAAATTCTCAACTACATGGAGCAATATATCGGGAAAAACATACACCGTGTATACGCTACAGAAACGACTGTTTATCCCCGTTATTGGAATAACGATAACTTTTCATATGGAGGGGAGGTCCCTAACTACTTAAGAAAACCAACATTCACGTGGGATGGAGAAAATAGTGATGTCATTTCACACATCAACAATGGCTGTTTCTACGTACTTCACAAAGGCCATGGAAGTATTTACTCTTGGCTCAAGTATGACAATTATAACGAATCGATTTTTGATGATGATGACATACTTTCGTTAAACAACGGTTCCAAATCGCCTGTGGTTTTTAGCCTCAACTGCTTAACGGGAAAATTTAACCATGTAAGAGATTGTTTTGCTGAAACGTTTCTTAAAAAAGCAAATGGAGGATGTGTTGGTATTTTTGCAGCGACAGAACAGAGCTTTTCAGGATATAATGATGCCTTATCCGAAATGATGTTTGATGCTATCTGGCCTAGTAATGTGTTAAGAATTGATATGCCTGGATACGGATCTGATGATAGGAATAAAGTGGATGAACCCGTTTATGAGTTAGGTAAAATATTGGATATGGGGATGGCACATTTGTGGGAAATTGGCGGATATTCGAGTTGTATGTACACACGCGAACTAATTCACTGTTTCGGTGACCCTTCCATGATGATTCGTACAGAAGTCCCACAAAAGTTCTCACCTACTATAAGAAGAACGGATGGAATCATTTCTGTAAATACGAATTGTGACAGTACAAGAATATCTTTTTATACTCCTGCAACAAATCAAGTAGATTCTTATTTTGGCAGAACAATTGATTACTCGACTACGGCAGACAGTGTAATTGTCTGCATAAATAAACATAACTACATCCCATTCATCGTGAATTGTGACAAGAATGTATACATCCAGAATAAAAACATCAACGATGAACGGACATACGTAGGAGAAAATATCTTGGTAGGCAAGAATGTCACTACATTAAAGGAACAAGGCGAAGTTGTCATTCAGAATGCAAATGTAAAATTGCAAGGAAAAGAGGTGATATTGCAGTCCGGAACTACCATAACTAACTCAAATGTAGAGATAAACACTAATAATTAGCCAAATATTTTGTGCCGTGCAAGATTATTTATATTTTTGCAAAACACTTGATTTATTAACCAATAACAACACACGATTATGAAAGTTGAAAGGATTCATGTAGTATGGTTACTCTTTACCATATTTTTGTTATTAGGGAGTACCGAAACGGTTGCGCAGACTTATAAAAAGACTTTTTCTTTTGAATTTTCAAAGGAAAGTTTGCCTGTTAAAAAGGATCAAAATGGATGGGATTATATCCAACCAGACTCATCATTATATAATTTTTCACTGGAAAGTGACACATTAAAGCCTGAACTACCTTTCATCAATTATAAGATTCTACTTCCTGACAACTACAAGATAAAAAAAATCAGAGTTTCAGTAAAAGATGTGATGACTTTCGGGGGATACGACATTACGCTCAGGCCCAATTCATCAAGAACTACAGTTTTGACCGCAAATAGCGATGATAAAGTTGTAACATATCCTCTTACTTGTTATCGCATGAAAGCAACTTGTGTATCAGAAGAAATGACAAATGGATACAGAGTTGCCAATCTTAGTATAAGCCCTTTTGAGTATTATGCTGAGGACAAAGGATTGATATTATACACAGATCTTGATATAGAAGTCACTATAGAACCAGTTGATGAGGATGAGGAACTATATCCCCAAAAGGATTCCGAATCCATTAGAGAAATAGTTTATAATCCGGAAGACGTGGACGCGGGAACAGACAACTGGACGAAGATAGAGAACCCCTCTACACAATGTACAGTAGGCAATATTCCCATAAATGGGTGGGATAAGATTGAACACAGATACACCAAGGACTGGAATATTCGTTTTGCAGCACCTCAAACTTTGATGGAGAAAGCACAAGTGGGCATTTTGGTAAATACAGATTCAATACACAACGGTACAACGTATCAAGTGATAGAGCGGAAAAAGAACGGTCTTGTGACCGATTCATTGCTCTATCGTCAAGAAGGGGACAAAGTATATCGTTACTCCGAAACGGAGAAGAGGGACATCCTTCTCTTTGACTTTGGTCTGAACGTGGGCGATGACTTCATTACACCTGACGGAGAAGTGTGGACTGTGGACAAAATCAAAGAAACCGCCGAATACAATGATTGGGCAGAAAAGAAGATTACCCTGAAAGGGAAGGAAGACGGAGAAATCAAGGATGTATGGTTGGAGCATGTGGGGTCGCTCTACACAGGCATATTGACTTACGATGACCTCGGCGGAAGCTGTTCATTGCCCCAATTGGTATATTGTCGGCAGGGTGACACCACCCCTTGGCTATTTAATGTCAATACGGAACATTTCAAGATTGTATATTTCTATCGCTTAGATAGCGACGAGGAGTATAACTTCATCCAATCATTATCCCCCGAAGAATTGGCATACATTGAACAACATGGAGGAGACGACAAACTGTATGCCAATTTTGAAGAAAACACATTACATATTTACGGGAATATGGGAATGAACTGCTACTGCTATCCGATGGAGTGTCGCATAACTGATAATGAAATCTTATTAAAAGTTGATGAGATTCATTATGGAGAGGAATATGATTGCGCTGGTGAATATTATGTAGATATAAGAGTTCCTAACATAAAGGCCAGTGACTACGCTATCAAATATGCTCCCATGTTCTCTGAAAATAGTGGTAAAGAACTGATTTTGAAATCATCTCCTTCAACAATTGGTCGCATACCAAAAGTTGAAAGAATAGTGAACTTCTTTGTAAATGGTTCCACTCTCCTCTGCACCTCCCCCACTGCCGTGAAGCTAGAAGTATACACCATGGATGCCATCAAGGTGGGTGAAGCTGCCTTTGCTAACGGTGAAGCCACGGTGAAGGTGGACAAAACCCCTGCCACGTACCTCTACATCGTGACCTACCCCAATGGTAGTCGCGAGAGTGGAAAAGTGATGGTGAAGTAATGTCCCTTGCTTTGGAACGCGAAGGCCGTGACAGTAAATAAAGAATATCCCCTTTGAATGCAGGAATCACCACCCACATTCAAAGGGGATATATTTATCACAACTTTTCAATCTCTTCTACTGTAAGACCGGTGGACTTGATGATGGTTGCCGTATCGACACCACAAGATTTTAAGTTGCGGGCTATTTCCACAACTGTCTGCTCTTTAGTTTATCTACCGCAGAGATATTGTTTTCTTTCGAGAATCGTAATAAATTTAACGTGAGTTCGATATAAATTAGCGAAGGCATTCGCTACTTACATTTTGTCAAAACTGTATATTCCTTATGCAAGAATTCTGTATATTCATAGGGGAACAAGGGAGATTCTGAATACGCGAAGGATTTGAGGGCAAAATCCGCATATCTATCAGACGAGCAAGTAGATAAAGCCGTTTTTCTTGTTCGGTTTTTCAAGTCAAATAGAAATTGAAGAGTGGAAATAAACTTCTCTATCTGTTTGAAATAGTGAATCATACTGCAAAAAATAGAGCATTATCGAACCAACCCCAAGAGTTTTCCGACAAAGATTAAGAGTAGTTGGGGCAAACTGATGAGATTTTTAGCCACGCTTAAGCATTATTTAGCCAAACTTAAGCGTTACCAAATTTTCACTTAAGCGTTACCAAAATAATGCTTTAGCGTGGCCAAATAAAGGTTTAGCCCAAAATCTCATTTTCTCCTGTTTTTTGCTTTCCTATAAGAAGGTTTTAAAGCTTTGTTTTCTGAATAATTATACAATATCAGGGGATTAAGCCAATAAATTTCTGCATATATATAACTTTTACCCTCTTAATATATATTATTTCAACTAACAAATTGTAAGAGAATTAGGTGTAACAGCCATAAAAACACATCTCAAAATACACAATTTGCTTATTTACTATAGCATTTCTTTGTATTCCTTATATCGAACTCGCGTTAAATTCACATAAATTATGGGGTTAGGTGGGGGAGGTTGATTCTGATGATGGGAGGTGTGTCTTACTCAGAATATTGACTCCTTTGTTTCTGTTGTTAACAATTCGAGAGCCTTTATACCCATTACCGAATTTCCTTTTGAGTTCAGGCGAGGACTCCATACTGCCACCGAGTATTGTAATGGATAGATTGCGACAATACCTCCACCCACACCGCTTTTACCTGGAAGACCTACGAGATATGCAAATTCACCCGCCTCATCGTAGAATCCACAAGTTTGCATAATGGCATTCATTCGTTTTACCTGAGAAGCCGTTAGCGTGATACCAGCATAATCAAACTTTCTTCTATGATTCGCAAAGGCAAGAAATGCTAACGACAATTCACGACAACTCATTTCCACCGAACACATCAGGAAATAGAAATGCAACACGCGTTCAATATCATTTTCAATAGTACCATGATATTTCAACAAATTGGCTATAGCCGCATTCAAATATCCATTTTCGCGTTCTGAAGATGCCACATGTTCGTTATAATCAATCGTCTCATTCCCTGAAACGGCACGTACGAAACGCAAGAAGTCATTCTTAGGGTCATCAAGATTTGACAATAGAATATCTGCCATTACGATGGCTCCTGCATTGATAAACGGATTGCGCGGAACACCTTTTTCAACCTCAAGTTGGATAAGTGAATTGAATGCTGTACCAGAAGGTTCCTTACCAACTCTTTTCCAAAGGTCATCGCCTTTAATGGATAAACACATGGCCAGTGCAAACACCTTAGAGATACTCTGAATAGAAAACCTTGTATCAGCCTGTTCAATGGATGCAATCTCACCATAAATAGTATGAATGCACATACCAAACTGATCGGGATTCACCTTTGCCAATTCGGGTATGTAATCGGCCTGCTTACCTTCTTTGGCGTATGGTAAAATTGCTTGATATATATTTTCTAAAATTTGTAGGTAATCCATAATCCTGTTATTTGTCTGCACAAAAGTAATGATAATTTCTTTTAATTGACATATTTAAGCAAAAGAATTGGTCGAAAGAAAAGGAAAAAATCCCAATCTTATTTTCGAAAGATATATTTCAAATGCAAGAACTAAAAAAAACTTATTGCCTTGGCTCTTTCGGAAATATATACTACTTTTGCCTAAAAGATTTATCTTCATGACTACAAATGGACATCTGATAGAATCGAACCAAGAGTTAGAATTGGCCCGTCAGTTCATTGAACAAACTGACACAAATGTATTCCTTACAGGAAAAGCAGGTACAGGAAAAACTACATTTTTGAAAAATTTACGGGCTAATAGTCCTAAGCGAATGGTAGTGGTGGCCCCCACGGGTGTGGCAGCCATCAATGCAGGAGGAGTGACAATACACTCATTCTTCCAACTCCCTCTATCACCGTACATACCAGGAATGACCTTCAGTGAAAATGGTCGAAAACAATATAGTTTCAGCAAGGAGAAAAAGAACATATTGCGTAGCCTCGACCTATTAGTTATTGATGAGATTAGTATGGTGAGAGCAGATCTTTTAGATGCGATTGATTCGGTATTACGTCGTTACAAAGATCCATCTCGTCCCTTTGGCGGTGTACAATTGCTAATGATTGGTGATCTCCAACAACTATCCCCAGTGATCAAGGAGCAAGAGGTACAACTGCTTTCGACATATTATGACACTTTCTACTTTTTTAGTAGCCACGCATTAAAACAAAGTCACTATGTGACCATCGAACTAAAAAACATCTACAGACAACGAGATGAGCAATTTGTAAACATTTTGAATGCCATTCGCGAGCGACGTGTGGATGACAATCTTTTGGCCTTGCTTAACAAACGATACATACCTGGATTCAAAGCTAAAGAAGGGGAAGGCTACATTCGACTGACCACCCACAACCATACAGCACAACAATATAACGAGCAACAATTAGCCATACTTCCATCCGAACCATTTTCATTTAAAGCAGAGATAAAAGGAAACTTCAACGAAGTTCTCTATCCTGCCGATTCAGTTCTTACCCTAAAACAAGGGGCACAAGTTATGTTCATCCGAAATGACGAATCTGGGCAAGGTCGCTACTACAATGGGAAAATAGGACAGGTACAATCAGTATCACAAAATGGTATAGTTGTTCATTGTAATGATGACGGAAAAAGCTTTCATGTAGAACCAAGTGAATGGACAAATAGTCGCTATATATTAGATGAGACAACCAAAGAAATACGTGAAGAAGTAGAGGGTACATTCCGTCAATATCCATTGCGTTTAGCATGGGCTATCACCATTCACAAAAGTCAAGGTCTGACATTTGAAAAGGCTATTATTGATGCTGCATCCTCTTTTGCACACGGACAGGTATATGTAGCACTCAGCAGATGCAAAACATTGGAAGGTTTAGTATTGGCTTCACCCGTCACAACGTCAGCCATCATAAATGACAATACTATAACAGACTTCATGCATAGGGGAGCGACCTTAACTCAAGAGGCATCCCTACAAATTGAGAAGATGCAATACGACTACTTTTACAAACTTTTAAACGAACTCTTCAATTTCCAAATTTTACGTCGAGACTTTGAATTGACAACACGATTGCTTGACGAATACTTTTATAAGTTGTATCCGACTCTACTTGAGGAGTATAAGAAAACTCATCAACTCATTAAAGAACAACTAATAGATGTAGCAGATAAGTTCCGCCAACAATATACGACTTTGATGCAACAAAGAAACGGCTACGCAAACGACTCTCATTTGCAAGATCGTATTACAAAAGCTGCAACCTATTTCTTCCAAAAAACTGACAACTTGCTTCTACGACTCTTAACAGAGACCAAAGTTGAGACAGACAATCAAATGATACGCAAGCGTATGGACGAGGCACTGTTCAATCTGCGCGAATCATTCTACCTAAAACGTGAACTGATGAAACATTTCAGTACCCATCCTTTTTGTGTCAAAGAGTATTTGCAATGTAAAGCAGTAGTAACCTTGGAAGGAAGTGACACCTTATTCAATCCCAAATCCACTAAAACAGGGAAGAAGAAACGTAGCGAAACTACAACTATCTCAGAAAGCATTCCCACAGACATCAAATATCCACAACTTTATAAGGAACTGCAAGAATGGCGCAGACAAAAAAGTGCCGAATTAAGGTTACCCGCATACACTATTCTTCAACAAAAGGCACTCATCTGCATCGCAAATTCATTACCTAATACTATGGATCAACTCATCGACACACCTTATTTCGGGAAAATCAGTGCAAAGAAATATGGCGATGAGATACTGATAGTCGTTAATAGTTTTAAATTGAGACACCCCGACAAATTTGCAAATTGCCCCACTCCAATCAGCCGTACAGAATTAAAGAAACAACAAAAAGAAAAAAAACAAGCCGAACGTAATAAGAATGCTTCTTTAAAAGTAGAAACAAAAGAACAAACTTATGTATTATATAAGGGAGGTAAAACCATTGCTGAGATTGCCAACTTGCGAGGATTGACCACTGGAACCATCGAAGGACATTTGGCACATTATATAAGCACAGGTAAACTTTCACTCAACGAATTTGTACCTACAGAAAAAATACGTCGTATCCAAGCCGTACTTCCTGTCTCGTCCATGACAGAAGCGAAAGAGAAATTAGGAGAAGATATCTCGTATGGAGAAATACGAATGGTTATAGCTGCTAATGAACTAACATCCAAAAATAAAAAATGAAGATTCATCCATTAGAAAAATTTCACTATTGCCCAATATGTGGTTCTATTCACTTTGAAGTAAACAATGAAAAATCAAAGCGATGTGCTAACTGCCATTTCACATACTACTTCAATCCAAGTGCTTCCTGTGTAGCTTTTATCATAAATAAAAGGGGCGAACTACTTGTATGTCGTCGTGCCAAAGAGCCCGCCAAAGACACATTGGATCTTCCTGGTGGATTTATAGATATGTACGAAACAGGTGAAGAAGGAATCTCTCGCGAGGTCAAAGAAGAAACAGGGTTGGTCGTATCTCACGCAAAATATCTTTTTTCTTTGCCAAACACTTATCTCTACTCCGACTTTTTAGTTCATACACTCGATTTATTTTTTCTCTGTACAGTAAAAAATGAAGATGAGGAACTAATGGCACTCGATGATGTAGCCGAAAGCCAATGGATACCTATCAACGAGGTCAATCCCTCATCCTTCGGTTTACACTCCATAAGCCAAGGAGTAGAACGATTCATCAAGTTTTATGCTGCTCAACCGAGAGAATAAAGAGTCTTAACGTCCCAACCACTGTTCAGGATTCAATTTGGTTGTTTCCTTGCGGAGTTGGAAGTGCAAGATGGTATTTCCAGAAGAGTCAGTTGCAATGTCACCAATAGAGTCATGGGTCTTCAGTTTTTGCCCTTGTTTCACCGAAGCAGACGAAAGATTACAATAAACTGAAATATAATTACCATGACGCACCAACACATTGGTATAACCACCAAATTGGAAGACAGCAGACACCTCACCATCAAATATGGCACGAGCTTTGGCTCCCTTCTGCCCCTTAATGTCTATACCTTTGTTATCAAGTTTTACATTTTTCAATCCCTCCACATCATATTGACCAAATCTACTGACAATAGCATAAGAGCCCGTGATAGGCATGGGTAATTTTCCCTTATTTTTTTCAAACACCGAGGAAAGTTGACGATCACCAGTGTATTCTGCCATCATCGTAACCTCTTTTTTCTCTTTGGAAGAAGACTCTTTGGGTGTTTCCCCTTTCTTTTGCTCTGCATTAGTTTTCTGAGCAGCCTCCTTCTTTTTGCGTTCTTCCTCGGCTGCACGACGTTTGGCCGCCTCAATCTCCTGCTCAATCAATTTGTCAATCTGCGCATTTAATTGCTGAGATTGTTGACGTTGCTTCTTCAACTCATCCTGCAAATTACGCTGACGCTTTTGCAATTTTTCTACCAAAGCACGTTGTTCTTTCTCTTGTTTCTCTATTTCTGCACGTTCGGCTTCTCGTTGAGCCAATAAAGATTTTTTCTCTTCCTTTACTTGTAATTGCTCTTGTCGCTTGATTTCTATCTGAGCTTGTTTCTCCTTAATTTGATCACCTTGCGTACGCAAATAATTAGCATACTCCGTAACATAGCGCAAACGACGATACATTTGATTGAAAGTCTCAGCAGAAAGAATAAACATCAATCGTCCTTGAATAGAACGAGTCTTACGCAAATATCTCATAGACTTTGCATAATTATCTTGTTTCTCCTTCAATTCAGATTGTAATTGTTTTGTTTGTTTTTCTAATCGAACGACCTCAGCATCCAATTGCGCCATATCTCGCTCTATTGACTTAATAAACTTTCGTCGTTCAGCCAAACGACTATTTATTAAAGACAAATCGCTTAACTGACTCTTCACATCCTTTTGAGTAGAAAGCAAAAGCGATTCAGACTGTTTGATTTGTTCCTGCAATTCACCCCGTTTGCTCTTCAATTCTTCAATTTTCTGGTTGGTTTGAGCAAAAATAGGCACACATAGACAAGTACCCAACAGCCATATTATCAAAAGGATTCGTTGTTTCATTATTTAAACTTTATTGTATCAATAGACTTTTTAATATATCTGAAGCCCCAACTTGTTTGTAACGAGAAGGTATTGTTAATGGGGTATATTCCACCATAGTCTCGCAACGTGAGAACGAGAATGCAACCGTCATTTGTAGATCCATACCATGCAATGAAAGATTCATACTCGTAGGAAACTTTTGTTCTGCAACATGAAAGAAATCAGAATAGCACCAATTCATTTTATATTCACTTTCTCCCATCACATTCACACGAACAAGTGTTTCTTCTAACAATCCATCGGGAAACGTAGTCATAAAACTATAACTCAAAGGCTTACCTTTTTCTGCTGTGATTATCATATGAGTATCATCACGAACAAAGTCGAAGTTATGTACGTCACTATCCTTCACATGTTGTTTTCCTGGCAAAAATATTTCATTCCAGAAAAGGGATTGTAAAGTATAGAAATCCAACTTGCTTTGTTGAATGAAAGACAATTCATCGTACCCGATTTCCACATATCTACGACCTATGCGGTCGAGCACTAACATTCGTTGAGGAGTAAGCTCTATGCGAGCGGCTTCCACAATACCTGCAGCCACTATGGAAAGTTGGATTACCTCGTCTTTCTTCATTTTAATAGATCCTCCTACTGAGATACTCTCCTTCCCCTGTAAAAAAGAAAGACGCATTTTAGCAGAGAATTCATCAAATTTTGGAGCATTTTCTATCACCGTTTTCAAATAAGAAGAGGCTGAGATTGTACTCATCTCTACATCCTGTGTAACAATCTTCTTAGAACCACATGAATATAGGAAAAGTATAGTCAACAATAATTGGACTATCCACAAACAATTCTTCATACCCCCTCTCATCATCTACACCCCCTTATTCTTCAATGTATTTCTTCATCTTGATTTTCTTCTCCAATGTCTTCGAATCATGTTCCATACCAAAGGCCTGTATCCAAAAGTCAATACCTTTTTCTTCCTCGCCTTGCATGTAGTATATATCTCCACAATGTTCTACAATGGTTGCGCTCATATTGCCTCCATTTTTCATAGCCTCATCAATGTATATACGTGCCTCTGCATAGCGTCCTTTCTTAAAAAGTATCCAAGCATATGTGTCTAAATAAGTATCGTTTTTGGGCTCTGCTTTTACACTACGATAACTCATTTCTTCAGCCTTGTCGAGATTTGTTCCTTCCAATGATAGGAAATAAGCGTAGTTATTCAATACACCTATGTTGTCTGGATTGTACACCAAGGCGGAATCGTATGCTTCATAGCATGCTTCCTGTTCTTCCATTGAATGGTGCAAATCTCCAATGAAAGTATAAAAATCCGACACTAGTTTCTTATCACTATTTGGAGTTACTTGACCTACACCTTTTTTCAACACTTCCAATGCATCCAAATCACGCTCAACTTGAGAATAACTGATTCCAAGGTAATAGTAGAAAGAAAGTTCTTCAGGATTGTATTGAATTGCAGGTTCACAAATACGAACAGCTTCAGCATAATCGTCGCGACGCACAACCATCATCAATAGGCTATAACGTGCCGCTAAATTATCAGGTTCGACCTCCAGGATTTTCTCCAAGACTGGTTTTGTCAATTCATCAGCCATCTTTTTATGCTGCATATAACTATAACAAAGCGAAGCCATAGACGCATCCTCTTGAGGCTGAGCCAATAAACGATCAAAGAGTTGAAAAACACGAACACTATCCTTTCCTTCTCGTTCATTTTGAAGGACAATACTACGCATAACTTCAGCTCTCAAAGTGGTAGATAATTTACGATTCATCAACAAGGTCTCTTGCTGAACGTATAAAAGAGAATCTTGTCCTGTGTATTCGTAATACGAAACCATAGAGAGTTGTGCTTGAGCATTCTCAGGATCTTCATTCAACACTTCTTGATAGATTGAAAAAGCCTCATCCACTCGTTCATTGTCTAAATAACTATCGCCCAACATTACACGATAACGTAGATCATTGGGATATTCATTGGAAAGGTTCTCTATCTCACGAAACGCATTTTCCTTGTCCCCCATTTGTAGATAAATACGATACTTCTCCATGCTCAACTGCTCGTTTTTTCCCTCCTTTACTTCCAATCGGTCAAGAGTTTTAATGAGATTCGAATAATCATTTTGTTGAGCATAAAGATCCAAAAGCATCATCAACAACTCACCACGAGCTGGGAACTGAAGACTCATATCTTCATACACTTCAATGGCTTTCCCCATCTCCCTTATACTACGATAATAAGCCCCCAAAGTTTGGCGATACCAAAAGTTTTCGGGTTCTAATTCCACCGCTTTTTCTAACAAAAATCGTGAGCGTTCTGGTTGTTGCAAAAAAGCGTAGTATTGTGCCAACTCATACATAACCGCTGCCGAATGCGGATTGATTTCCAAACAATGTTCATACAAAGCTAACGCATCAACATGATTCTCCATCTCACGCTGGCGAGTGGCTTCTAAAAAATAATAATCGTGTCGGCGAGTCTCTTCCTCACTCAACTGAGGCAACACCTCTCCCTGCGCCACTTTTTTTGTGGCACACGAAGTCACCAACAACAGAGCCACAAACAAACAAAAATATAGAGTTCGGTTCTGCATCTTATATAGTTTAAGAGAAGTAAGAAGCAAAGATTCCTTCTACCTATCTTCTACAACAATTAATTAGTTCCACTGTGTCCAAATCCTCCAGCACCGCGTTCAGTATCATCCAATACTTCTACTGATTGCCATTCTACCTGTTCATGACGTGCAATCACCATCTGAGCAATTCGTTCACCATCTTCAATAACAAACTCTTCAGAAGATAAGTTGACCAAAATAACACAAACCTCTCCTCGATAATCAGCATCAATAGTACCTGGAGTATTCAATACGGTGATTCCTTTTTTAATAGCCAATCCGCTACGAGGGCGTACCTGAGCTTCGAATCCCACAGGCAGGGCCATAAAAAGTCCCGTGGGAACCAAACAACGCTGAAGAGGTTTCAACACTATGGGTTCATCTAAATTGGCACGCAAATCCATACCTGCCGATGCCACTGTAGCATAAGTAGGCAATGCATGCTTCGACTTATTAATAATCTGTACTTTCATTTTTTATCTATTTGTGTGCAAAAATAAGGAAAATAGGGTAAACTACCACACTACGTTATAGAATTTTACGAGTTAAAAGAGAAAAAATAGGCAAACATTCTTCGGCAAGTAACAAGAAAGCATTACCTTTGAAGCCAAAAGACAAAATATCCCTAAACATGGATTGGCTAAAACTCATATCGAATAAACGACTTGGATTAGAAGAGATTCACGATGTACACAAAGACGATCGTACAGAATTTCAACGTGATTATGACCGACTGATATTCTCAGCCCCCTTTAGACGTTTACAAAATAAAACTCAAGTTTTCCCTTTACCTGGAAGCATATTCGTACACAACCGATTGACGCATAGTTTGGAAGTTTCGTGCGTAGGACGATCGTTAGGTAACAATATAGCCAAGGCGTTGACTGAAAAATATCCAGAATTGAGAGGGACACACATCGAAGAAATTGGTGCCATCGTATCAGCCGCCTGTTTGGCTCACGATTTGGGGAATCCTCCCTTTGGACACTCAGGTGAGCAGGCCATTGGCACCTATTATTCTGAAGGAAAAGGGAAAGAGTTAAAACCCTTACTTACAGAAAGTGAGTGGAATGATTTGACACATTTCGAAGGTAATGCCAATGCTTTCCGTTTATTGACACATCAGTTTCGTGGTCGCCGTCAAGGAGGTTTTGTAATGACCTATTCCACCTTAGCCAGCATAGTAAAGTATCCTTTTGAATCGAGCCTCGCTGGTGAGAAAGCAAAATTTGGATTCTTCCAAAGTGAAAAAGACGATTATCTACGCATCGCACATGAGTTAGGAATCCGCCAACTGAGTAAAGAGGGTGAGCCTCTACGTTTTGCTCGCCATCCGTTGGTTTACTTGGTAGAAGCAGCCGATGACATCTGCTACCAACTGATGGATATAGAAGACGCACATAAATTAAAGTTACTGACCACCGAAGAAACCAAAAATTTGTTGATGAAATTTCTGAACGAGCGAAAACGACAACGTGCAATAGAAGTTTCCCAAGCCGTGAGTGACACAAACGAACAAATCGCATATTTACGTTCTACCATCATAGGATTACTCGTAGAAGAGTGCACACGCGTATTCATTGAGCACGAAGAAGAAATTTTACAAGGCACATTTGACGGAAGTCTAATCAAACGTATGTGTTCTCCACTTAGGGAGGCTTACACACATTGCTCTGAAGTTGCCATCAAACGTATCTATCGGGCAAAAGATGTGTTAGATGTCGAATTAGCTGGCTATCGTGTCATCAGCACACTTATCGAACTAATGACAGAGGCGGTAATGAATCCCAATCGAGCCTATTCTCGTCTACTAATTAACCGTATGGCTAGCCAATACGACATAGAAGCCCCCACCACCTATGGTAAAATACAAGCTGTATTGGATTACATTTCAGGAATGACCGATGTTTTCGCCTTAGATCTTTATCGAAAAATTAATGGAGGAGGTTTGCCAGAAGTATAGCCCCAATCAGCATTATACTCTATAGCCGTAAGAACGAAAAATTCACGTCCTTACGGCTAATTTTGTATATAAAACATATCATTTTTTGCATTATATCAATCTTTTGCCACTCAATAAAGACGAAATAATGCATACAAGTCGAGATTCAAGCCTAAAAATGTCATCTTTTACGGATTTTTCAATAACTTTGCGCTCAATTAAAAAAACCGAAAAAGATGATGCCAATAGACTCAATATTTCCAATCACCGACCCCACGTGGATTTTCTTCCTCGTGCTCTGCATCATTCTATTTGCACCTATATTGCTCAATCGCCTACACATCCCACACATTGTGGGAATGCTATTAGCAGGTGTACTCATAGGGCCACATGGGCTTGACTTACTTCAAAGAGACAGTAGTTTTGAAATATTCGGCAATGTAGGTCTGCTTTACATCATGTTTCTTGCAGGAGTGGAAATTGACCTGGCAGACTTTAACAAGAACAAGAATAAAAGTGTCGTATTTGGTCTTACCACTTTCCTTTTCCCATTCATCATAGGAGCATTAGTATGCCACTATTTATTACAGATGGAGTGGGCAGGATCGTTGCTGATTGCTTCAATGTTCTCCTCTCATACGTTGGTTTCATATGCCATAGTCAGTCGATATGGTTTGAGCCACAACAGATCGATCAATATGGCAGTGGGGGGAACCATTATTACAGACACCATCTCCCTCATTGTACTTGCCATCATATCTCAGTTGGCACACGGCAACAATAATTCCCATTTCTGGATTGTGATGGCCGTCAGTGTCATCGTATTCATTACTGGTGTCATTTATCTATTTCCACGCGTCGCGCGCTTTTTCTTCCGCACATTTGAGGATCCTGTACAACAATTTATTTTCGTGATGGCTATGATGTTTCTCGCGGCCATCGGTGCAAATGCCGCAGGATTAGAAGGATTATTGGGAGCATTCTTCGCAGGCATCGTACTTAATCGCCTTATCCCTTCTGGTTCCCCTTTAATGGGACGTATCGAATTTGTAGGCAATGCCATATTCATCCCTTACTTTCTCATTGGAGTGGGTATGCTCATTGACGTTAGCGTATTCATCAAGGGCATAGACGCCATTATTGTAGCAACAGTAATGGTGGTAGGAGGCACATTGGGAAAATTTATCGCGGCATGGATTCCACAAAAGATATTCGGCTTACACAAGGATGAGGGATTGATGCTCTTTGGTTTAAGTGAATCTCACGCGGCTGGCACTTTAGCGATGGTGATGGTGGGATACGAATTGGGGTTATTCAACGAGAATGTATTGAATGCTACACTTGTCTTCATCCTCATGACATGCATTATCAGTTCATTGGCAACAGAAAAGGCCTCTCGTCAATTGGTATTGAACGATGAGTTATCGACTTCCCCCTTGGACAAGGGTGATGACGAAAAAATCCTTATCCCCATGGTTGCCAATCAGAACGTGGAGAATTTGATGCAAGTTGCCATGATGATGCGCAATCCCAAATTAAATCGAGGTCTTATTGGGTTGAATGTCGTCTACGACAATAGTAGTCAAAAGGAAATAGAAGATGGCCGAAAATGTCTGCAACGAGCAGAAAAGATAGCAACATCTGCTGATGTAAGAATGCAAACACAGAGTCGTTTAGCCACCAATCTTTCCAATGGTATCGTACACGCACTTCGTGAGAATGATGCATCGGAACTTATTTTGGGTATGCACAAGCGAGAGATTGGAAACGACAATTCTTTCTTCGGTCCTGTCACATTGGGCTTATTAGCAGGAACTTCACGTCAAATCATCTTAGTACGTCCAACTATGCCCATAAATACATTGCGTCGTATCCATGTGGTAATACCTGCGAAAGCTGAGTATGAAGCAGGATTCTATAGATGGGTAAATCGTTTGTCACGCATGGCTGGCATCTTAGGTTGTCGAATTATTTTCCACGCACATTCGCGCACTTGGAATATTCTATCGAGTTATTTAAACTCTTACTCCCCTAAAATACGAGCTGAATATGTACCATCCATAGGGCAAAACGAACTGAAGCGTATGTCAAGTGAGGTAAATGATGACCATCTATTGGTCGTAGTTTCTGCCCGCAAGGGAAGTATTTCATATCGACCAGCCTTTGAGCATATCCCTGAACTCATCGACGAATACCATCCACAGGTAAGTTTGATGATGATTTTCCCTGATGAATATGCTGAAGACACAGACATCCCAACCCTTTACACCCCACATGCAACGACTAACTACAAGGGCTACGAGACTCACAAGGGATGGTTAAGTGAATTGATGGAAAAATGGAGGAGCAAAGCATGAATAATAATTGGCAACAACGTACTGAACAACTTTTCGGACACGTAGGAACTGAGCACCTCCGCAAAACTCATGTATTGGTTGTAGGTGTGGGTGGTGTGGGAGCCTATGCCGCCGAAATGCTATGTAGATCAGGCATTGGGAAATTGACATTAGTAGATGCTGACACTGTTCAACTGAGCAATATCAACAGACAACTACCCGCCCTTCACTCAACCATAGGATATCCCAAAGCGGAGGTATTGGCCACACGCTTCCTTGACATCAATCCTGAAATATCCTTAGACATTCGAGTGCAATACCTTGAACCTGAAAATATCCCAACTCTTTTGGACGAAGTAAAGCCCGACTTCATAGTGGATGCAATCGACACCATACAACCCAAGTGTCACCTCATCTGCGAAGCGTGGCACAGACGTATCAAAATAGTATCGAGCATGGGAGCTGGAGCCAAGAGCGACATCACACAAGTGCGCATGGCAGATCTTTGGGATACTTACCATTGCGGATTGAGTAAAGCCGTGCGTAATGGATTAAAACGTATGGGGATGAAACGCAACCTTCCTGTTGTCTTTAGTACAGAGCAAGCTTGTCCTGAAGCCATCATCCGCGTGGACGATGAACGAAACAAAAAATCTACTACAGGCACCGTCAGTTATATGCCTGCAACTTTCGGATGCTACTTAGCCGCATATGTGATAAAGGAAATAACACAAAAGGAATAAATATGATTGAACTGAAAGGAATCACCAAGAGTTTCGGCTCATTACAAGTACTTAAAGGGATCGATCTCACTATAGAAAAAGGAGAAGTAGTAAGTATCGTAGGACCCAGTGGTGCTGGTAAAACGACCTTGCTACAGATAATGGGCACGTTGGACAAAGCCGATACTGGTACACTCGTCATCAATGGTGTAGAAGTAAACAAATTGAACGAGCGCAAGTTGTCCGAATTTCGAAACAAACACATCGGATTCGTATTTCAGTTTCACCAATTATTACCCGAGTTCACGGCCTTGGAAAATGTGATGATTCCTGCCTTTATTGCAGGAGTGTCTCCTAAAGAGGCAAACAAACGAGCCTTGGAGATATTGGAACTTTTGGGATTGAGCGATCGTGCCACCCATAAACCCAACGAATTATCTGGTGGTGAGAAACAACGTGTTGCCGTAGCACGCGCTTTGATAAATCGTCCATCGGTAATCTTTGCAGATGAGCCTTCAGGAAGCCTCGACACTCAAAATAAAGAAGAACTGCACAATCTATTCTTCGAGTTACGCGACAAGTTACAACAGACCTTCGTCATCGTGACCCACGATGAGAGTCTTGCCCAACTGACCGATCGTACAATTCACATGATAGATGGTGTGATTAAGTAGTACATTTTTTTAGACTACAGGAAAAAAATATTTTTGCAACCTACAAAAAAATATATATAGTTATGATACAATCAATGACTGGTTATGGCAAGGCCATGTCCACATACGGAAACAAAAAAATATTTGCTGAAATTCGTTCTCTCAATAGCAAAGCGTTAGATTTGAGCACACGCATTGCCCCACTCTATCGCGAAAAAGAGATGGAAATACGTACCCTCATCAGTAAGGCATTGGAAAGGGGTAAAGTGGAATTTAACCTATGGGTAGAAAAGGATGCTTGCGAAGTGGCCACCCCCATAAATGCATCATTGGTAGCCAACTATTTTGCACAAATCAAGGGAATTGCCGAGCAATATGGAATACCACAACCCCAAGATTGGTTTAGCACATTGTTGCGTATGCCCGATGTAATGACGCGTGTAGAAGTATCCGAACTTTCCGACGAAGAGTGGGAAATTGTCAATAATGTGGTAAATGAAGCAGTAAATCAATTGCTCGACTTCCGCAAACAAGAAGGAGAAGCATTGGCTCGTAAGTTTGACGAGAAGTTAAACAACATTGCCAATTTGATGAAAGAGATTGAACCCTACGAGATGGAGCGCGTACAAAAGATACGCGAACGTATCGTGGACAATCTCTCTAAATTGCCCGTAGAATATGACAAGAATCGCTTGGAGCAAGAACTCATCTACTACATTGAAAAATTGGACATCAACGAAGAAAAGCAACGTCTAACCAACCACTTAGCCTATTTCCGCCAAACAATGAATGAAGGACAGGGACAGGGCAAAAAACTTGGATTCATTGCTCAAGAGATGGGTAGAGAAATCAATACTACAGGAAGTAAGAGCAATCAAGCCGAGATGCAGAACATCGTAGTAAAGATGAAAGATGAATTAGAGCAAATCAAAGAACAGGTGTTGAACGTAATGTAAAAAATCACAATAAAAAATGAGCAAACTTATAATTTTCTCAGCACCATCAGGATCGGGCAAGTCCACTATCATCAACTATTTGTTGGAACAAGGATTGAATATGGCCTTCTCCATTTCGGCCACAAGCCGTCCTCCACGTGGACAAGAGCAACATGGAGTAGAATATTTCTTCCTAACTCCTGAAGAGTTTCGCCAGCGTATTGCAAACGATGATTTTTTGGAATACGAAGAGGTGTACCAAGACCGTTTCTACGGAACATTGAAGTCACAAGTAGAGAATCAATTGAATGCTGGACAAAACGTCATCTTCGATGTAGACGTGGTAGGCGGATGCAACATCAAACAATTCTATGGTGACCGCGCCCTCTCAGTATTCATCCAACCACCTTCCATTGAAGAACTACGCAAACGCCTGGTAGGACGAGCAACAGATGCTCCTGAAGTAATCGAAAGCCGCATTGCTAAAGCAGAGTACGAACTTAGTTTTGCACCCAAATTCGATGTAATCATTGTCAATGACAATTTAGAGGTAGCCAAAGCAGAGACTTTAAGGGTTATACAAGAATTCCTCCAAAAGTAAGAGGAAGAGTACAACTTTTTTGCACGTTGTGTTTGGTAACAAAAAATAGAATCATGAATATTGGAATTTTTGGAGGTTCATTCAATCCCATACACATCGGACATTTGGCTCTGGCTAACTATCTATGTGAATACGGAGAAGTGGACGAAGTATGGTTTCTCGTCTCGCCTCACAATCCATTAAAGGAACGTGGAGATTTGTGGCCAGATGACCTGCGCTTCCAACTTGTACAAGAAGCGATAGAAGGGTATGAAAAATTTCGTGCTTCAGACTTTGAATTCCATTTACCACGTCCAAGTTACATGGTAAACACCTTGCGTGCCCTACGCGAAAACTATCCTGAGCACGAATTCACCCTCATTATTGGTAGCGACAATTGGGATTTATTCCCCCGTTGGTACAAATATGAGGAACTTCTTGCAGAAAACCAATTGATTATCTATCCTCGCCCCAATTATCCGATACGAAAAGATTCGCTTCCACCCAACGTGCGTTTGGTAGAAACTCCTCAGTTGGAAATCAGCTCCACTTTCATCCGTCAAGCACTGAAAGAAGGGAAGGATATAAGATTCTTTTTACCCCACAAAATAATAAAACACCTGAAAAATATATGAAAAAAGCAATTATTGTTGGTGCCACCTCTGGCATCGGACGTGAAGTAGCTATCCAGTTGGCTCACGAGGGTTGGCAAATAGGTATTGCCGGCCGTAGAGAAGAATTGTTACAATCCTTACAATCCGAATTTTCGGCAGAGCAAGTTAAGTATGCAGTGTTGGATGTAACTGATGCAAATGCTCCGACACAATTGCAAGTACTCATAGAAGAATTAGGAGGAATGGATCTTTACTTCCATTGCAGCGGTGTTGGTTCTCAAAATATGGTACTTGACCCTGATATTGAGATACGTACCGCTCACACCAATGGTGAAGGATTTGTCCGCATGGTAACCTTCGCCTTCAATTACTTTAAACTTCACGCGACAAAGGACAATCCTGGACATATAGCTGTTATAAGTTCCATAGCGGGTACAAAAGGTATAGGAGTCGCCCCTGCCTATTCCGCGACAAAGCGTTTTCAAAGTACCTATATACAAGCACTTGCCCAATTGGCAAATATGCAACATCTACCAATCTACCTTACGGACATTCGTCCTGGTTTTGTAGCCACAGATTTCTTGAAAGATGCACATTATCCCATGTTAATGGAGGCAAAACCTGTTGCACAAGATATCGTGAAAGCCATTAAACATCACCATCGAATCCGTATAATAGATTGGCGTTATCGTATTCTTGTCTCTGTTTGGAGACTCATTCCACGTTTCATTTGGGAAAGGCTAAAAATAACAAAGAGATAGAGATTCGTCCTGGTAGATAATTCTAAATACTTATTAATTATGAAAGAAATAACAAACTCTTTATCATTCCTGCTAGGAATGTCATTGTTCGTATCGTGTAACAACACTGATATGGAATCGGAGATGTATAGTGAAGTAGAAGTCAGACTTTCAAGTCAAATTCTCACACGAGTATCAAACGACCAATGGGAGGCCAACGATGAAATCGGCATCTTTATGTATGAATATGGAACTCAATTGTCAGATGCTTCTGTTTACGACAAAGCGGCTAATAGCAAATACATTACAACAACCACAGGCGAATTATCACCTGCTACGAAATTGGACAAAATGTACTATCCTTTGACTGAAAATGTCAATTTCATTGCCTATTATCCCTTTGGATACACTGATGGATACTCCATAGACTTGAATGTAACCCATCAGAATGACCCTGCCGCCATAGATTTTCTGTATAGTAACAATTTGGAAAATGTGTCAGCAACAAGTTCTGTTCAAAACTTGAATTTTACTCATCAATTAAGTAAAATTGTGTTTGACATCAAAGCTGGTTACGGAATAAATGCAGAGGAATTAGAGGGACTAACAGTTACCATGCACGACGTCGTGACGAAAGCAACCTTTTCATTGATTGATGGTAGCATTACACCTAATACTCAAAAACAAAATATTACGATCCCCACGAGAACGTCAGAGAATGGTATCTGTGCTGAGGGAATTGTGATACCACAAGAATGTAACAATGTATTTTTCACTATTTCATTAACTTCGGGTAAAACATTTTTCTTCACAATAAAGGATAACAACCATTGGATTTCAGGCCACCAATATACTTATGAAGTCTTACTTACCAACCATACGATGGAAGCTACTCTTAGTGCAACCATCAGTAAATGGGCAGATGGTGTTGTAGGTGATATAGAAGATGTTACTTCATCTCAAATGTGGGATGGAACATCTGTCAACACCAACTGGTATACAGATGAAACCACTACCTATACATTGTATCGTCCAGCTGATCTGGCAGGATTAGCACAATTGGTCAACGAAGGAAATAGTATGGAAGGAAAAACCATTTATTTGTCTGCCGAATTGGATATGAATAATAAACCTTGGACACCTATCGGTATTAGTGACACAAAATCATTCAAAGGAACATTCATCGGAAATAATTACCAGATTAAAAACCTCAATCCTGTTATCACTGGAAATGTAAATACCGCAGGTTTATTTGCAATCTCAGAAGGAGTAATCCAACAAGTACAAGTAGATGGAATTTTTGATATAGAGTATACCAAATCATCTATTTACTATTATTTAGGCTCTATATGTGGCATCAACAAAGGAACAATTATGCAATGCCGCAGCAATGTCAATATGAACGCAGATATTAAATATAAAACTAATAATCAAACAATTGGATATATTGGAGGTATAGTAGGAGACAACACTGGAGCAATACACACATGTCAAAATTACGGAACCATCTCTGCAGAAAACATCAATACGAACGCAAATGCCTATCTTCACATCGGTGGTATCGCAGGAAGCGCATCAAACGGAGCCACCATTTCCAATTGTGAGAATATGAGAAAACTAACAGGAAGTAATGGAAACGTACGTATGGGTGGCATCGTAGCCATTGCATCAGGCGAGTCAGTTTCTGTAACAGGATGTACCAATTTTGGTGAGATTCTCATTGAAAAATCCAACAACGAAGCAGCAGCAGGAGGAATTGTAGGCAGAAATGCGACAAAATCTACTGTAAAAGAGGTATATAATAAAGGATTAGTAAATATCACACTCACATCTGGAGCAAAGGCCTATGCTGGCGGATTAATTGGAATAAATGATGCGGGTATACTTCTATCAGGAGAAAATAGTGGAAACATCACAGTTACTGGTTCGGCAGAAGATGATAGTGCATCTGCAGCAGGTGGCATCGTAGGATATAACATCAATGCTGCTTCTGTACACATGAGTACTAATAAAGGTACAGCAAGTGCAAACAATGCAGAGTATTGCTTCAGTGGTGGTATTACAGGATTTAATAGTACAAAAACCGATGAACTTGCCTATACTTACGATTGTTGCAGTAACACGGGTTATCCTTCCACATGGGTAGGTAATAGCACGGAGGCCAACAATCTCATCACAAACACTGAACATACTGATGAATAAGCTAAAAAGTATTCACCACATTACTTTATAAACCCCAAAAAGAGAATGGGTAGAAGCATTTTATTATATGCATCTACCCATTCTTTATTTATGGAAATTCAAACAAATGATATTTAAGTTTATGAATCGCTCTTTTGTCCATCTTTGTGCAGATATTCATTAGGCATAAATACCTGATCAGAATTACGTATCCCCATGTAATGAGGAGACATAATTTCAACACCTGCCTCAAAGAACACATCTTGGATATGTTGATGGAGGTGAGAGAAAATGGCAGCCATATGCTCAGGATGACGAGTATATGCGTTGATTTGATATACAACGTACCAATCGTCTAATTTTGTCTGCAAGACGAAAGGACGTGGTTCTGCCTCAATATAGGGTGTAGTAAGAGCGGCTTGTATCAATAGTTCATGTATCTGTTGCCAAGGAGTATCATAACCAATGGAGACATCGCTATGAATAATGAGTCCGTACTCCTGAGCCGAAGAACTATAGTTAGTTGTAAGCGACGACATCACAAAAGAATTGGGAACGGTTACAATCTCATTCTTTGGGGTCTTGACACGAGTTACAAGGGGAGTCTTCTCGATGATATCACCCGTTGTATCATTAAGCTTAATACGATCACCCACACGGAAAGGACGCATATAAGTAATGACCAATCCTGCCATCAGATTTGCAATAAGGGTACTTGAACCTAAAGATATAATAAGACCTACAAACACTGAGATTCCTTGGAAGACTCCAGAGTCAGCACCAGGAAGATAGTTATAGATCATTGCAATCATAAAGGTATAAAGCAGAATGCGCACAATATTGAAAGTCGGCATAGCCCATTCTGGGAAGAAATTATTAAACTTGAGATTCCCACTCTCAATTTCAAGTGCGACATAACGTGCCAAACGGACAAGTGACTTAACCGCATACCAAATAACGAATATACTAATGAGATTAGGTATGTAACCTATTACCCCATAGACTATTTTCTTTATGGGTATAAGGAAATAGTCAAGCAGTTGCAAAGCAATACCCTTAGTACCTGGGAAAATACTGAAGATAATAGGAAGAGAAATCAGCAATTGCAGCAGAACCACAATAAACTTGACAATCTTGTTTGCAAACAATAAAAGGCCTACTTGCTTCTCTGTATTGAGAATCTCGTAGGATTGAATACTAATAGGCTTGAGAGTTGTGTCTTTGAGCCCCAATATTTTCTTCTCAATTCTTGCAAAGCCCCAACAAGTGAGTCTATACAAAAGATATTGCACTATAAGGACCAGTAAACAATAAACCACACGCTCCACCATACGCCATATACCATATTGACTCTTCATCTGATGAAACTGATTTACTACTATCTGCTTACGGTTAGCAGCGAGAGAGTCACGGCTAATGCCCTCCCACATAGCATCGGCATCAGTAAAAGAGACAAGCACCTCAGTATCATACATAATATCCGAGAAGATATCAGTATGTTCGATATATACACGATTGGGGTCAAGATTGATTTTCTTTCCCACAAGTTCAATCAGTTCTCCCGTTTCCTGAGCACGTTGCAATGCAGATTGCCCACCCTTCTTGGTATAAAGATAAAAGAGTGTATCACCATCCACCACCACGGGCGAACCTTGCGTCGTATGACGGAGAGAGTCAATACGTTGTCGTTGTTTGTGTCTCTTTATAGAGTCACTCGCCAGCACATTAAGTTTATATTGCTCATACTCCATTCGTAAGTTTGCCTCACTTAGCTTTGAATCTTCGAGCAACTGTTGTAACTGAATGACAAGCAATGAGTCTTGATTGATTGTCTCCGCCTCAACATGTGAACTATCGAATACAATGGCAGAATCAGCATTGCCTTGAATAAGGTCCAAAATGGTTTCACGAATTTGTGCCCTTACCTGAATAATGCTAAATATGCACAGACACAGGGCTATTACTCGTTGTGTTTTCATACGACAAATATCAAATTTGATAACACTCGACAAGAAAGGGTGTGTTACTTCCTAACCTATGGCTATTTACTGAATGGATTCAATCAATCGCTTCAATACAACAGTGGCAGAGATTTCACGATTAGCAGCCTCTGGAATAACTATTGATTGGGGACTTTCAATGACTTCATCAGTCACAATCATGTTTCTTCGTACTGGAAGACAATGCATAAAGTAGGCATTGTTGGTAACTGCCATTTGGCGTTCACTTACTGTCCATTCACGGTCTTTACAAAGTATCTGTCCATAATTGTCACCGGTATATGCTGCCCAGTTTTTGGCATAGATAAAGTCTGCTCCCTCAAATGCTTTCATTTGGTCGTATTCTACACGAGCATTACCCACAAACTTTGGATCAAGTTCGTAGCCCTCAGGATGAGTTATTACAAAATCGTAATCAGCCGCATTCATCCACTCTGCAAATGAGTTAGGTACAGCTTGTGGAAGCGGACGAGGATGAGGAGCCCAGGTGAGTACCACTTTCGGACGAGCAGTCTTTTTATATTCCTCTATGGTGATAAGGTCGGCAAAACTCTGCAACGGATGGCGAGTAGCAGCTTCCATAGAGAAAACAGGACGACCAGAGTATTTAATAAACTGGTTGAGGATAACCTCTTCGTAATCATAATCGCGATTCTCAAAACGTGCGAAAGAACGTACACCTATCACATCGCAATAACAACCCATTACAGGAATGGCCTCCAACAGATGCTCAGGCTTGTCTCCATCCATGATTACGCCACGTTCCGTTTCGAGTTTCCAAGCACCTTGATTGATATCGAGCACTATCACGTTCATTCCCAAATTCAAAGCCGCCTTTTGTGTACTGAGACGTGTACGCAAACTGCTGTTGAAGAAAATCATCATCAGCGTCTTGTTACGTCCTAATTCCACATACTTAAAACGGTCTTTCTTTATTTCAAAGGCTTCTTGCAGAGCGATATTGAGGTCGCCTATATCCTGCACACAGGTAAAGTTTTTCATAATCTAAAAAAGTAGACCTTACACCAACCCCTCCCTCTATAGAGGGGAATGAATAGTCTTTACTATTACTATATTATTATTCCTATTATTATATAATTTTACAAATCACACGACTCCCCTCCATAGAGGGAGGGGCTGGGGGAGGGTCTTCTACCCTCTCACTTGTCCATTTCCTTTGATAATCCACTTATAAGAGGTTATCTCCTCCAATGCCATAGGACCACGAGCATGGAGTTTCTGCGTACTGATGCCAATCTCTGCACCAAGGCCAAACTGTGCTCCATCTGTGAATGAGGTAGGAGCATTGGCATAGACACAAGCCGCATCCACAAGACGAAGGAAACGATTGGCCACCACTTCATCCTCAGTAATGATGCACTCACTATGTTTTGAACTATTTCTGCGAATATGTTCAAGAGCCTCATCTACAGAAGTGACGGTCTTAATAGCCATGGTATAAGAGAGGAACTCTGTACCAAAGCTTTCCTCAGTGGCAGGCTTCAAAAATTCTGTTGGATATTCTCCTTGCAAAGCTGCATAAGCAGATTCATCCGCATAGATGAGGACATTGCTTTGCGCCAAAGGTGCGCACAATGCCGGCAAGTCAGCCAAACGGTCTTCGTGCAAAACCAGGCAATCGAGCGCATTGCATACACTCACCCGACGTGTCTTGGCATTATTGACAATGGCCTTTCCTTTCTCCAAGTCAGCAGACTTGTCAAAATAGGCATGGCAAATGCCCGCACCTGTTTCAATCACAGGAATGGTGGCATTGGCACGCACAAAGTTTATCAGATTACTGCTTCCACGTGGTATGATAAGGTCTATATATCCATTCGCATGAAGCATTTCGGCCGTAGCCTCACGACTGGCAGGAAGCAACTCCACCACATGAGGATTCACCCCGAAGCGCGAGAGTACCGCATGGATAACTCCCACGATAGCGCGGTTGGAGCAGTCTGCATCACTCCCCCCCTTCAACACACAGGCATTGCCACTCTTGAGGCAAAGGGAGAATACGTCAAAACTTACGTTAGGACGAGCCTCATAGATGATGCCTATCACACCAAAGGGGACACTCACACGAGTCAGCTCAAGTCCATTGGGCAATACATGATGCTTCAACACTCGGCCAAGAGGCGAGGGCAACTCGGCCACCTTGCGCATATCACTCGCAATGTCATGAATGCGTGAAGCAGTCAGTTTCAAACGGTCATACTTAGGGTCAGCCTCGTCCATACGAGCAAGATCCTTGGCATTCTCCGCCAATATATAATCAGTTTGTGCCACGGCCTCATCAGCCACGGCCAACAGGATTTCATTGATGCGGTCATTCTCCAACATCACCAACTCACGGCTGGCCTCCTGCACTTGTTCAAATGTATTTTTCAATTCCATGGTTATTCTAAATAAAGGTAATCGTAATGAATCAATGGACGCTGGCCATGCTTACCCATTACACTACGGGCTTCAGCCGCATCGTAGGCCACACGCCCTACCCCTATGCGCACACCTTGAGCATTCATAAGGCTGACGATATCGTCCTTTTCAAACTCACCTTCGATACGAACAACACCCACGGGCAGAAGGCTGACGGCCTGTTCACCTGTGAGCACCTCCACGGCACGTTCGTTCAAGTGTATTTCACCTTTTGCAAATCCCTCAGAGTGTGCTATCCATTTCTTCACACTACCCATCGCCTCACGGTTAGGCTCGAAACGAGTACACACCGTTCCTTCAGGATCATGCATCAGTTCCACCAATATATTGTCGCGTTTTCCATTCGCAATAAACACGGTGATACCTTCGTCAGCCACCTTACGGGCAATGTTCGTCTTGGTAATCATACCACCACGACCAAAACCTGATTTCTCTGTCTGTATGTACTCGGTCAGGTCTTTACCTAACTCTACCACGGGGATAATGTGACTTGTCGGGTCATTGGGCGAACCAGTAAAGATCCCATCGATATTGCTGAGGATGACCAATGCCTGTGCATCCATCATGGACGCAATGAGGCCACTGAGTTCGTCATTGTCAGTAAACATCAGTTCAGTTACCGAAATGGTGTCATTCTCATTTACGATGGGGATTACTCCGTTTTCCAACATCACCGTCATGCACCCACGCTGATTCAGGTAATGGCGGCGCGTACCGAAACTCTCCTTCATGGTCAACACCTGACCTACAGGGATATGATGTTCGCGGAAAAGTTCATAGTATCTGTTGATAAGTTTTGCCTGTCCTACGGCCGAATAGAGTTGGCGTTGCTCTACACTATCCATCTTTTTATCGATGTGCAACTCGCTACGCCCCGATGCTACTGCTCCTGAAGAGATGAGTATCACCTCAATGCCTTCACGTCGTAGTTCTGCCACTTGGTCAACAAGTGCCGACATACGAGTAACATCCAACGTGCCATCCTTACGAGTAAGCACGTTGCTTCCTATCTTGACTGCTATTCTTGTAAAGCGATTTACCATATTTCTACACTTTATGTCGCGCAAAGATAGTATCTTTTATTCAAAATGACAAAGAAAAGCAGAAATTACAAGCGAAGTACATCAAAACATTCTTGCTACACGCTCCACACCTGCCACAAGGGTGTCCACCTCCTCACGAGTATTGTACAATCCAAAAGAGGCTCGCACAGTTCCTTCTATCCCGAGGCGTTGCATCAGTGGTTGTGCACAATGGTGACCTGTACGCACGGCAATGCCCAGTCGGTCAAGCAACGTGCCCATATCGAAGGGATGAATGTCGCCCACCAAGAAGGATACCACACTACTCTTCTCCGCCGCTTCGCCAATGAGGCGCATATTGGGAATCTCCTTCAAGCGTTGCATGGCATATTGTGTCAAGTCGTGCTCATGTGCAGCAATGTTTTCCATCCCAAGCGCAGTTACATAATCCAGGGCTCGAGCCAAGGCAGTAGTAGCTATATAGTCGGGCGTACCAGCCTCGAACTTGAATGGGAGTTCATTGAAAGTTGTCTTCTCAAAGGTAACGGTCTGAATCATCTCACCTCCACCCTGGTAGGGAGGCAAGCGGTCGAGCCAATATTCCTTTCCATAGAGTACACCGATACCAGTGGGGCCATATACTTTGTGCCCACTGAAGGCATAGAAGTCTGCATCCAATGCCTGCACATCCACGGCCGCATGGGGCACACCCTGTGCACCGTCCACAAGCACAGGCACACCATGCTCATGAGCCTTCTCTATCATCTGCTTCACAGGATTCACCGTACCCAGCACGTTGCTCACGTGAGTCACGCTCACCAACTTTGTACGTTCGGTAAAGAGCTTTTCGTATTCATCCAACAACAGTTCACCTCGGTCGTTCATAGGGATGACCTTGATGCCTATACCCTTGCGGGCTGCCAACAGTTGCCAAGGCACAATGTTGCTATGGTGCTCCATGGTAGAGATGATGACTTCATCCCCCTCGCCCAAGAATGCTTCTCCGAATGAGAAGGCAAGCAGGTTGATGCTCTCCGTAGTTCCTCGGGTAAAGATGATTTCGTTAGTCGAGCGTGCATTGATGAAGCGACGCACCGTCTCGCGACTTGCTTCGTGCAACTCCGTCGCCTGTTGGCTCAGGAAGTGTACCCCTCTGTGCACATTGGCATTCACACTATAATACTCCTCCACCATCGCATCCACCACCGCACGAGGTTTCTGTGTGGTAGCCCCATTATCAAGGTATACCAATGGCTTTTTATACACCTCTCGTTCAAGTATGGGGAAGTCTGCTCTTACCTTGTTTATATCGTACATCAGTTTCTCTATTTGCTAAAAAATTGTTTTACTCTGTCCCAAAGACTTTTCTTGGCAGGTATCTTGCTTTCCGGCTCTGGGTCAGTCATCAGTGTATCATCGGGCAGCATAATCATCAGGTCCTCCTCAGATGTACCCAAATAGAAAACTCCCAAACCTAATTTGAAGGCTGTTTCGACGACAGCATCGTAGGCCTTGTCTGCCACCGACCAAGCAAAGCCCATATAGATAAAGGACTCGCCTATGGAGTAATCCGTTGTGCGCTCCTCCAAGCCTTCAATTTCTACCAGTTCTTCGTCGGTGGGAGAGAACTTTCCATTCATGGGAGGATAGGTCTTTATCATCTCATAAAACCATTGTTGGATAGGAGGAGTAGAGATGGTGATATCATTATACATATCCTCTTCCTTCCAATCTGTGACCTCTTCGAACCATTGCAAGAATTTCGTCTTTGTCTTGGGTGCAACGTCCACATCAAATACCATTAAATAAAAGCCCATAATAATTGCGAACATAAATAGTGATACATTTTAAGAGACAACATCTCCCATTACTACATCTTTCTATTGTGCAAAGGTAAGAGTTTGTCCCCTAAAAACAAACAATCCGATGTGGTAATTCGATAATTTTACACCATTTTTAGGGTTTGCATTCCCCCTTCCAAGCATTTCATATCATTTCTTTCTTTGAAAACCTTCCTCTTGAAAATTGTCAAGAAACAGGCAAAAATCCCATTTTTCAAAAATCGAGTCTCCTGAAATCATACAATTTGCATCAAAAAATACGATTTTGATTTTTTCTTCGATTTTTCTTCTACGTTTCAATAATTTTGTGGGGAGAAATTAATTAAGAATTAAAAAATAAAAGAGTGCAGAGCCATGAGCTTTGACTTGCGTAGCTTGATGAGGGCTTCGCTCGTATTGAACTTTGAATATTGATTTTTGAATTTTAAATTTTGTGTCATCAGAATACTCTTAATAAGTACCAGAATCCCACTTAACTGATACTGCAGTACTACATAAGAAGTACTGTAGTACTGTCACGTTGGTACTCGAGTACCACTTAGCTGGTACTCGAGTATCTCTTAAACGGAATTTTTAGGAGTACTAATTTTGACTGACTATCAATGAGTTTTGTCAAATTTGAAGATTTTAATAAAAATGTAGTTTGATAATTCTGGTTGACTACATTTTACCTAATTTATAATCGAGGTTGACTGAATGATACGTTATTTTAGGAGAACGTTGACTCGTCGATACTTTTTTGAGTTTTAGTTTAATTATGTGCAGAATGCACAAGAGTCAGGAGCCACCGTGAGGTGCTTCCTGACTCTTTTTCTATTATTCTACAAAACGTAAATTCGGTATAATAAGTGACGAGTGACTATAAGAAGAATTTCCTCCTATGTATTTATCACTTACACATGGTGCATCCTTGACACTTACCCATCTCGCCACGAAAACGTTTCTCGACAAGTAGGTGCAGGCGGTCGCGAAGGGCATCGAGACGAATACGATCCACCACATCACCCACAAAGGCAAACATAAGGAGCAAGCGGGCTTCGCGCTCACTGATACCACGCTGGCGCATGTAGAAGAGGGCATTCTCGTCAAGTTGCCCCACGGTGGCTCCATGGCTACACTTTACATCATCGGCATAGATTTCCAATTGGGGTTGGGTGTACATACGTGCCTCGCGAGTCACACAAAGGTTGCGGTTGGTCTGTTCGGATGCAGTACGTTGCGCCCCTTCGCGAACGAGCACTTTACCAGCAAAGGCTCCCGTGGCACTATCGTCGAGAACATACTTGAAGAGTTCGCTACTGGTACAATCACTGACACGATGATCAATGAATGTATGGTTATCCACGTGCTGATGCTTGTCGGCAATGACCATACCGCTGAGGTCGATGTGTGCACCACGTCCAGCAAGGGTGACGTGTGTGGTATTGCGAGTCAATCCGTTATGAAGGGTAATGCCTCCAAGCAAGACGTTGCTATCTGCCTCCTGATGTACATACAGATGGCTGAAACGGTGAGTAGCCGTAGTGGTCTCCTCCAATTCATAGAGGTCAAGAGTGGCTCCTGTACCCACAAATGCTTCTACAACTTGTGTTGCCAGGAAGTCCACCTTATCCATGGCATGGTCGCACATCAACAAACGGGCTTGAGCTCCATCTTCCAATACGATAAGTACGCGACGATTGACCATAAAGTTGACATCTGCTCGCAGGATGTTGACCAATTGAATGGGTTTGTCCACCACACTTCCCTTGGGTACATATAGGAATAAGCCATCTTGTGCCAACATCGTATTAAGAGCGACCACACCATCCGTACTTGTGTCGGCCAACTTCCCATAATGCCTGCATACTATCTCAGAATATTTCTCTGCCGCTTCTTTCAAACTACAGAGAATTACACCTTCGGGCAAGTGGCGTTGTTCTTCCTTTACATAGAACGTATCGTTCACCATAAAGTAGAGTGACGTACTCATGTTGGGCACATCACACTTGAAAGCATCGTAAGGATTGACGGGTATATCCAACCGATTGAGATTCAACCCATAGTCAGGTGCAAATGATTTGCTGACATCGGTGTACTTGTATGCCTCGTCCTTTCGAGTGGGGAATCCCAATCGTTGGAAGTCCTCGAACGCCTTGGCACGGAGGGTATTCATTGCCGAAGCACTATGCTTGGCAATCATCTCTCCACACTGTTCAAAGAGTTCTATATATTGTTTTTCTGAATTCATAAATTATTCTTTTAGGCGCGGATTACGCGGATTTCACGGATTTACTTGTGAAAACTTTCCTTTTAAATTCTGCACTATGACCAAAATTTAACAACAATCCCACTTCAATTCCTGTAGCTTTTAAATAATTAATCAGTTGCCATTCATGTTCAACCTTCAAAGTCTGAACAGCTTTTAACTCTAAAATAACAGAATTATTGACGACCATATCAGCAACATATCTACCAACACATTCACCTTTGTAGTGCACCAAAATTTCTTTTTGGCATTCTACTTTCATTCGATTGTCAGACAACTCTTTATAAAGGGCATTCTGATAAACTTGTTCCAAGAAGCCAAATCCCAATACTTTATGCACTTCGTAAAAAGCTTTCAGTATATCACTCGTCAATTCTTCATGCAACATATTAATCCGTGTAATCCGCGTAATCCGCGCCTAATTATTATTAAGAAGTTTTTTACCCGTTTACCTCTTGCTTTATCCAATCGAAGCCGCGGGATTCTATCTTTTGGGCCAAGTCAGGACCACCAGTCTTGACTATGCGGCCGTTAAGCAGAACGTGCACAATGTCGGGCTTCAAGTAATCCAACAAACGTTGGTAGTGAGTGATGACCATAGCACTGGTTTGTGGAGTACGCAGTTTGTTGAATCCTTCAGCTACAATGCGGAGGGCATCCACATCGAGGCCTGAGTCTGTTTCGTCAAGAATGGCGAAAGTCGGTTCCAACATAGCCATCTGGAAGATTTCGTTGCGTTTCTTCTCACCACCGCTAAAGCCTTCGTTTACACTACGGTTAGCCAACTTGCCATCCAACTCCACGATGGCACGTTTTTCGCGCATGAGTTTCAAGAACTCACTGGCAGTAAGGGCGGGTTGACCTTTATATTTACGCTGTTCGTTCACTGCTGCTCGCATAAAGTTCACCATGCTTACACCAGGAATCTCCACAGGATGCTGGAATGAGAGGAAGATTCCTTCGTGTGCACGGTCTTCAGGACTCATTTCCAATAAATCCTTACCATTGAAGATGATGCTTCCCTTAGTCACTTCGTAGGCAGGATGTCCCACGAGCACATTGCTCAGTGTACTCTTACCTGCACCATTCTGCCCCATCAAGGCATGCACTTCGCCATCGCGGATGGTTAGGTTGATGCCCTTCAATATCTCTTTGCCATTGATGCTGGCATGTAAATCTTTTATTTCTAACATAGTCTCATTTACAATTTACCATGTACAATTTATAATTTAGCGAATACTACATACCATTTACCGACACCATGAATGTACTTCGTAAATGGTACTTTGTACTTGAACTTATCCCACACTTCCCTCCAACGAGATGGAGAGGAGTTTCTGAGCCTCTACGGCAAACTCCATAGGTAGTTTGTTGATTACCTCCTTGGCATAACCATTGACGATGAGGCCAATAGAATCTTCAGTACTGATACCTCGTTGGTTACAGTAAAAGAGTTGGTCCTCACTAATCTTCGAGGTTGTAGCCTCGTGCTCTACAATAGCCGTCTCGTTGCGAATATCCATGTAAGGGAATGTATGCGCACCACATTGACTACCCAAAAGGAGCGAATCACATTGGCTATAGTTACGCGCTCCATCGGCCTTTTCTGCCACACGCACCAAACCACGGTAGGAGTTCTGGCTCTTTCCTGCCGAAATACCCTTACTGATGATGGTACTCTTGGTATTGCGTCCAAGGTGTATCATCTTTGTACCTGTATCAGCTTGTTGATAGTTGTTTGTGACAGCCACGCTATAGAACTCTGCTTGAGAATTGTCGCCCGAAAGGATACATGAGGGATACTTCCATGTGATGGCCGAGCCAGTCTCAACCTGTGTCCATGAAAGTTTACTGTCTACGCCCTTGCAATGACCACGCTTGGTTACAAAGTTATATACTCCACCCTTTCCTTCCGCATCACCTGGGTACCAGTTCTGTACGGTACTATACTTCACTTCTGCTCGATCGTGTACCACAATCTCCACAATAGCAGCATGCAACTGATTCTCGTCACGCATAGGAGCTGTACATCCTTCAAGATACGACACGTAACTTTCGTCATCTGCCACAATGAGTGTACGTTCGAACTGACCTGTATTTGCAGCATTGATACGGAAATAGGTACTCAACTCCATGGGACAACGAACTCCCTTGGGTATATACACAAACGAGCCATCGCTGAAGACGGCTGAGTTCAGTGCGGCAAAGAAGTTATCACGATAAGGCACTACTGAACCAAGGTACTTTTGCACCAAATCAGGGTGCTCGCGTACAGCCTCGCTTATGGAGCAGAAAATAATTCCCTTCTCCATGAGTGTTTCCTTGAAGGTGGTCTTCACCGACACGGAATCCATTACGGCATCTACAGCCATACCACTCAGAGCCATCTGTTCTTCCAAGGGGATGCCCAATTTATCGAATGTCTTCAACAATTCGGGATCTACCTCATCGAGACTCTTAGGTGCATCCTTCTTCTGCGCTGTAGGGTCGGCATAATACGAAATAGCCTGATAATCAATTTCAGGAATATCGAGATGTGCCCATGTGGGCATCTCCATAGTCAACCAATGACGATATGCTTTTAGACGAAACTCGAGCAACCACTCCGGTTCCTGTTTCTTAGCCGAAATGAGTCGGACAACATCCTCGCTCAGTCCCTTCTCTATGATTTCCGTATGAACATCCGTAGTGAAGCCATACTTGTACTTCTCTTGCGTAAGTTCTTTTACGTATTTATTCTTTTCTTCGTTATCTTTCTTTTCCTCCATATCAATATATAAAAGTTGCCTATATACAGGAAAGTAAACACCTTAATGCGGGCAACAGTTTACATTTTTCCACCAAGAAGGTTATCTTCTCATCAAATAGTGCACAAAGATACCCTTTTTCGCCCGTTTCATCCATTGACATCCTTTTTTTCCCCTAAAGAAATGATTAAGATTCAATATGGATAGTTACTGTAATCCGTTACCGATAAACTGTTGGCTAACCCCTTTGATTGCAGGGATAAATGTACCTGCGAAATCATACATAGGTATATATAGCACTGACTCGTCCTTGGCTGATTGGGGGAGCAATTCATGTTCAGTATCCACAAACTCCAACAATTGGGCTGCCATACCAACAAGCAACATAAACTTGATGGCACCCAATCCACCACCTAACCAACGATTGATCCAACCTAAGTGTACAACCTTTAAGGCTTTGGTGAGAAAAGAGGCAAAAAGTGAGAATAGCAAGGGTACGACAATCCACAACATAAAGAATGCCAATACGCGTGCAATGGTCACTGACACTCCAATAGAAGGAGCCACCCAATCACCAACCTCTACAAACAAGGCACGTGCGACCAACAAGCCGACAACAAGGCCCACCAACGAAGACAGTTGACGGATAAACCCTTTTGTCATACCCCACACGGTACCTATACCGATGAAAACAAGAATTACAATATCTACTACAGCCATAACTATAAAGGACCCTCCCCCTTACCCATCCACAAGGGAGAGGCAAGGGAGGAGGGTCCACTATTTATATTACAATGTCTGCTTAACCTCGACTTCCTGGAAGGACTCGATGATGTCGCCAACTTGAATATCGTTGTATCCTACAAGACTGATACCGCACTCAAAGTTAGTACCTACCTCCTTCACATCATCCTTGAAGCGCTTCAAAGCGTTGATGTTTCCAGTGAAGATAACGATACCATCGCGAATGAGGCGAGCCTTGTCCGAACGCTTCACCTTTCCTTCCTTCACCATAGCACCAGCAACAGTACCCACCTTTGTAATACGGAATACCTCGCGAACCTCGATGGTAGAGGTAACCTCTTCCTTTACAACAGGTGCAAGCATACCAACCATGGCGGCCTTCACCTCTTCGATGGCGTCGTAAATAACCGAATACTTGCGAATATCCACACCATTTTGTTCGGCCAACTTAGCAGCTGATGCAGAAGGACGTACCTGGAAGCCTACGATGATAGCACCTGAAGCAGAAGCCAATACTACATCAGACTCTGAAATTTGTCCTACACCCTTGTGCAATACATTCACCTGAATCTGCTCGGTAGACAACTTGATCAACGAGTCGCTCAACGCCTCGACAGAACCGTCCACGTCACCCTTCACGATAATATTCAATTCATGGAAGTCACCCAAAGCCAAGCGACGACCCACCTCATCAAGGGTAAGCATCTTCTGAGTACGCAAGCCTTGTTCGCGTTGCAATTGCTCACGCTTGTTTGCAATTTCACGTGCTTCCTGCTCAGTATCTATCACATGGAAGGTATCACCTGCAGCAGGGGCTCCATTCAAACCAAGGATCAACACAGGTTCAGCAGGTCCTGCCTCCTTCACGCGTTGGTTACGTTCGTTGAACATGGCCTTGATCTTACCATAGTGAGTACCTGCCAATACGATGTCGCCCACACGGAGAGTTCCGTTTGACACAAGTACAGTTGCCACATATCCACGGCCCTTATCCAATGAAGATTCAATGATAGAACCAGTAGCCTTACGATCGGGATTAGCCTTCAACTCCAACATTTCAGCCTCGAGCAACACCTTCTCCAGAAGTTCTTCAACACCAAGACCTTGCTTAGCAGAAATATCCTGACTCTGATACTTACCACCCCACTCTTCCACGAGGAAGTTCATCGCAGCCAACTCCTCCTTAATCTTGTCGGGGTTAGCAGCGGGCTTGTCCACCTTATTGATGGCAAACACAATGGGTACACCAGCAGCCATAGCGTGGTTGATGGCCTCCTTTGTCTGAGGCATTACGCTATCATCGGCCGCTACGATAATGATTGCAATATCTGTAGCCTTAGCACCACGAGCGCGCATAGCGGTAAACGCCTCGTGACCAGGGGTGTCAAGGAATGTAATGTTTCGTCCATCATCCAAAGTGACGTGATAAGCACCAATGTGCTGAGTGATACCACCTGCCTCACCAGCAATTACGTTAGCCTTACGGATGTAGTCGAGCAACGAAGTCTTACCGTGGTCAACGTGTCCCATCACTGTTACAATCGGAGCACGAGGTTGCAAATCTTCTTCGCTATCCTCCTCCTCAGTAATGGCTTCGGCCACCTCTGCACTTACGTATTCTGTTTGGAAGCCAAATTCCTCGGCTACCATATCGATTGTCTCTGCATCCAGACGTTGGTTGATAGATACCATGATACCAATGCTCATGCAAGTACCAATAACCTTTGTCACAGGCACATCCATCATGTTGGCAAGTTCGTTAGCGGTTACGAACTCGGTAAGTTTGAGTACTGTGCTTTCGAGTTCCTCCTGCTTCTCAAGTTCCATCTGACGGTTAAAGGCATTTTCGCGCTTTTCCTTGCGGAACTTGGCACCCTTGTTCTTACCCTTGGAGGTGAGGCGAGCCAATGTCTCTTTTACCTGCTTTGCTACATCCTCGTCGCTAACTTCTGCCTTCAATGCTTGCCTCTTGCTACGTTCACGATCACGGTCGCGATCCTTGCGCTTGCGGTCGTTCTTGTCCGCAGGAGCAGCACCAGGGAAACCTCCTCCAGCATTGTTCTGCTTCTGACCTGATGGCTGACGAGAAGCATTGCCCGCATTGGCTCCTTCCTTAGCGATATCTACCTTTTCCTTACCAATACGGTTGCGTTTCTTTTTCTTCTTTCCATCGCCGTCGACAGCATTGCCATCTCCATCCTTACGGATTTCCTTCATGATGGAGTCTTTCATCTGCTTGCGTTGTTCAACGCGCTGACGGTCTTTCTCCTCGCGTTCTTTCTTGCGCTCTTCCTTTGACTTTTTCTTAGGACGAGTAGATTGATTCAAAGAGGCCAAATCGATTTGTCCAACCACATTGATTTTAGACACAAACTCGGGAGTGCGTACCTTGAATACGCCCTCTGTTTTGTCGTCATCATCATCCTGGTCATCGTCCATATCAACAGGTTCTTTCACCACCTTCTCCACCACGATGGGAGCAGGTTTTGCCTTCACCTCTTCCACCTTTACAGGGGCAGCCTTGGGTGCTTCTATCTTCACCTCTTCCACCTTCACGATTTTAGGTTCTTCAACCACCTTTTTAGGCTCCTCTTTTTTCTCAGGTGAGGGAGATTTTTTTCCCAGGTTATCCAAATCAATTTTCCCTACAGGCTTGAATTTCGGTTTCAATTCATCCGATACTCCCAAGTGAACAACCTCCTCGGCTTTCTTCTCCACGGGTTTCTCTTCCTTCGCCTTCTTTTGCCAATCACGGGCAACGGGTTTCACTGGCTTACCACGCAGGGCGTCGTCCTTGCCAAATTCGTTGACGAGGGCGTTGTATTGTTCGTCCGTTATCTTTGTGTTGGGGTCATCTATAGTACCTAACCCCTTATTTTGTAGGAACTCAACTGCTGTCGAAAGTCCCACGTTCAATTCTCTTAAAACTTTACTCAGTCTTACTGCCATAATTTCATTTACAATTTACCATGTACACCATCCTCAAAATGAAAAATCAAAAAGATGTTTTCGATGAGGCATAGCCGAATAATTTACAATTTATCATCCTTTTAATTTACTCCGTACAACATTCGTCTTTTTTGATTGTACATTGTAAATTGCTAAAATAGTAAATGCCTTATTCTTCAAACTCTGATTTCAAAATCTCCAACAGCTCATCTACAGTATCCTCTTCGAGGTCAGCCTTTTCGATGAGCATTTCACGCGGAGCATTCAGCACTCCCTTAGCAGTGTCGATACCCAACTTCTTGATAGCATCGATTACCCAATCGTCAATTTCGTCGCGGAATTCATCGAGCATGATGTCTTCCTCGCCTTCACCCTCTTCCAATTCGCGGAAGACGTCGATGGTGTACTCGGTGAGCATACTTGCCAACTTGATGTTCATACCCTGCTTACCGATGGCCAATGAAACCTCTTCGGGGCGTAAATAAACCTCGGCCTTGTGATTTTCAGCATCCAACTCCAATGTGCTCACCTTAGCGGGACTGAGGGCACGCTTGATAAAGAGTTCAATGTTGCTTGTGTAGGGGATTACGTCGATATTCTCATTGCGCAACTCACGCACGATACCACGGATACGTGAACCTTGTACACCCACACATGCACCTACGGGGTCAATACGATCGTCATAAGACTCTACGGCAATCTTTGCACGCTCTCCAGGAATGCGGGCAATACGACGTACAGTGATAAGACCATCATTGATTTCGGGCACTTCATTTTCCAACAAACGTTGCAAGAACACGGGTGAAGTACGGCTCAAAATGATTTTGGGGTTGTTGTTCACATTGTCCACGCGAGCAATGACGGCACGTACGGCCTCACCCTTACGATAAAAATCAGAGGGAATCTGCTCTGTCTTAGGCAAAAGCAACTCATTACCTTCGTCGTCCAACAACAGAATTTCCTTCTTCCATATCTGATATACTTCAGCACTGATGATAGTACCTACCTTATCTACATATTTGCTATAGAGGCTATCCTTTTCCAACTCAAGGATTTTAGAAGCCAATGTCTGACGCAAGTTCAAGATTGCGCGACGACCAAACTTCTCGAAGAACACCTCTTCGGTTACCTCTTCGCCTACCTCGTATGATTCGTCAATTTTCTGCGCTTCACTCAACGAAATCTGCATATTGGGGTTTACCAAGTCTTCATCGGCAACCACCTCACGGTTACGCCAGATTTCAAAGTCACCCTTATCAGGGTTTACAATCACGTCATAGTTCTCATCTGTACCGAACATCTTGGCAATCACGCTACGGAAACTTTCTTCCAACACGCTCACCATGGTTGTTCTGTCAATGTTCTTCGTCTCCTTAAATTCCGAGAACGTATCAATCAAACTGATTGTTTCTGCTTTCTTAGCCATAATGTCTTATTTGAAGCTTATTAAGTATTTAGTATATTTTATTTCATTATAGGTAAAGGTCACGTCCTCGTTCACCATCTTCGGACGCTTTTCGCCTTCCAATTTCACCTTCTTACTGATGGTTACGGTAAAGTTCGTCTCATCGGCCTCTTTCAGTATACCTGTTAGTTTACGGCCATCAGCCACCAACACTTCCACCTCCATACCGATGTGGTTAAGATACTGTTGCAACACCTTGAATGGTTGTCCGATACCAGCCGAACCTACTTCCAACTCAAAGTCCTCTTGCTCACGATCGAGTTTCGATTCAATGAAACGGCTCAATTCTACACAATCCTCAATCCACACACCCTCAGCATGGTCAATCTCTACCACAATGCGGTTGTCGGGAGTTACAACTACATCCACCAAGAAATAATCCTTCTCTTTCAGCCACTCTTCCACGAGTTGGCTCACTACGCTTTTTTCTATCATGCGTGCCTTTTAAAATGTAATAAAAACAAAAGTGGGGCCTTATCAAGCCCCACACATAATCATCATTTCGAGTGCAAATATACAAATAAACCAAAGAACCACCAAGTATTATTAAAAAAAAGAGTATTTTTGCCGCATAAAAGAAGAAAAAACATGAGAAGAAGAGCCCAAAATAGCAACAAACAGTTCCTCATAGGTACCGCAGCCATGGCTTTTGCCGTGATGGCGATAGTTGTCATATTCCTATTTTTATCAGCCCCTCACATCGATTTTTCTAAAAAAAGCGAAAAGGAACGCGACCTCTATCAAATAGAATTCGCTAAGGGATTTGCCTCTGACTCTGCCGTAGTTTACCTAAACGACAGCCTCATTTGGCACGACATCGTCCCCTCCGACACTACCAAACTGCACATCCATCGCTTTGCAGATGAAAACATATTGATGGTAAGCCGTTCACACGACGATGCGGTCTCCATTTTTAACCTCGACAAAAAAGCTGGTCGCATCATTTTACGAAGAGAGAGAGACGAAGTGACAATGTCCATCCTTGGTTGGTAAAACACCAAACCTACTTATTCACGGCAAATATTGAAGCATAGCTCTCGCTATCGCCCAATATTTCCAAAGCCTTGTCGAGGTCAGGGTCTTTCTTCAATTGTTGAATGATGACACCTCGTTGGAAATAGTATCGTTTCACTATCTCGGATGCGATCAACGGCTTTATATAGTCGGCAAAGCGATCAAGTTCAGCCTCCAAATTGTGTTGCAATTTCTTCTCCAACGCCTCAAATTCAGCCTTTGCATCCTCCAAATAGCCCTCAAATTCGGCAATATCCTTCAATCTTTTCAAGGCATCTTCGCTTTGACGATCATACTTAAAGCCACTCTCCACCACCATCTTTTTAAAGGCAGCATAGTCTTCATCCGTAATCATAAAACTCTGAGCATCGGCAATTGTCTCGTGCGAGAGGGCATATTCAGTACCATATTCCAACAAGACATCATCGTTAGCCAGATAGTACAACAGATTGGTTTGCTCCTCCACCTTCACCTCCACATCAGGACGGATGCCTCCTCCATCACGCACTTCACGACCAGCCGCCGTATAAAACACGTTTGTCAAACTATCAGGTGTACGTATGGCTCGACCCGAAGCATCTCGATGCTGATAGTCAAGTGCCTGAATGCATCGTCCACTGGGAATATAATATTTGGAAGTGGTCACTTTCAATTGTCCGTTGTAAGGCAAGTCACGCGAAACTTGCACCAATCCCTTTCCGTAAGTGCGAGCACCCACAATCACCGCACGGTCAAGGTCTTGCAATGAACCGGCCACAATCTCCGAAGCAGAGGCCGACGATCCATCCACCAATACAGCCAAAGGTATCTCCACATCCAACGGCTCACGAGTAGATTTGTACACATTGCTTGCTTGACGCAATTTACCTCTTGTCGATATCAATTCTAATCCCTTAGGAACAAACAAGTTAACTATTTCTATCGCTTCATTCAACGAACCTCCACCATTGCCACGCAGGTCAAGCACAAGTTCTTTTGCTCCTTGTTCTTTTAACTCAATAACAGCACGGCGTACATCCCTGGCGCATCGATCAGTAAAACTGGTCAATTGTATATATCCAGTACTACCATTGGGTAATATACCATAGTAAGGTACAGAAGGGGTTTGAATGTTACGACGAGTAATCTTGAATTCAAGCGGTGTCTCTTCCCCTGGGCGATCCACCTTTAATACAAAAGTTGTCCCAGCTTCGCCACGTAACATCTCACTCACCTTGTCGGTTGTCATTCCTCCCACATCCTTGCCATCAATCTCGAGTATCACATCACCAACCTTCAGCCCCGCTTCTGCCGCTGGTGTACCCTCATAGGGCTCATATATTACCACCCTATCACGTTTCTTATACAGACGAATAACCGAGCCAATACCGGCATATTTACCAGTTATCATCTGCTTAAACTCATCCATATCGTCCTCAAGATAATAAGTCGTGTAAGGATCTATCTCTTCCAACATAGCATCTATACCTGCCCGTATAACCTTTTGCGGGTCAATCGTATCTACATAAAACATATCCAACTCCTTATACACCGAGTTGAACACATCCAGATTTTTCGAAACTTGGAAATTATGATTATCACGTTTGAAACCTACCAAGCAAAGGCAAAGCGCCAACGCCGAGGCCATCACTAAAGTTGTCTTCTTCATACCTTATATTATATATTCAACTTACAAAAGTAATGAAACATCCGCCAATTAGATACATATACAGGAAACATTTAACTTTATTTTGTGGTCAATATTTGCAAGCATAGGTTCATTATCAGATTCTTCTTCATACATCAAAGTAAACAAATTGTTAAGCAAGAATTAAAAACGATCAACTTTTTAAAGGATTCTTGATCCCAGCGCTTCCAAATTACACCATAAAGGAAACACTACACTATACCTACACACACATTTTGGGTATATTCGCAAGTAATTACCCCATAAGGGACGAATAAAAACAGGCATTCAAGAGAAAAAGTACATTTTTCTTTCAATTTTTCCTTGAAGTTGTTGCACAATTCAAAATTATACATTACTTTTGCACCGCATTTCGGAAGAAATAACGAAATCACCTGCTTCAGTAGCTCAGTTGGTTAGAGCACATGACTGTTAATCATGGGGTCGTTGGTTCAAGCCCATCCTGAAGCGCCAAACGTTAACAAAAGCGTTCTTATTAAAATTTTGAATTAAATTGCTTCAGTAGCTCAGTTGGTTAGAGCACATGACTGTTAATCATGGGGTCGTTGGTTCAAGCCCATCCTGAAGCGCAAGGAAGGATGTATCGTAAGATGCGTCCTTTTTTGTTATATCGACGAGCAATGAGCAATGAGTAGTGAGTAGTGAGTAATGAGTAATGAGTAGTGAGTAATGAGTAATGAGTAATGTGTAGTGAGTAATGTGTAGTGAGCGTTGAATATTGATTTTTGAACTTTGAACTTTGAATCTTGAACTTTGAATCTTGAACTTTGAATATTATTTTTTGAATCTTGAACTTTTATGCTATTACCTTACTTGAATGAAAAATTAGTGGAGGCCGGATGCGACGAAGCTGGACGTGGTTGCTTGGCTGGTGCGGTATATGCAGCTGCTGTAATATTACCCAAGGACTTTCAAAATGAGTTACTAAACGACTCGAAGCAATTGACCGAACGACAACGCTACGCGCTACGCGAAGTAATAGAAAAGGAAGCTATAGCCTGGTCAGTAGGCATTGTATCGCCACAGGAGATTGACAAGATAAATATCCTGAACGCATCAATATTGGCCATGCACCGTGCGGTGGATGGTTTAAAGGTACGTCCTGAAGCCTTATTGATTGATGGAAACAGATTCAAGCCCTATCAAGACTTGCCTCATACGACGGTAGTAAAAGGGGACGGCAAGTTCCTCTCCATAGCAGCAGCCTCCATTTTGGCAAAGACGTATCGTGACGATTATATGAACAAATTGCACGAGGAATACCCCCTCTACGATTGGAAAGGAAACAAGGGATATCCTACAAAAAAACACCGCGAAGGCATACGCCTCCACGGTACAACTCCCTATCACCGTATGAGTTTCAATCTATTGGGTGACGGTCAACTTAGTCTATTTCCTGAAGAATAACGTCTTTAGATGCGCTCTATCAATACTGTCGCATAGGCAGAAATTCCTTCCTCGCGACCTGTAAAGCCAAGTTTCTCGGTGGTGGTTGCCTTAATAGAAACATCGTCTACATCAACACCCATCACTCCTGCCAAGGTTTCACAAATATGAGGAATGTGAGCCTTCAACTTAGGACGTTCAGCACATACAGTGGCATCGATATTGCCTACACGATACCCCTTGGAGGCTATGAGTTCGATGGTACGAGCCAACAAAATCTTACTATCAATGTTTTTATATTCACCGGCATTATCGGGGAAATGATAGCCAATGTCGCGCATATTGGCAGCACCTAATAAAGCATCGCAAATAGCATGAATCAATACATCGGCATCGGAATGGCCCAACAATCCCATTTCATGCTCAAGGCGTACTCCACCCAACCATAACTCACGACCTTCGACCAACTTATGCACATCGAAACCAAATCCTACACGTATTTTCATCTGTTTACAAGTTCAAGGTTAAAGAT
>JAFZDY010000003.1 GCA_017560945.1 Bacteroidaceae bacterium | reverse complement strand
TCGCCTGCTTGCCCATCACCACTGCTTCGGGGTAAAACAGTCCATTCACTTTCTTCTTTCTAATCTTGTAAAATGCCATACTTCTTTTCTCCTTTCTTTTAAAAGATGTTTACACAATCATTATCGTTGGGACCGACCTTGGAAATACCTCCTATACTCTGATTATCAAACCCTGGTACCTTGGTCATCAAACCTCTGTACTTTAGTCAATCGCCATCACACTCTCGTTTGTTCATCGTGGTTACAGACGTCATCACCTCGATTTCACGTCACAAAGATACGACATCTTCGCGGGGGGTAGGTATGCTTCGTCACCCTTCTTCACAGAACTTTACTTTTCTGCACGATTTATCACAATTCACCCTTAAAAGGGTTGCTTTTAATGGAAAATATTGTAACTATGTGGAGTAAAAATGATAGAGGACAGGAATAAATTAAATCCGTATCATCCGTGACGAGTTGTTGAGCAATAGCGAAAAAATCCGTGCCTAAACTGATCCTTGAACCTTGAACCTTAATTTACCTTAGTGTGCCTCCTATGATGTCGAGGAGTTCGTTGGTGATGGATTGCTGGCGCACCTTGTTGTACTGGAGGTTGAGCTCTTGGAGGAGCATCTCGCCATTGTCGGTGGCTTGTTGCATGGCGAAGGAGCGGGCTGCGTGCTCGGCAGCAGAGGAGTCGAGCAACGTGGCGAACAGGCGCACGGCTAACACGCGGGGGTATAGGGTGCGGATGAGCTCGCGGGGCGTGGGCTCGAGGATGTACTCAAGGAATCCTCCCCCATCCTTCACGTCTAAATTTTCATTCGCAGATGACGCAGAAGAATTATTACCCTCCTCTATATTTTTTTTGTCATGCTGACTGAGACCACATGACTCCTTTGAACCTTGAACTTTGACTTGCGTAGCTTGATGAGAGCTTGCTCGAACTAACTTTGAATCTTGAATTTTATCCTCTATTGGCAAGAATTGATTGCGGGTGAGTACTTGTACGGCAATGTTCTTGTAGTGGGTATAGAGGAGCTCTACGCGCTGTACTTGGCCACTCTGATAGAGGGTGGTGAGGTGTGTGGAGAGGGCTGCTGCTTGGGCGTAGAGGGGTTTCTCGCCTATCTGCACATAGGTATCGTTCACCTGGAGGGTGTCGGTGGTGGTGAAGGCTTGCGCTACCTTGCGGCCTATGGGGATGAGGAGTACGCGATGGCCCTGTGACTGGTACTCGCTGATGACTTGCTGGGTGAGGCGGATGAGGTTGTGATTGAATGCTCCGCATAGGCTGGTGCTGCTACTGATGGCAACGAGGGCAATGGCATTTTGAGGACCCTCCCCCCTGCCCCTCTCAAGCGAGGGGAGTAAAATGTCTTGCTCCATTGAACCTTGAACATTGAACTTTTCAGATAGCTTGATATCTTGCAACATTGCTTCAAGTTGTTGGCTATAGGGGAGCATTCCTTCGATGGCCATCTGTGCCTTGTGGAGTTTGGCAGAGGAGACGAGTTTCATAGCTGAAGTGATCTTCAGCGTGTTCTTGACGGAACCTATGCGGGTTTTTATTTCTTTTAGAGAGGGCACTTTTTGATTTATGATTTTTGATTTATGACTTGCGTAGCTTGATGAGGGGGGCGTTCGAACTAATTGCTATGCGTGATGCATAATGTACGGGCAATCCCTTGTGGTTGTTCTGAAAGGGGCAATTGTATGGGCTCCCACAAAGGGTGCCCCTACAAGATTTGAATCTTGAACATTGAACTTTAAATCTGTTCATCCAATTATCACTGACTTTGCTACCTCCTCGATGATGTGGGTGATGTTGTCGTCGATGACTCCAGAGGCAAGACGATCGATGACATCGGTCTGATGGAGGGTGCGAAGGCGATCGAGGAAGAGGTCCTGGAAGTCGCGCACCTTTTCCACTGGGATGTGGGACATGAGGCCACGCGTACCGCAATAGAGAATGGCTACCTGTTCGCCTACTGGCATGGGTGAATACTGAGGTTGGATGAGTAACTGGTTGTTCTTTCGACCACGATCGATGGCTTGGGCGGTGACGGGATCCATGTCGCTACTGAACTTGGAGAAGGACTCGAGTTCGCGATACTGGGCTTGGTCGATCTTGAGTGTGCCGGCTACCTTCTTCATGGACTTGATCTGTGCACTGCCACCTACGCGCGACACGGAGATGCCGACATTGATGGCGGGACGGAAGCCTTGGTTGAAGAGGGAGGTCTCGAGGAAAATCTGTCCATCGGTGATGGAGATGACATTCGTGGGGATGTAGGCCGACACGTCTCCCGCTTGTGTCTCGATGATGGGGAGTGCGGTGAGCGAACCTCCGCCCTTAACAAAGCCACGGAGGCTATCGGGGAGGTCGTTCATTTGCTCGGCCACCTCCTGCTGATTGATGACGCGTGCGGCTCGCTCGAGCAGGCGTGAGTGGAGGTAGAAGATGTCGCCAGGGTAGGCTTCGCGACCTGAGGGACGACGAAGGATGAGGGAAACCTCGCGATAGGCCACGGCTTGCTTGGAGAGGTCGTCATAGACAACGAGTGCATGGCGCCCAGTGTCGCGGAAATACTCTCCTATGGCAGCTCCTGCAAAGGGGGCATAGTACTGAAGGGCTGCGGGATCGGATGCGGTAGATGCTACGACTATGGTGTACTCGAGGGCTCCGCGTTCGCGCAGAGTCTCTACAATGTTGGCCACGGTAGAGCCCTTTTGACCAATGGCTACGTAGATGCAATAGACGGGTTCGCCCTTGTCGAAGTTGGCACGTTGGTTGAGGATGGTGTCGATGGCGATGGAGGTCTTACCTGTCTGACGATCGCCAATGATGAGTTCGCGCTGACCTCGTCCGATGGGAATCATGGAGTCGATGGCCTTGAGTCCAGTCTGAAGGGGTTCGGTAACTGGTTGGCGGAAGATGACACCTGGCGACTTGCGCTCGAGGGGCATTTCGTAAAGAGAGCCAATGATCTCCCCTGCTCCATCGATGGGTTGTCCAATGGGATTGATGACACGGCCAAGCATACCCTCGCCTACCTGAATGCTGGCAATACGGCCAGTGCGCTTGACGGTCATTCCCTCCTTGATGAGGTCGGTGGGGCCAAGGAGTACGGCTCCTACATTGTCCTCCTCGAGGTTCATGACGATGGCCATGACGCCGTTTTCGAACTCGAGGAGTTCCTCGGCTTCGGCTTTGTTAAGGCCATAGATGCGTGCTACGCCATCGCTCACCTGGAGGACGGTGCCTACTTCGTCGAACTTCAAACTGGTGTCGATGGCGCGCAATTGCTGAAGCAATACGTCGGACACCTCGCTGGGTTTTATCTGGGAATTCACGATGTTTATTTTTTTAATGAATAGTGACTAGTGGTTACTTTGTTTACTTAATTTTTTAGACGCAGACTTCATTAATTATGAATTATGACTTGCGTAGCTTGATGAGCAATAGCGAACTAATTATTTCATCCTCTTCTTCTTTGACCACGGAGCACACTGATTACACAAATTGACACTGACTTTTTTTCAACGGATTATTTTTTCTTTATTCCATTATTTCACTCCTTCCCATAGAGGGGCGTAGCAAGGCCTCGAGAATTGATCGGATATCAATTCGTGCCGTAGCGAGGGGGAGCATAGTGCCCTAAGCGACGGAGGTCAGTCAGGGATGGAGTCCGTTTATCACCCCCTCTTCCACTCCTCGGCAATCTGCTTGAGTTGTCCCTTTACACTGGCGTCCATGCGGAGATTATCAAGCTGGAGGATGAATCCACCAATGAGGTCTTCGTCCACACGAACATCGAACTCTACTGTGCCTTGTATATCCTTGGCAATCATCTGCTTGAGATTGTCGAGTGTGGAGTCGTCAAGGGGGGCTGCCGTGGTGAGTTTGCCTACATAGAGCCCCTTTGCATGGCGATAGTGAGCAACAAATGAGGCAAGAATGAAGAGCAGATATCGCTCGCGACGCTGGTCGAAAACAAGGGTGAGGAATCGATGGCACACGGGGTGCAACTGATCGACTCCCGAGGCTTGCGCCAAGAGGGCAAACTTGGTGGTGCGATCGATGGCGGGATTGAGCAATGCGCGCTGAAACTCCTTGACCTGCATCAACGAACGACAGAGGGAGAACATTTGCGGATAGATCTCCTCCTCGGCCTTGCACTCGAGGGCGTAAGCCCATAGCGCCTTGGCGTATCGTGTGGCTATGGTTCCTGTTTCCATGTTGAAAGTGACTATTGACTATATGGTTGGCTTACGTTTAGTTAATGATAATTTAACTATTTACGTCTTCCCCTTGGGGCGTAGCAAGGCCTCGTGAATTGATTAGATATCAATTCGTGCCGTAGCGAGGGAAGCATAGTGCCCTATTCTTCGGAGGTCGGTAAGGGATGTGGTCCTTCACTCTCCACCATTCTCTCGATCAACTCCATGTGTTGGCGCTCGTCGGTGAGGGACTTACGCATGATCTTCTCGGCTACCTCGATGGCTATCTGGGCGGTCTGCTGGCGGATGTCACGCAAGGCAGCCTCCTTCTCTTGTTGAATCTGAACACGAGCCTCGCTGAGGAGACGGGCTCCCTCGGTGCGCGCTTCGGCACGTGCTTCCTCGATGAGGAGGGCACGAGTATCAGCTGCTTCCTTGAGGATTTTTGCCTGTTCCTCGCGTGCCTGAGCCAATATAGTCTCGCTCTGCTTCTTGATGTCGGTCAACTTCTCATTGGCTTCGCGTGCGGCATCGAGCGATTGGTCGATAAAGCGCTTGCGATCGTCCACCATGCGGGTGATGACAGGGAAACCCCACTTGGCCAATACCAAGAAGACCACTCCAAAGGAGAGGACCATCCAAAAGAGCAAACCGGCATCGGGTGTAAACAACTCCATAGGAAAATCAGAATACGGCGAGCAGACACACTACGATGGCAAACAGAGCTGCACCCTCGATGAGCGCACCAATGATGATCATGGTGGTGCGGATGTCTCCTGCAGACTCGGGTTGACGTGCAATGGCTTCCATGGCTGAACTACCGATTTTACCAATAGCCCATGCGGCTCCAATTACGGCAATGGCGGCTCCGAGAGCGGCACCTACTTTTCCTAAACTTGCGGCTCCTGCGACCGCTTGTAATGCTACTAATGATAACATGTTTTTTAATTATGAATTATGAATTATAAATTATAGATTATGATTTATTATTTTCTCAACTTTTTATTCTTTCATTCTTAACCGTGTTGCTTCACCCTCGACATTCCTATGAACACGGCGGAGAGCATGGTGAAGACATAGGCTTGGATGAAGGCAACGAGTAACTCTAGACAATTCATGAAGATGCTAAAGAGTACCGACACCACCGTGAGGCTTCCCCCAATGACCGCACCCATAGAATGGGTGATGAAGATGATGCACACAAGGGCTAATATCACAGAGTGGCCAGCCATGATGTTGGCCAACAAACGCACGGTGAGCGCAAAGGGCTTGGTGAAGATGCCAAATAACTCGATGACTGGCATGAGTGGCAATGGGCACTTCATCCACGTAGGCACATCGGGCCAAAGAATTTCGCGCCAATACTCGCGAGTGCCAAACACGTTGACGGCCACGAAGGTGCAAAGGGCAAGGACAAGGGTGATGGCAATGTTACCAGTCACATTGACTCCGCCAGGAAAGAAGGGAACAAGCCCCATGAGATTGCTAAAGAAAATGAAGAAAAAAGCGGTGAGCAGATAGGGCGCATAGCGCTTATAATCTTCGCCCACGCTGGGTTTTATGATACCGTCGTACACGGTGACAATGAGCATCTCTACGGCTCCTACGAATCCGCGAGGAGCCTTGTCGGTGACCTCACGACGCTTATACCAACTACTGACACCTAAGATGATGCATACAAGCAATAGGCTATTGATGAGAATGCCTGCGGCTACCTTAGTGAGCGAGATATCTAGCGGACGAACGACCTCGCCTGAGGGAAGTGTCTCGACAACCTTTCCCACATATTTCCCCTCGGTAGCAAGGTGAAATCCCTCGTACGCGTGTCCATGGTGAAGACGTGAAGAGAGGAAAGTGTGCCATCCACTCTCGACACTATAAACGATGATGGGAAGAGGAAGGCTGATGTGTGAATTGCCCCATGTAATTATGTGCCACTCATACGCATCGCCGAGGTGCTCAAAGATTACCTCCTTGACGTCCATTTCGCCCGAAGAATGGCTATTGCTCGCCAATGCATGGGCGGGCAACAGGGTCATCATCAAAAGAAGAATGACCGTGAGAAGGTAGTTCGTATGGTGTCTCATTTCTCTACACATGCTACTATGTGATTGTTCTTTACCTCTACAAATCCGCCACTAATGTGGATGATGTGCTCCACTGCCTCGTGAGGATTGTCTCCCCTAAGTTCAGAGAAGTTGATGACACCACCCTCCAACGAAGAGATGAGCGCCGCGTGGCGAGGCAACACGGTGAACCTACCCTTTGTGCCAGGGAAGGTAGCCTTGCTCACTCGTCCATCGAACAGGGGCTTTTCAGGTGTCAATATTTGTAGATGTATGGGCATTATTCTATTTTTTGTTAGTTAATAGTGAATTGCTACTAGTGACGAGTGGTTACTTTTCTTGCATGACTTTTTTGATGCAGATGAAGCAAACTTCATTAATTCTGAATTCTGACTTGCGTAGCTTGATGAGAACTTGCTCGAACTAATTAGTTCACTATTACTCGTCAGTATCGAAGTCTTTAGCAATTATTGCTCATTGCTCAAAGCTCACAACTCATAGCTCAATTATCACGAATCACAGTTAGGTGAAAGTGATTTATCACTTGTCGCTGATTTCTCTCATCCTCTCAACATTTCTCCTTTCTTGATGGCGTCGTCGATGGTGCCTACGTTGAGGAAAGCCTGCTCGGGCAAGTGGTCAACTTCGCCATCGAGTATCATGCGGAAACCACGGATGGTGTCTTCGATAGAGACCATCACACCAGGGACTCCAGTGAACTTCTCTGCCACGTGGAAGGGTTGAGAAAGGAAGCGTTGTACCTTACGCGCACGATTTACGGTCAAGCGGTCGGCTTCGCTCAATTCGTCCATACCAAGGATGGAGATGATATCTTGAAGTTCTTGGTTACGTTGAAGAATCTGCTTCACGCGCTGAGCAGTATCGTAATGCTCTTCGCCCACAATCAGGGGGTCGAGGATGCGCGAGGTGGACTCCAATGGGTCAACGGCTGGATAGATACCCAACTCGGTGATTTTACGACTGAGCACAGTGGTCGCATCGAGGTGTGCAAAGGTGGTAGCAGGTGCAGGGTCAGTCAAGTCATCGGCTGGCACATATACGGCTTGCACCGAGGTGATGGAGCCATACTTGGTGGAGGTGATGCGCTCTTGCATCTGGCCCATCTCTGTGGCGAGTGTAGGTTGGTAACCCACGGCTGAGGGCATTCGTCCAAGCAAAGCAGATACCTCTGAACCAGCCTGGGTGAAACGGAAAATGTTGTCGATGAAGAAGAGGATGTCGCTGGACTTTCCCTCCTCCTTACCTTGGTCGCGGAAGGCTTCGGCAATGGTCAATCCTGAAAGGGCTACACTCTGACGTGCGCCTGGAGGCTCGTTCATCTGTCCGTAAACAAGGGTGGCTTGTGACTTGGCCAACTCATCGGGGTCAACCAACGAGAGGTCCCAATCGCCACGCTCCATGGCCTCTACAAACTTATCGCCATAGCGGATTACGCCCGACTCAATCATCTCGCGCAAGAGGTCGTTTCCTTCGCGGGTGCGCTCTCCTACTCCTGCAAACACCGAGAATCCATTATGTCGCTTAGCAATATTGTTAATCATTTCCATAATCAACACCGTCTTGCCTACACCCGCACCTCCAAAGAGACCTATCTTTCCACCCTTCATATAAGGCTCGAGCAGGTCGATAACCTTAATGCCTGTGAAGAGTACCTCTTGCTTGGTGGACAAGTCCTCAAACTTGGGAGGCTCGCGGTGGATGGGATAGGCATTCGTACGGTCGAGTTCGCTCATGCCATCGATGCTATCGCCTGTGACGTTCATCATGCGTCCCTTGATTTGATTTCCAGTAGGCATGGTGATGGGTAACCCTGTGGGAATAACCTCCATCCCACGGCTAAGTCCACCTGTTCTGTCCATGGCTACGGTGCGCACAGTGTCCTCTCCAATGTGTTGCTGAACCTCCAGTACCAATGTTCGACCATCGGCACGTGTCACCTTCAGTGCCTCGTGAATGCGAGGCAAGTGCAGAGGTTCTTCCGTATTTTCCCTTACGAAGGCAACGTCTACTACGGGTCCTATCACCTGGGCAATGTGTCCTTTCAGTGTTGACATGTTTTTTATGATATTACTTTATATAAATAATGTAAGGTCTCGTCTTTCAGTATTTTCTTCACTACCAAAGATATTTTTTTCTCACACACAGGGTGAAATTATTTCTCGTGTAGAAAATCAAACTTTTGCAAAGATAAACATTTAAACATTAAACATCCTACTTGTATCGTCATTTTTTGCTTTTTTAAGTTTTTAAATTACATAAAGATGTTATACAGCATAAGTTCTTGATTCATTTCACTAAATTTTACTCACTATGAATATACTAAACCATCATTTTTATGGCAAATATAGTATTTTTGCTTTCATTTTGTTTTGTAATTGAATAATTTGCTATATATTTGCAACCCGTTAAAAGAAACAACCAATTAAAATTAACTTAAAATACATAATACCATGAGTGTAAAATTTTATAAATCAGAAGACCAAGTACCTTTGGAGATGCATAAGGTACGTGTTGTACAAAAACTCAACCTCCTCCCTGTGGACGAGCGCCTTCGTGCTATCCAACAAGCAGGTAACAATACTTTCCTGTTGCAAAACAAGGACATTTACCTCGATATGCTTACTGACTCGGGTGTGAACGCTATGTCTGATAGACAGACTGCTGCTATGCACATTGCCGACGATGCGTATGCAGGTAGTGAAACCTTCAACCGCTTGAAAAAAGCGATTAAGGATGTGTTTGGTGTGGACAACGTGCTTCCTGCTCACCAGGGACGTGCGTGCGAAAACATCCTTGCCGAGCGTTTCGTAAAACCTGGTATGACCGCCATCATGAACTTCCACTTCACTACTACCAAGGCTCACGTAACACGTTGCGGAGGTGATGTGATAGAGTTGGTACACAAGAAAGGTCTTATCCCCCAGAGCGACGACCCCTTCAAGGGCGACTTTGACTTGCGCGAATTGAAGAAGGCCATTCGTGAGATTGGTCCTGAGAAGGTTGCTTACGTGCGTGTAGAGGCTGGTACTAACCTCATTGGTGGACAGCCCGTTAGTCTTGAAAATATGTTGGCCGTAGCTGACATCTGTCACGACTTTGGCGTACCCAGCATCCTCGACGCTTCACTTCTTCAGGATAACATCTACTTCATGAAGACTCGCGAAGCACAGTGCAAGTACATGACTCCGAAGGAAATTTACCACCTCTTGGCAAACAAGATGGACATCATCTACTTCTCTGCTCGTAAACTTGGTTTCGCACGTGGTGGTGCCATCATCAGCCACAATACCGAACTTATCAAGAGCATGATGGAGTACATCCCCCTCTACGAAGGATTCTTGACATACGGAGGTATCGACGTTCGTTCTATCGAAGCTATGGCCGAGGGCCTTTATGAGTCACTCGATATGGATTACTTGAGCCACGGTCCTGAATTCATCTCATACCTTGTAAAGGAATTGGATGCCTATGGTGTGCCTATGATTAAGCCTGCGGGTGGATTGGGTGCTCACCTCAACTGTATGGAGTTTGTACCCGATATGCCCCATGACCAATACCCTGCTGCCGCAGTAGCTGCAGCTCTCTACATTGCCAGTGGTATTCGTGGTATGGAGCGTGGTTCTCTGTCTGAACAACGTGAGCCGGATGGTACTGAGCGCTATTCAGAACTCGAACTTATGCGCTTGGCTGTGCCTCGTCGTGTGTACACACTTTCGCAAATCAAGTATGTGGCCGACCGTGTGAAATGGTTGTGGGATAATCGCCAACTCATCGGAGGTCTCAAGTGGGTGGAAGAACCTGCCGTACTCCGCTTCTTCTTCGGTCGCCTGAAGGAAATCGGCCATTGGCAAGAGGAACTCGTTACCAAGTTTAAGGAAGACTTCGGGGATTCACTCTGATTCGCTTGCTGAAAGTAAGAGATAAAATTATACAAGTTGCACGGGTTACAAGGCAATGCTCATTGCGAAGCACATGTAATTCGTGCTTCTCTTTTTATAGGGTAAATACATCGTGTGAAGTTTTTTTATTCATAGGATGAACCTTGTTCATGTTACGAATGAATCACATACATTCATAGAATGAATCACATTCAATCGTAGAATGAATGACAATGAATTAAATATTTACCTACATTTCTTCATTGATTGACAAAATAAATGCTAATTTTGCACTTCGAAAGAGATAATCAACCGAACTATGGCAAAGAAAGACGGAATCAGAAAACTATTTGACAACATAGCACCCGACTATGACAGATTGAACCATATCCTTTCACTGAACATTGACAAAGGGTGGCGAAGGAAGGCTGTACGCGAATTGGTAGATACAACCTCCCCACTGAATGTGTTGGATGTGGCTTGTGGCACGGGCGACTTTACCATAGAGATTGCTCAAAAGGTGCCCCATGGTAGCCAAGTGACAGGTATCGACTTGTCGGAAGGAATGATGAAGATTGGTCGTGAAAAGATTGCTTCGGCAGGTGTAAAGGCCGAAATGGTGCAAGGCGATTGCGAGGCATTAACCTTTGGAGATGAGACATTTGACCGAATATCCGTGGGCTTTGGTGTGAGAAACTTCGAGCACTTGGATTTAGGACTGAAGGAGATGTGTCGTGTGATGAAGCGCGATGGCAAACTCGTAGTACTTGAATTGTCAATACCCTCGAATGGCTTCATACGTTGGTGCTACAAGCTCTATTTCCTGAAGATACTCCCCACTATTGGAGGATGGATTTCAGGCGACAGAGGAGCTTATGAATACCTTCCTGCTTCAGTACTTCGTTTCCCTGCACCCGAAAAGTTTATGCAGATGATGAAGGAGGCTGGTTTTACTAAGGTGACTCACAAACCCTTTACCTTTGGCATATGCCGCATGTACATTGGGCAAAAGGGATAATTCAAATACATTCATCTACCTACACATACATTATAATTTCTTACTCATGAAGAAATGGATTGAAGCCATGCGTTTGAGGACTCTACCTGTTAGTTTATCAGGAGTGTTGGCTGGTTCTGCATGTGCCATCATGTGTGAGAGTTTCAGGTTCGTACCCGCACTCTTGTGTCTGTTGTTTGCAACCCTTGCCCAAGTGGCTTCCAACTTTGCAAACGAATACTTTGACTATAAGAATGGCCTTGACAAGAAAGGAAGAGCAGGGTTTCGTCGTGGAGTTACTGAAGGAGACATTTCACCTCAAGCCATGAAGTTAGCGACCTATGCCACACTGGTGTTAGCAGCTATGGTAGGTCTGTTGATGTTGTTTTACGGAGAGTGGTGGATGGTCATTGTGGGTGCTCTCATAGGAGTGTTTGCATTGGCATACAGTGCAGGTCCCTACCCTCTTTCTCACCACGGATTGGGTGATGTGGCAGTAGTCATTTTCTTTGGTATTGTGCCTGTTACACTTACCTGTTATCTGCAAACTGGAAGTTGGGCAGGGTTGTCTTTGTCCTTTCCCACGTCTCTTTCAGTAGGGTTGCTTGCGGCCAATGTGTTGGTGGTAAACAATTATCGTGATGTGGATGATGATAAACAGGTTGGGAAACACACTACGGTAGTGCTCTTTGGTCGTAAGACAATGAGTCGCTGGTACTTACTTGCAGGGTTGATAGGTGTATGTGTCATGTGGAAAGTGTGGATGCAACTCTCCCTCTTTTCATGGATAATTCCCTTGATTTACCTATTTTTACACATCTCCACGTGGAAGGCATTAACACAGAGTGAAGGCTCAGCACTCAATCCCTTGCTTGGAAAAACGGCAAAGAACCTGTTGATATATTCCCTTGGATTGCTCCTGTGTAGCCTTATTGTCCCCTTTTTCGGATGACGTACACATAGAGCAGTAGGATGACATTCATCAACAAGGCATAGATGATGGCAGGTAAAGCCATCTCACCACTATTGAAAATAAAAGGTGATGCGGCAATGGCAATGGCTTGAGCCGCATTTTGCATTCCTACCTCTATCACAATGGTTCGTCGAACTGCATTGCTGAACTTCACCACTCTTGACAACACCGAACTACATAGCATAGCACACAGGATGAGTGCACCTGATGCTAAACCCAGTACGGCAAAGTTATCGATGATTTCCGTTGTATATTGAAGGAAAAAGACCAATGCCAATGTCATCAACGCAGGGAAAGCAAACTTGCTCAACACCTTGTTGACACGCATTGCTAACTCAGGATGAATGCGACGGAAAAGAATACCCAACATCATAGGAGCAAGCAGTAGTACTAAGTTTTGTACCAGCAACTTACCTATAGGAAGGTGTACATCAATGCCTGATTGGTTGGAGACAAACAACGAAACACCTTCCATGATGAAAGGCAAGGTAAAGAGTGTGACTACACTACTGATGGCCGTGAGTGTGACAGACAAAGCCACATCACCCTTTGCAAGCATGGAGAACACATTCGATGAACTTCCTCCTGGGCAACAAGCAACCAATACAATTCCCATGAAATAAACCGGTGGAAGGTCCAACAACCACGCTACACCAAAAGCTATCAATGGCAATAGTACTATCTGTCCTGTCAACCCTATCAATACTCCACGCGGGTTTCTTGCTACATCCGTAAATGCTTTCTTATTTAAATCTGTTCCCAAAAGAAACATTAGCACTATCAAAATAGGCATTACTATCCAAACTGTATTCATAATTTTTTAATCTTGAACCTTGAACTTTGAATCTTAAACTTTGAACCTTGAATCCTCATGCAAAGGTAAACATTTTATCCATGACCTTCAAATAAATGTACCATTTTATCCCATATTGTAGAAAAATACACTATCTTTGCTCATCCTTATTTTTAACAGAAGGGATTACTGTACATGAAAACTGAAATATCGAACATACTGCACACCTACTTGCCCCAGTACAAGGGCGAAGTGGAACAAATTACAGGCTCGGGTAGCAACCGTGTGTATTTGCGATTGAAGGACCACCCACAGGGTAGCCTGATAGCCGTATATGGTGCTTGTGTAGAGGAGAATAGGGCTTTTGTAAACATGGCCACACACTTTGCTTCCAAAGGCTTGCCCGTGCCACGTATCGTAGGCGAATTGAGCGAGGATGGCCACTTCTACCTTCAGGAAGACCTGGGGAATCGTGCCTTGTACGATGCCATTGCCGAGGGTCGCAAGCGAGGTGGTGACTATAGTAAGGAGGAAGAAACTCTGCTCCATCGTACCATCTCCCTGTTGCCTCAAATGCAGTTCCTTGGTGGCGAAGGGCTGAATGGCGAATGGTGCTATCCCAAGGCCGAGTTTGACCGCGAAGGCATTATGTTCGACTTGAACTACTTCAAATATTGCTTCCTCAAAGCCGTGGTAGATGATGTGGATGAAATACGTTTGCAACGCGATTTCGAACAGTTGGCTGACGACCTGTTGTGTACAAGTGACAAGGAAGGACAACTCTCCTCCTCGTCAACCCGTCAACTTGTCAACTTGTCAACTCAAAGGACCTTCCTCTATCGCGATTTCCAAGCCCGTAATGTGATGCTTACTGCTGATGACGAACCTCGTTTTATCGATTTCCAGGGTGGCAGAAAGGGTCCCATCTACTACGACCTTGCCTCCTTCCTTTGGCAAGCCGCATCGCGCTATCCGCAATCGTTGCGCAATAGGTTGATAGAGACCTACCTCCAACATGCCAGACCTTACATGGGTGAAGTGGATAGAGAGCAGTTCAATCAGCGTCTGCAACTCTTTGTACTCTTCCGTCTGATGCAAGTGTTGGGTGCCTATGGTTTCCGCGGATACTTCGAACGCAAAGCACATTTCCTTACAAGCATACCGCCCGCCATCGAGAGTGTGCGCCAGCAATTAAGTGCTGCGAATAGCCCCATAAACGCCCTTCCTTACCTTCATGAGGTATTGACCAAGGTATGTACCAAGCCCGAGTATCAACCTCGAGAAAAGGTTCAACAATTTGTTGTAAGGGTATTCAGTTTCAGTTATAAAAAAGGAATCCCCGAGGACCTTACTGGAAACGGTGGAGGCTATGTGTTCGATTGCCGTAGTACCCACAACCCCGGTAGATACGAACCCTATAAGAAGCTGACAGGACTGGACCAACCCGTGATTGATTTCCTCGAAAAGGACGGAGAAATCCTTACATTCCTCGAAAGCGTATATCAGTTGGCCGATACCCATGTAGCCCGTTACCTCGAACGCGGATTTACCGATTTGATGTTCTCCTTCGGATGTACAGGTGGGCAACATCGTTCAGTCTATAGTGCGCAACACCTTGCCGAGCACCTCCACGAAAAGTTTGGTGTAAAGGTGGAGTTGACGCATAGGGAGCAGGGAATCAATCAAACCTTCCCCACTACCCCTTCACAGGGAGGAGTAAAATGTGATGAACAGTAATTAAAGTAATAACAAAATCTATCCACTCCTTCCCATAGAGGGGAAGGTAAGGGATGGGGTCCCCTAATTCTCATGAAAGCTCTCATATTTGCAGCCGGTCTAGGAACTCGGCTTAAACCATTGACAGACACTAAGCCCAAGGCATTAGTAGAGATATATGACCAACCCCTGTTGGGGCACGTGTTGCGCAAACTCTCCAAGGCAGGATACACCGAAGTTGTCATCAACGTACACCACTTTGGCCAACAGATTATTGACTATGTAGAGGCAAATCCCATTGAAGGAATGACCATCCGCATAAGCGACGAACGCGCTGAATTGCTCGATACAGGTGGAGGCATACGTCAGGCAGGCAACCTCTTCTCCAACGACGGACGTCCCTTCCTTATACACAATGTGGACATTTTCAGCAACTTGGATGTAGCCGACTTTTACCATCAACACCACCATTGCGAAGGAGCCACCCTCTTGGTCAGCGAACGGAAGACGTCGCGCTATCTACTCTTCAACCCCGATGATAACCGACTGATGGGATGGACAAACATTCAGACGGGTGAAGTGAAATCGCCCTACCCCAACCTGCGTGTCGAGGATTGTCGCATGTATGCCTTTGCAGGTATTCACCTTTTCTGTCCATCCCTCCTACCTCTTATGGAGGCATGGCCCACACGCTTTTCCATCATCGATTTCTACCTCTCCATTGCCGACAAAGTACCCATCATCGGAGTTCCCAAGAGTGACCTTCAACTTATCGACGTAGGCAAACCCGATACACTCCACCAAGTACCCCAGGAGTTGTTGGGGTGAGAAAGGAAAGTGAACATAAAAATTAGAATAATTAGGGCGAATTCAACTTACAAATGCAATCGAATTCTAATTTGTTAATATTAAATTAAATTTCTCATTTGGCGTGAGGTAACCAAGTTTCTTTCTGGGTCTATTGTTCAGTTTGTTCTCAACCCATCTGACAAACTCATCTGTTATCTCACAGAAGTCCGTTCCTTTGGGTATGTATTGCCTAATGAGTCCGTTGGTGTTCTCATTGGCGCCACGTTCCCAAGAATGGTAGGGTTTGCAAAAATAGAAAGAAATTTCCAATTTCTCTGCTATTTCCTGATGTTTTGCAAATTCTTTTCCATTGTCTGCCGTTATTGTATGTATCAAATCCTTTATAGGCTGCAACGTTTCAATGGCCTTCAATGCTAACGAGGCGACATCTTTCCCCGAAAGCTCTCGAATCCACACCTTAGAAGTAAGCCTGTCATTGATGGTACTGGTGCTCACACCTATGGCCTTGGCTATATATCTTTTCTGCTCTTTCCTTCTTGTAACATCAAAGAAATTCCGTACCTTTGCTCTCGGGTTAAGTGTTTCATCTTTACAACTGATTTCGGTAGGAGGTTTGAGGCTGTAAAGTAACCACTTTTTCCCCATTCAGTAGAGCATGGGAGGAGATTTTCCTCTCTGCTCACTGAAATTATCTCAAACCGACAATTCCGTTGCATTTAAAAGTTGAATTTGCGGTTGAATTTACGTATATTGTCTCCACATTTAAGTGCTCTTACTTTGCACATGAAGTATATATTCGTTGGAAAAGCATAAGATACTCTCCTATTCTTCTTGTAAAATGAATACAACAAGGGTGAAGTACCAATGCATTGATTGATGCTTCACCCTTGTATATATGTGTGATGGTAATGTGTTCTCCTTAATCACTCATACGCATACTGCTTAGATGAAATTCTCTCTCTTCTGCAGATTGAGCAAGGCCAACAATGTGGTTACCAAGGCTCCAATAATGAGGAAAAGGCGGTTCTTCATGACAGTGCTACTCCAGATGACTGGATGGATATCGTCTGGCAAACGGTAGGGATTGAGAGAGATATCCCACATGGTGTCACGCAAGAATGAGTCGCGCAAGAAGATGATGCCGATGCCAAGGATGATGATGAGCAGGGCTGTGGCATTACCATTGCGAGTGACAGTGGAGAAGTAAAAGGCAAGGCCTCCCATAAAGAGTACGGGGTACATGAGACGATAGGCCATATCCAACGGGCTGACAGGGAACACCAAGATGTAAGCCACCAGGGAGTAAACTATCAGCATGACGAAAACAATCATGTAGATGAGCACAAGGCGTGCGAGCCATACCTTATACATGTATCCAGGTATTCCGAACAGAATCTCGAGGATGCGGTTGTCAGCATCGTTCTGTATGCCGAACGTGGCAGGATAGAACACCAACAACAGGGCTGGGAAGAAAAGGTGGGAGTACATCATCTCGTCTGTCGGTAACTCGCCCTTCCACAAACTGCTGCATACGAAGTAGGCAAAAAGCAGAAAACTGGTGAGCAGAAACCACAAGAAACGTCCGCCAAAGATAATCTTCAAATTGAATGAAGAGGTTGTGATAAGTGGATTCATATCTTTTTTTTCCTTTTACTTTTTATTACATATCTTTTAATAAACACAAATAAGCGTCTTCCAAGTTGGCTTCAACTTGTACGGCATCGGAATACGGCGGCTTCTCTATAGAGATGTAGCGAACACGTACACGGTCGTTCTCCATCATGTTGTTTACTACCAGACGGGTATCGAGTTGTGATAACTCGGAAGTGCTGACGGTGAAGGACCATATCTTGTTTTCAGCCATACGAATCATATCCATAGGTTCGCCGAAGTATTTCAGGTTACCACGGTTGATGACGACTACCTGGTTACATGAACTGGCAATGTCCTCGATAATGTGGGTAGAGAAGATGACGATGCGCTCGCGACTGAGTTCTACCAACAGATTACGGAAACGTATACGCTCACGTGGGTCAAGACCTGCTGTAGGTTCATCCACTACCAAGATACGGGGCAGATGAAGCAGGATGAGTGCAATGCCGACACGCTGCTTCATACCTCCTGAGAAGGAGCCTATCTTGTGATCGCGACGCTCGTACATATGAACTGACTTGAGCACGTACTCGAGACGCTCACGGCGGACATCGTTATCGGTAATACCCTTCAGGATGGCTTGATAGTCGAGGAAGTCCCAAGCGGTCATATACTCGTACATACCGAACTCCTGTGGAAGGAAACCGATGAGGCTCTGCAACTCCTCACGGTACTCAAGGGTATTCATACCATTGATACGGATGGTACCGTAACTCTGGTCGAGGATACCTGTGATGATACGCATCATAGTAGACTTACCTGCACCATTGGGACCTAAAAGACCGAACATACCTGTCTTAATCTCAAATGATACACCACGCAGTGCCTTGAAGGGGTTGCGACGATGACCAATGATAGGAATGCTCTTTACCAGGATGAACCATGTGCGTCGAAGTTCGGCAAAACGTCCTGTGAGGCGCTCCACATTGATATTATTGTCATAGATATAGGCCGAAGTAAGACTGATGGCTATACCCAGAGCCCATACGGCTGACATAACAATGATGCCTGATGAACTTATGCCACGATAATGGAGGAACCAGATGGTGAGTACTGGGATGGCAAAATAGACTACACGATGGATGATGCTGAGCAACTTCTTCTTAGCAGGAATGCGGTATCCGATGTAACTACGTACCATACCCCAGATGTGGTATACTCCGGCACTGACTGTGAGGGTCATGACGAGAATCCAGAAGATGCTATCGAGGTAGAATGCTGCCATGTAGCCGAAGAATGCAAATACAACTACTTGCCACAAGATGGGGAGGAAGTCTCCCAACTGATGGAACTTGCGGTCGAGACCCAAACGGCGACGAATCTTGAGACCACTCACCCACTGACGTTCAAATAATGGGGCACGGTCGTAGATCTTTACCAGATTGCGTACTTCAATGCGAATGGGTTCATCCTTGTCAATTACGCGAATGTTGGCCAATCGGATAGAACTCATGATGAAGTAGGTACAACCAGGAATGAGGCATATGAGTACAAGCAGGTATAACAACTGAATGAAGATGCCATCTACCTTCGTATAGATGTAGAACAGACCCAACACAAAGATGGCCGCATGAAGCAGATGCATGGGACGACTGAGTGAACGATACCAACGAAGGATGTTCTCCATAGAAAGATATACGGTAGGAATCATCACTAATGTGAGCACTGCCGAGAAGGTGAGACCTCCGATGACGGTAATGGCAAACGGAGCACCAATGGCACCAGCATAGTCGGTATCGCCCATGGCCATAGGAAGCATAGCGATGACGGTAGTGATGGTGGTGATGAGGATAGGACGCAAACGTGAGAATCCACTGGTGATAAGGGCACGATGACGACCATATCCACGCTTACGGAGAATGTTGGCATAGTCGATAAGGATAATACCATTGTTCACTACTACACCTAACAGAATGAGGAAACCTGTGAGGGTGTTGGCATTCTGAAGGGGATTGCCAGTGATGAGCAAGCCCAACAATGAACCGATAGCTGCCAAAGGTATGGTGAAGAGCAACACAAAGGGTGTGCTAAGCGACTGGAATACAGAAGCCAATATCATGTATATGAGGACAAGCGAAGCGATGATGAGGAACTTGAACTCGCCCATAGACTCGTTGCTACGATCAACCTGAATGGCTATACCACTGGGCAGATTGTATCCAGCAATCAGTTGGTCAACCTCGTCACGATAGCCTTCCAATACATCCTTGGGAAGGTTTTCACTCTGGTCAATGGTGTAAGTGATAGTTATCTGACGATCACGATTGACACGATTGATGCGAGAGATGTCGCGGGTGTACTTGATAGAGGCCAAAGAGGCCAACTCGTGCAAGCCACCATTGGCATCTTCAACCATAATCTTGCGCAAATCATCAACAGTCTTGGGAGTATTCTGTATCTTCTTTTCCTGCTCCTCTGTGAGGTCTTCCTTAATTACAATCTCATACTCATCGGCTCCCAACTTGAGATTGGTACCTGTGCTGAGCTCACGACCAAGTGAATTGAGGGCAGTAGTGATGTTCTGACGTGAGATTTCGTACGAAGCCAATGTGATGGGATCGAACGTAAGGTGAATCTCGCGACGACGACCAGGATTGGTAGCCCATGTTGAACCAATGAAATCCATCTCACCTAAATAGTAACGAATGTCACTGGCAATGACGTCCATCATATCAAAGTCAGAACCCTTGATGACGATGCGCTCGCTATTGTCGCCTACTCCCAACAAGTCCATAAAGCCCTGCATAGCCGTTGCTGCCCCACTCTGCTCTTGAGTGGATGTACCAGCAGTAATGCGGGTATAGACATTAGGTATACGCATACGATGATTCAAGTCAGAGATGATTTCTGAAATGTTACGTCCTCCGTTCTCATGATAGCCCTCTTGTAAAGTAACAGTAATGGAGGCTTCATCTTCAGCAATACGGCTAATGACGTCTTCCTTCTCGGGGAAACTATCAAGTTTGGATTCGAGCAGATTCACAATCTTCTCGGAGTACTCCAATGAACTATTGGGAGGCATAGTGACTGTCATGGTCACACGATCGGTGTTGACCGTACGGCCTGCATCGGAGTTTTGAGAAAGTGCTATCATAAGTGTACCTACAAGTACTACTACACATCCTACAATAGCTGCTGCAGGATTGCGCAAACAAGTCTTCAATATGACAGTATAAATCTGTATAGGACGCTCGTTGATGGAGAATTTTTCGTGGAAAACACTCTTACCATGGCCTCGCTTCAACATCACATAGGTGGTCATGGGGATGAATAACAGGGCCACCACCAATGAGAAGAGCAAAGTAGAAATGATAGATACACCGATGTGCTCACCTATTAACTTGACATATACTTCGTCGGAGAAAAGGAAAGGTAAGAATACGGTGATGGTGGTCAAGGTAGCAGCAAAAATGGATTTCCATACTTCGCGAGTACCTTGAATGACAGCTTCTTCTGGTGTCTTACCCAATGACGTGAGCCGGTATATGTTCTCCAAGACGACTATACTATTGTCCAACAACATACCCACAGCCAACGCCAAACCTATGAGGGTAAGGCTATTGATGGAGATATCAAAGGTGTAGAATAGATTGAATGCCGCCAATATGGAGATAGGGATAGAGAGTGCAATGAACAATACCAAACGGATATTGTGCAAGAAGAACCAAAGAATAATGATGGCCAAAATACCTCCACTCACACCTAACTCAATGACTTGATTGATGTTATCCTCAATGGTGTCAGCCGAGTTGGACTGGATAACCATCTCGATATCTTGTGGCATGAACTCCTCGTTTAATTGGGCGATGCGTGCCTTGGCTCTATTGGAGAGTTCCAATAGATTGGTTTGGGCATCGTTAACCAATGTGACAGAGATAGCCTCTTTACCATTGACACGGCTCAAGGTTGTCTCATCCTTCAAGTCAAAGAAGATGGTGGCGATATCCTTCAAGTATACAGGACCTGGTGCTACAATCACATTTTCAATTTCAGAAATGTGGTCGTAGTTGGCATCGAGATGGACAAAATAGCGCAAATCGGGTTCGTTGACATACCCCAAGAAGGTACGCTCCTGATTGTACTGAGAGAGCATCTGGCTGATACGAGAGGGAGTGATGTTGAGCGAGGTCAAAGCAGCCTCGTTTACACGTATCTCGATAGCTTTCTCACGTCCACCATAGACATTAACTGCTGCTATACCATCGATATTTTCCAACTGAGGCTTCAACTCTTTATCAACCAAACTGCGCAAACGATCCACTCCACCAGAACCACGTACTTGCAGAGTCATAAAGTTGTTGTTAACACCGGTTACATTGGCTTTTTCAATGGTTACAGTAAATCCTTCAGGTAAAGATGGTATTATATTGTTTACCCTTTCTTGTAACTTTAAGATGGTGTACTTCAAGTTCATTCCCTTGTTGAAGTCTACGCGCAAACGACCACTTCGGTTTCCAGCCTCGGACTCGATGCGCTCCACTCCTTCGATGGTACTTACGACTCCCTCCAAAGGAATGATAACTTGAGACTCCATGTATGCCGGGTTCACATCTTGGCGGGAAGATACCTGAACATATAGCATCGGCAATTCTGCATTGGGAAGCATTTCCACATATAACAGTTTATTAGACACATATCCAAGCATGGATAGTGCTATAAACAACATGCAGATTGTAATCTTTCTCGTTATGATGAATTTCATATATAATTCCTCAAATATTTATAATCTAAAAGAATTGGTCAATGAAAGGAGTCATGAATTACTCATCCCATAAAATGGATTTTTATTATGTGTGAGTCTATTCTCTGACTCCCTTCATACCTACCCATCTTTTTGATCTTGGTACTTTTTATCCTTTCTTTGATATCCTGTTCTTCATCTGCTCCATAAGGAAGTAAACACAGGGTATAACTATTAAGCTGAGCGCCGTAGAGGTGGTGAGTCCACCAATAACAGCAATGGCCATGGGTGCACGCAAAGAAGCACCGTCACCAAATGCAATGGCCATGGGAAGCAAAGACAAAATAGTGGTGAAACTGGTCATCAAAATGGGGCGTATACGTTGGCTTGCAGCTGCTACAATCGCATCCGAAAGATTGTTGTAACCATCCTTAATCTGATTGATACGATCGACCAAAATGATGGAGTTATTTACAGCTATACCACAAAGCATGATGATACCGATGACACCCATAATGTTGATGGTCGTACCTGTGATGAAGAATAACCAAATGGCACCTACCAATGCCAAAGGAATGGTCAACAAAATGGTGAACGGATGCAATAATGACTCGAATTGTGAAGCCATCACCATGTATACCAATATGACAGAGAGAACCAAAGCTAATATCAATCCGCCCATGGACTCTTGACGCATTTCTTCTTCACCAGTGACATTGATTGAATAGTTGACAGGAAGATCATAATCCTTTAATGTTTCACGAATCACAGATGCTACCTCACTCAACGAGTATCCCTCTTCGAGATTGGCAGTTACCTTGGCTATACGGCTCTGGTTACGACGATAAATCTCTTTGGGAGCAACATCTTGACGGATGCTTACCAACTCTGTCAAACGGAAACTTTGTCCTCCACTGGTAATAATCATATTGTCAAATTGTGACAATGTGATTTCGGGGACTTTAATCATAATGTTTCTCATTTCTCCCTTGTAGTCCATTTGTCCAGCACTGATTCCTGAAAGTTGTTGTTGGATTTGAGAAACAATGGTGCTAACATTCAGATTATTCATGCTTGCAATGGCACGGTTGACAGTCAAGATCATTTCAGGAGCACCATCTTCAATGGCATTGGTTACGTTGAACAATCCAGGTATCTGTTCTGCACGTGTGGTAACATCTGCAGCAATTCTGGTTATTTCATCCAACTCTTCTCCCTTAATTTCAATGACTACAGGAGCACCTTCAGTACCCATCAAAGAACCTAAGGTATTGTCTTCTTGCAAGAAAGAGAGTTCCAATCCATCAATACCCTGAGTGTGAACATAGAGTTGCTCAATCAATGCCTCAGGAGTGTATTTTGATTCAGGAGAGAGAATAACCTTCATGTTTGCGGTGTTTTCACCATCGAAAATGCTACCACCTGTACTTCCTCCAGGACCAATGTGACTATATATTGTACACAAAGAGTCTTGAGTGATTTCAAAAATGAGGTTTTCAATTCCTTCTACTGTTGCAGAGGTGCGTTCAAGACGAGTTCCTTCGTTCATCTTTACACTGATGTTGAATGAATTGCCCTCTGCTTTAGGCATGAACTCTGCTCCAATAACAGGTATCAACATATATGAACCGACAACCAAAAGGATTGATACGCAAACTACCATCCAACGTTTATTGAGGACCTTATTGAGTATGCCAGCGTATGTTGTGACTAACTTTCCTTCTGAAGCTGGCTCTTGGGGAACTACTACCTTTGAGGTCTTATCTTTTCCTTCGCTCTTTCTGAATATACGCTCATACAAAGTAGGTATAACCAGGATAGCTACAAAGAGTGAAGAAAGTAACGAGAATGTAACAGTCCAAGCCTGATCCTTGAATAACTCTCCTGAGGCTCCCTGGAGATATACAATAGGTAAGAATACTACAATAGTAGTCAATGTAGAGGCTATAATGGCACTACCAACCTCGCTTGTACCCTGTATGACTGAATCCTTGAGTGATAATCCGTTTTCCTGATTACGGAAGATACTTTCAATCACGACTATCGCATTATCGACAAGCATACCTGCTCCTAATGCCAATCCACCCAATGTCATGATATTGAGGGTTAGTCCACCAAAGAACATCAAGTTGAATGTAGCAATGATAGAGATAGGAATTGCCAATGAAATGATGAGTGTCACCTTAATGCGACGAAGGAATAGATAAAGTACAATAACCGCAAGGAATACACCCAATACGGCACTATTCTTTACTTCTCCGATAGACTCGTTGATGAAGGTTCCTTGGTTGCTTACTATATCAAAATGATATCCGGGCAATGCCTTCTGAATAACTTCCAGACGCTCAGTTACTCCAGAAACGGCATGTACTGTATTGTAACGCATCTCTTTGTAAACGGCCAAGCCAATACAACGTTGTCCGTTGATTCGTACAATATTTTCGGGTTCTTCATTTTCAAAGTAGATTTCTGCCACATCTCTCATATAGATGGGGGCTCTGCTGATGGCAGCAAATTCGGAACTTACGGCAACACCTCCACCACTGGCTTCAGTCTCCTTGTATCCTACAATGATATCTCCGAAATCTTCCTCAGAGTTGAGCATATTCACACCACTAACGATGTACTGAGTACCCATCTCTGTTACACGTCCTCCACTAATACGTTGGTTCTCTTCCTGTATCTTAGAAGAAAGTGAATTGATATCCAAGCCAAAAGCGTCTAACTTATAAGGATTGGTCTTGATTACAAGATTACTTACCTCATCTCCTGACAATACCACGTCTGCTACACCTTCAATACGTACCAATTCATTTCGTACGTACGAGTCAGCAACCTTGCGCAATTCGGCCATATTGGTAATAGACGAATGGCTCATACCTACCAACATGATAGGATCGGTATTGGGATCATTTTGAGTAATTTGCAACTCACTGATTGCATCGTCTTGTACAAAACTATTCATTGCTTTCTGTAAATCCAAGAAAGCTTCATCCATATCTTTGTTCCAAGAATACTCCACCGTCATCTGAGCACTACCCGCTCTGATGATGGATGACACCCCTACTACATCTTGTTGGCGAATGGCCATTGCTTCCATTCTCTCCACAAATTGTTTTTCAATTTCTTCAGGTGGTCTTTCACCAGCATTGATTTCTACGAACAATTTTGGATTGTTCAAATCGGGCAACAAGTCAACGCTTAACTTGTCGTATGATATTTTGCCCAATAACCCAATAGCCAATACTATCATGAGGATAGTGACCTGATTATTGACAGCTAATTTTATTAGTTTTTTCATAATTTCATTTACGAATTACCAATAACAAGGTGTAATTTCCTACGTAGTTACTATTACTAAAGAGACACACTACGATTGCGTAATTAATACCTTGTCTTGTGTTTTGATTTTACTTTTGAATCTTCACCTTGCTACCATCACGGAGTGTTTCATAACCTCTTGTGACTAACATATCATGCAAACTCAAACCTTCCAATACTTCGATGTTGTCCTGGTCTTCCAATCCTGTACGGATGTTTACTTGACGTGCTACACCACGATCAACCACGAATACTGACTTTCTATTACGATTGTTCATCACGATTTCCTTCGGGATAACAATGGTATTTTCTGCTTCATCAACCACAATGTCGGCCTTAACAAACATACCAGGACGCAATTTCAAATCCTTGTTATCAATGAGAAGTTTTCCCTTGAAGGTACGTGTTTCGGGGCTAATTGCAGGTGACAATTCGCTGATGATACCATTGATAGTATCACGGGGCAGAGTGTAATGTGTAATAACTACCTCCTGATTTTCTACAACTTCACCAATGGCACTCTCAGGAAGATTGATTTCCATAATCATCTCCTCGTAACTCATGATTGATACTATGCTTGAACCTGATGACAATTGTACATTCTTTGTGTAGTGAGGCAAATTCACAATGACACCAGTGAACGGAGCCTTAATGCTCATTTTTTCCAAGTTAATTTGAGCATTCTCATAACTATACTTTGCATTTGTGATGGTAACTTCTGCGTTACGTATTTCGCTCTGTGTTACACCACCCTTTTCGTAAAGTGCGAGTTTATTGACTTTGTCTTGCTCTGCAATCTCCAATGATAACTTCTTAGAGTCAATAGCAATATCGTTTTCGTATGATTGGTTAGTCAACTTCACAATAGTTTCACCAGCCATTACCTTGTCACCCAATTTGAAAGGCTTGTTAGTACGGGGGTTGATCATCAAGTTATACTCACCAGCCATTTCAGATGTCAACTCTATTTCGGCATTAGCCAAAGCTGTACCACTTGTGCTATTGTATTTTCTAATGTTACTATATTCTACCTCTGTAACAGATACGGGTGAAGCCAACTCTACGGTGCTACCTGCTTGTTCATTTCCACATGCGGTCATCAGCATGGAAGCGAAAATTATTGCGGGAAGGATATTATTCTGTTTCATATTGATCTATATTTTTAATTCGTTAATGTGTTAATTTTATTGTTTATCTTATTTTATGTATGTTTATTTTTGATCGTCTTCGGGGATGACACTCATTGGTACAATAGGTGTGTCATTTTCGAAGTCGTACAAGGAGATAATCTTTAAGTTGAGCAACTCTAACTTGTAGTTGATTATTGTTGATACATAAGACATCTTTTGGTTTGAAAGCTGAGTTTGGAATTGGTTCATCTCCATACCTGTCAACTCACCATTACGATATCTTTCAGCATTCAAATCGTAGGTCAACTGTGCATTTTTTACACTCTGCTCTGCAATCGTCATCTGAGTTTCCAAGTTCTTCAAACTACGGCAACTACGTCTAACTGCGATTTCAATACTTTTCTCCTCTTCTTCGGTTTGCATATCAAAGATCTTAGATTGTAATTCTTGTGCTTTGATACGAGCTCTTCTTTCACCCCAATCGAAGATGGGAACACTTAACGAAACTGATACTCTCGGATTGTTGGTCGGATGGTCATAAATTCTTTGGAATTCTTCGTTATCACCCATGATACCGAGTGACATTGAAATATTACCATCCAAACTATTTGTTTCCTTAACCTGTTTCATCTGAATATCTAATTCGACACGAGATATTTCGCGTTGTCTCAATTCAAGACGAGAACCTAATGCGCTATTTATCGCTGTAAGCATATCCACTTTTACCGGTTTTGCATTGATTTCAGCTTCCACATCAATTTCTTGGTCAATGTCAATACCTAATGTCTTCTTCAAGTCATCCTTTGCATTTTCCAATGACACTTTGCGGTTGTCCACCGTTGAGGCAGCCTGCGCCACGTTTAACTCTGCCTGATATAGTTCACCTCGAGCAGATAGGTCGGCATCTACCTTGTTCTTTATAATTTCAAAGTTCTGTTGTGCGTCTTTCAATTCTGCTTCACTAATGCTTAAGTTATTTTTAGCAGTATATACATTATAGAAAGATGAAGTGATTGAACTTTCAAGACTCAGTCGACGCAATGCGTAGTTTATGAGTGCATTTTCATAATCGAACTCAATACTTTGCAAATTCACCTTTGTGCGGTTGTAGGTAAACAATGGCTGATTGATACTCAAGTAAAGGTCATTACTGAATGCTTTATTCTCATTAGAAGTATCCATTGTGCTGACATTTTTTTGCCAACCAAACTTGTTGTTCAATGATACGGTAGCATCCGTCCAGATAAGAGGCTGAGTAATACTGAATGTTCCGTTTGATGAAAGGGACTCATTGGTATACCATTGCGAGAAACGATTATCGAACGTACGGCTATTGCTATACGTAAAGGGATTTAGCGTTAATGCAAACTTTGATTTTAACGATGCCCTTTGGGCTTCCAAACTCAGTTTATAACGCTCCAAATTGATCAAAGCCTCTTGCAATTCAGGGCTATGATCCACGCTATATTCCAAGGCTTTTTCCAATGTCAGCATCATAGTTACTGACGATTCACCCGATTGTGCATAGATTCCGGTGCTACCGCACAAGATTGCTATCGCACATGTCATTTTTTTGATAGGTCGTAGCATATATTTTAAGTTTTTGTTGTTAATTCGTTAAATATTTAATTCTTCTTCACCAATTTTACCGCGTCAGCGGCTATCATATTCAGTTCACTTTTATCTGTCAGTCTTACGATTAACGTATCTCCAGTCAGTCCATAGGTGCCGATTAGATTCCAACCTTCATCAGCTCTACGCATATCCAATTCTGCTTTCTCTTCGTAATCGTCATTTTCCGATTTAACAGTAAAATTGTATAAGTACTTGATTCGTCCCCAGCGATTTTCGCGTCTCAATTGTTCAGGACGACGTACATGGTAATACAATTCGTATCGTCCAGCGTTGGGTACGGGAATCTTCCACTGGGCATACTGAGTACCCTTTCCTGCGCGGATATGTACAGCCGAACGTATAGAGCGTCCGTAGTAGTTTTGATCTGTAGTAGATGTCCATCTGGCAGGTGCTTGCCACTCACTAATACCTATGTATTTGAACTCTTCTTCTTCACTATCCTTGGTAATCCATTCTCCCAAATATCCTGAAGGCGGAGGTGTGGACAGAGTGAATAGGGCTTCATCCTCATTGTCTACTATCACTTCTTCTTTGTCATACATGAAGTCCTCAGACAAAGTATATTCTCCTTCGGGAGTAAGGACGTAAACCTCCTCAACTCGTTGGTTACGAGAGGTTACTTGTACAGGCAGATTCTTAGAGAAGAGGGTATTGATAATAAATGTACCAGGATTTTCTTCCCAATGTGTCACGATACGTTTTGTCTCGTGTGGTTTGAAATCTACAATCCATTCAACAGGTTTTTCTTCACCATCGAATATCTGATAATCGGAATTTCCATTATTACCTTCTGACCAGAATTCCAATTTCATATTGATGCTACCAGGTTGATTAGACAGGTTGGAGATGATGATTTCTGCTTGATAAATCTCCATAGTTTCAGTCTCAATCTTGGTAACACTGGGAGTACCTATCATGAATTCAGTCAATTCAGTTGGGTGATTCCAATCTGATATTTGATTCTTCAGTTGTGTGTGGCTAATCATTTCTAATGTATCCAATAGTGCCTCGAATGAAAGATTTTTGAATGCATTAGTCTTGATGTGAGCAAACAAAGTGTCTTTGAATGCTTGCACACCCATCTTTCTCTCAGCATCGAGGAAAAGTTTTTTGCCTTGCAACTTAATTAAATTGTTCAGCAAATCACGATGATCAGTCAAGTTTTGAACCTCCTTGAATGAGTATCTTTGCATCAACATCAGTGACTTCTCATCATTGCTAAGTCCATTTACATTTCTCAACCAGTTATTAGTTTGTTGATTGCCTTGTAGCATCAGTTCTATCATTCGGTTAGCCACTGGCCACTCGGTAGAGTAAATGTTGTATCTGAAGTTGTACATCTGTGCAAAGATGTAATAAGGGCTCTCCTTTGTGGTGATAGTATTACGTCCCATTTGACCTCTTTGGAAACTCATGCCCGCGTTGGTTTCTCTCATGAAACTAAGCATATCACGGAAGATTTGCATTTCTATTTCCTCGTCGGTCATGTTCTGTTGACGTCTTCCGCCACCTCCTCCACGTGCTCTTCCGCCACGATTCTCGGATTTGCGGCTTTCTTTGAGTCCTTTGATGTTGAATCGCCAGTTGTTGTACATTCGCTCGGGTACCAGCACCATTTCGGGTTGCATCTTCTCCTGTGCACCTGTCCATGCACGTGTGTAACTCGAAAGGTGTGCGGGTGTTTCCACAATAGAGAATCGATTGAATGGATACTCCATCTCCACCAATTCTTCGTAATCAAATCTTACGTCTCTGATGATAGATGGTATAGTATCCTTGATGAGAGTAAATTCATTTATGAAAGAGCCATGTCCATCGAGGTACCAAACAGAGTAGAGTGTGTTGTCTACTTCCACAGATACATCGTTGTAGTGTCCGATGATCAAAGACAACGATTGCAACGGATATTCAGGTTTGAAAGATACGGTCATCGAGTCGTTGCTCATTGTTCTTTCTCCTTGTGAAATGGCTACCAAACCAGGATTTGGTTTTACATTCATTTGGAAACTTGTGAAATAACTTTGTTGCCAATCAGGATTTTCATCGCTATAACATACACCAGGTCTTGGATACCAGTATGATTCGGGTGTGAGCAATGTATAGTCCTCTGTCTGATATAGATAGCGTTTCCCTACATTGAATGTATTCATGAACTTTTCTTGTTCAATCAACAACTCTTCAGGAATGTAGAGGTAGCAGATTCTCTCGTCGGCAATTCCCTCATACTCAAGTGTGAATCGTACAGTTTCATCATCAGCTATCTCCTTGGGGAATTCTAACCACAGAAGGTGGCTTTCTCTCTTGAATGTCAATGGAGAACCTTCCATGGTAGCCGATTTCACTTCAAAACCTGGGTTAAGTGTGAAGGTAAATACCGAAGCCTTTTTTACAGGAGTTGCTACAATGTGGGTCTCAAAGTGTAACACATCTTTGTTTTGTACCACTTCTATTGAGCACGAGTCAATCTCCATCTTAGGATCACTTGCATAGCGGTTGTTTAGCGCTATCATTTCTTGTTGGAAGTTCTCTTTCTGTATGTATCTGCTTACGTGATATCCTCCACATGCAAAACCACCCAACAAGAAGATGGTAGCAGCCGCACGCCATGGATAAAGAGCGCGAGGAGAGTTGGGCAATCGACGGAAAAGCGAGATGCTACACAGGATGAATCCTATACCTAACAACAGATATAGCACTCGGTGAACGATCAATGATTGAAGGTCGGCAAACCCTGTGATTGTAGATTCCAACAAGGGGATGTTGAAGCCTATGTAGTCAAACAAGTAGTAACATTTGTCACCAATGTAGAAGAGGGTAAGACCGATGTATCCCAGTAGTATTACAAACGTAAGTGCCTGATTCTTCACCAATAACATCATCAATGTACTAAGACCGATAATGTAAATCAACGTAGGTAGATTCAGGATGAAGAAGTACATTACGAAACTGAGGGGTGACACACTCTCGGGTATGTAGATGTAGCATACGGTCAGTGCTACTATCATTACCAGTAAGTTCAGCAATATGAATACCTGTATCGTACCCCACATTTTGCCAAGCAAATACTCAGCATTGCTCAGCGGACGTACATAGAAAACTTCGGATGTATCCAATTGCTTGTCGCGCTTTAGATATTCCGAAGCCAGGAAAATCGATACAATGGCCTGTGCTACATTGAAGTAGAGCATCAGGTTATAGGCTGCCATTGAAGGTATGCAAGTGAAAGCAAACTTTTGTGTTTGCATGATTGTCACCGATACAAACGCTATCAGCGACACAGATAGCACACTAAATACTTTGAAGAACCAACTGCGTTTAAGTAACTTTGATTCGTATTTTGCTACCGATAATATGTTGTTCAGAAAGGTCATATATTCTTTTCTCTCTCTTTTTAAGGTTTTCAATCATTCATCCACAAGTCCAATTTGTTCTCCATGAAGTACACATAGGCGTGCTCCAAATTGGGAGGGAACTGTTCGGCTTCAAAACCTTTCAGTTCATCAGCCACCACTTGAATTTCCCATTTACGTCCACGTGGGATGGTAGAGATTACGGGGTATTCGCGACTTATCTGCTTGTAATCGTCATTACTTACTGTCAGTCGCCAAACCTTTCCTTCGGCTCTTTGTAGCATCTCCTCAGGTGAACCTCTGAAGGATACTTCACCCTTGTTCAACAGAGCCATGTTTACACACGAACTACTGATGTCTCCTACGATGTGTGTGGATAGGATGATGGTGATATCGTTTCCACTCACCTGAGTCAGGAGGTTACGGAATCGGATGCGTTCCTCGGGGTCAAGACCTGTTGTAGGCTCGTCTACGATAATCACTTTGGGCTCGTGAATCAATGCTTGCGCAATACCCAATCGACGTTTCATACCACCCGATAACTTGGATGCATAGCGTTCGCGCACTTCATATAGTCCTACCTGCTCGAGCATGTCTGCCACGGCTTTCTTTCGTTTCCGATTGTCGTCCATTCCTGAAAGACGAGCAGCATAATCCAGATACTCGATTACCTTGTACTTCGCAAAGAAGCGGAAGTCCTGTGGCAAATATCCCAACAAACGTCTTACTTCGCGGCGCTCCTTCAACAGGTTGCATCCATACATTTCTACCTCACCGCTCGATGGCTCCATCAAAGCGACCAGGATGCGCATAAGTGTACTCTTTCCTGCACCATTAGGCCCAAGCAAGCCAAACATGCCCGAGGGTATCTCCAAGTTGATATCCTTCAAGGCATGGTGTCCGTTGGAATACACCTTATTTAGGTTTTTGATTACAATAGACATTTTTTATAATTACTTAATTTTTTTTGGTCGTAAACAAATAGTCGTGTGTGTAGATGTTAACTTTTTTAATACAATCATACACGAATATGATAAAAAATCTTTGTAAAGGTTTATTTTTCTGTTTATCTTTTTTTTGTTAATTATTGTTTTATTATGTTTGCCACGAAAGTCCCTGTTTCAGGACTTATCAAGGGGATTCAAGCCTTTGCAATGTGTGGTGATCCTACCCCACTCTCTATGACATTTATCGCATTACTCCTTGAATACTTGACGGATACATCCATACGAGTCAAAGGTTTTTCGTGCACCCAACCACAGGGTTATCATCAACGATAGTATGGAGGCAGCCACGGTAATGACAATGATCATCATCTGATACTTGATGGCTACATTGGGCGACGAACCTCCCAGTATTTGTCCAATCATGGTACCTGGCAATGCCACAAGTCCCATCACCGCCATGTTGGCAATGGCAGGGCTGAATGCCTTGATGATGGCTTCGCGAACGAATGGCGAGATGGCCTCGTGTCGCGTCGCTCCGTTGCCCAACAGGTAGTAGTAGAGTTGTTGCTCGCGCACCAGGTTTGAGTAAAACGTATTGAGTGCCACCACATTGCTCGAAAGCATGTTGCCCATGAGTATGCCGAAGATTGGTATCATATACTGTGCTCCGAATATGTTGTCGAGTTTGAGCACAATGCCCAGGAAGTAGAGTCCTACGAGGATGGCCGACACCAAAAATCCTATGGCGAGGGGAATCATCAATATGCCGCGTCGGAGTCGGGTGCGTGAAAGTGCCGTCTCGGTAGCCACGTACACCATGATGAACACCCACAGGAAGTTTATCCATGGATTGTCCCATAGGAACAGGTACTTCAGGTACATACCTATGAGGAACAATTGCACCACCATGCGAAGTGCTCCCACTATGGTAGCCTTCACCAACCCCGTCTTGTAACGATGAAGGAAATAGATGGGTACGAGCAGAAGCAACATACCTATGGCAAGTCCTGAATATGTGATGTCTATGGTCATCTTTTTTTCTCTCTCTCTTTCTTCTTAATTGTTTATTGATTGCAGGGTCATCACTTTGTCGCATCCCTCCATGAATTGCTTGTCGTGGCTTACGACCAGTATCGTGCGCCCCTCCTCCCTGGCCAGTTGTTGCACAAATTGCAAAGCACGTAGCGAGGAAGCACTGTCGAGTGCCGAGGTTGGTTCATCGATGATGAGCAGAGGCTTTTCTTGTAAGGCCGTGATGGCGAGCAGGATGCGTTGGCATTGTCCGCCCGAAATCTCGTGTATGCGCTTTGACAAAACACCTCTTTCAAGTCCTAACTGGTCGAAGTATGTGAGCAACTTCTCCTCGGAGTAGTGTACACCCTTGTTGATGCGCAGGTCAAAGGGCAGACGCACCATTTCGCTCACCCACTCGATGGGTAGAGACAGACCTTGCGGCATCCAGCCTATGCGTTGGCGGATGGACTCTATCGTGCGAGCACTCAGGGGGACATTGTCCACCACAATGCTACCTTGATAGGAGGACACGAAACCCATGATGGCACGCAGCAACGTAGTCTTGCCACATCCCGAAGGGCCTGTGAGGCAGATGAGTTCCCCTTTTCCCACGTGCAGGTTCACGTCCTTGAGGATATCTGTCTGTCCGAAGTGTATTCCTAAGTGTTCAATCCGTAGCATCTTTGTCTTGTCTTATCATGAAAATTGGTGTGTGCATAGGTACGAAAACCTGCCCATTTTTCTTCCCCTGTCTGATAAAAAGTTTTTTCAGGTAGGGAAAAATTTCAAACCATCCGATGCCCCCTTTCGTCCCTTAGTCAAAAGCGACGAGGGAAAGGGTTGATTTTTCATCCATCGGTCACACGTACATAAATCAGTTGGCGAAGATACGCTTTTTTGCCGTTTTAACCAAGTTTTCCTTTCCAAAAATGTTTCAAGTTGTTGTCAACACGTTTAATTATGGAAATATTTCCAAATTCTTGTTACCATATATTTTATTTTCTATATATTTGCAACAAACATTAAAACAAACCAAATTCAATTTATTAACTTTTAAACAACAACAGGATGAAAAAACAATTTACACGAATGACCCGACGCCAATGGCGAGGCACTTTATCGGCTTGTGTGTTGACCTCTGCCCTGTGGCTATCCTCAGTGGATGCAGTTGCTCAGTTAAATCAGAACCCTGATAAATTCTTGGGTAACATCACCACACGCGGAAGTGTAGAGTCTGGTGGCGAGAAGTATTACACCTTGTGGGACCAGATTACACCCGAAAACGAATCGAAGTGGTCATCCATCGAAGGCAATCGCGACCAGTACAATTGGGGTGGATGTAACAATGCGTACAACTATGCCAAGAAGCACGGCTTCCCCTTCAAGTTCCATACATTGATATGGGGTTCACAGTACCCCAGTTGGATGGACAACCTCTCTACAACCGATCAATACAAGGAAATCGTTGAGTGGATGGATGCTGTAAAGGAGAAATATCCCGACCTCGAGATGATTGACGTAGTGAACGAAGCCGTACCCGGCCACGCACCTGCCCCTTACAAGAATGCACTTGGTGGCGATGGAAAGACTGGATACGACTGGATTATCAAGGCATTTGAAATGGCTTACGAGCGTTGGCCGGATGCTATCCTTATTTATAATGATTACAACACTTTCCAGTGGCAAAAGACTGAATTCATCAACCTTGTGAAGATTTTGCGCGATGCAGGTGCACCTGTCGATGCATACGGATGTCAGTCACACGACTTGACCGACATGAGTGTAAGTAGTTTCAAGTCAGCAATGACCGAAATTCAAAATGCACTGAAGATGCCTATGTACAGCACCGAGTACGATATCGGTACTACCGACGACGCCCTCCAGTTGCAACGTTATAAGGAGCAGATTCCTTACATGTGGGAGGCTGACTATTGCGCAGGTATCACCTTGTGGGGATACATCTACGGCGCTACATGGACAACCGATGGAAACTCTGGTATCATCAGAAATGGCGAAGACCGTCCCGCTATGACATGGTTGCGCGAGTATATGCAGAGCGACGCGGCGAAGAATGCCAAGAGCCCCTACCCCAATATGGTTAAGGAAGCTTCTGTATACATCAAGCCCGCTACAATCGCAGCTTCACAAAACGAAGCATTGCCTATCACTGTACGTGCAAAGATGAAGACCAAGACCATCGACCACATCGACCTCTATGTAAAGAACCAGTTGTATTGCACACTCACCGAGGCTCCTTACGACACCGTGTACACTCCCACCGCTTTGGGACGTCACGATTTGAAGGCAGTGGTAGTGAATACCGATGGCTCTGAGTACGAGCGTTTGGGTGGATTCACCGTTTACAAGCCCCGCACACCTTACAAGGGAACTCCTGCTACATTGCCCGGTACATTGCAAGCCGAGAATTTCGACGACGGAGCTGAGGGTATCTCTTACCACGACTCTGACACCAAGAACGAAGGTACCTCATACCGCACAGGTACAGGTGGTGTAGACATCGTGAGTGGTAACGGTGGATATGCTATCGGTTACACCAATTCAGGTGAGTGGCTCGAGTACACTGTAAATGTGACCAAGGCTGGTTATTACACCTACGAAGCCACCGCTTCAACAGGTGCTGAAAACTCTTCATTCAGCCTCTCATTGAACAAGAACGACGAACTCATTCCTTTGACCAGTAAGTTGGCAGTACCCTGTGTTACATCCAACAACTGGGACAACTATCGTAAGATCACTGGTCGCTTGTTAGTGAAGTTGGAAGAGGGCGAGCAGATCATCCGCTTGAACATCACTGGTAGCAGCTGTAACATCGACAAGATTGTGTTCACTCATCTGAAGATTGACGACGACATCAAGGTTAACATCTCTGCTAACCCCGCACCCGCCATCGTCAACGAAAGCACCACCATCACCGTAGATGCCTCTTCACCCACAAGCACCATTGCCAGTGTGAAGATTTTGGTAGACAATGTATTGAAGGGTACACTCACCGAGGCTCCTTTCGAAATCGAGTTTACGCCTACTGAGAAGAGATCATACAATGTAAGTGCCATGGCTTACGATGCCGAGGGATACGAGTCTCAAATGTCAACTTACACCCTCCGTGCCAACGATGTACGCAAGCCGTTCAACGGAGCCATCACTTTGCCGGGTGTCATCGAGGCCGAGAACTTCGATATGGGTGGTAACGAGTCAACCTTCTACGACAAGGATGCAACCGACTCAGGTAAGACAGGTTATCGTACCGACAACGAAGGTTTGGACATCATCTCTGTCACTGGTGGAGGTTATGCAGTAGGTAACACCATGCCTAACGAGTGGATGGAGTACACTGTAAATGTGACCGATCCTGGTGTGTACGAGTACGAGGCTACTGTATCCTCTACCGTCACAGGTTCTACCTTCAGCATTGGTTTGGTTAACGAGGACGGTACCATCACCAACTTGTGCAAGGTAACAATACCTAATACAGGTAACAAGAACACCTACCGAGTAGTGAAGGGTAAATTGGGTGCTAACCTCGAGGCTGGTCAACAGATCCTCCGTTTCACCATCAATACCGCTATGGGTAACATCGATAAGGTGAACCTCAAGTGCACCGAGAGCACAGGTATTGACGCCATCACCGTTGATGGTATGTACAACGACCGTCTCTACACCCCCGCAGGTGTTCAGGTTGATTACAGTTACAAGGGCATTGTCATCAAGAACGGCAAGAAGTTCTACCAACAATAACCTATAACACCAAAGAAATCATATATTTAAGAAAGAGAGGGTGCCTCGTTGCAGGCATCCTCTTTTTTTGCTTTAGATGCGGATTTCACGCCATTTTTTTTGGTGCGTGAGGAAAAATATTTTCCCCCAGTGAGGTAGAAAATATGATTCCCCTAAGACTATAGATGAGATCTGTTGATGTGGGTAATGAGGAGCTAACTTAGCGTGACGTGACAATTCGTGACAATTAAATATGCATACTATCTCTCATATTATTTTAGAATTAAATGTAAATATATTTTATTATATTATATATATATATAATAATACTTCTATTTCCAACTACCAATGTGGAGAAAAGAGGGTATCTAAAATTAATT
>JAFZDY010000051.1 GCA_017560945.1 Bacteroidaceae bacterium | reverse complement strand
GGAGTTGATAATAGAAAAAGAATAAAGGAAATATATAACAAAAAAAGACATTATAAATAGAATTAAATAGCACAGACTATCCACACCCCTACATAGAGGGAGGGGTTGGGGTGGGTCTTCTTAAAAAAACGGAATCAATATGGCAAAGAAAGAAATCAGCGAAGGAACAGTCCCCGCCAACGAAAAACTGAAAGCCCTACAAGCCGCCATGGCAAACATTGAAAAGAACTTCGGAAAGGGTTCTATCATGAAGATGGGCGACGAGAGTATAGAATCTGTAGAGGTAATTCCTACTGGATCCATCGGCTTGAATGCCGCATTGGGTGTGGGCGGTTATCCCAAAGGACGCATCGTAGAGATATATGGCCCCGAGTCTTCAGGTAAAACCACCTTGGCCATCCACGCAATAGCTGAAGCCCAAAAGGCTGGAGGTATTGCCGCCATTATCGATGCCGAACATGCCTTTGACCGCTTCTATGCCGCAAAGTTGGGTGTAGACATCGACAACTTGCTCATCTCGCAACCCGACAATGGAGAACAAGCTCTGGAGATTGCCGACCAACTCATCCGCTCATCAGCCATCGACATCATCGTCATCGACTCAGTGGCCGCCCTTACTCCTAAGGCTGAAATCGAAGGCGATATGGGTGACAACAAGGTAGGTTTGCAAGCCCGACTGATGTCACAAGCATTACGCAAACTAACCTCTACCATCAACAAGACCAACACCACTTGTATCTTCATCAACCAGTTGCGCGAGAAGATTGGTGTCATGTTTGGCAATCCAGAAACCACCACTGGAGGTAATGCCTTGAAGTTCTATGCCTCAGTACGTCTCGATATCCGTCCCAGCAGCTCTATCAAGGATGGCGAAACCATACTCGGAAAACAGACAAAAGTAAAAGTAGTAAAGAACAAGGTAGCTCCTCCTTTCCGCAAGGCAGAGTTCGATATTATGTTTGGCGAAGGTATCTCACGAGTTGGTGAAATCATCGACCTTGGTGTGGAATATGGCATCATCAAGAAGAGCGGCTCATGGTTCAGTTATAATGAAAGCAAATTGGGTCAAGGACGCGACGCATGCAAGCAGATACTCCTTGACAATCCTGAATTGTCCGAAGAGTTGGAGGCACTCATCATGGAAGCCATCAAGGAAAAGAAGGATTGAAGTTAATTTATTATTCTCTTTAATTTACAAACAGATGAAAGCGCTAAAATATCTATTCGTAGCCATGCTCCCATTGGGTTTCATGGCATGTAATAGCGAGGAAGAGAGAGAGGAAATCGACCTCACCACTATTCATACTCAGTTGCAGAAGGACGCGCAAGAGTACTTCCAAGGAAATTGGGTGGCAGAGCCTATTAAAGAGAAATACGTAACAGATGATGGAATTGTTCTCTATGCTCAAGCCATCTATGCCGACACCATCTGTTTTGGTCAAGCCTATACTGAACCTAAAGTGGTTAATAGAAACGATTTCCTGAAGGGCGAAGTATATCACTTTACCGCATACGGAGAATGTGTATATAAACACAAATCAAAAGGAGAGGCTATCGACTACTACTACTCCATCTCTCCTGAGGCCGACGAGTTTATCTTATACGACAAGGAAACGGAAAAGATTTATCAGTCTTACCAACTATCGTTCGAGAGCCAAACTCAGTTTGTATTGCAAAACGATATCTATCCTTACGTTTTCAATAAAGAGTAAGTCAAACCACCTGATTTACCCAATATACAATAAAGGCGCAGATATCTGCGCCTTTATCATTTATTTCCCAAACATTACACATCTTGCAAAATATTTTGTACCTTTGCATCCGCTAAAAAAACGCACCCGTAGTTCAATGGATAGAATATTGGATTCCGGTTCCAACGATTGGGGTTCGACTCCCCACGGGTGTACTTCCTTTGTAATGTATAGTGTTAGATGTTTTTTAATGCTTATTTATACCCTCAATTTATTCTAAATTCTTAAAAGTCCAGTACTACTCCGCCAAGGACATTGATACCTTGAGCAGGGAGCATAAGGTATTGGTAATACTTGCTATTTAATAGATTATCGCCTTGCACATACGCACTCAACCAATCCAAGAAGCGATACGAAGCACTTATTCCTACATTGCTCATCGCATCGAAACGATCACCCTTCACACCCTTTCTATATTGTTGATATTGGTAACTCAACTCTACATTTAATTTCTCTACAGGGGAAATATTTGCCGCCCATTGGAAAGAAATTTCGGGAGTCAATGTGCTGTATTTATCCAACAAATCACAAGTCCATCTATTCCATTCAAATGAGGCTCGAGTAGTAAGATAATCTTTCCAAGAGCCCTGAACGGATGCTCCCACATAAACGCGTTTGGCATCATCTTGCATCAATTGATTCAAGCGACCATAACTATAATCCTCTCGATAGATAGAAAACAATTGATTCTTTATCTTTCCAAATCCTACATAAGTTTGCAAAGCTAATTCATTCAAGGGCGTAGCCTTAAAACCAATACGGCTATCTAATTGATGAAAAGCATGTTTCGGAGTATAATAACCTTCACCTTTAGAGTCTGAGCCATATACTGGAAATTCTGCATAAGGATCGAAACGATTGATGGTACGAAAATCATTCAATACTCGTCCTCCACCTATTTGCACATAAGCCGTATACCCCTTAGTTATGTTGTATTCACCACAAAGGTCAGGGGCAAAAGCGACCTCGGCTCCCCCACTTCCAAAAATAGGATCAAGATGCATACCCACACGCGCATTCCACTTGTCGCCATAGCTTACGAGGTAAGGATTCAGTTGAATCACGGTTTGACTTGCTCCATTGTATCCTCCACCAGGATTTAAGAAGATATTATCCATTTGTGCAAACAAGTGTACACTATTGACTTCATCAATATCACCCTTTGCGTGAGCATGGCTACGAATAATGGTCTCAGCATAAGATTCACTTTTATCTGCATCATAATAACCAAAAGCATACTTCTGTTTAGCGTAGAGAAGCCCCGTACCTACTCGATACCAAATCTCTGCATCCGCATCATTGCGTCCAAACACCGCATTTACACTCCCTAATACATTATGTTGGTGGGTATTGTCTATCCACGGAGAGAAATTCATATAATTAAATACTTGGTTTTCCACATCTGTCTCTACCACAAGAGTATGCGAGTCAAACTTATGTTCCCAATTGACATTTCCCTGCGTACGATAAGTGCGAATATCCCACTCATTGTTGTTCTCTATAGTTTCTGGCAATTTTACTACACCATCCATACCGCGCAAAGCCACATTGGCATTCAGCATATCCCGTTTTCCCCATTCAAGGCGGTAAGCCAATCTACCATCTATATTACCCCTATTTCCATAGCCTAAGCGCAGGAAACCATCTTTTGCATCGATCTGTTGAGGAGTTACACCAAAACTACTCATAGGAGCAAAAGTGAATTGCCCAGCAGGCTTGGTACTGGTTGCATATTCAATCTGCTTCTTATTTATCTGTGGTTCTTCCAATGTCGGTAGCAAACTTATCTTGTTAGCATTCATGATATCTGGATTGTAAAGGTTCTCTACCACTACCGTACGATCCAGTACCGCTTCATTTTTTTCCGGCTCTTGTGCCTGCAAGACTCCCATTCCTACCAATAATCCAGTCAACAGGATATATAGTTTTTTCATCATAATCTATTTTAAAGTAAAATAATCCGTAGCATTTTCAAGAGAGATTGACCTTCCTTTTTTAATTCTGCATTTTATTCAATCGTCCCTCTATCATGGACGCAATATCATCGTCCGCCGTATAGTTCTGCTTCAACGATAACAGATATTGTTTAGCCTCTATCTCGCGACCTGTTTGCATATACACATCGGACAACAACACAAAACTACGCGCCAACCAATAGGTATGGGGCGTACTCACTTCTATGTAATTGAGCAACACTTTCTCAGCCTCTGCATACTCCTTAGCCGAATAGTGCATCTCAGCCAATCGATATTTAGCCTCAGCACCATAGATGTGACGAGTATCCTTTGCGAGTTCTTCCAAATCTTTTCCAGCCAACTCACGATTTCCTTTCTTTGCGGCGGCTCGACTACGATAGTAACGTGCCTCATTGGCCAATTCCGGAGCGGTTTTATTGTCTGCTAACAATTCAGTAGCGACGTTGATAACCTCATCTCCGTCACCCAACTGATGAGCTGAACGTAGAATACCAGTACGTGCCAGCAACAATCGTTCAGCTGAGGAGGTCTTTCCCTTTAATAATTTGTACAGCGACAAGGCACGAGTATAGTCCTTCAATCCGTAAGCCAACTCAGACGCCATGGTCGTAGCCTCTTCCGAGTAATTGTTGTGAGGATACTCCAAAACCTTTTCAAAGTGTGTAAGTGCCGTATTTGCATCCTTTTTCTCATAGGCAGCCACACCCAAATAGTAGTGTGCATTCAGGCGATAAGCACCTTCAGGGAAACTTTGCAAATAGGCCTCCATACTCTTTTCTGCCTCCTGTTTATCTCCTCGCATATATACTTTCTCTGCCGCGAGATAAGTGAGTGAATCACGTTCATTCGTATCGAATTGGATAGTACCCTTCTTCGTAGATGCATAGGTAGCATAGTCATCTACACGATTGAGTTCAATGTAGATATTCTTCAAATCACGTGCAGCCATTCTCGATTCATCGCTACCAGGATACTTCTCTATCACCTGTTCATAGGCAATAATAGCCTCGTCAAAACGATCATCTTGGTAGTGAAGCATACCTATTTCACTTGCAGCCCTGCGCGCCAAAGAACTTTCGGGGAATCGTTGAGTAAGTTGTTTGAACGAGCCGATGGCTTGCATATTCTCATCCATTTGTACATAGGCACGTCCCTTTTCGTAGAGGGCATCGTCCACGTATGCCGATTGAGGGAAGCTTTCAATCATACGATCAAGTGTGGCCACCTTTCCCTTGTAATCCTTCTGTAATCCTTGAACGAATGCATGCTGATACAAAGCATAATCGCCTTGCGAAGGATCGGTAGTAGTAGCTTCGGCGTATGCTTGTGCTGCTCCACTGAAATCGCGTGCATAAAAGAGGCAATCAGCCTTTCTGTTCAGAGCATCCGCCACCATCTCTGGGGTAGAAATGGTTCGATGGTCGCTTATAAATCGTTCGAAATATCCCCTTGCCTTCGTATAGTTCTTTTGTTGAAAAGCTGTATATCCAAGATTATAATAAGCCGTTGCACGTTGTGCATTCACTTCAGCAGGAGCTGTATTGAGATATTGCTGATAGTCAGAAGCCGCTCCATTCCAATTGCTCATACGGTAACGTGTCTCACCTCGCCAAAAATATGCATTGGCATGAGTCTCGCGATTGTAACGCGCATCTTGCAACGATTGGTTAAAATACTGCAATGCCCCTTGGTAATCAGCATTGGCAAAGGCCTCAGTACCCAATCGATAGTTTATCTTCTGACGTGCTTCCAATATGCGTACACCTGGTTGTTTGATTTTAGCAATTGAAGCCAAAGCAGTCTTGTAACTACGAGTGTTCATGTACACATCCACCAAGTAGTCGTTCACCTTGTCTGCATAAGGCGATTGTGGAAATTCGTTAAGGAAACGCTCGAATACAGTAACCGATTCTCCAAAACCTGTGTAAGCCGTCTCGTGAATGCAAAGGGCATAGTTGTATAGCGCCTGCTCCTTCACCGCCTTGTCAAAGTCCATCGACGAGGCCTGTTCAAAAGCCATACGCGCCTTCACCATATCCAACAATTGTACATAAGCCAATCCACTATGGAGGTAAGCATTTTGAGCCAATGCATCTCGTTCAGTGGCCGAGCGAGTCAAGTTCAGTGATGCTTGAGAACAAATCCCCTGTTGTAACTGACTCATGCCTAATTTATAAAGTGCATTGCGTTGAGGATTCTCTGTACTTTGTACATATTCATCCAAGAAGGTGGTAGCCCTCTCATATTGTCCCATTCCGTAGGCTGCCTCACCAGCGACACGCTTCATCTCGCACACTTGTTCTCCCTCGGGGTATTGTGCCAAATAGTTCTCTGCCACGGACAACGCCTCGTCGTAGTTTTCTTGTTGCAACTCAATGTCTGCCATATAACAAGTAGCCTGAGGTCCATATTGGGGATGTTCCTTCAAAGTTTCCAACGCAGACAATGCATCGTTTAATCTTTGATGAGTATAGTCGATGTAAGCCTTGTAATATCGAGCATCATCCTCATACTCTGTACTGAGAGTTTGCACCACGGTCAACAGGGCAAGTGCCTCTTGCAACTCACCAGTTTTCAGCAAACTGATGGCCTTGTACAACGATGCCTCGTCACGTTCATCATCCCCCAACAAATCCAAGTCGCACAACTCATATTGTTCAAGGGCTTCCACATAGTCACCATTAGTATATAATACATTGGCCGCCATAACTCGTAAGCGATTGGCATGTGGAGTATCCGGATTTTCGGTCAAGTAAGTTTTTATTTTTTCAAGACGATCGTCCTCTTGCAAGTGATAAGCCGTACATACTATCATGTACTCAGCCTCAGCGATGTCAGCCTCATGGGTAGCATCTATCAAAGGAAGGGAAAGAAACTTTTCCAATGTTTGTTCTGCCGCGGCATAGTATCCACGCAAGTAGAGTTGAGTCCCTTCTATATACAGTTCGTCGGCCGTAGTCGCGGGTCGTTGTGCCTTAACAGCGTTGCCTGACAATCCGCCTAATAGCATAGCCAACAAGATGAAATGTTTGTTCATACAGGATATTTTATATAAGTGCCGCAAATCTACAATAATTTTTCCAACAATTTACCAATTTTCCTAAAGTTTTAGGGTTTGTTTAGGAGAATAAATTTGAATTGTGAATTAGGAGAAAAAGTTATTGTCCGAAAAGCAATTAAGATTTCAGAATTACCAAATGTAATCCTTCATCACATCCCATACGGCAAGGATGTGACATACCGAACCTGCCAAAACGAAAAAGTGGAAGACAGAGTGCATATAGCGTCGCTTGTTAAGAGAATAAAACAAGGCACCAGTGATGTAGCAACCACCTTCGGCTATGATCCACCCTACGGTTTGGGAGCTAACAGCATCCATAAGGGGTTTGAAAGCGACCAACACGACCAATCCCATCAGCACATAGCAGATAGTTTCGATATTGCTATGCTTCTTGAGTTTATGAAAACTCGTAATCGTTCCAACAATAGCGCATAGCCAAACAAAGATAAAAAGTGTCCATCCCCAATACCCCGACTCACGAAGTGCAAGCAATGTAATGGGGGAATAACTACCGGCTATATGCCAATATATGGCGGCATGATCCCACTTGCGCAACCGCTCTTTCCACACACTGGTTGGTGGACAAGCATGATACACGGTCGAAGCAATGTACGAGCCCATCATTCCTGCGAGGTAAAGCCATATACCCCACTTCATCCATACGTCGCCTTGGCGATAACAATATATCAGAAAGAAAACTCCTACCAACAATCCTAATAGAATACCGCCAGCGTGAGAGAGGTAATTGGTTCGTTCTTCTGCTTTCGTATATCTTATGTTCATTTATTGTCCTTGTATTTTTTTCCACACTCTGCACAAATGCCCTGCACCACATAGTTGATATTTTGCAATACGAATCCATCTGGCAATTGCACCACAGGTATATGCTCCGACTTCAGACAAAATGTACGATGGCATACGGTACAGAAGGCATGTACATGGTGACAATGGTGATGATTGTCCTGTTCATCATGATCCACACAAATGCAATATTTGCGATGTCCACTTCCATCTTCAAAACTATGCAGGAGTTTGTGTTCCTCAAAGAGAGTCAGTGTGCGGAATATACTACTACGATCTACACTGAGCAACATTTCCTCCAAATCTGCCAATGAGAAGGCTCGTCCAATATTCTGCACCGTACGCCAAACCAATTGACGTACAGCAGTTGGACGAATCTTATGAGTAAGGAAGATTTCTGACTCTTGCATAGATTATATAAAATGAGGCACGAACAATTTAATTCATTGCTCATAATTAAACTCGTTCGTGCCTTTTTTAACTTTTACTCTGCTGAAGTAGCGAGGGGTGAAGCCTGAGTATAAACGCGTGCGGCCAACTCCTTATCGAGCATATACATCCCGTACTTGTTGTCCTCCACGGCCTCTACGGCGGTAATCATATCACGTGCATTCTCCTCTTCTTCAACTTGTTCATCGATAAACCAAACAAGGCGGTTGATAGAGGCAAAGTCGCGGTCATCATTGGCTATAGCAGCCAAGTTATTGATGAGAGATGTCACCTTTTTCTCGTGTTGCAATGTCTGCTTGAACATATCCAACACACTATCCCAAGTAGCGGGAACCTCTTCAATGGGAAGCAATGTTACCTTGGCATCCACACTATTCAAGTAGTTCATAAAGATGCGAGCATGATCCTGCTCCTCTTGAAACTGTACATAGAACCAGTTGGCTACTCCCTTATATCCCTTTGACTCAGCGTCCAATGACATTGCCAAATAGAGGTATGCAGACCATTGTTCGGCATTGATCTGTGCGTTTATCGCTTCGTGTAATTTCTGACTAATCATAATTTTTAGTTTTTAATGGTTTTTAATGGTTCATTCCATCTTGCTTGCAAATATAGGAAGTGTTATTTGTTCCACCAAAAAAATGATGTATACATTTGTTAATCTAAACACTTTTTTTCTGTTTATCCGCAAATTTCGTCCCAAGGATGACTCCCAATGTTAGCATTTCAGCCATGGGCATGGCCAACCAAATGCCTGCAGTACCCATCAAACGGGGAAGTACGACGAAACAGGGGATAAGCAAAAAACCACGCATGAGCACGATGAATGTGGCTCGTCTCATCTGCTCCAAACTTTGATAATAGCCAGTCAAGGCTATGTTGAGAATATAAAAAAGGATACCTGTGGCAAAGTAAGGAAGTCCTTCAATCGAAAGTTGTCCTGCACTGCTTTGCGGATCAACGAATAAAGCGGTCAACATACCAGGGAAACAAACAAAACAACCTACCACTACGATGGCAAAGCCCACGGATGTAGCCATCAACAAGTACAACGATTGTCGGATGCGAGCATGACGTCCGCTACCAAAGTCGTAACTGATGATGGGTTGGGCCGATTGTGCAATGGCATTGCCTATCATGAAGAAGAAAGGTGAATAGTAGCAGGCAATGCCGAAGGCTCCTACCCCATCGTCACCCAAATAGTGCATAAAGGTAATATTGCCTACAAATGTCAATATTGCCAGGGTAAGTTCACCCAACAAAGAGGCCGAACCTATCCTACACTGATAGCCTATGTTGCGCAGACTCAGACACAAGCTCTTACGACTCCACTTAACCTTTGTCGGATATAGGTTGCGTGCAAAGAAGAGCAGATATCCCAGCGTCATCACACCTCCTATTGATATACTTATGCCAGTAGCAATGGCAGCTCCCTTTACCCCCATACCAAGGGGAAAGATAAAAATCCAATCGAGCACACCATTCAACACACAGGGGATGATATTACACCACATAGCCACCTTGGGAGCACCATCCAACCTAATAACAAACAGACCTATAAAACTCCACATTTCGAAGATGAAACAAGGAGTAATCCATAAAAGGTAATCCCTCACCTGTGGCAACAGAGTGTCTGACGAACCTAGCAAACGGGCAGTATCAACAGGAAATAGTAGTATGGCTGAGCAAATAAGGATACTCACAAGGGTGGCTCCTACCAATGCTTGGGTAACATTCAGACGTGCCGCCTTCAGTTTCCCTTTTCCCACATGAATGCTACTCACCACCGAACAACCGGCACCCACCATCAACCCCAATCCTGACATGATTTGGAAGATGGGTACTACAATGTTCACGGCGGCTACTCCATCGGCTCCTACTCCATGGCCGATGAAGACACCATCGATGACCGTCACGGCCGATATGGCCAACGAGCCCATCAATGTAGGTATCAGTATGCGACGAAAGAGTGTACTTACCCGTCCGTTTTCAAAATCTATTGCATCGCGATTCATTATTTGAGTTCAATATTTAAAGGAAGAGAGAAATTAGATTCCTCTCTCCTCTTACTCCTTTAGGCAAACTCTACCAATATACGGAAAACCTTAGCTGGTGCAGAAGCCCACTCTTGAATGGCCTCGGATGCTTCGGCGGGGGATACGATGCGACTGATAAATGCCTCGGCGGGGAAATCGCTCGACTTCATGTAGTGGATAACTGAGCGGAAATCGCTCGGCAAGGCATTGCGTGAGCCACAAATATCGAGTTCCTTTTGCACAAAAAGTTTTGTTTGGAAAGCCACTTCACTCTTTGCATAACCGATGCACACCACACGACCAGTGAAAGACACCTCGTCCACTGCCATCACATATGTGGCAGGACTTCCCACGGCCTCGATTACCACATCGGCACCCAACCCTTCGGTAAGTTGAAGGACACGTTCGTGTACATTCTCATTAGCCGAGTTGATGACGTGTGTGGCACCTACACGCTTAGCCAAGGCCAATTTCTCGTCGTCCAAGTCAATGGCTATAACCATAGCACCTCGCAGGGCCGCACGCACCACGGCACCCAATCCTACCATGCCACATCCGATGACAATCACCGATTCGTTATCCTCCACACCAGCACGACTCACGGCATGGAATCCCACACTCATAGGTTCTATCAGCGCACAATCTCTGGGAGAGATACCCTCGGCAGGAATCACCTTTTGCCAAGGAAGGACGGCATACTCGGTCATCACACCATTGCGTTGTACACCCAATGTCTCGTTGAACTGACACGCATTTACTCGTCCATTGCGACATGATGCACACTTTCCACAATTGGTATAGGGGTTGAGCGTCACACTCATACCTACCTCCAATTCCTCTGGTACACCTTCGCCCACGGCTTCGATAATGGCACCAACCTCGTGACCAGGTATGACAGGGAGTTTCACCATAGGATTGCGTCCCAGGAAAGTATTTAAGTCCGAACCACAAAATCCTACATAACAAAGTTTTACCAACACTTCGCCTGCTTTTACACAAGGCTTTTCTATATCCACAATCTCCATTACTGAAGGAGATGTTATCTGTATCGCTTTCATATCCTTAATTTTACTTTTTATTATTCCGACATATTTTTGATATATGGGAGGTCTACCAAGTGATCAAACCCATAGAATTGACGAGCATTCTCGCCTAAGAAGAGACTCTTTTCCTCCTCGGTCAGTTCATTACTTTTGCTCACAAAGTCGTACGACATACGATAGGTGATGGCCGTGATGGTGCGCGGATAATCCGAGCCCCACATCAACTTCTCCATACCCACTAAATCGGCAGCTTCGCGAATGGCACGAATGGCTCCGCGGAAGGGATAGAATTCATCGTTAAACAACCATGTGATACCTCCCGACTCAATCCGTACATTCGGATGACGAGCCAACTTCACCTGTTCTTGCCACCCTTGACGAGTAACCATGGCAAAGTGTCCGATGGCTATCTTCAACTGAGGACACTCCTGGATGACCTCCTCCATCTCGCCAACCTGCAAATCTCCATCTGCCAAATCGATGGAAAGGATAGCACCCTTCGCCTCCATCATGCGAAACATCTGCATCATCTCATCACTGGTGAGCATTACCCGCTTGTCCTTCAACAACAGACGTTGAGCAGGAATCTTGATGGCTCGAAAACCCTCGTTTAACAATTTCTCGGCATGAGGCAAGAAACCTGGCTGGCGAAACTCGCACATACCACACACCAGGAAGCGGTCAGGATAGCGACGAGCCACCTCCATCAGATAGTCATTCTGTATGCCATCGATAAACTCTTGAGTGATAACAGCCGCAGACACCTGTGCGTAATCCATATTGGAAAGGAATACCTCGGCACTATTCACCCCATCAATCATGAAGGGAGGAATCATCTGACGCACTTCCCCCATAAAGAGGGAACGTCCGTTTTCCAGTGTACGTATTGGCAAATCATCGACCACTGTGTCCTGCTTCAGCCACAGGTGAGCATGAGCATCTATTATTTTCATTGCACCTAATTACCTTGTTTTATGTTTTTCTATATTTCGTGGCGACAAAGGTACTTAATTCCTTTTATAAATACCATCATAGGCATGTTTTTTTACACTATTACGAAAGAGAAATAGTAAAATCGGCTACCAAACGATGCTTTTTCTACTTTTTTATGCGATTTTATTAAAAAACGTAAGCAAAAACGCACGTATTTCTGTATCTTTGCAACCGTTTAACCAAAATTAGATGCAATGAAAGTAACAATCATAGGTGCTGGAAACATGGGCGGAGCCATTGCTCGTGGATTGGCCAAAGGTACTATAGTAGGCGCGGCAGACATTACCGTGTCTGACCCCTCTGAAAAAATGTTGCAACATCTGCAACAGGAGTATCCCCTAATGAATGTAACAACCGATAATCGTACGGCCATCGGCGAAGCCGACTTCGTGATTGTTGCCGTCAAGCCCTGGTTGATGAAGACCGTCCTGGCAGAGTTGCCCCTGCAACCCCAACAGGTATTGGTATCGGTGGCGGCAGGTGTCAGTTTCGATCAGTTGGTGGAGTATACCGCTTCCCCCGACCTCACCATGTTCCGTCTAGTACCCAATACGGCCATGTCGCAACTCGAGAGTATGACCCTCATCGCCAGCCGACACGCCACGCCCGAACACGAGCGATTGATGGTCGAGATTTTCAACGAGATGGGATTAGCCATGATGATTCCTGAGAGTCAGATAGAGGCCACCACAGCACTCACATCGTGCGGTATTGCGTACGTACTGAAGTACATCCAAGCAGCCATGCAGGCGGGCATAGAGATGGGCATTTACCCCAAGGATGCACAACGCATGGTGGCACAAAGTGTGAAAGGTGCTGCATCACTCATCCTCAACAACGATACACACCCCTCCTTGGAAATCGACAAGGTGACCACCCCTGGAGGAATCACCATCAAGGGCATCAACGAACTGGAGCATGCGGGCTTCTCATCGGCCATCATCCGTGCTATGAAGGCCAGTCGTTGAGGGGAAAATATTTCCCTGTCTGAGAAATATTTTTTCCCTACCTGAGAAAAATATTTTCCTAACCTAAGAAAAAAAACAGAGTATAACCGATATAAAAAAACATAAAATTATGAATGATCATATCAAACAGATAGCCGCACGCTTGCGAGGACTACGCGACGTGCTGGAATTGACAGAGCAAGAGGTTGCCGAAAGTTGCAACTTGACCATAGAGGAGTACCAAGCCATGGAGAGTGGCACGAAGGACATCTCAGTGAGTGCCCTCCAAGCCATTGCTCGCCGATACGACATCACACTCGACGTATTGATGTTTGGCGAAGAGCCCAAGATGAGTTCATACTTCCTCACCCGTGCAGGAAAAGGCATTTCCGTTGAACGTAGCAAGGCCTACAAGTACGAGGCTTTGGCATCGGGCTTCCGCGATCGTAAGATCGACCCGTTCATCGTAACCGTAGAGCCTAAGGACGATGATGCCCCGCTTCATCTCAATAGCCATGCCGGACAGGAAATCAGTTACATCCTCGAAGGACGTCTGTTGGTCAACCTCGCAGGTAAGGAGATTATCCTCAACCCTGGTGATAGCCTCTATTTCGATTCACTTCAACCCCATGGTATGAGAGCGCTCGACGGCAAACCTGTCCGTTTCTTAGCAGCAATCATGTAAAAATTTTATGGAGAGAGAAATGAAAATGATAGAAAGATTCCTTAGACAAACGACATTCACCTCGCAAGAAGATTACAAGCAAAACCTCCACATCAACGTGCCCGAGAACTTCAACTTTGCGTACGATGTAGTGGATGTATATGCGGCCGAACAACCCGACAAGAAGGCTCTCCTATGGACAAACGACCACGGAGAAGAGCGCCAGTTCACCTTCGCGGACATGAAGCGCGAGACCGACCGCACCGCTTCCTTCTTCCAATCAATAGGCATTGGCAAGGGCGACCCTGTAATGCTCATATTGAAGCGCCGATACGAGTTTTGGTTTTCAATCCTTGCCCTGCACAAGTTAGGAGCAGTAGTGATTCCGGCTACACACTTGTTGACAAAGAAAGACATCGTCTATCGTTGCAATGCAGCTGGCATCAAGGCCATCATTGCCGCAGGTGAAAGTGTGATAACCGACCACATCACGGCCGCCATGCCAGAGTCTCCTACGGTGAAGGCATTAGTAAGTGTAGGGCCTGAGTACCCCGAAGGTTTCCACAACTTCCAACAAGGCTTGGATGAAGCACCCACCTTCGTTCGTCCAGCAAATGCCAATACCAACGACGATGTCATGCTCATGTATTTCACCTCTGGTACTACTGGAGAGCCCAAGATGGTGGCTCATGACTTCACCTATCCACTTGGACACATCAGCACAGGATACTTGTGGCACCATCTGCACGATGGGAGTTTGCACTTGACCATAGCCGACACAGGTTGGGGAAAAGCCGTGTGGGGAAAACTTTATGGCCAATGGTTTGCCGGAGCCAACATCTTTGTCTACGATCACGAGAAGTTCACCCCTGCAGACATCCTTCACAAGATTGAACAATACCGCATCACCTCCCTGTGTGCACCTCCCACCATATACCGTTTCCTCATTCGCGAGGACTTGCGTAAGTTTGACCTCTCCTCATTGGAGTATTGCACCACCGCAGGTGAGGCATTGAACGGTGCGGTGTACGACACCTTCAAGGAACTTACAGGCATTCGTCTGATGGAGGGATTCGGACAAACCGAAACCACCTTGACCCTTGCCACCTTCCCTTGGATGGATCCCAAACCTGGAAGCATGGGTGTACCCAATCCCCAATACGACATTGACCTCCTTACCCCCGATGGTCGCTCGGCCGAGGACGGAGAGCAGGGACAGATTGTCATCCGTACAAACAACGGAAAGCCATTGGGACTTTTCAAGGAGTATTTCCGCAATCCTGAGAAAACCAAGGACGTATGGTCCGATGGCATTTACTACACAGGCGACGTGGCTTGGCGCGATCAGGATGGCTACTATTGGTTTGTAGGACGTGCCGACGATGTTATCAAGAGTTCAGGATACCGCATCGGTCCCTTCGAGGTAGAAAGCGCACTGATGACTCACCCTGCAGTAGTCGAATGTGCCATCACTGGTGTGCCCGATGAGATTCGAGGTCAGGTGGTAAAGGCTACCATCATATTGTCACAAGCCTATAAGGACAAGGCAGGCGAGGAACTCATCAAGGAGTTGCAGGATCATGTGAAGCGTGTGACCGCACCCTACAAATATCCGCGCGTCATAGAGTTTGTCGACGAATTGCCTAAGACCATCAGTGGTAAGATTCGCAGAGTGGAAATCCGTCAAAACGACAACAAGTAGTCTACCCATCAGAAACAAAATACCCTCGGCAGGTGTTTATGAATACAAGGAATGTAGAACTCTATAATATATTATAAGGTATGAAAGAGGTTTTCGAAGGCTCCTTATGGGAAGCCGAACTTGTAAAAGGACTATTGCAAGCCGAGGGGATAGTTTGCATGTTGCGCGACGAGACATTGGGCGCCATCACTTCACCCTACCTCACATTGGGTGGGAAAGTGAAGATTCTTGTTAATGACGAGGACTACCAACGTGCCATTCGCATCGTCACCTCGCGTTGATTTCCCAAGAGTCACGTAGGACACCAATAAAAAAAAACGAGTAAAAAGGAACTGTGCTATAGTACATCTATCGGCACAGTTCTTTTTTTATATATAGGTTTATACCCATGTTTTACCTCGACATCTCTTCCATTTTCTGCCAAATAGACACACATTCTGCCATAACTACCATACATTTACCATAAATCTGACACCCAATACCACGGCATCAATAGGCTCGAAAGTTTGGCACAAAGATTGTTTTATATTAGTCGAAGTGCGAACAAAATGCACGAAATACAAGTTTTGAATAATAACAAATAAAAAAAGAATAAAGATTATGGGAAAGATTATTGGTATTGACTTGGGAACAACCAACTCATGTGTTTCAGTGTTCGAAGGTAACGAACCTGTTGTGATCACCAACAGCGAGGGTAAGCGTACAACTCCCTCTATCGTAGCATTCGTCGATGGTGGCGAACGTAAGGTAGGTGATCCAGCCAAGCGTCAAGCTATCACCAACCCCCAGCGCACAATTTTCTCTATCAAGCGCTTTATGGGTGAAACCTACGACCAAGTAGCAAAGGAAATTTCACGCGTACCTTACAAGGTAGTTAAGGGTGACAACAATACTCCACGTGTTGACATCGATGGCCGACTCTATACTCCACAGGAAATCAGCGCCATGATTCTTCAGAAGATGAAGAAGACTGCTGAGGACTACCTCGGTCAGGAAGTTACTGAAGCAGTTATCACCGTACCCGCATACTTCAGCGACTCACAACGTCAGGCAACCAAGGAAGCCGGACAGATTGCAGGTCTCGAAGTAAAGCGTATCGTGAACGAGCCTACAGCAGCTGCTTTGGCTTATGGTGTTGACAAGGCAAACAAGGATATGAAGATTGCCGTATTCGACCTCGGTGGTGGTACATTCGATATCTCTATCCTCGAATTCGGTGGCGGTGTGTTCGAAGTACTTTCAACCAATGGTGACACTCACCTTGGTGGTGACGACTTCGACCAGGTAATCATCGACTGGTTGGTACAGGAGTTCAAGAACGAGGAAGGCGCCGACCTCACTCAGGATCCTATGGCTTTGCAACGTTTGAAAGAGGCTGCTGAAAAGGCTAAGATTGAACTCTCATCAACCACTACTACAGAGATAAACCTCCACTACATCATGCCCTTAGGTGGTGTACCCAAGCACTTGGTTAAGACCTTGACTCGTGCCAAGT
>JAFZDY010000050.1 GCA_017560945.1 Bacteroidaceae bacterium | reverse complement strand
TATTGGCGTTACCACTTGGCATATTGTATGCTCAGTGCGTGACGCCTTTTTTGTATGCAAATTCTTAAACAATTAAATAACTTATAACAATTAAAATTATGAAAAAGTATTTCAAATTCATGATTCTTGCCCTTGTGGCAATGTGTGGCTTTGCAAGCTGTTCTGAGGAGTGCGAGCACAACTTTATCGAAGTGGATTACAGCAAAGACCTCGTGGGTACTTGGACTTGCCTTGAGGCTGGTTATGCAGAGGCATTGGTAATCAGTGCTGATGGTAAGGTGGTTTCAACAGGTGTAGAAAATGGTGAGTATTGGGATGGTGTAAAGGGAAACATCAAGACCGTAAACAACAAGATGACCTTGACCTTTGGGGATGGTGATAACTACGAGGGCCGCTTCGAAATGATTTGTGGTGAGGCTTTCACTATCTTTGACGAGAATGGTGAGCACCTTACCTATCGCTACTGTGCTAATGACCTTGCTGACGAGGTTGTTGGTATGTGGGTTTGCAATGATGGTTTACCTGGTGAGGAAAAAGATTTTGCTATTATAACCTATTCTGATAACGGTAAAATGACGATGACAACTCAAAAAGCACCTGAGGCATTCATTCCTGTTGACTTTGTAAATGTGGTGGTTGATTATAAGGTCGTTGGCGACCTTAAGTTCCATATTGTTCCTAATCAGTCAACTGTGGCTCGTATCGTTTACACTCCAAATGGAATATCTTTTGGTGATATTTTGACACAGACTATTCACATTCTTCCTGAGAATAGTAATGATTTGGTAGAGATTACTTCTACATTCCTCCGCGTGAAGGAGACTCTCGCCCTTGAAGGTAACAAGTACGACTACATCAAGACTTTCGTAACTAATGTAGATGGTCTTGACAAAGATATCAACTTCATGGGCTTTGAGTTTAACTTCGCAAAAATGGATGGTGTGAAGCTTGACAAGATGTTAAAGACTCTGCTCTTCACCGTAGAGTTCCCCGCTGCAGACTCTATCAAGTACAGCTGCCACTACAGCACCACTGCTCCTGCACCCTCCGTAGTAGCTCCTATCGAGGTAGAGGGTAACAAGATGACTATCAAGATGAGCAAGGTGTATCCTACTGCCAAGGACGTCGACCTTTACACTTTCCAAGATGCTGACAACTGCCAGTTGCACATGTACTTGCCTACATACTCGTTCATCAACTTCTTTGGAAACATGCAGGTGGTGTTCATGTCACAATTGGGACAGATAGACATCACTGACGAAGTTGCCGTAAAGGCCGTGTATGACGATATCGACAATGCAGTGAACACCATCAACGTAAGCTTAGTGATGGAGAAAGCGAAGTAAGCCATTAAGAACTATCAATATAGGAAATGGGGGATGTACTTTACAAGGTGCATCCCTCTTTTTTTTATTCTTTATTGCTTGCATGATTTTTCATCTGCAGATAACGCAGATAACGCAGATAAAAATTTTATCCTGTCTTATACTGATATAGGTAGACACATTTAGTAACGATAAAAAATGTGTAATATCTATATCAGTATAAGACATTCATTGAAAGGAGTTGAATAATGATTAAATAAAAGGCACGAATAACAAGGGGCAATTAAATTCATCCTTGCTATTCGCGCCTAATATATTTTGTGGAAATTCCTCCACTCCCTATTGTTTTATACCAACTTGTGGATAACCAATCCTGAACGGAGTTTCGGTTCGAACCAAGTGGTTTTGGGAGGCATGATGTTACCGCTATCGGCGATGTCCATCAATTGCTTCATGCTGACAGGATAGAGAGCAAGAGCAACCTTCATCTCACCACTATCGACACGCTTCTTCAACTCACCTAGCCCACGGATGCCACCAACGAAGTCGATACGCTCGTCGCTACGGAGATCCTTGATACCGAGGATTTCGTCCAAAATGAGGTTGGATGAGATGGTAACGTCGAGCACACCGATGGGGTCGTTATCATCGTAAGTGCCTTCCTTGGCGGTAAGGCTGTACCACTTGCCTTCGAGATAGAGGGCAAAGTTATGCAAAGCGGTGGGTTTGTAGATGTCGGCACCTTTCTCTTCTACAATAAAATTCTTGCTGATGGCACTAAGAAACTCCTGTGCGGTAAGTCCGTTGAGGTCTTTCACCACGCGATTGTAATCGATGATGGTGAGTTGTCCGGCAGGGAAACATACGGCCATGAAGTAGTTGTACTCCTCGTCGCCACGATGGTTGGGGTTTTGCTTAGCCTTCTCGGCACCTACAAGAGCGGCGGCAGCACTACGGTGGTGTCCGTCGGCAATATAGAGGGCTGGCATGGCGGCAAACTCGGCGGTGATGGCAGCAATGTCCTCGGCATCGTCGATAATCCAAAACTGGTGTCCAAATCCGTCGATGGGAGCAATAAAATCGTACACAGGCGCATTAGCCGTATATTTGGCTACAAGAGCATCGAGTTTCGCATTATCGGGGTAAGCAAAGAAGACGGGCTCGACATTGGCATTGTTCACACGCACGTGCTTCATGCGGTCCTCCTCCTTGTCGCGACGGGTCAACTCGTGTTTCTTGATGACACCAGTCATATAGTCGTCCACGTATGCGCATACAACCAGACCGTATTGGGTCTTGCCATTCATGGTTTGTGCATAGACGTAGTAATTCTCCTTGTCATCCTGAACGAGCCATCCCATGTCCTGAAACTTTTGGAAGTTCTCGGCCGCCTTGTCATAGACGCGAGGGTCGTGTTCGTCAGTTCCTACAGGGAAGTCTATTTCGGGTTTGATGATGTGGTAGAGTGACTTTTCGTTGTCACCTGCTTCGGCACGTGCCTCTTCGGAGTTGAGCACATCGTAGGGACGACTCTCTACCTGCTCCACCAATGCCTGAGGTGGACGTATTCCTTTAAAGGGTTTAATTATTGCCATGAGGTAATTATGAATTATGAATTCTACATTATGAATTAGGCACGGATTACACAGATGAACACAGATTTTTCAACTATTTAATCCGTGTAATCCGCGTAATCCGTGCCTAAAATATTACTTATTTACACGGAAACGTTCGCAACCGTCCTTCAAGAATCCGACAATCTGCTGAGCAGCAGCAATGCCGGCATTGATGTTAGCCTCAGCCGTCTGAGCCCCCATCTTCTTGGGAGTAGAGAAGTAGCGAGTGGGGAACATCTCGGCAAACTTGGCATGAGCGGCAGGCATGATGTCGGTGACATACTTAAGGTCGGTGCGCTCTTCCATCAACTTGATGAGACCTGTTTCGTCGATAACTTCCTTGCGGGCGGTGTTCACAAGAAGACCTCCCTTGGGCATACGTCCTACGAGATCGTAGTTGATAGAGTTCTTTGTCTCAGCAGTAGCGGGAATGTGAAGTGAGATGACATCGCAGGCAGCATAGAGTTCTTCAGCAGAGTCAACGGCCTTGGCTCCATCGGCCTCTATCACTTCCTTAGGGCAGAATGCATCGTAAGCATAGATATCCATACCGAAACCTCGGGCGATGCGTGCTACATTACGACCTACATTACCATAGGCATGAATACCCAATTTCTTACCCTTCAACTCAGTGCCTGAAGTACCATTGTACATATTACGCACGGCCATCACCATCATACCCAAAGCCAATTCGGCTACAGCATTGGAGTTCTGACCAGGGGTGTTCATCACACATACACCATGAGCAGTAGCAGCTTCGAGGTCTACATTATCGTAACCAGCACCTGCACGTACGACAATCTTCAATTGCTTGGCAGCATCGAGTACCTCAGCATCCACCACATCGCTACGGATGATGATGGCATCTGCATCGGCCACGGCATTCAACAAGTTGGCTTTTTCGCCATATTTCTCGAGCAGTACGAGTTCGTAACCTGCTGCTTCTATCTCTTTGCGGATACCATCTACCGCTACTTTGGCAAATGGTTTATCTGTTGCAACTAAAACTTTCATATACTATAAAATTATTAAGTGGAGGGGCTGGGGGGGAGGGTCCGTTAATTAATGTAACTTTTCAAATTCCTGCATGCAATCAATCAATGCCTGTACGCTTTCCTTCGGCATAGCATTGTAGCATGAGGCGCGGAAACCACCCACAGAACGGTGTCCCTTGATACCTACCATACCACGCTCAGTGGCGAACTTCAAGAAGTCTGCTTCCAAGTCCTTATATTCGGGAGCCATCACGAAGCAGATATTCATGCGTGAACGGTCTTCCTTGGCAGCAGTACCTACGAACATCTTGTTACGATCGATCTCAGCATACAGCATATCGGCCTTCTCGATGGCACGACGCTCCATCTCTGCTACTCCACCCTGTGCCTTGATCCAACGGAGTGTCTGAAGGGCAGTATAAATAGGAAGCACGGGAGGGGTGTTGAACATTGAACCTCCGTCCACGTGTGTCTGATAATTCAACATTGTGGGAATGTAACGTGAAACCTTTCCGAGTGCATCATTCTTCACAATGACAAAGGTAACACCAGCAGGAGCCAAGTTTTTCTGACCACCACCATAGATGCAGATATACTTGCTCACGTCAATGGGACGAGAGAAGATGTCGGATGACATATCGGCAATCATGGGAACATTCACATCCAAGTCCTCTTTCAACTCTGTACCATAAATGGTATTATTAGTAGTGATGTGGAAATAATCTACATCGGCAGGTACTGTATAATCCTTGGGAATGTACGTATAGGTAGCCTCGGCTGATGAAGCTACTTCGACCACTTCACCGAAGCCCTTAGCTTCCTTCATAGCCTTCTTAGCCCAGACACCAGTATTGAGGTAAGCAGCCTTTTTCTCCAAGAAGTTGAAGGGAATCATGCAAAACTCCAAACTTGCACCTCCACCCAAGAAGAGTACGGAGTATCCTTCAGGTATATTGAGTAACTCTTTAAAGAGTGCTACTGCTTCGTCCACAACCGGCTGAAAATCTTTTGCACGGTGACTTATCTCCAATACAGAGAGGCCTGAGCCGTTGAAATCCAAAACTGCTTGAGCTGTTTGTTCAATCACCTCACGAGGTAAAATAGAGGGTCCTGCATTGAAATTATGTTTTTTCATGTCTTTGATTTGTTTTTTATGTAATACAAACTATTTTTTCGATTAACGGCGCGAAATTACATAATAAATTCTATCCCACCAACAATTTTCGTACAAATTGTATAGAAAATAAGATATTTTTCTTTCATCTTATCATTTTTCGCACAATTTTACTTTCATTGTGTAATTAAAAAACAAAGTTTATTATTCAAGGTTCAAAGGTTCAATATTAAATATTCAAGGTTCAAAGTTCAAGGTTCAAAATTTAAAGTTCAATATTCAATCATCGTAGGGGCAGGGTCTGCCTGCCCTCTTACAAAGACTCAAAAATTAAAATTCAATATTAAAAGCTCATCGTTCACCGCCCATCACACAATTTAGAATTAAAAATTAAATCACCTACTCTCTTCCATGATGGTCTTCAAACCTTTTATCTTCTCGCCACGTACAAGATTGAGAGTATGAGCCAGTTTCTTGCGAAGAATGGCTACAAATGCATAATGGTCCTTCACGTCGATACGACCCACTTCGTCCCTGTTCAATCCTCCTTTTTTGGAGAGGAAGCCCATAATGTCACCTTTGCTGAGTTTGTCCTTCTTTCCTCTACCTATATAAAGTGTCGCCCACTTGGCAAGTTTGGGTTTGGGAGGATTCAAGGGAAGTTGAAACTCCTCGGGGGTATCGCGCACATACTCGGGAACTTGTTCCTCGGCATGAATCAAGAGGAATGCATCGCCTTCGGCTTCCCAACGAGCGGTGCGGCCATTGCGATGGATGTAGCCATCTTCATTGGCGGGGAGATGATAGTGAATGACATTGTCGATATGAGGAATGTCCAAACCTCGAGCAGCAAGGTCGGTACACACGAACACGTGACAACTACCATTGCAAAAGCGATAGAGTGCACGTTCGCGATCGGGTTGCTCCATACCTCCATGAAACATTCCGCAAGCAATACCAACCGACTGAAGGTACTTACCCACACGCTCGACGGCCTCGCGATAGTTTACAAAGACAAGGCTTGAGGTGTCGCCCAATGTGCAAAGCAAATCGGCAAGGGGCTTGAGTTTATCCTTTTCAGGAGAATGTACAACATGAAGTCGAATGCGCGAAGGTATCTGTTCCTCGTCCGAGAGGAAATCCAATCGGATGGCTTCGCTACCTACGCCTGCAAACTGAGGTATCTCCTCCGCATCGGTGGCCGACAAGAGGAAGCGACGACGCAAGACGGGCAAGCGCGAGATGACACTCTCCATCTCGTCGTGAAAGCCCAATTCGAGCGACTTGTCAAACTCGTCAATCACCAACGTGCGGATGGTGGATGCATCGATGTTACCCTTGCCCAAATGGTCATTCATACGACCAGGGGTGGCTATCACCAGCGATGGACGAACACCCTTGAGTGTACGATGCTCTTCCATAGCCGGACGTCCACCATAACAACTGACCGCCTTGAAGGTGGTATTCATCGACTTGAACACCTGCTCTGTCTGCAAGGCCAATTCGCGAGAAGGCACCAACACCACGGCTTGCACACCTTCCACATCCACCTGCAAGCGACCAAGCACTGGCAACAGGTAGGCCAATGTCTTGCCCGACCCTGTAGGTGAAAGCAATACAAGATCCTTACCCTCGGCCCATGCGTCGATAGCCGACTCTTGCATAGGGTTGAGTTGTTCAATATTTATGGCCACAAGGGCGCGTTGTATGTATTCGGGGTATTTCTTCATTTTCTATCGTTGTATGGTATTATCTTTTTCAAGCGACCTGAAGTCTATGATGAATCTGCCTTATGCCATGAGTGAGCCAAGCGAAAGCACAAAGTCGGGATAGATTTGGTAGGAGAATTGATAAGCGCACTGTTCATTGGTCAATGTCTCGTGCGCCACAAGGCTTCCCTCCCCTGCCACCTCGAAGGGCGACACATGCAGGTGTCGAGCAAAATCGACTCCCTCCTTGTCCATCAACTTGAACATGGCCTCCTTGACCGTCCAAATGATGAGCATTGTCTCTACATTTTTTTTCTCCAACGGGAGAAAAAGTTTTTCCTCGTGGGAGAGAAATTTCTCCCTCACACGACACACTCTGTCTGTGCGTTGCTCGATGTCCAACCCTACGGATTTCTCCAGGTGCAGGGCTATGGCCGCGTACCCTCGAGTGTGGGAAATGGAGATGTATCTTTCGTCCTCCTCCAAATAGGGACGACCACTGGGATGATACTTGATTGGCGAGTGGCAACCTACCTCGTGCATCAACCTACGCACGGCAAGCCACTCGAGCCTACGACCATCGGCCTTGAATCTGGCACGAGCCTCGGCCAACAATTCCTTGCCACAGGGCATGGGTGCAACCATTTCCTCTTCACTCTCGGCTATCTGCCAAATGGCAACCGTACATGTGTCATTGTCCTTGACGGATAGTTGGTAGAGAGGCATAGGTCAATTGTTATCTTCATCGGTGGACGAGGGTTGCTCGTTCACCTGTACTTTCACCTTCAATATGCGACGAGCATCCATCTCCAATACCTCAAACTCGTATCGGCCAAATGTCAATTGCTCGTGCAACTTGGGGAACTCTCCCTTGATTTCGAGCAAAAGGCCCGCCAATGTATCGGCTTCACCTACAATGGGTTCGAACTCATCGTAATCGGTATCGAGCACCTTATAGAAGTCGGCCAACAGAATTTTGGCCTCGAACACATATACATGGTCACTCACCTTCACATATTGGCGTTCGTCCTCGTCATACTCATCATTGATTTCGCCCACAATTTCCTCGATGATATCCTCCAAGGTGATGATGCCGGAGGTTCCTCCAAACTCATCAACCACCACGGCAATATGGATGTGATTCTTCTGAAAATCGCGCAAGAGGTCGTCAATCATCTTTGTCTCAGGGACAAAATATGCAGGACGTATCAGTGATTGCCATCTGAAATTGTCACCCTTATTCAAGTGGGGAAGCAGGTCTTTGATGTAGAGCACTCCCTTGATATTGTCTTGCGAACCCTCATATACAGGCATACGTGAGTATCCGTTTTCCACAATCATCTTCAGCACCTGCGAATAGGGAGTCTTAATGTCGATATCCACCATATCGAGGCGCGAAGTCATCACCTCCTTAGCCGTCTCATCGCCAAAGCGGATGATGCCTTGCAGGATGTTGCGTTCCTCCTTGATGTCTTCCCTGTCGGTCAACTCCAATGCTTGGGAAAGTTCATCCACCGAAATATTGTGATCCTCCTTGGACACCATCCTGTTCACTATGAAAGTAGAGTGCATGAGCATACTTGACAGAGGATAAAACAACCTCTTCAACACCGACAACACGGGAGCCGCTATACGTGTGAAGGGCAATGTATTTTGTGCCGAATAAATCTTGGGGATAATTTCACCAAAGAGCAACAATAAAAACGTGAGGAGTACGGTGAGTACGATGAATTCGACTATCTCCGAAGAACCAAAATCAACTACATTACTGAAGAAATAGTTGCAGAGCATGATGATGGTCACGTTCACAAAGTTATTGGAGATGAGAATGGTAGCCAACAATCGCTCCGACTCATCCAAGAGAGAGAGAATGCGCTTATCCACACTCATCCCACTCTGCTTGATGTCGCTCATATCCTTGGGTGACAAGGAGAAGAAAGCAATCTCAGAAGCGGAAACAAAACCTGAACAAAACAACAACAGGACGGCCAACACTATGGCCACGATGGCCCCTGGTGAAGGGGCATTCAATGTAATACCATCAAAAATGCCTGCCAATTGGCATAAATAAGAATCTATATCCAAGGATAAAAAATTTAGTTCAACAAAATGTTCTCTTCATTAAAAGGGCATCTCCCCATCAGGTTGAGGTGCTTGCGCAGATTGTCCCTGAGGTTGAGCCATGGGAGCACTTCCTGCATTCGGACGTACAGAAAGCATCTCCATATTATCTGCAAAAATCTCTACAACATAGCGTTTTACACCATTTTGGTCATCGTACGAACGTGTGCGGAGTTTACCCTCAATATAGAGTTTATCACCCTTATGAACATATTTCTCAGCCACCTCGGCTAATCCTCTCCAAAGAACGACATTGTGCCACTCAGTGCGCTCGGGCACCTGTGTCCCATTCTGCAAAGTATATCCACGTTCTGAAGTTGCCAAAGTCAAGGTAGCAACGGCTACCCCATTGTCCAAGTAACGCACTTCGGGATCACGACCCACGTTACCTATCAATATTACCTTATTTACTGACATAATCTTATCCTTTATTAAAATAATTGCCAAAAGTACACATTATTCACTCACTAACCAAACAATTATTGCTTTTTTTCCAAAAACAAACTCACAAGCCGAGAAACAGGATAGGAATCCAACTCCTCCTCCCTAATGCGTAAAAAGGAGGAAAACGAACGTGTATCTTCAGGCAAAACAACTTCGTAGAAATTTGCCCATATCACACGATGAGACAACACGTGCTTTACACCACGAAGCAACGAACGAAAAACAGGACGTTCCTTCGCAACCATCATTGCCTGCAACTCGGGAAGTGCGTAAAACTCCTCCTCAGAAACTTCATGATCGGTTTCTACGAGGGGGAATTCATAGAGGTTTTTCCAAATGTCATTTCTCACGCGCTTGTTTATGAAGGTGTACGCGCCTGCGCGAACATAAATATAATTAAAATACCTGTTCTTTGTTTGAGTCTTGCGAGACTTTACAGGCAACTCGTTTACCCTATTCTCAGCCTTGGCTACACAACGCCCTACCAACGGACACTCATCGCACCGTGGGCTTTGAGGCGTACACACCATTGCTCCGAAATCCATAATCGCCTGATTGTGCTCACCTGGATGCGAACTATCAAGCAAAGCATTGGCCAACTCCGCAAATTCATGCTTGCCCATGGTTGAATCTATGGGAGTATCCACACCTAACAAACGGGAAAGTACACGATAAACATTTCCATCCACCACGGCATGGGGTAAATAATACGCAATGGAGCAGATGGCCGCCGCCGTATAATCGCCCACACCCTTCAAAGAACGGACACCGGCATAGTCAACAGGAAAAACACCCAAAGCCATCACCTGCTTGGCCGCCGCATGAAGGTTGCGAGCACGAGAATAGTAGCCAAGACCTTGCCAATACTTCATCACCTCATCCTCATCAGCCATGGCCAATGACTCGACATCAGGGAAACGTTCGACAAAACGAATAAAATAGTCGTACCCTTGAGCTACACGCGTCTGTTGTAAAATAATTTCAGACACCCAAATATAGTAAGGATTTTTCGTCATCCGCCACGGAAGTTCACGTCTATTTTTATCGTACCAATCTTGTAAAATGCCACTTATGTTTTCCATATAAGCCGTTTTTTGTGCAAAAATAAGGCAAGAAATGAAAAGTTGAAGCGTTTTTTATAAAAATGTGCAAAATATATTTTTTTGAGAACGATAAAAGCTATATATTTGCAGTCCAAAAAATTAAGATTATCGTATAACTATAATTTAAAGCGAAATGACAAAAGCTGATATTGTAAATGAAATTAGCAAAAGTACTGGCATTGACAAGGTAACAGTACTCAATACTATCGAAGCCTTCATGGCAACAGTTAAGGACTCTTTGTCCAAGAACGAGAACGTATATCTCCGTGGATTCGGTAGCTTCGTTGTGAAGAAGAGAGCACAAAAGACTGCTCGCAACATCTCAAAGAACACTACTATCATCATCCCCGAGCACAACATTCCTTCGTTCAAGCCTGCGAAGACCTTCACTATTTCAGTAAAAGAAGACTAATCAATAGAGTATTAACCCATAAAAATTTTCGATTATGCCCAGCGGTAAGAAGAAAAAAAGACACAAGATGGCTACGCACAAGCGTAAAAAAAGACTGAGAAAGAACAGACATAAGAGCAAATAAGCCTCAGTCAAGCCTAAGAGCAAACAAAAAAATGAAGAACAAACTTGCAAAGTATACCACACAAAGGGCTTTCGGGTTTGTTCTTTGTGTATGAGAAAACCAACAAGCTAAAAAGAAGAATGACAAGCGAATTAGTAGTAGATGTACAGCCACAAGAAATTTCCATCGCCCTCATGGAAGACAAGGCACTGGTGGAATTTCAAAAGGAAGGACGCGAAGCGTCTTATTCCGTAGGCAACATTTATTTCGGCCGCATCAAAAAACTGATGCCAGGCCTGAATGCCTGCTTCGTGGATGTAGGCTCAGGCAAGGACGCTTTCCTTCATTATCAAGACTTGGGACCTCAATTCCGCTCTTTTCAAAAGTATCTGAAACAGGTTCAGAGCGACCGTAAAAAGCTCTACCCCATCGCCAAAGCCTCTACTATGCCCGATTTGGAGAAAGAAGGCAGCATCAGTAACGTATTACAACAAGGCCAAGAGGTGATGGTACAAGTAGTAAAGGAACCCATCTCGACAAAAGGGCCACGCCTGACATGTGAACTATCGTTTGCCGGACGATACCTGGTGCTCGTACCCTTCAACGAAAAGGTTTCTGTATCCACTAAAATCAAGTCCAGCGGTGAACGCGCCCGTCTGAAGCAGTTATTGCAAAGCATCAAGCCCAAGCATTTTGGCGTGATCGTACGTACAGTTGCTGAAGGAAAAGGTGCCGCCGAACTAAATGCCGAACTTGAAACTCTACTCCGTCATTGGGAAACAACCATCACTAAAGTACAGAAGTGTACTACTACCCCTCTGCTTATCCATGAAGAGACAAGCCGTACAGTAGGACTTCTGCGCGACCTTTTCAACCCGTCATACGAAAGCATTTACGTCAATGACGAAACAGTTTATCACGAAGTACGCGACTATGTTTCACTCATTGCACCCGATCGTGTAGACATTGTAAAACTATACAAAGGCGAACTTCCCATATTTGACAACTTTGCAATCACCAAGCAAATAAAGTCCTCCTTCGGAAAAACCATCTCCTACAAACGCGGAGCATACCTCATTATTGAACATACCGAGGCCATGCACGTAGTAGACGTAAATAGCGGAAATCGCACCAAGGCTGAAAATGGTCAGGAAGCCAATGCCCTGGAAGTAAACTTAGGAGCGGCCGACGAATTGGCTCGCCAATTACGTTTGCGCGACATGGGAGGAATCATCGTGGTGGACTTCATCGACATGAATCTGGCAGAAAACAGACAATTACTCTACGAACGCATGTGCGAAAACATGAAGAAAGACCGTGCCAAGCACAACATTCTGCCATTGAGCAAGTTCGGACTAATGCAAATTACACGCCAACGAGTGCGTCCTGCAATGGATGTCACAACGGCGGAAACCTGTCCTGTATGTTTTGGAAAGGGCAGCATCCAACCTTCTATTCTTTTTACAGATACATTGGAAAGCAAAATTGATTACCTCGTCAATAAAGTAGGAATCAAGAAGTTTAAACTTCATCTGCATCCTTATGTAGCCTCATTCGTCAATCAAGGATTCATTTCTTTGAAACGAAAGTGGCAACTAAAATACGGATTCGGAATCAAAGTCATCCCCAATCAAAAATTAGCCATGCTTCAATATGAATTTTATGACATGCAAGGTGAAGAAATTGATATGAAGGAAGAGTTTGAAATCAAATCGTAAAGAAGAAGCAACATTCACGCATTAAAGAAGCGCCATCCCTCCCATCCAATATCGGATAAATGAGGAATGGCGTTTTTCTTATCACAAATTAGTAAAATATCACGCCCAAAGTTCATATTCGTATTAACAACTATGAATATGACTTTCTAAAACTCATACTTTGCTTTAGAAATATAGACTAAAACCTAATTTGAAGCCAACTTTACTATAGTCACTATCTTTGAAACTCAAGTCATAATATATGGCAGGCTCAATAGTGACGGTGCGACTCAAGAAAAATGCATATCCACTCTCGAACGACCAAAGTCCATCAGAAAAACTGTTCAATTTAACCCCTTCAGAAACATATTCGTAGTGACGAAACTTTACTCCCGTACCCACATAAATGCCATTTTGACTAAAATAATAACGAGCACCAACTCCAAAAGTAGCACTCCGCTCACCTTGTTTATGAAAAATTGTCTCTCCATTCAACAATAATGCAATGTCATCAAAAAGGAAGGTTCCTGCCGTAATTTGCGCACCCATACGCAACTTTTCAGATCCACTATAAGAAAGGCCAAAATCAGTAACAGCAGCATTAAAATACCATTTATTCTGTTCGAATTGTGCGTGCGCCATGGTGGTAACAACCAACATGATCAAACTAACTAAAATCTTTCTCATCTTTCACGTTTTTATTTATTCATTTATCACTTTTCTGATTCATCTCATTCTTACGTTTCTCCGCCATTTGTTCTTTTTTACGAAGTACCCACCACAAAAGGGCAATGATTACATAAGAAGCACCGACGGTAACCCACTTTTCAACTTCACCCATCTCATGATTACGTGGGATAAAGCATACGGCCATGATTGTGGTGTATACAAATAAGGCCAAAGGCATTACAACAGATTTCTTGTATCGTTTCATCTCTTATATATTATTTCTTACTTTTAACAACTTATAGAGGGGGTCAGTTTCCCTCTTTCAATTAAAATTTCAGTTTCCTTTTCCAAACTACAAACCATACCAAACCTATCAATGCACACATACCACCAATAGGATATCCCCATCTTATAGGCAATGCAAGACCTTCGGGGGCCATACAAATATATGAAGAACATACACTCGTCATCAAGAGGGCAGGCAGGAGAGTTACATAAAAATTCTTTCGCTTCAAGGTCAAATATACAGTAATTGTCCACAAAGTGAAAACTGACATCGTCTGATTACACCAAGCGAAGTATCCCCAAATCACCTTAAAGCCATCAACATCGGTAAGACTATAGATGAGAATGCCAATGGTGATAGCAAATAGAGGGGCACAAATAATCAAACGATTGCGTATTTTCTTTTGGTCAAAATGCAAAAAGTCTGCCATGATAAGGCGAGCCGAACGAAGTGCAGTATCTCCACTGGTGATGGGTGCAGCCACAATTCCCAAAAGAGCAAGCACACCTCCCAAAGTACCTAACCAACCATAAGAGATACGAGTGGCTACGATAGCACCAGAAAAGGCCTTACCTGTCACTTGATCCACCACTCCATTTTCTTGGAAAAACCATGTAGCAGCAGCAGCCCAGATGAGCGCTACAATACCCTCGGCCACCATTGCTCCATAAAAGATAGGGCGACCATGCTTCTCGTTATCCATACAACGCGCCATCAAGGGAGATTGAGTGGCATGGAAACCACTGATAGCGCCACAAGCAATGGAGATGAACATCATGGGGAAAATAGGGTTTGCATCGTACTTAGTACCAAATCCTTCCCACATCTCAGGGAGCTCGGGCGACTTCACGTAAAGCATCACTAAGATACCTAATGCCATAAAAATCAATGCGGCAGCAAAAAGAGGATAGAATCGACCGATAATCTTGTCGACAGGCAACATTGTAGCCAATATATAATAGAGGAATATAATGCTCATCCAAAATACAGCATCAAGGGAAGTTGGTGTCATACTTGCAAGCAATTCGGCAGGGCCAGACACGAAAACTGCCCCTACAAGCACCATCAAAATCATGGCAAAGACACAGAAAACATTTTTTGTACGTACTCCCAAATAACGGCCAATGATTTCAGGCAAACTTTCGCCTCCATGACGAATAGAAAGCATCCCCGAAAAATAGTCATGTACTGCACCTGCAAAAATAGTACCAAGTACAATCCATAAGTAAGAAGCCGTACCAAACTGAGCTCCCATAATGGCACCAAAGATTGGTCCTAAGCCAGCGATATTGAGGAACTGAATCAAGAAAATCTTCCAATTGGGCAGACGAATGTAGTCAACACCATCAGCTTGAGTGATGGCCGGAGTTTGACGAGCAGGATCAGGTCCAAAAAGGCGCTCAACATAACGTCCATAGACAAAATAACCTCCAATAAGGAGCAACAATGCCAAAGTAAATGTAATCATACGCTCTCTACTAATTACTTATTCGTTATCATTTCTTATATAAAACTGATGCAAAAGTAAGTAATAAATGGAAAACTTTTGCCATTGTATCCTTTTTATTTCGCAATATTTATCAGAAATGTGTAACTTTGTACCGAAAAACAAAAAAAACGAATGAGACCCAAAAGAACTATACACACACATTTATCGAAAATCCTTTCATTACTATTCCTTTGCATCGTACCATCAATGAGTATGAGCAATGCCCCCTACTCCCCCTTATTTACCCCTAAGAAACATGAAGTACGAGCCGTTTGGCTCACCACTTTCCGTGGACTTGACTGGCCTACCACACAAGTTAAAAGCGAAGAGGATATTGTCAAACAAAAGAGGGAGTTAACAGACCTATTGGATCAATTACAAGCGACACAAATCAATACAGTAATATTTCAGACACGTGTTCGTGGCAACCTCATTTACCCCTCAGACATAGAGGCTTGGTGCGAATCACTGACAGGAACACCAGGTATTGACCCTGGGTACGACCCACTCGCCTTTGCCATCGAAGAATGTCACAAACGTGGTATGGAGTTACACGCTTGGATGGTAGCCGTACCTTTGGGAAGCGAGGAGGTACACAAGGACATGGGAGAGAAATCCATCACCAAACGTTATCCTCACCTATGTAAACGCTTCCGTAAAAATTGGTATCTGAACCCTGGACATCCCGATAGTCAGAAATATTTAGCCTCATTAGTGAATGAACTTATAACTCGATACGATGTGGACGGAGTACACCTCGACTATATTCGTTATCCTGACCGTCCCAAAAACTTCCCCGATGCAAGTGACTTTAAAAAATATGGAAAGGGCAAAACACTTAACCAATGGAGACGAGACAATATCACTCGTTTGGTGCGCGCCGTATATGATGAAGTAAAGAGCATAAAACCCTGGGTAAAAGTAAGTAGCGCACCTTTAGGAAAATATCGCAATACGAGCAGATACAATTCTGGATGGAATGGATACCACGATGTGTACCAAGAAGCACAAACTTGGATGCAAGAAGGTATACAAGACCTTATTTTTCCCATGCTCTATTATCGCGACAACTACTTTTATCCTTTTGTGCTCGATTGGAAGGAGAACAGTTATGGACGCATGGTAGTACCTGGTTTAGGCATCTACTTCTTAGACCCATCCGAAGGTGACTGGACATTGGACGAGGTAGAGCGTCAACTCAACTTTATCCGCTGGAGTGAATGTGAGGGAGAGTCGCATTTCCGCACAAAGTTCTTGACAGACAACACTCAAGGATTATACGATCGTGTACAAGATCATTTCTACTACACTCGTGCCTTGGTGCCGCCCATCACATGGATAGATAGCATTGCTCCATCGTCTCCCCAAGAAATTAAAATTAAAAAGAAGAAAGGAACCACCATATTGACGTGGACTTCAGCCACTGACGACATGGAGGGAGGAATGCGCTACAACGTATATGCCTCACATACATTCCCTGTAAACACAGACAATCCAAAACATTTGATAAACACCTATTTGACAGACACATGCTACACACATAGGGAGACTCCATACCAACCTACATTACACTATGCAGTAACAGCAATCGACCGATGTGGGAATGAGAGTACACCTATACAGATACAAATGAAAGAGGAAGTCCAATTCAGGACTTTGGAAGAACTCAAAAAAGAAAAAAGTTATTACAATTATTAACTCTATGCAAATGGATGCACTCGCTATTATCAACAAATATTATCCCGAGGAAAACGAATTAAAACATATCCTCATTACACATAGCCGTGCCGTAGCAAATAAGGCGCTGGAGATAGCCCATCGACACCCTGAGCTAAAACTTGACCTCGACTTCATTGAAGAGGCCGCCTTGTTACACGACATTGGTATTTTCCTGACCGACGCAGAAGGAATACACTGTTATGGAGAAAATCCATACATTTGTCATGGATACTTAGGAGCTGACCTCATGAGAGCCGAAGGGTTTCCTCGCCACGCTTTGGTATGCGAACGCCACACAGGAGCAGGACTTTCTTTGGAAGAAATTGAGCGACAAAATCTTCCCATACCTCACCGAGATATGCGACCTGTAACCTTGGAGGAACAAATTATATGCTTTGCCGACAAATTTTTCTCAAAGACCAAACTCGACAAAGAAAAGAGTGTAGAAAAAGCACTAAAAAGCCTACTTAAGCATGGAGACGAAGGCGTAAAACGCTTCGAACAATGGTGTGAACAGTTTCTTTAACGAAGAAATCCCAAATAATTCATAATTTTAACGGGAGATGCAGCGCTATATCCCGAATTATGTGTACTTTTGCCGACTAAAAGAGTAAAAAGCCAATAATGACCTCATATAGCAAGAATATTTTTTTGCCCATCTTATCGCTCGTCATACTACTGATAACTGCATCAGAAGCGGTTGCGCGTATAGACGAAGGATACGGAAAGCTATATGCTGACTTACGTACAGAGCAGGATTCTCTGGAAAACAAATATCTTGATACCAATACAATTTCGAATGTCGGTTCACTTACTGAAGTGTTACCTGATACGTTGGTTACTGATTCAACCACACATAAACAGGAAGATGTATTGGATGCCCCTGTGACTTATAAGGCAGAGGACTCTTTAGTATGGATTGTTTCCGATGCTAAAGCCTACTTGTACAAGAATAGCCAAGTTGATTATTTGAAAATAGGTCTCACCGCTGAACAAATCACCGTCGACATTGATACCAAAACTGTATATGCACATGGTGTGAAAGATTCAACGGGTAAAGAGATTGGAAAGCCTATATTTAAAGACGGCGACACACCCTATGAAAGTGATACTATGAGTTATAACTTCAGTTCACGCAAGGGATATATCAGCAATGTTGTCACTGAGCAAGGAGAAGGCTACATGACGAGTAAATATGCCAAGAAAGGATCCGATAATGCTTTCTATGGTGGAGATGGTAAATATACCACTTGCGACAATCACGAACACCCGCACTTCTATTTAGCCTTGACTCGTGCAAAAATGCGACCTGGAAAGAATGTGGTATTTGGTCCTGCATATTTAGTTGTAGAGGATGTACCCCTTCCTTTGGCTCTTCCATTCGGATTCTTCCCATTCAGCAACGAAGAATATGCATCGGGATTCATTATGCCTACATACGGTGATGAAACTGAACGAGGATTTTATTTGCGCGATGGAGGTTATTATTTTGCCATCAGCGACTATATGGACTTAAAATTAACAGGTGAAATCTTTACAAAAGGCTCTTGGGGATTGAATGCAAGTAGTTCATACAACAAGCGTTACAAATTCTCAGGAGCGGTAAACTTAAGCACTCTTACCACCAAATTGGGAGAGAAAAACATGCCTGATTACTCTGTAAGTAAGGACTTTAAGATTCAGTGGACACATAGACAAGATGCAAAAGCAAGTCCAAACAGCACCTTCTCGGCAAGTGTAAACTATGCGACAAGTAGTTATGAAAGAAGTAATCTGAATAGCCAATACAACTTGGCTCTAAGTAGTCAGAGTACACGCACCTCCAGTGTAAGCTACTCACGTTCCTTCCCCGACATAGGACTTACTCTTTCAAGTACATTCAACGTAGCACAAAATGTACGAGATAGTAGTTTATCCGTGTCTTTCCCTGACCTCAACATATCGCTAAGCCGACTTTATCCATTCAAGCGAAAGAAAAAGATGGGTAAGGAACAATGGTACGAGAAGATTTCACTCAGCTATAGTGGTTACCTCAAGAATAGTATCCAATCCAAAGAAGATGAAATAATGAAAACTAACATTATCAAGGATTGGAAGAATGGTATGCAACACCGAATACCCATTAGTGCGACTTTTAACCTCTTTAAATACATCAACTTAACGGCATCAGCCAACTATACCGAGCGTTGGTACACATACCGACAAGAAAAAGATTGGAACGAAGCACGACAAGTGGTTGAAACCGATACTATATATGGATTCAACCGTGTATACAACTATGACATGAGTTTGTCTATGAACACCAAACTCTATGGATTTTACAAACCATCCAAAGCCATATTTGGCGACAAGGTGGAGGCCGTGCGACATGTATTCACCCCTACGGTAAGTTTCAGCATGACTCCTGATTTCGGAGCCAAGAAGTATGGTTATTACGATTCATTTAGTTACTATAATGCCGATGGTGAATTAGTTACACAGGAATATTCTCCCTACCAAGGAGCCGCATTTGGTGTACCAGGAAAAGGAAAGACTGGTAGTGTAAGTTTCTCTATGTCGAACAATATCGAAATGAAAGTAAAAAGCGACAGAGATACTACTGGAGTTCGTAAAATAAGCCTCATCGATGATTTTGGAGGTAGCCTATCATATAACTTAGCGGCAAAGACAAAGCCATGGAGTAACCTCAACCTACGTCTGCGCTTGAAATTAGGAAAGAATAAGACCTTCAATTTGAATGGAGTATTCGCCACCTATGCTTACGAGTTCAATGACAAGGGACAAGTGGTTGTGGGCGATCGTACCGAGTGGTCTTACGGTCGTTTCGGACGCTTCCAAGGTATGAGTAACGGATTCTCCTACACATTCAACAATGAAACCATAAAACAATGGTTCAGTCCCAAGAAAAAGAATGTAGAAGGAGAGGAAGAGGAAGAAGAAGATACATCAAGTAGTAGATCAACCTCAAACAGACCAGTAGAAAGAAAAACTGAGAAAGCAGGAAAAGACCCAGACGGATATATGGCATTCAAAATCCCCTGGTCAATAAGTATGTCATGGAACTACACCTTAGCCGAAGACCGTACAAAGGAAATCAATATCCGCACAATGAGATATCCATTTTCGTTCAGTCATCGTATGAACGTATCGGGTAACATCAAGCCGTCCAACAAGTGGAACATTTCATTCACCTCGGGTTACGATTTTGACTTCAAGAAGATAGCAGCTACCACATGCAACATTAGCCGTAATCTGCACTGTTTCTCTATGTCGTGTGGCATTATCCTTTCGCCCTACACAAGTTACAACTTCAGCATCAGTGCCAATAGTAGTATGTTGGCCGATGCCCTCAAGTACGACAAGCGTAGCAGTTATAGCACAAATATCGATTGGTACTAAATATCCCCATTTAAATCAAACTCCGTTCACGAAACTAACAAATATGGTACGCGAACGGAGTTTGTTTTATATATAAGGATTAACGAATTTTCTTACCATAGTAAATATTTCATAACAAATAAATGGTATTTTATGCAAATATTCGAAATTGATTAACTATCTTTGCAATCGAAGAATGATGTCAGCAGTATTCATAATGAGGTTCTGATTACTTGCTGATAATAAAATGAATTTGTAGAACCTCTCTTATAAATATCTTGTGTTATGAATAGATATAAAATTTTTGTTATTGCACTCATCGCCTTGATTTCATTAGGTGTATGTGCAGCATTTGTGCTCAGAGTTGAAAGAATAGACGCAGGATGTGTGGGTATTAAAGTAAATCTTATTGGTGACAATAGAGGAGTAGATGATGTTACCGAAGTCACAGGATGGATAGCATACATGCCACTCTTTACCCAGATTCATGAGTTTCCCACTTATACACAGGTAAAAGATTATGAACCTTTCTACATCAATGCAAAAGATGGTTCAGAGTTCACCGTTGACCCTACATTCTCATACTATGTAGACCGAGACCTTATCACAAAAATGTTCAAACAGTACAGAAGAAATCTGAAGGAATTGGAGAATAGTTATATCCGCAATGTCATCCTTGACTGTTATCGCATCGTGGCTAACCAATTTTCATCAGACTCTCTAATTGGTAATAGACAAGAATTCGAATACATGGTTCAAACAATGCTTCAGGAAGAGTTAAAGAAGGAAGGATTCATCTTCCAACAATTAACATCTAACATGACCGCTCCACAGACACTGAAAGATGCAATAGATGCCAAAAACAGAACCATGCAAGAGGCGATCCAGGCAGAAAACAAACTCCGACAAGCCGAAGCTGAAGCCAAAGCAAAGATTATTGCAGCTGAAGCAGAAAAGAAGGTAAATGACTTGAAAGCATCAGCTCTGACGCCATTGATTATTCAACAAATGTTCATAGAGAAATGGGATGGTAAATTACCCCAATATGGTACCACTCCCCAACTCTTCAAGGATATAACGAAGTAGTCATCTCATCCATCCTCCGTCCATCCGCATTTCCGAATGCGGATGGACGGGAGGAAATATAATTGGGAAAGAAGTTTTTCTATGTGTAAATAATGTTAATTAATTAACGCATCTCATTCGTTTAATATTTGTAATCCATACATTTGCAATGTTTTTAGGCCCGATTCTATATTAATTTCTATATAATCATGAAAAAGTCCTTTATATTTATTGCTACAATGTTTGCAATGACTGCATGCTTTAGTGACAATATGGCTACGAATGATAGCGTTTCTGTAGCGAATGCGGATACAATAATTGCTTCGAACAAGGAGTATCTTGACATTAAGACAACAATATTTGAGGATATGGATAAAGAAGATCACTACAATGTAGATGAAGCTTTGGCGCGTTTAACGTTAACCATGACACGCGATGAAAATGATTTGGTACATTTCCAAGAGTATCACAATTCATTAAACATGTCAAGAACATTATACAATTACGTTAATGAAACCAATGAGCGTGGTAACAAATTTATAGAAGAGCGCAGAAAATCGCCTACTGGAGGATTCTAAAAAATAATAGTAGAAGAGACAAAAGGATAGATAGCCCATTCTGTAACAAGTTCGGTTTCACGAATGATTACTAAGCGAGTAAATTATATTATTATTAAAAAATTATTGCTGTCCGATAAAATCAATAAAGCATAGAAATAGGGTCTCAATCGCAGATTTAATGCGATTGAGATTCTTTTTTTTTAATTACAAGCCCCCTCTAATCAAAAAGAGTCAATTGTATAGGTGGACTGTCATCAGAATACTCTTAAAAAGTACCAGAATCCCACTTAATAAATACTCGAGTACTTCTTATGTAGTACTCCAGTACCATATAGGTAGTACTCGAGTACCATATAGGTGGTACTGCAGTACTCCTTAAACGAAATTTTTAAAAGTACTAATTTTAACTGATTATCAATATTTTATATCAACTATACCTATTTTATAAATTGTGCCTATTAATGGTCTCAGTTAACCACTTTTTATTCTATTTCGAGGTTGACTGAGTTGATTCCTATTTTTAGTTCTTGTTGTCCAATAAATGATAATAGGTCTCACGTGTTTGTGTTTGGGAAGACGATGGAGAACCCGCTTCTGTAGATTATAGAAACGGATAGGTATTCGAATTTATTCACAAACCCTACAAAGGGTTTATAAAGTTAAATCGAAAGATTCAATACGAGGAGCCTTATCATTTTGATGATATCGAGTGAATATGGTATCATTTCTCCTTACCATACAATGGGTGTCTTTCCTTGAGAAACGAGATACTCATTTGCACGACTGAAATGTTTATTGCCAAAGAATCCATTCCATGCCGAAAGTGGTGAAGGATGAGCAGAAGTAAGAACAAGGTGCCGAGTGCGATCAATGAAGGCTCCTTTCTTTTGCGCGTACGAGCCCCATAGGATAAATACTATACCTTCGCGCTGAGTAGCAAGGGTACGTATGGCCGCATCGGTAAACTCTTCCCAACCTTGACGCTGGTGACTACCTGCCTGATGAGCACGCACCGTGAGGGTGGCATTCAAAAGTAATACTCCCTGATTTGCCCAACGAGTGAGATTTCCAGACAAAGGCACAGGAGTTCCTAAATCACTCTCTATTTCCTTGAATATATTGACCAACGAAGGGGGAAAACGCACTCCATCGTTGACCGAAAAGCAAAGGCCATGTGCTTGACCGGGGCCATGATAGGGGTCTTGTCCGATAATAACCACCTTCACTTGATCAAATGGGCAGAGGTCAAAAGCATTGAAGATGAGCCGCCCAGGGGGGTACACCGTCCCTTGGGCATACTCCTGACGCACGAAATCGGTGAGTCGTACGAAATAATCTTTCTCAAACTCAGCCGACAATTGTTGCTTCCAACTTTCTTCAATCTTTACATTCATATTTTTAGAGTTTTTGAACTTTTAACCTTGAACCTTGAATTCTTATATCAACGGCATTCCGTGCTTAGCACACTCTGCACGCATATCTTCGGGCCAAATGCTTGCCTGTATCTCTCCAATATGTGCCTTACGCAAATACACCATACACAAGCGGCTTTGTCCGATACCTCCACCGATACTCAAAGGCAAAGTATCGTCAAGCAAACGACGATGGAAATAGAGTTCTTTGCGTTCCTCTTTTCCTGAAATCTCCAATTGGTGAAGAAGTGCTTTTTTATCGACACGAATACCCATTGAAGAGAGTTCGACGGCACGATCAATCACACTATCCCATATCAGCAAGTCACCATTGAGGCCAGGCAAACCATTTTCTCCCATGGTTGAATAGTCGTCATAGTCGGGCGCACGCAAGTCGTGAGGTTCTCCATCGCCCAATGCACCACCAATACCAATGATGAACACCGCGCCATATTCACGGGTGATACGATCTTCACGTTCCTTTGATGTTAAGTCAGGATAGCGCTGACGCAATTCCTCGGCATGAATGAAGTGTAACTTCTCTGGAAGGAAAGGTACTATCTGAGGATAGGTTTCGCACACCATAAACTCGGTGCGCAACATGGCATCATATATTCTGCGAACAATATCCTTAAGAAAGGCCACTGTACGATCTTTTTCGGTAATAACGCGCTCCCAATCCCATTGATCAACATATAACGAGTGTAGGTTTCCCAACTTCTCATCGGCGCGTATGGCGTTCATGTCGGTATAGATGCCATATCCTGGTTCAATTTGGTAATCGGCCAAAGTCAGACGTTTCCATTTTGCCAACGAGTGCACCACCTCGGCCTTGGCATCGGCAAGATCCTTGATAGGAAAACTCACCGCACGTTCAACTCCGCTCAAATCATCATTGATACCCATACCTTGTAGCACGAACAAGGGGGCCGTAACACGACGCAAGCGAAGTTCGGTAGAAAGATTTTGCTGGAAAAATTCCTTTATAAGTTTAATGCCCTGCTCTGTCTGCTTCAAGTCAAGCAAGGGTGAATAATTTGCGGGTTTTATCAGGTAACTCATGCGTATTAAATTCTCTTTTTGTTAAAGTCGACCGCAAATATACGTATTATTTTGTTATAATGAAAGCATTTCCGCTGAAAAATAAATCAAAAATAAAGCAAAATACAATACCAAACTATCTTTTAGACACAAAGAAGAGTTAATACACAACGAAATGCAATCTGAACATCACCATTTTATACGTGCAAGTTCTCGTTCAAGTTCTTCGGCAGATAAGCGCAAGCGGAATTGACCCTCGTGTGCGGTAGAGATGGCTCCTGTCTGCTCAGAAACGATGATGACCACCGCATCCGAAACCTGAGAAATACCCAATGCCGCACGATGACGAAGTCCCAAGTGACGAGGTATATTGAGGTCATGCGAAACGGGCAATATGCAACCTGCTGCCTTGATGCGATTTCTGCATACAATCATGGCTCCATCGTGCAAGGGGCTGTTCTTGAAAAAAATATTTTCCACCAATCGTTGGCTGATAGTAGCATCAATCACATCGCCAGTGCGCACCACCTCGCTCAACGACACCTCCTGCTCAATCACGATGAGCGCACCCACCTTCTGCTTGCTCATATTGAGACAAGCCATCACCAAGGGCATGATGTCGGCACGATCGACCTTTTCGCTCTTCTTTCCACCAAGCCATTTCAACAGATTACTCATCCTACGATGTGTACCCAGATTTAGAAGAAAACGACGTATTTCATCTTGAAAAAGTACGATGAGTGCAAGGATACCCACACTTTGCAACACATCAAAGATGCTTCCCAACAAGCGCATCTCCAGCACTTGAGAAACCAGCACCCATAAACCCAAGAAGATCAATACACCAATGAATATCTTCAACGAACCTGTCTCCTTCATCAATTTGTACGACTTGTACAACAGGAAGGCCACCAACAGGATATCTATAAAGTCCTTAATACCAAATTCTATAAACACGGAGGTAATTATTTATTATTAATTGTGAATTATGAATTGTGAAGAGCGATAGCCAACTAATCATGAAGGCTGTTCTCTCTCAGTTTTTCCACCATCTGTATACACTCTCGACAAGCCTTCACATCGTGCACTCGCAGGATGTGAGCCCCTTTCATCAGAGCCACAGTATTCAGCGCCGTGGTACCATTGAGCGAATGTTCAGGAGTAGTGTCGAGCAGACGATAAATCATCGACTTGCGCGAAATGCCAACCAACAGGGGCATTTCCAATAAGTGCAATTCCTCCAATCGAGACATCAGTTGGTAGTTATGCTCCAAGGTTTTACCAAATCCAAAACCAGGATCGATTATCACATCTGCCACTCCCCTATCGTGCAACTCGTTGGCGCGACGAGCCAGGTAGGTCACCACCTCGTCCACCACATCGGTGTATTGAGGATTCACCTGCATAGTGTCGGGTGTGCCTTGCATGTGCATAATGATATAAGGTACGCGCAAGCGTGCGATGGTGTCAAACATTCTGTTATCCATCTCACCCGCCGAAATGTCGTTAATCATCGACACCCCATACTCCTCCACACACATGGCGGCCACATCGGCACGATAGGTATCGACCGACACCACCGCCTCGGGCGACAACTCACGAATGATGGGCAGAGCCATGCGCAAGGCCTGCATCTCCTCCTCCAAAGTCACACCTGAAGAACCAGGGCGAGTGGAGCATGCTCCCACATCAATAATGTCGGCTCCCTCGGACAATATTTTTTCCACACGGGAGAAAACTTTTTCCCTGGTAGGGGCGGAAACTGAGGCGTAGAATGAGTCCTCCGAGAGGTTCAGTATTCCCATCACCTTCGGCTTGTCGAGCTGCATCAAACGCCCGTTCACATTGATTGTATAGGGTCTCAACGATTGCATAAAACCACATTCTCAGTTAAACATCATGGCAAAAATACACACATTTCTTGGGATTAACCGACTTTCCTGCCATTTTTTTGTTGTTTTATTGTATCTTTGTTCCCCAAAAGTAAAAAACAGATATGGAAACATCCACTTTATACCACCTTTTCCAACAACACCGATTGGTGACTACCGATAGTAGAAATTGCCCCAAGGGCTCCATCTTCTTCGCCTTGAAGGGTGAGAATTTCAACGGAAATGCCTTTGCCACTAAGGCATTGGAGGCAGGATGTGCTTATGCGGTGATTGACGAAGCTAACTATGCCGTGGCCGATGACAAGCGCTACATCCTTGTGAACAATGTATTGAAGGCACTGCAAGACTTGGCCAACTACCACCGCCGACAATTGGGCACACGCGTGATAGGAATAACTGGCACCAATGGAAAGACTACCACCAAGGAGTTAGTGGCTACCGTATTGTCACAGGTTCACCACGTGCTCTACACTGAGGGCAACTTGAACAACTCCATCGGAGTACCCCTCACCCTGCTTCGCCTCACCGCCGAACACGACATTGCAGTCATCGAGATGGGAGCAAGCCATCCAGGCGACATCAAGGAACTGGTGGAGATTGCCGAGCCTGATTTTGGTCTTATCACCAATGTAGGAATGGCTCATCTGCAAGGATTCGGATCATTGGAGGGCGTCATTCGCACCAAAGGCGAATTGTACGACTACCTGCGCACAAAGCCCGAAAGCACCATATTCATCAACAACGACAACGAGCACTTGAAGCAGATTGCAGGTGACCTGAACAAGATTTTCTACGGAAAGCCAGATGCGAAGAATGCACTGCACATAAGTGGCGAAGTCATCGATTGCGCCCCCTACCTGCACTTCCGTTGGCACATGAGCAATGCCTCGTGGTACGAGGTGCAGACACACCTCATCGGGTCGTACAACATCGACAACATGATGGCAGCCGCCACCATTGGCCTGTACTTCGGAGTCACCCCTGCACAAATCAACAAGGCACTGAGCGAATACATACCTCAAAACAACCGTTCGCAATTGCAACACACCTCGCGCAACCGCCTCATCATCGACGCCTACAATGCCAATCCTACCAGCATGATGGCAGCATTGAAGAACTTCCGCGACATGGACGTAACTCCCAAGATGGCCATCCTCGGCGACATGAAGGAGTTGGGCGAATGCAGCCTCAATGAGCATCGCAAGGTTGTCGCCTTCCTCGACGAGGCAGGCATCGATACGGTGTGGCTCGTGGGCGACCAGTTCTCTGCCACCGCCACCTCCGACAAGCACCGCACCTTTTCCCACGTGAACGAGGTGATAGAGGCCATTCAGAAGGAGGACATCAGTGACTTCTACATCCTCATCAAGGGTTCGAACAGCATGAAGTTGGCACAAACTGTTCCACATCTGTAAACCAAACAAACTAACAAGACAAACATTTAACGACTATGACAACCATACGTACTGACTATTTAGAAAACTTTGAACGTCGCGTAGAGCAAGAGCTCCTCCGCCTTTGCACCTCGGCAGGTATGCTCAACGGCACCTTGTTGGCCAGCGACGACATCGACGAACATTGGCACAAGTTAGCGCCCGAATATATGGCCGACGCCGTGCCACAAGTCAAGGACTACCCCACCGTATCGGTCGCATGGGCATCCTATTTAGGAATAGCCATCGCATGGGGATGGGACACCGATTGGGCACTTTGCAAAGAAGACCCCTACACCAGCTACTACGGCAAGCAGGGATTCGATGACATGGACGAGCACATCGTGTACGACATGCTTGGCCTCACACCCGACGGATACGAAGCACGCGACATCGAAAGCATCATTCGCCGTTGTGGAGAGACGGCAGTGTCACTCATCCGCCACGAGCACATCGAGCCACAAAGCACCATGGCCTTCCACGTATTTGCTCGCGCGTGCCGTGTGATGTATCGCATAGGAGCGGCCATAGAGTTGAAGCGATTGGGATACAAGTTCGAGAAGTTGAATTAGAATTCAAGGTTCAAGGTTCAAAATTCAAAATTCAAAATTCAAAGTTCAAGGTTCAAAGTTCAAGGTTCAAAGTTCAAAGTTCAAAATTCAAAGTTTAAAGTTTAAAGTTCAATCATCGTAGGGGCATGGGTTGCCTGCCCTTTTACAAAGGTTCAACATTCAAAGATTATTCGAGCGGAGCTTTCATCAAGCTACGCAAGTCAAAGTTCAAGATTCAAAGTTGAAAGATTTAAGATTAACTTCCCAATTTCGCACAACCAATGAAGAAAGTACGTATCACCATCATTCGCAAGACCTGCTACCCCGACTTGATGGCCAAGTATGAAAATCCCATCGAACACGCCTGCGACATGCGCGAGGGACAAGTCTTCATAGCCATCAATGGAGAGAGGCCTGAGGGTTTGTGTCAAAGTGCGTGGGAAACCATGCTACCCTTCGTCACCACACTGGCACACGGAGGAGGAAACTTCTACGATGGATGGATGAAGAATCCCCATTCGGCCATGATTTCGTGCAACGATGGCTTCCGCCCTGTCAGTTTCCTCATCGAGGCTTTGGACGAAGAATAAAACTTAAAAAAAAGAAATTGACAACTATTACACACACTAACGATTTATAAGAGAAAGAGACATGAAAAAGCAAATGATTCTATTGGCCACACTTCTCATCTGCACATTGTCGTGCGGAGTGGCTCAGGCACAGAAGAAAGTATCTATTTTGGGAGACTCGTATTCAACCTTCAAGGGGCATGTTACTCCCAAGGAGAATTGGGTGTGGTATCCAGCTGAGAATAACGATGTAGTGAAACTCGAACAAACATGGTGGCATCAGTTCATCCACGACTATGGCTATGTATTGGAGAAGAACAACTCGTTCAGCGGATCTACCGTATGTCACACAGGATACAACAAGGAGGACTATAGCGACCGCTCGTTCATCACCCGTATGCACAACCTTGGAAACCCCGACATCATCCTCATCTTCGGAGCCACCAACGATAGTTGGTCAGGTGCACCCATCGGCGAATACAAGTACGAGGGATGGACAAAGGAGGAGCTCCACACTTTCCGTCCTGCCGTGGCTTATCTGCTCAGCGGATTGCAAACCCTCTATCCGCAAGCTCAGGTGTACTACATGCTGAATAGTGAGTTGAAGGAGAGCATCAACGAATCCATCTACACCGTGTGCAAGCACTACAATGTGCCTGTCATCACCTTGAAGGACATTGAGAAACAACAGGGACACCCCTCCATTGCAGGCATGAAGGCCATCAGCGTACAGACGCAAGAGGTCGTGAGCAAGACAAAATAAAAGGAGAAGGACTCAAGGTAAAAAGAGAAGTGGACGCACCCCGCGCGGGATACGTCCACTTTTTTTCTTTTTCTTCGTCAGATTTATATTCTCTTCCTTTCGATTACTCAGCAACAACATCGTCAGCTGTAGCCTCAGTAGCATCGAAACCAGGAACTGTAACAGGATTCAAAAGATTCTCGTTTACAGCCTCTTCCTGAAGTACTGACTGAGTACCTACTGAAGCATGGGGCAACACGTAAGCAGTAGCAACGCTCAACACCACCAATGCGATAGCACATCCCCAAGTGAACTTCTCGATGAAGTCAGTAGTCTTGCGCACACCCATAATCTGGTTTGATGAAGCAAAACTTGATGCCAAGCCACCTCCCTTTGAATTTTGAATCATGACTACGCCACACAACAATATTGCGACGAATACAATCAATACAATCAATAATGCGTACATCTTTTTCTTTTATTTATCGTTAGAATTTGTTATTAGTTTCTCTAAATAGTTGATTTGGTCTGCAAAGTAAGCATTTTTTTTTGGATATTTCAAACTTAATCGACGAATAATTTCAAGAGCCTTAGCATATCTATGCTGTTTTATGTAAATTTTAGCCAAAGTTTCGGTAAAATACCCATCTTCTTCGTCCAATCCTGGTAGTTTTTCCACCTCATCGTCCACAATGGGTGCAAACTCGCCTGGTGTGCCAAGAGACATGCGTTTGTCATTATTTTTGATAAATCCATCAATCAAATGCTGTCCCTTCATGGCCACCACTTTACCCGCTTGACCCTCGGCGGAGTCGTCCAGTGACTCTTCCGTGAGGATGTATGTCGCATAGTCGGCACTGAGTCCGCCATCGTCCTCCAAGGGGGCATCTTCCTCAGGTTCGGGTGGAAGTCCATTGAGGAAGGCATCTATCAGCACCTGAGTGCGGTCAACCACGCCCTCCTTGCCATCGGCTTCGGCCTGCTTCTTACGTGGCACAGGCGAAAGTTTGTAATACTCTCCCTCTATCAGGTTGAACAACACCTTTCGGTCGGACACATAGGGGGCACTACGTCTCAGTTCAGTGCCGAATGAAGCATCGCGCAACAGATACAGTCCCTTCAAGTAGAGCAGGCGAGCCACTTGGAAATAGGGGTACTGCTGCACCATCAGGCGCAGTTCGTCCACCACCGCACGGTCGGCCAACCTATCGGGATGCTTTATCAGTTCTACAATGTCCATTGCCATAGTGTCTTCTTTCTCTCTTCTCTCTCTTTGGGGTGTATGTGTGAGGTCGTTTCTCCCTATGTTTTCCCTGTGGCTTACCAGTTTGCCACGGTGGCGTTGAATATCTGCTCGGTGATTTCGTCAATCATCTGCGACACCAGTTCCTCCTGCACGGTAGACAACTGTTGTGTAGCGTCGTATTCACACGTAGCGGAGAAGGTCTTTTCAAAGTCCTCGGAGTGGTTGGTGTTGTTGGTAAAGCGCACGTTCACCACCATCTTCAGTTCCACCACTGACGAATATCCCTCGGCCGACACCGACTTGTTGTACTGGTCATAGGCGGTAATCTCACCTGCCACGTGCAAGTCACCCCCGCGCTTCACCTGTTTCAGACGTGTCTGTTGTACGTAGATGTCCTGCAGGTCGGTGTTGAACATAGTAGCCATGGGACCCCACACGTATGAGGCACGGTTGGTAAAGTTCTCGATGGTGATGGTCTTCACCTTGTCATAGTTGATGGAGGCTCCGTTGAACTTATATGACACTGTACACGATGCCACACACAGGCACACCACCAGGCCAAGGAGGTATTTCACACTTTTATTCCAATCCATAATCTTTAATTTTTCTGTACAAGGTACGCTCCGAGATATTCAAGTCCTTGGCCGCACTGCGTCGGCGTCCGTGGTGACGCTCCAAGGCTTTGCGTATGGTCTCGCGCTCCAGTTCGTTCAGCGACAAGGACTCCTCCACATACTCCTCGGTATCCTGTATATCCTCGTCGTGCACCACCATCGACGAAGGACGACTGATGGTAGCAGGCAACACGGGTGTCTCGGCAATGCTCTGAATGCCCTGTACCGTCTGCACCTCGGGGTAGGCCACCTCCTCGGTCGGATAGTATGATACAGGCGAAGCTGGTGCCGTCGTGGACGAGGCCTGCATCTGTCCAAGGTTGGAGTTGACCAGTCGCTTCAACTCCGTCACGTCGCGACGCAGGTCGAAGAGTATCTGATACAGTATCTCGCGCTCGCTCTCAAACGTCTTCCCTGACGAAGGTGAATGTGCACCTACCAGTGCGGGCATACGCGAAGGTGCGGTATAGGCAGGAATGTAGAGTTGCAAGATGTCTGCCGTAATCTCCCTATTGCGTTCGATAATGGAAATCTGCTCAGTAATGTTCTTCAACTGGCGCACATTACCCGGCCATGGGTACGAGAGGAGTATCTGCTGAGCCTCCTCGGTCAGTTGTATGGAGGGCATACGATAGGTATCGGCAAAGTCATTGGCAAACTTGCGAAAGAGCAAGGCTATGTCGCTACCTCGCTCGCGCAAAGGGGGGATAGTGATGGGTACCGTGTTCAGTCGATAGAAAAGGTCCTCGCGGAAACGTCCGTCGGCAATGGCCTCCAACAGGTTAACGTTCGTGGCGGCCACGATGCGCACGTCGGTCTTCTCTACCTTCGACGAACCCACGCGAATGTACTCTCCACTCTCCAGCACACGCAACAGACGTGCCTGAGTAGAAAGGGGTAGTTCGCCCACTTCGTCTAAGAATATGGTACCTCCGTTGGCCTCGCCAAAGTAACCCTGGCGCTCGCCTATGGCACCCGTAAAGGCCCCCTTCTCGTGACCAAACAATTCCGAGTCTATAGTACCTTCGGGTATAGCACCACAGTTCACGGCTATGTACTTGCGGCTGTGCTTGCGTCGGCTGAACTCGTGGATAATCTTCGGGAAAGCCTCCTTACCCACTCCACTTTCACCCGTTATCAGCACCGACAGGTCGGTGGGGGCCACCTGCATGGCTATGTCAATGGCACGGTTCAGTCCCTCGGCATTGCCGATGATGCCGAACCTCATCTTCACTTGCTGTATTTCAGGATTCACCATTCTTTTCTTCGTTTTGCTCTCTCGTTGTCACACTATCGCTAAGAATTGGCAAAAATACACTATTTCTGCAAGATGAGCAAAAATATTGAGGCTTTTTCACTATTTTACTACTGATAGAGGTACTATGTATGACGCATCCGAAAGATAAGGATGTTAAGGGCTGAAGATTCCATTCTTCCATGCCCAACATCAGTATCTTATAAGACATTTGAAAGGTTGCATCATTCAATGTCCGCTATTTTATGGTTTCATGGTCAAAGTTACATAGCTCGCCACCAAGCCGCCTTATATACGTGAATGTATGTTACGCGTGTGCGTGTGTGCGAGACGATACCGTTAAATTCTCTAAAATCTCGCACGCACACACACGTATATAATACTTTCACACGTATAGGTGGCTTGGTGGCATGTTATGCATTTCCATAGTCCACGACTGGACTTCCATAACGTAGCAATACACTTCCATAGTCCATCTCTTTCGCAATCTGCAGCAAACTTAGAGCATTGCAATGCGGATGAACGAAGACTTCGAGGGCATAAGCAAGAAAAGAATTTAAAGAAGGTGAGGGAGGATGCCACATTGCAAAAGCTAACAAACAGAGATCGGATTTTGCCATACATGAATAACAAAACCAATTTTTTTTATCGAAAAAAACAATAGATTAAAAATATTATTTTACGTTAAGTAAAAAACTTAGAATATGTTTGGTTATCTAAAGAATTATGTATAACTTGCAAGCGAAATTATTAACCACTAAAACAAATCATTATGAAACGTATTATTTTCTTTGCAAGCATTATGCTTTCAGTAATTTGTGCACAGGCACAGTTGAGCATTAATCCTAATGGTTATGCAACAACAAACAACATTACTACTACTGGCAAAACTGGTATTGGACACACTGGTGTATTGACCGTTACAACAAACGTTGCTAACACCTCCCATAGTCTATTAACCTGTGGGCCAAAGTCTATTATCTGTGCTAAAGGAAACTTAAGTGCCTACCCCTACATTGCATACAATGGTATCCAACCAATCTTTTATGTAGATTCACAAGGCTACATATTCAGCCAAGGTGATGTAACCACTTCCGATAGCCTATGCAAAACAAATATTACCCGATTAGTATCCCCTTTACAAAAACTTCGTAAATTGCAAGGTATTTCGTTCCAATACAAGAACACTCTGAGTCCAAACGACGGTATTCAAACATTATCTATGGACGAACAGGCTGCAGCAAAGTCTTTACCTGAAGGCATTACCCCAGAAGTCACTGCGCAGATGCGTGAAGAGTTAAACCGTAAACGCATCGGTTTGATAGCCCAAGAGGTGGAAAAGGTGTTTCCCGAAGTGGTACGCACGCAATACGACGGAACGAAGGGAATCCTTTATTCCGATTTAATTGGTGTTCTTATCGAAGCAATCAATGACTTGCAGGATAGTTTGAGCGTTCAAGGCACACAGATTACGACCTTACAGAATCAAATGAACGCGATGCAGGCGGTATTCTTTGCCAATAATGGTTCGCAACCTCAATTAGAACTACAGGGCAAACAGTCTAATGTAGATTTCAGCGAAGCCATGCTTTATCAGAACACTCCCAATCCGTTCAAACAGCAAACAACCATTGCTTACCGCTTGCCTTCCGACATTCAAAGTGCAGCCCTCTGCATCTATAATCTCAACGGTCAGCAATTGAAAAAGTATGATTTGGACACATCCGTAGTTTCAAATAGTGTAACAGTAGAAGGTTCTACACTTATGGCAGGAATTTACATTTATGCACTTATTACCGATGGGCAGATGATAGCCTCCAAACGGATGGTATTGACAGAGTAAGTCATGGTTGATTCTCCTCAAGTTAGCCTAAGAAAGAATACAAATTCTCTTTTAGTGATTTCTAAATGTAATATTTAAACTAAATTTCTAAAAGATTATGAGATATAAGTTATGTTTATTGTTAGCCATGTGCGCAATCCATCTTCAAGCTCAAACTTGGATTTCACTAACAAATTCGAAAGTAAGTGAGCGCGGCACTAACATAGAAGTATTGGCTTCTGATGCAAGTCAATATAAGTTCAAAGTCACAATCAATGGTTTTTACAAGGAAGATATCATTATCGAAGATACCACATACAACAAATTGTATATAGATAAATACGAAACATTGGATAAAGTTGGTTATCCTGAATTGCCAGTTGTCAATCAATTGTTAGGTTTTCCTAAAGGCACTTATGGAAAAGTGACAATTTCTGACATTACATGGGAAAACCTCAGCGGATATACAGTATATCCATCACAACGCCATTTTACGGAAGCTGAAACATCTTTTGAATTCTCTAAAGATATAGATGCGTATAGTTCAGCTTCATACTTTCCTGCTGAAACATATAATTTTGGGGAATCTTCTTACTGGGGAGGCTTGAAGATGTGTAATCTAAGATTACACCCATTCTGTTACAATTCTTCGACATCCCAATTACGTATAATGAAAGAATTTACGGTAAAAGTAGACTTTATAGTTCATGACAAAAATGAATCTGAGAATTCTGAAATAGAAGTGCTCGTTGATAAGAAACTTTATTCTTTATTGTTGTCAAATTATAACGATGCATTAATAAACTCGTATGGTGAGACTTCCTATTCTCGTGTTATTAACAACAACACAAGGGTAGCAGGACGACATTACAACTTATTGATTATATCAGCACCTCAATATAAGAACGATGCATTATTAGCTCGCTACTTGAAAATAAAAGCCAAACAAGGTTTCGCGTGCAAAGTTGTGAGTACAGGAGATATAGGCAATACTCCAACACAAATCAAAAATTATATTAGAAATCAAAGAACGAATTATGGAATAGAATATGTGCTTCTAATTGGTAATCATACTGACATCCCTCCTTATAGTTGGACTTTTGGTGCGAGTACGAACCCTAATGGAGCAACCCTCAGTGATTATTGGTATGGATGCATGGGAAATGACAATCATTACAATCAAGACATCGCAATAGGTCGCTTTTGTGTATCCAACGTTTCTGAATTGCACAATGTAATAAACAAACATTATTCGTATATTGCTCCTAACAATTTAACAAATGATTGGTTTAGGAAAGTCGTCATGGTCGCACATAAAGGGGATTATAACGATTATTACCCCACCAAGTATAAAGATTGTTTAAATAATATAATAAATAAATATAACACATATTATGATTTTATCACTCAATATGGTTCTGATTCAAATGTTGGGAACAATTCTGTTGTGAATATCATTAATCAAGGAGTAGGACTTGTTGTGTATAGAGGACATGGAACACCTACAGGATGGAAAAAAGACTGGAGCTATGATGATATAGAATTTGGCAACACACAGATTAACAGATTGAGTTGTCCAATAATAAATCCCATAGTATTTAGTTTTGCATGTAAAAATTCTAGAATTTCTGAATCCCCTTGTCTTATGGAAGATTTTATAACAAAAGAATCTGCAGCTGTACTTTTTTTGGGGGCAACAGAAGACACACACTCTGGTGAAAATGATTTATTATCAGAGTTATTTTTTGAACATATTTGTATCGATAGTACATATCGTATAGGTGATATTAATAAATCATCTCAAACTATTCTTGTGAATCGTGCATGTAGTAATCAAGACTTATACAAAGCCAATGCCATGGCATATATGATTGGCGGCGATCCTACATTGGAATTGTGGACGGATAATCCCAAACGATTTTCACCTGAGGATATTGAAGTTATACAAAACAAAGACAGTGTGATAGTATCTGTTTCAAATAATGGTCTGTGTGACATTTCTCTCTGTTCAATAGAAGATTTGGGATTGTCGTACTTTCAGAAAGCAAAAAAGGTCAGTACTTATACTTTCACGGGTGTAGATGTCCCTTGTTATATTAGTGTAAATAAGCACAATTACATTCCTTATACATTTAATGAGGATGTAACCATCAGATCAAAAGTCATTGATAATGGAAGTGCTTTGGTTGGCAACAATATTACAGTAGGCGCAACAACCATAACAGATAGTGGAACACTCACTATCAAAGCAAACAATAACGTAACCCTTAATACAAACTTCAACTGCGAATTAGGTGGAACTCTCATCATTAAATAACAAAACTTTTAAATATTTAGGATTATGAAGCGATTACAAACAACCATCATTCTATTTGTTGTATGCATTTCCTATGCGATTGGAGCAAAAAGCAACTCAAGCATCAAGTCCTTTATCAACGAAGACAAAATATGGCATTGGGTAAAGTTTGATTATAGAGACGAAACGTATAATGATGAATATTTCTTTTTTGAAGGAGATACCTTGATAAATGGTATTCAGGCAAAAATATTGTATAAAAACCGCAATATTTATCACGCCGCTTTATATGAAGATGGAGACAAAGTTTATTGTTGTAATAAAGGATATGACAATTTTAGGTTATTGTTTGATTTCGGAGCAAAAATAGGAGAAATAATACCTGTCGATGGATTGAATTACACAGTATTGGATGTGGAAGAAATAATTGTAGATAACGAACCCTTACGTGTCTTACATCTTTCTATAGTCAAAAACAAGATAAGGTATATTGTTACATGGGTACAAGGATTTGGATGTATTTCATACCCATCATACGAATACCCGTACTTTGTCTATATCTATAATACCGATTTTATTGACTGTAAAATCAACGGAAAGGTTGTGTTGGAAGCCAAAGATATTCCGAATCCAAACATGCAAGAGCCTTACGCTCCTAATCCCAAATGGGTAGGAGCTACATGGAGCTATTACGACTATGACAATGAAGACTATTCGTATTTTAGATATACCGTACTTGACCGCCCAGAAGTGATTGATGGATTGACTTATTATCCGTTGGTAAAATACACTACTTGCGAATACGAGGAGGGAAAGGAAGAGGCTATTTATCGTATTCGTCAAGAAGGGCAAAGGATCTATATGAGAAAAGAAGATTTCATAAATTCTTTATATTTATTAGCTCCTACGTTTCAAGAAGAAGGAAACGATTATATATTCTACGATTTTTCATTGAAGAAAGGAGACGAATATTGCAAATTGTTTTCTAATTACTCACCCCCTTATTCTTTGAAAGTTGATGGAGTGAATGAATATCAACTTACAGATGATCAACATTTTAAGCACTTGTTGTTCCATAGTAATGTAGGCTATGATAGTTGGATTGCAGGAATAGGATCAATGTATGATTTGATTGAGCCGTTCACTCATGCAGAAGTGGACTGTCCTTGTAGCCGTACATTGAATTATTTTTGCACTGCAGATAGTAGTATCGTTTATCGAAATCCTCGAACCAATATAAAAACTGACCTACACGACGTTATGTATGATAATTACGACCATTTCAAAGATGATGATTGCGCATTGAACCCTTCCAATATTGGTGAGGTGGCCGATGTAAGCCCGTTCCTTATCCAAGCAAATAACGGGATAATTTCATGCTCTTCATCCACCGCTACTATGTTTGAAGTCTACACAATGGATGCAGTCAAGGTAGGCGAAACCAACTTTGCTAACGGTGAAGCCAAGGTGAAGGTTGACAAAATGCCCGCCACATACCTCTACATCGTGACCTATCCCAACGGAAGTCGCGAGAGTGGAAAGATTGCAATCTATTAAGTAATGGCAAGGTCTGCTCGCCCAAAGGATGATTAAACGTTGAACATTCCGGAAGAATAGTAATCTTAGTGCAAAAAGAATGCATTCTTACAGACAGAAGAATGGTAATCTTATTTATTCAACGGTGCAAAAGTAAAAATGCCCCTGTTTGAACACGTCAAACAGAGGCATTCTCTTCGTTATATGATGATGCTGTCGGAGGGGTGTATGCGTTAATCCAACTCTTCGTCGGCTTCGTAACCGCCCATTTCGCGGATGGCGTTCTTCAGCATGGTGTATTGCTGGAAGAGGTGGTTGACGGGCACTTCGTCGGTGCGGTAGTCATACATGGGGGCTTTCAGGTAGAAGCTGAGGAAGCGTTGGATGCCGTAGCGACCGGCACGTGCGGCAAGGTCGGAGAGCAGACAGAGGTCGAGCAGCAGGGGGGCTGCCAGGATGGAGTCGCGACAGAGGAAATTGATCTTGATCTGCATGGGGTATCCCATCCAACCGAAGATGTCGATGTTGTCCCACCCTTCCTTATCGTCGTTGCGCGGGGGATAGTAGTTGATGCGCACCTTGTGGTAGTAGTCGGTGTAGAGGTCGGGCTGGTTCTCGGGGACGAGGATGGACTCCAGTGTGGAGAGTTTGCTCACCTCCTTGGTGCGGAAGTTCTCGGGTTCGTCGAGCACAAGGCCATCGCGATTGCCGAGGATGTTGGTGGAGAACCATCCGTTCAGTCCCAAGCAACGAGTGCCGATGATGGGTGCAAAGCCCGACTTCACGAGGGTCTGACCGGTCTTGAAGTCCTTGCCTGCAATGGGCATGCGGGTCTTCTCGGCCAACTCCCACATGGCGGGGATATCGAGTGTGGTGTTGGGGGCACCCATGATGAAGGGCGCACCTTCGGACAGGGCGGCATAGGCGTAGCACATGGAGGGGGCTATGTGCTCGGTATCGTTGTCCTTCATGGCCTGTTCGAGGGCTGCCAAGGAGCCATGCACAGGCTCATAGACGGGCACGTATATCTCGGTAGAAGCAGCCCATGCTACCACGATGCGGGCACAACCATTCTCCTGCTTGAATCGACGTATATCCTCGCGCAAGGCTTCCACCATCTCCCAACGGGTGCTGCAGTCCTTCACGTTGTCGCCATCGAGGCGCTTGGCAAAGTTCTTGTCAAAGGCGGCTTTCAGGGGGACAATCTTCTCCAGTTCTTCCTTCACGGGGTTGATGTCCTTCTCCTTCAACACCTCGCAATACATGGCCGAGCGGTAGGCATTGACGGGATAGACGTCCCATGCTCCGAAGACAATATCGTCGAGCTTTGCCAATGGTACAATGTCGGAGTAGTGTAAATATTGCTTGTCAGCTCCCTTGCCCACACGTATCTTGTCGTACTGTGTCATGGAGCCTACGGGCTTGGTAAGCCCCTTGCGTGCCATCAGCACACCGGTCATGAAGGTGGAGGTGACGGCTCCCAATCCTACGACCATGATTCCCAGTTTGCCGTCTGCCGGCTTAACGTTCTGATTGTTCATATCGTTGTGCGTTTTATGTTTGTTTTCACTTTCTTTCTTGCTCTTCTATTGGTCTTTACCCCTTTTCGGCACGGAGAATCTCCACTACCTGTTGCAGGTCGCTGATGATGGCGGAGGGAAGTGTTTCGTCCACCTGTTCTTCGGCCCAACCAATGCCACGAAGCCACACGGTGTGGCATCCGATGGAGTGAGCGGGGAGGATGTCCTTTCCATAGGAGTCGCCCACTACCACCACCTGCTCGGGGGAAAGGTGCAATGCCTCGACACCAAGGGTAAAAATGGCAGGGTCGGGCTTGCGAATACCCACCACGGAGGACTCCACTACCTGTTCAAAGTAGCAAAGTAAACCAAAATCTTCCAAAATCGTATGAATGTTTCCATAAAAGTTTGAAACAAGCACCATTTTATAGGTAGTTTTCAACTTTTCGAGGACTTTTCGGGCATTGTCAACCGTTTTTCTTGCCACAAGGTAACCTCCGTCGGCTATCTTCTCGGCATAGGTCCCGAGGGGGAAATGCTCCGAATCGAGGCACCCTTTTTCTATCAAGTACTGAAGTTGTAAACGGCTCTTGATGAGGAGTACTTGGCGAAAGTCATCCGTAGGCTTCACCAAAGGTTGCTTACCCATGGTGCGCTCACCGTAGACGTATGCCTCGCGAAAGTCGGCCTTACTCACTGGCAATCGGCACGCTTCATATTGTGCCCACAACACCTCTGCCCAATGGAGTCCATTGGTGTCCAGTGTGCCACCGTAGTCGAATATTATTCCTTGTATCATAGGGTTCAAAGTTCAAGGTTCAACATTCAAAACTCATCACTCATAGCCCATTGCTCATCACTCATTGCTCAATTTATTTCCCACCTTCATCAGTGCCACTCCTATGACTATCCATATGAGTTCGCGCACACGAGTGAGCAACCCTGTATATACGCCAAAGGCCAAGGGGATGGAAAGTCCGCCTACGGCCAAAGCCAACCCTCCCTCACGCGCACCCAGTTGCATAGGCGAAAAGAAGAAAAGGTTGCTGAAGAGCGACGAGAAGGCCATGATGAGGATGCAATCGGCAAAGCTGACGTCGGTGGTGAGAATGTTGAGTATGAACCATACCTCCAAACACCCCACAATGCGAGAAAGGAACTCCAATAGGAAGGCTGTATAGAAGGTACGCTTGCGTTTCTGATGGAGTTCGGCTATCTGATGGTCAATGCGCGTCAATGTCTCGTGCTGACGTTCGACAAAGCCCACCGCCCATCGTTTGATGAAGGGTACGTGACAAAGGAGGCGGAGTGTACGCACGGCCATGCCATTCTTATATCCTTTCATGAAAAAGTAGATGGCCAACAGGCAAAAGGCACCAATGATGGCCAACAGTACTCCCATCTCCCAAGTGACGGCATAGAGAGCAATGTAGAGGAAAATGGAGAAGAACCAGAAGTTGATGTGGGTGAAGATGTGCATCATCACATAAAGGATGACCGACGAGGTGGCACGACTGGCCCCTACGTAGGGAGTCAACTCCATGATGCGGTAGGGTTCGCCTCCCATCAATCCCAGTGGTGTGGCATAGTTGAGTGCAAAGCCCGAGATGGTGAGTTTGTACACGCGCCAAAAGGAGATGGGACACGTCTGCTTGCCATCGCGAATGATGCAATACCACGAAAGGGCGTTCAACAGGTAGATGAATACCCACAACCCCACGATGGCGGGAAACCAACAACCTGCACGACGGAGATTTTGCCAAAGATCGGCATAATCCATCTCAAAGGTGCATAGCATCACCACAATGGCGACTATACCGAAGAGGAGGAATATGTTGCGATACTTCGACTTCATGCCTTCTCCTCCTGCAATTGGGTGGTCAAGCGTGTACACAAAGCCTCGTGGCGACTACGCATGTAGAAGAAAAGGACGTTCATCACCGTCACCTCGAAAAGGAAATAGACCCAGGGCACACCCGTGAGCACTACGACATAGAGCACCATGGCACGGGTGTTGAAGGTGAGGATATTCGCCCACTTCATCAATGGCAAACTACCTGCACGAAACTCATCGCGCAAGGATTGGGGGACTTGACTTCCATACTTTTGATTCACCAAGGCAAAGAAACGCTGAAAACAGGGCGACATCTGCTCCTGTGAGTGAGTGTAGTTGCCATAGAAGAAGTGAAAGAGTTTGAACCAAATGTGTCCCTTCCAAGGTGCATCGCGGAAGAGTTTGCGTTGCTGAGCAGAGTTGTCCAACTCACTTCCCTCGCGTCCCTTAAGGAAATAGAGGTGAATGTTGCGGTAATAGTCGGACAAGGCACACTGCTTGCTATGGCAAATGAAGCCTGAAAAGGCAGCCAACAACCATATCCACACACCCCACGTGGGAGTCATGCGCAAGCAGATGAAGAAGTAGATGGAGAAGAACCATACATCGCCCGCAAATCCATCGAGTATGCGTCCCCACAAGGTCTTTTGACCCGTCATTCGTGCCAATTGACCATCGGCACTATCGTAGTGGTTTGCCCACACAAGCAGGAGAACTCCTATGAGGTTTGTCTTCCAATCGGGGAAATAGAAGAAATACCCAGCTGCAGCACCCATGAGGATGGAGACAATGGTTATCACGTTAGGGTGTATGTGCAATGCCTTGAAGAGCAATGCCCACGCGTATCCTATAGGACGATTGAAGTAGATATCAAACAGTTCCTCAGTATCGAGGGACTTGTAGGTGGAGGCGATGCCTCCATTTTTTTTATTGGTCGTTGTCATGTTCTTAATGTGACTGGTGACTGGTGACTAATGACAAGTATATTCTTTATTTTGTGCACATCACAGAGTCGCACAATATCGTGCAATGGCCTGGGCTGCCTCATTGCGACAAGGGGCAAAACTCGGCCAATCGTTGAAGTCGATGATGCGTATGCGGCCATCAGGACTTACCACCGCATCGCCACCATACACAGGGACCTTCAGCACACGAGCGACTTCGTCGGCACATTGTTTCAATTGGTGGGAAGAGAAGGGAATCTGCTTCGCCTCGCCATTGATTGCCTCCAACCCAAACTTGGTATGAGACAGGGACGAGGGATAGAACCAATGGAAGAAGGTGTCGTCCTGTACGCCATAGAACTTTACCAAGTCGCCCTCGAGGTGTTCGTTTACCACCACCGAAGGTATGCCTCTTCCCTTCATATCGGCCACCACACGCAAGGCTTCGTCGCGTGTGGACGCATAGCAGACATCCTCCTTGACAAGGGCATGTGAGTCGCCGCGCTTGAGCCAACAGGGGAAGGTCATCTCCTCAGGAAGAGGTGCATCGGTGGAAAATATCCAACTCTGCGGATGGGGAATACCGTGCTTCATCAATAGTTCAGTCATAGGTAGGCGCACGCAATTGAGTACACCTCGCGGTGAATTGACGATGGTAGCACCACGACTCTCCCACTCCATCAACCTTTCAAGCGTGCGGACATCGCGTGCCATGGTCACCACCAAGGTATGATGTCCATCCTGGCAATGTCCAAAAAAGGTCTCCTCGTCACACGAGTACACCTCATGTCCGTCACGAAGCAGACACTCCACAACCTTGTTGAAGATGGCAGCATCGTTACCTATGTGGTTGGGCGAGTAACGGGCACCTCGGCTGATGGCAATGATATTCATAAGGGTATCGGATTCTTCACTCTTCGTTCGTCACTCCCCATTGGCACTCAGGAATGCCTCTGCCTTTACTATATCCTCGGCATGGTCCACATCCACTATCTTACTGAATGGCCAGGCCTCGAGACGAAGCCCGTCGGCCACCAACTGGCGTTGGAAGTTGCGCATGCGCGAAAGGCCACTCTCCATGCATCGGCGCAAAGTGCCCAATGCCAACGGAGTGAGGCAATAGATGCCTCCCGATATGTAGTGACAATCGGGGGTTGCCTCGTCGTGAAAGCCAGTGATGCGCAACGCCTCGTCGGTTGAGATATAGAGGGGTTTCTCATCGTCCACATAGTCGGTAACAGCCATCAAACCATCGACTTCGGAGGTACGAAAGGCTTGAATGTAGCGACCGAACTCCTCCTCGTGGAAGATGGTGTCCACGGTGGTGAGGCAGAACTTCTCGTCACCCAGCAGGTGAGCAATTTCGTAGAAGCTATGCATAGAACTCGGGGTGTTCTTCACTACCAACTCGATAGGCAACTGCTCCTTCAAGCGGAGGAGGAATTCCTTTGTCTCTGCCACACGGTCGTTGATGATGACAACCACGCGCTCAGCCCCTTGGCGCACGAAGATACGGACGAGGCGCTCAATCATGGCCTCGCCGTTCAACTCCACCAAAGGCTTAGGTTTCTCTACTCCCTCTTGTGCAAGGCGCGAGCCCTCGCCAGCTGATATGATTGCAAAGTTCATGCTCAGTTAGTAGGATTGTGCTTAGTCGAGTTTCAGTTTGTGGCTATCGTCACGCTTCTCGTGGTACTGCTTCTTCAAGGGATTCTCACGAGCCTCATCGTAGAAGTCGCGGTTGCGATACACATCCAGTGCTGTATATATGGCGTGGCACAACGAAGTTGCGGAGGCTACGCCCTTTCCGGTAATATCGTAAGCTGTACCATGAGCAGGCGAAGTACGCACAATGGGAAGACCTGCGGTGAAATTCACGCCCTCCTCCATAGCCAATGCCTTGAAGGGAGCCAAGCCTTGGTCGTGATACATTGCCAGTACACCATCAAACTTAGTGAACTGTTCAGAACCAAAGAATCCGTCAGCAGGATAGGGGCCATAGCAGAACATACCCTGTGCCTTCATCTCCTCCAAGGCGGGGATGATAATCTCTTGCTCCTCGGTGCCGATGAGTCCTCCGTCGCCCGCATGGGGATTGAGGGCAAGCACGGCAATGCGTGGCTTCTCGATGCAGAAGTCGCGTTGGAGAGAGTGCTCAAAAATAGTAAGTTTCTCCTGTATAAGTTCCTTGGTGAGAAGAGAAGAGATGCTGCTCACAGGGACGTGTCCAGTCACAAGTGCCACACGCAACTCATCCTTGAGGAGAATCATCAGTGCCTTTTCGCCTTCACCCGCACGCTCTTGGATATACTCAGTGTGTCCAGGGAAGCGGAAGTTCTCGCCTTGGATGGTATTCTTGTTGATGGGAGCAGTCACCAGCACATCGATGAGTCCCTCCTCGTAGTCGGCAAGTGCTCTTTCGAGAGCATCGAGTGCAGCCTTGCCTGCCTCCTCAGAAGGGATGCCCAAATCCACCTTCAGTTCATCGTCCACACAAGTCAGTATGTTCAACTTGGTGGTACTTGCCTCGTCGGCATGGTTGATGATGGTAAAGTTAGTAGGACTATCAATGGCCTTGCGATGGTAGGCTGCCACCTTGGGCGAGCCATAGACAATGGGAGTACAAAGGTCCATCATCACAGGATTCTCGAATGCCTTGAGGATGACCTCGTAGCCTACTCCGTTTATATCGCCGTGGGTAATGCCCACTCTCAGTTTTTCGCTCATAGTTATTATGTTGGTTTATGGTTATTGTTGTCGTTTTACTTTCCTTGGGTAGGGACTGTACTGAGGGATTAGTTCTTCTTCTCGACAATCTCCTCTTCCACACCCTCTACATCACTGCCCACGGTAGTGACGGCGTCCTGCTCACCAGGCAACTGCAAGGTATAGAGGGAAGCCTCCATGCGGCGCATGATGTCGCGCTTCTTATTACCCGGCGAATAGACAAATGCCTCGGCAACAATGACGCGCTGGTTCTCCTCGTCCACACGCACGTGAGAGACGAACGGACCACCCATGACGGCACCTTCCATTTCCCACAGTCCCTTGATTTCTTGGGCATACTTTCCACGCACGGAAATGTCCTGTGACATGATGAAGTTCTCATCGGTGGCCATGTATGAGCCATCGAGAGGACCAGGGAGGTTAGCCTTCATGAAAGAGTCCCGCTTGTGTATGAAGTACTCGAGTGTGAAGGTGTTCCTGTCGGTGAAGGGATAGGAGTAGATGACGAAGTTGAGGTCGTCCTTCTCGCGATTGGTGGTAGCCCACAGGAAGTTGCGCCCACGCTTGTAGTTCTGCAGGTCGGCCGGCACATGGACGGTGCACTGGAAGCTGTCCCTCACGAGTTGCTCGACCAACAGGCTGTGGTCTTTCTTGAGGAGTTTCACCTGGCGGTTCATCTCGGCACGGGTAAACAGGTCCACTATCGTCTGCTTATGTTTCCCCACATACTCGGCAAATGCCTCTTCACTGGGTGCCTGTATGGTCATAATCACCTGTGGCGAAGCGTTCACATCGCGTGCGAACTTGAACTTTACCTGTGAGTACATGCGGTCAATCTTGGGCACAATGATATTGCGGAAGATGCGGAAGGTGTTGTTCATCTGTGACTCGTCAATCTGCATGATGAGGAACGAGCGCTCACTCTGTGGCAAGCCGGGCACATCGGTGTCAAGGGCGTCGAAGAGGGCTCGTCCGGCAGGACGTTCCCAAGCTGAGTCGTCCATCACGACCAACATCTCGTAGGGTCTACCACTTGACGCGGGGGCAAAGAGTGAAGTTCCTCCATTCTTACATGAGGCCATACCAAGCAGGAGGAGGGCAAGATAGGCAAGGGTTGACAAATGTTTCATAATTATGTGTAAAGCTTTTAATGGTTTTCAATGTTCCGTTTCGGGGAGGTCTCTCAGGCAATGGTTCCTCGTGCCGAGTGGCTCAGCGGGCAGTGCCTTCGTCCTTCCTCATGGTGGATAGCATGCCACATGCGGCAAAGATGTCCTCGCCACGGCTGGCGCGTATGGTGGTAAACACTCCGTGCTGGGTCAGGTAGTCGCGCAGGGCTATCATGTGCTCCATGTCAACTCCTTCCAACGGGACATTGGGGATGGCATGGAAGCGGATGAGGTTGATGCGGCACTCCATGCCCTTGAGCAGTCGGACAAGTTCGCGGGCATGGGCTTCACTGTCGTTCACTCCACGGAAGACGATGTACTCAAACGAGAGGCGGCGCTGGTGGGTGAAGTCGTACTGGCGGAGCATCTCCAGCATGTCGGTGATGGAGCAACCCTTTTCGGCGGGCATCAGTTCGAGACGCTCCTTAGGGAAGGGGTTGTGCAGGCTGATGGCCAGGTGGCACTGACTCTCGTCGAGGAAGCGTTGCAAGCCGCGCTTCACTCCCACAGTACTCACGGTGATGCGCTTGGGGCTCCATGCAAGGCCATAGGGGGCAGTCATCAGTTCGAGGGCACGCAGCACGTTGTCGATGTTGTCAAACGGCTCGCCCATGCCCATGAGGACTACGTTGGTGAGGGTGTCGCTTTCGGGGATAGAGAGAACCTGATTCAGTATCTGGGCAGGGGTCAGGTGAGCGGTGAAGCCTTGCTTGCCTGTCATGCAGAAGAGGCAGTTCATCTTGCATCCCACTTGTGAGGAGACACAGAGTGTGGCTCTGTCGCCATCCTCGGCAGGGATGTACACTGCCTCCACGGCTCCGGTGCCTACGGGGAAGAGGTACTTCACTGTGCCATCCACCGAGCGCATGGCTTCGATGGGCTCTTCGCGGCCCACACAGTAGTGGCGCGAGAGTTCCTCGCGACCGCGCAGTGAGAGGTTGGTCATCTCATCGATGCTTGTCACCCGCTTATCGTAGAGCCATCCGGCTATCTGTTTGGCAGCAAAGGAGGGCAGCCCCACGGTGGAGGCCACTTGCTTCAACTCTTCTATGGTTAACCCCAGCAGGGGTGTCTTTGTTTCGGTCATACCTTATTAAATTACAAGAGGTGTGCAAAGATAGTGCAAACCGAGCGAAGAACAAAAAGAAATCCTTCTTTTTTTCTTCCGAAAGGAACCCCATCGGAAGGATGAGTCAGTACTGAGCAAGGTATGGGGCGGGTGTGCAGGGGGAAAGGTGGATGGCACCCACCTCCCACAGGGGTAAAGAAAAGGGCAAGGTGCCACCCCACAGGTGACGCCTCGCCCACATAGATACTGACGCTGATTTACAGCGGATTTCCACCAGTGCCACTGCCACCGTTGTCGTCACCTGGGTCGGTGCCATTGCTGTCCGAAGGGTCGTCCTTCGAAGCACCTCCCTGGTAGTTACCCGTGGCCTTCAGGTAGTCGATGACCGAGGCATAGCGCACGCCATCCTTCAGCACACCGCCGTTCTCGAAAGTGAGATTTTGAATCACACTGGTTCTCAAAGCCTTGTCAGGGGTAAACAGGATGCGGGGTTCCCTTATCATGGCCGCTACATTGAAGTCGGTCAGGTTGGTCACTCCCTTGCTCTTGAATGCAATGCGGAATGTGCCTAAGCCGGGCACCTTCACCGTGTGTCCCTGCAACAACTGCTGGGGGATGTAGTTGGCCAGATACTCCATGGCCGCCTCCATCTCTATAGCCGAAGTGCTGGTGTTGGCCGTTGCCGCACGGGTCATTGCCTTGCCACTCATGGCTGATTCGCTACTCGGTACTGCGTACCATTTCTTGTTGGCATCCCTGTCGTTGGGATTTGCCTTCTGTACAAAGTTATACTTTATACTCATAATCCTAAAACTTAATTTAAAAGTTAATAAAAAAAAATGACACTCCATATACGTCCGACTCCACTCACTTCGGGGGGTCTCAGAGACACAGGTGGGTCTCCCTCAGAGACAGAGGTGGGTCTTGCCCCGAGACACAGGTGGGTCTCACGCAGAGACACAGGTGGGTCTTTTTCGGTGACACAGGTGGGTATATTTTGACCACACCAATGTGTGTCCTCAATCCTCTTCAGCAAGTTTTATTGAAACGCGATACTTCGTTAGTTTTCAATTCATTACGACCTCACGTGGCCGTACAGATAAGGTTTGATACTTCCAATCAAGGTGTGACTCTATGGGTCTCTCCTCATTCCTGATTGCAAAGATAAAGCATGGTTTCTACATTTCCAAACGTTTTCATACATTTTTTTACATTGGTGAATTATTTTTTCTCTCCCACGCGGGTCATGTAACAGATAGGCGGCACCTCGGAAGAAAAAAAGGAGGGATTCATTTTGTTCTTCGCTCGGTTTGCACCACCTTTGACTTTTGCGGAGAAAAGTCGAAAATAGGCGGCACCTCGGAAGAAAAAAAGAAGGGATTCTTTTTGTTCTTCGCTCGGTTTGCACTATCTTTGTCCCCAAGTATAATATAATAAGGTACAGACCGTATGAATCCACGTATAAATTGCTTCCTGCCCTTCCGCAATTGGGCCGAGGCACTGCCCACCATCGAGGGATTGCGCCAGTCGCCCCTCGTAGGTTCCATCTTCCTCCTCTGCACTGAGAGACCCGACAAGTCCCACCCCATGCCTCAGGACTGCCACGTGCTGCGATGCTTCAGCCCCATAGGGCACTTTGGCAACATGGCACTGATGCGCCAGTGCATACGCGGCACCTATGCACTGCTCATCACCCGACCCGAGACAGTGAAGTTGGGCTACCGCGCCATCGAACGCATGCTCAGGGTAGCCACCAACACAGGGGCAGGCCTGGTGTATGCCGACCACTATGTGCAGGACGGTGACCACTGCGAGCCACACCCCCTCATCGACTTCCAAACGGGCAGTGTGCGCAGCGACTTCGACATGGGTTCAGTACTGCTCGTGCACCATCGACTCATCAATGCAGCCTCGGTGGTACCCGACCTGCTACACTGCGAGCACGAGATGCAGTATGCCGCACTCTATGCCCTCACACTGGGCTATCACATGGAGCACTTGCCCATGCCCACACACATCAGTGAGCCCCTCTACACCATTGACCGGACTGACCGCAGAAAGTCAGGCGAGAAGCAGTTCGACTACGTGAATCCCGCACAGGCCGAGGTGCAGCGCGAGATGGAGGCCGTCTTCACCCTATACCTCCGCATGGTGGGAGCATACATCCCCGAGACAGAGCTGTTCAGCCCCGACCTGAGCGAAGGCAACTTCCCCGTAGAGGCATCGGTCATCATCCCCGTAAGAAACCGCGTACGCACCATAGCAGACGCCGTGAACTCGGCACTCAGCCAACAGGCAGACTTCCCCTACAACATCATCGTGGTGGACAACCACTCCACCGATGGCACCACACAAGTACTGGAGGAACTGGCCCAGCAACACCCACGTGTGGTACACCTGGTGCCCGACCGACAGGACCTGGGCATAGGCGGTTGCTGGAACATGGCCATACACCATCCCCAGTGCGGACGATTTGCCGTACAGCTCGACAGTGACGACCTCTACAGCGGACCCGACACACTGCAAAAGATGGTGGCAGCCTTCTACGAACAAGGGGCAGCCATGGTCATTGGCTCGTACCGCATGACCAACTTCAACCTCGAGACACTGCCCCCCGGAGTCATAGACCACCGCGAGTGGACAAGGGAGAACGGACACAACAACCTGCTGCGAGTGAACGGAGCCGGTGCACCACGCGCCTTCTTCACACCCATACTGCGCCGCGAGGTGGACATCCCCAACATCAGTTACGGCGAGGACTATGCCATGGCCCTTGCCATCAGCCGCACCTTCCGCATAGGTCGAGTGTGGGATGTGGTATACCTCTGCCGCCGATGGGAAGGCAACTCCGACGCCGACCTCAACCACGCACAGGTCAATGCACACAACCTGCTCAAGGACAAGCTACGCACCATGGAACTGAAGGCACGCATCAAGGACCACAACTTCAGTATATACAACGGCACACTCCCCTACGAAGGCAGGCAGAAACAGACCCGCAGCGGATTCATCATCAAGGAAAACCCCAAGCGCATACACTCGGCCAAGGCAGACATAGCCAATGTGAACGAGCGACCCTGCTTCCTGTGTGCCAACAACCGACCCCAGGAACAACTCTCACAGGGCCGCCTGCGCAACTTCACCGTACTGGCCAACCCCTATCCCGTACTCAAGAACCACACAACCATAGTGGCCAATGCCCACGCCCCACAACGCCTGCTGCCACAACTGAACACACTCATCGATGTGGCACTGGACACCCAGGAGCGGTACATCACCTTCTACAACGGACCCAAGTGTGGCGCATCGGCACCCGACCATGCACACCTGCAGTGTGGAGTGGACATGGAGCCCCCCCTGCTCCGCTACATGGGAAGGGAGGAAATGGTGGCCGAAAGCCCGACAAAGTACAGACCCATAATAGAGAGAATCAGCCTGCTGAGCCAGTACCACTGCCCAGTCTTCCTGTACACAGCCGACACCTCAGTCCCCTCGAGCACCCCATTGCTGCGCCTCCTCATAGACAGCCTGCCCAAGGTGGAGGGCGAGGAGGAACCACGCATGAACGTACTGTGCCAGAAATTCATCAACGGATACACCATCTACCTCATCCCACGCTCGAAACACCGCCCCGACTGCTATTACCACGAGGGTGACAAGCAATTGCTCATCAGCCCGGCAGCACTGGAAATGGCAGGCATATTCCCCATTGCACGCCCCGAGGACTATGACCGCATGAACGAGCGCGTGGCCAAGCAAATCATCAGCGAAGTGGGTATCAGTTGGGAAGAGGCAGAGGAGACCATCAGCCGAGTGAAACAGGCCATGAGCCGCTACGAGGAGTACCTCACCGACTGTGACCGATACATACTGAAGAGACCGAGCAACTTACTAAAATAAGAGACATCACAAAGTCGCACATACTATGAAAGGACCCATGATAAGCGTTGGCATTGTCAACGCACAAGAGATAAAGTTCTCACTGAACATGAACTACTCTGCCAAGGGTGAAACCTGCCGAGGCGAAGAGACAGTAGTCTTTTCGGAAGGAGGCATCCTGTGGCGAGACAAACTATACCATGAACTCACCTTCACCCCAACGGAAGAGGGAGCCTCCTTCTCGCTCTACGATGTCACAATAGGCATCAACTTCCATTGGGAACGACAGGAGACACAGATATTCCAGGGCACATTGAAACTGGTGGTAGAAGAGGGAAAGATTACGGCCATCAACATATTGCCCGTAGAGGACTACCTCATCAGCGTCATCTCCTCGGAGATGAAGGCAACCTCACCCCTGGAATTCCTGAAGGCACACGCCGTGGTAAGCCGCAGTTGGCTATATGCCCAGATAGAGAAACGACGCACGTTGGCCAAACAGGGTGACACGGGTGGCTTCTTCTCCCTCATCAAGAGTGACACGGAGTATGTACGGTGGTATGACAGAGAGGACCACACCATCTTCGACGTGTGTGCCGATGACCACTGCCAACGCTACCAAGGCATCACCAAGGCAACCAAAGAGGCTGTAGTACAAGCCGTAGAGGCCACACGCGGACAAGTGCTGATGTACGACGGAGAGATATGCGATGCCCGCTTCTCGAAGTGTTGCGGAGGTATTAGCGAAGAGTTTGAGACCTGCTGGGAAGACAAGCACTTCCCTTACCTCGAATCGGTCAGCGACTCAGACCTCGGCAAGGAGGCGACACTCCCCGACCTCACCCAGGAAAGCGAAGCCGACCGCTGGATACGCTCAACCCCTCAAGCATTCTGCAACACACAGAACAAGCAGGTGCTGGCACAGATACTCAACAATTACGACCAGGAGACTACCGACTTCTACCGTTGGCAGGTGCGTTATACACAGGAAGAACTGTCGGAAATCATACGCACTCGCTCGAAGACAGACTATGGCGACATACTCGACCTCATCCCCATACAACGAGGAAAGAGTGGACGCATCACACGCCTGCAGATAGTAGGTAGCAAGCGCACCATGTGTATAGGAAAGGAATTGGAGATAAGACGCACACTCTCACCGTCTCACTTGTTCAGTTCAGCATTTGTGGTGGACAAGGAGGGGGTAAAGGAAGATGGTATACCAAGTGCATTCCTGCTCACAGGAGCCGGATGGGGACACGGCGTAGGACTCTGCCAAATAGGTGCTGCTGTAATGGGCGAACGTGGATACCTCTACGATGAAATCCTGCTCCACTATTTCAAGGGAGCCGAAGTGACCTCAGCATACCAGTTCAAATAACCCGCGCAACAGAGCATCCGTTAAGTAAGATATCATCGATAGGCCACACACTCGCATCAATCACAGGGAAGTGTGGCCTCTACAAAACCATACTCAGACAATGAAAGCAACTCGTTCCCCGTGGGCATGGATACCCACACTCTACTTCTCAGAAGGACTCCCCTACTTTGCCGTGATGTCGTTGGCTGTGATTATGTATCAAAACATGGGACTCAGCGACAAGGAGGTGGCGTTCTATACAAGTTGGTTAGGTACACCATGGATTATCAAACCACTATGGAGCCCCTTTATCGACCTCATCCGCACCAAGCGTTTTTGGGTGCTGGCCATGCAAGGGCTGATGGCTGCAGCATTTGCCTGTATCGCCTTCTTCCTTCCCACCCCATTCTTTGTGCAAGCCACCATGGCCTGCTTCGCACTTATGGCATTCGCCAGTGCCACGCACGACATTGCCGCCGACGGATACTACATGCTAGCCCTCACGACAAAAGACCAATCGTTCTTCGTAGGACTGAGAAACACGTTCTACCGATGCGGTAGTATCTTTGGACAGGGAGTTTTGGTAATGTTAGCCGGACTGCTGGCTGAAGGCCACATCATCCCCTCTGTCAAGGGCGACATCGCACTGGCTTGGGCATTGGTATTCTACCTGCTTTGCGCCATCTTCATCGGCCTCTTCCTCTACCACTCTTTGGCCATGCCACAAGTAGAGAAGGTGGAAACTGAGAAGAGTTCATCCAAGCAACTGATACGCAATTTCTTGGATACGGTAGTTACATTCTTCCGCAAACCACACATTGGCACAGCGCTATTCTTTATCCTCACATACCGCCTGGGAGAATCTCAACTGGGAAAGATTGCACCGCTCTTCGTTTTGGCCTCACCTGAGAAGGGAGGATTAGGTTTAAGCACCACCCAAGTAGGCGCCATCTATGGCACATTAGGAGTCGTAGCCTTGCTATTGGGCGGCATTGTAGCGGGCATCATGGTCAGCCGCAAAGGACTAAAGTATTGGATTCTGCCCATGGCATTGGCTATCAATGTGCCCGACCTGCTTTACGTGCTAATGGCTTGGATGCAATGCACTAACCTATGGATAGTAGGCTTATTTGTCGCCATCGAACAATTCGGCTATGGAATAGGTTTTGCGGCCTATATGCTTTACCTTATCCACTTTGCCCAAGGTCCCTACAAGACGGCACACTATGCATTGGCAACGGGATTGATGGCCGCAGGAATGAGCCTGCCCGGTATGATAGCCGGATACATGAGCGATTGGTTGGGATATACTCATTTCTTCCTTTTCGTCTGTCTCTGCACGCTGCCAGGCATCATTTCTGCTCTGATTATTCGTAAGCAATTGCCAACCTCCTTCGGCAAAGAGGAGTAAGAGACGAGTGAGTATATCACAATACAACACTTAGGCACGGATTACACGATTGTCACGGATTCATACATTGTTCTATCCGTGTAATCAGCGTAATCCGTGCCTAAGTGTATGCAACGTATACGAGGTGGAGAAAGCCTATATTTGCATCAACGCCTCTCTCACCCTTATCTCTTATTTTCAGTTAGTTGTCTATCTCTTCATCATCGTCTTCGTCATCCCAATCAAAGTCGAAATCTCCTTCAAAGGCGGGAGTTACGAATTCATCCATTGCACGACGGTCCTTCTTGGTTGGTCGGCCAGTACCACGCGCTCTGTCCACAAATCCACTGATGCGGCTCATCTCCAATAATTCGTACTGAGCAGCGGGAGTGACATTCTCCATTACTTCGGGTACAAGTTTGGCTCCTACTCGGTTTTCAATGGCTTGTATCACCTTGAATGAATAGGTGATGGGAGTTTTTTTCACCTCTACCACATCACCAGGACGCACTACACGCGATGGCTTGACTTGCGCGCCAGACATTGTTACACGTCCTTTCTTACAAGCGTCTGCTGCTATGGTACGTGTCTTGAACACACGCACCGCCCACAACCACTTATCTATACGAGCTTCTATCTTGGACATTACTTCTTATTGAATTGATTCATAGTAATAGCCATGCCTGCCAAGCAAAAGCTCTTAATAATCTGAACAGCCACTGATACGCGCTCGTCCATAGTCTTCATATCCTCATCAGTAAAATGTCCCAATACGAAATCGACCTGATGACCACGTGGGAAGTCATTTCCTATACCAAAGCGCAAACGAGCATAATCCTGTGTGCCTAATGTGGTAGCGATGTGTTTGAGGCCATTGTGTCCAGCATCACTTCCTTTGGGTTTCAGACGGAGTGCGCCGAAAGGCAGTGCTAAATCATCCACTACAATCAATACATTTTCCAAGGGTATCTTCTCTTGTTGCATCCAGTATCTCACGGCATTTCCACTGAGATTCATGTAGGTCGATGGCTTGAGCAACACCAACTGACGCCCTTTAATGGACATGTTGGCCACGAAGCCATAGCGACGATCAGCAAAAGAAACTCCAGCATCCTTGGCCATAGCGTCCACCACATTGAATCCTATATTATGACGGGTATCGCGATATTCGTCACCGATGTTTCCCAATCCGACTATTAAGTACTTCATATTCTAAATAAATGATGAGTGAAGAGTGTATAGTGAAGAATTAAACAGAACAAAGAGTGAAGAATCAAACGGTGCTCACACACTCTATGATTCTTCACTCTTTATTATTTACTCTTCACTTAAAAAGAGTCTTTATCCTTTGGCCTTTGCACCACGAGCTGCACGTGTCAACTGAACGGCGCAAACTACTACTTCCTTAGAGTTTACGAGTTCAAGTCCTTCGTAGTTCAACTCACCAACCTTGATAGTCTTACCAAGACCGAGAGAAGTAACGTCAACAACCAACTTCTCGGGGATGTTAGTGTAAACGGCACGAACTTTCAACTTACGCATCTGGAGCTGGAGCTTACCACCGGCACGTACACCTTCTGCCAAACCTTCGAGGGCAACGGGTACTTCCATAACGATGGGCTTCTCTTCAGTAATCTGATAGAAATCGATGTGGAGGATGCGGTCAGTTACAGGGTGGAACTGAATATCCTTCAACACTGCCTTGCAAGCCTTACCATCGATGATGAGGTCTACAGAGTAGATGTGGGGAGAATAAATAAGGTTACGAACTTCGTCGTTAGTCACAGTGAAGTGAGTAGCTACAGGCAAGTTGTTTTCGCCACGTTCAACACCATACAATACAGCAGGAATGCTGTCAGCCTTGCGGATTTCGCGAGTTGACTTTTTGCCAACTACAGGTCTCGCAGTACCTTTTACTTCAATTGATCTCATTGTTCTTTAAAATAATTGTGTTACTCTAAATTAAGTTGTTTATTTCTGCTTAATTCACCATCACACGGAGGTATTCCACCCTACGATGCTTCAAAAGCGGGCGCAAAGGTAATACTTTTTTTTTGAACACCAAAGTTTTTATTGGATTAAAAGTCAATATCAATCTTTATTGGCTCCTCTACAGAAGATTCGCCCACCTCTTGATCGGAGATAAGAAGTTCATTATAGTCTTTTCGCGACAAAGACGGCCCTTGTGCATCCAATATATATTGTACAACTTCACTCAAGCCATTCACAAATTTTTCAAAATCCTCACGATACAAGAAGATTTTGTGTTTCTCAAAGTTCATCTGCGAATTTTCTCCCACTCCCGAGTATATCTTCTTACTCTCGGTAATGGCAAGATACATTTCATCGTTGCGGCTCTTCTTCACATCCAGGTAATAGATACGTTTGCCAGCCTTGACAGCTTTTGAGAAGATGATGTCCTTATCTCCTCCCTCCTGTGTAGCGCTCTTTTTCTTCAATTCTTCCATAAGGCATCTTTTAGTCTTTAATTCAAAATCGGCTTCAAAATTGCTTATTTTATTTGAAAAAGCAAAGAAAAAAGGCAGAAAACTTCTCACTCTGCAAGATATTTGGAAGAAAAAAAACCTTTTTACCATAAAAAGTGTCCTTTTCTCGCAAAAAATGCGACAAGTTATTGGCTGAATCAATATTAATACTTAATTTTGCAACACAATATTTAACCGACGTTTTTTAACCATACGACATTTACGATACATTATGATCAACAGAGTCCTTATTCGCCTGAAAATAGTACAGATTATCTATGCTTACTATCAGAATGGAGGGAAAAACTTAGAGACTGCAGAGAAGGAGTTATTTTTCAGTTTATCCAAAGCCTACGATCTCTATAATTACCTATTATTATTGATTGTATCGGTTACCCAATATGCCGCCAAGCGCGTAGAGATGGGAAAGGCAAAATTGCGCCCCACTAAGGAAGAATTATCGCCCAATATGAAGTTTGTGGAAAATCGTTTCGCAGCCCAATTGGAGGTAAACAAGCAATTGAACGACTTTGTAGAGGCTCAAAAGAAATCATGGATTAACGAAGAGGAGTTTATCAAATCCCTCTACAACGAAATAATCGAAAGCGACATTTACAAAGAGTACATGGCCTCTGAGACTAACAGCTATGCAGAGGATCGTGAATTGTGGCGCAAGTTGTACAAAAGTATCATATTCAACAACGACACATTGGATGCATTGTTGGAGGAGCAGAGTCTCTATTGGAACGATGACAAGGAGATTGTCGACACCTTCGTACTGAAGACAATCAAGCGATTTGAGGAGAAGAACGGAGCCAAGCAGGAGTTGTTGCCCGAGTTCAAGGACGAGGAGGACAAGGACTTTGCACGTCGCCTCTTCCGCCGCGCCATCTTGAATGCCGATTACTATCTGCACTTGGTGGGCGAGAATGCACGCAATTGGGATTTGAACCGATTGACCTTCATGGATAGCCTCATCATCCAGATTGCATTGGCAGAGATCACCTCATTCCCCAACATCCCCGTGAACGTATCCATCAACGAGTATTTGGAGATCGCCAAACTCTACAGTACACCCAAGAGTCCCTCATTCATCAACGGATTGTTGGACGCAGTGGTTAATCAATTGAAAAAAGAGGGTAAGTTGATGAAAAATTAACCACCCAAATTTGTTATCAACACAGAAAAAATTTTTTCCTAACCTAATAAAAAAAATATCAAAGTAATGAACGTACTCACAATTATGCTACAAGCAGGAGGAGGAAACTTCTCTATGATTATTATGATGGTAGCAATCTTTGCTATTATGTATTTCTTCATGATTCGTCCACAGCAGAAGAAGCAGAAAGAAATTATGACCTTCCGCAACAACCTCACCATAGGACAAGAAGTCGTAACAGCAGGCGGCATCTATGGAAAAGTCAAGGAGTTAGACGTGACTACTGTCACTTTGGAAATTGCCTCAGGCGTTAAGATTAAGATCGATCGCAACTCTATCTTCGCTAACGCTCAACAAGGTACCAATAACTAAAATTTTACAAGCAAGATGAAATTCTCAAAGGAAGAAATTCTAAGGAAGTACACGCATCTTGCAAAACGAACAAGGAACTTTCTGCAAAGCCCCCAATGCAGAGAGTTCCTACTTTTTCTATTCTTCCTGTTCATCGCCTCAGCATTTTGGATTCTTCAAACTCTGAACGATGAATACGAAACTGAAGTTTCCATTCCCCTACGAATAAAGAACGTACCCGAGAACGTAGTTTTCACGAGCGACATTCCTCAAAGCCTCAACTTGAAGTTAGAGGACAAGGGTACAGTATTGGTAAAATACAAGATAGGAAATCGTCTCTCACCCATCACACTCGACTTTGAAGAATACCTGCAAAAGGGCAACCACATACGATTGCTCTCAACGGATTTAACAAAGAAAGTCCTAAGCCAGTTGGTTGTATCCACACACATAAAGGAAATAAAACCAGACACATTAGAGATTATTTATACCCAAGAAGAGGGAAAGAAAGTGCCCGTGCGCATCAAAGAAGTCCCCATCCCAAGACGTCAGTACTACATCGTTGGACAAAGTATGACCCCTGACTCTATTATGGTGTATGCACCACAAAGTATACTGAACTCCATACACGAGGTGTACACTCAGAATATGGGGCTCAACGACATTGCAGATACCACAAATTTCTCACTTGCGATTTCTCCCATCAAGGGCGCCAAGTTTATCCCCAATAAAGTAGATGTCTCATTCTATGCCGACATACTTACCGAGAAGACGGTGAGCGTCCCCGTTCAAGGATTTCACTTCCCTGCAGAAAAGCAACTCAAGACTTTCCCCTCCAAGGTGAATGTAACCTTCCAAGTAGGGATGCAACAATTCAAGGATATCACCGCAGAAGACTTTATCGTAGGTGTTTCGTACGACACACTGATGAGTAATACCTCGAGCGACCATTGTCAAGTAGAAATCATGGAAGCACCTGCCAACGTCAGTCACATACGCCTCTCACCCACAAGTGTAGAGTATCTCATCGAACAGAAAATTCAACTATGATGCAAACCTCCTCACCACAAGTCATAGGCATTACTGGAGGTATAGGTAGTGGAAAATCGATAGTTTCCAAATGCTTTCACATCATGGGAATACCCGTATATGATTGCGACAAAGAAGCCAAGCGACTCAACCACACTCACCCAACCATCCGACAATCACTTATCAAATTAGTTGGTACTCACGTCTATATGACCGACGGCACACTAAACAAAGTAGCATTAGCCGACTACCTCTTTGCGACCCCTACGCATGCTCAGCAAGTAAATGACATCATTCACCCTGTGGTAAAGGAAGATTTCTTACAATGGAAATCACGCCAGCACTCACCATGGGTAGCCATTGAATCGGCCATCCTTTACGAAAGCAGATTCGACTCACTGGCAGATAAAGTCATAGCCGTGTGCGCCCCTGCAGAGGTACGACTAACAAGAGCTTGCCTTCGCGACAATGCTTCACCTGATGCAATACGTGCGCGCATGTCGCACCAAACAACAGACGAAGAGAAGAGCAAACAAGCGGATTATACGCTCAATAATGATGACAAACAAGCTATCTTACCACAAATTTTGGATATTTTAGCGAATTTACTTTGTACATATCGCCGCTGAGTATTACTTTTGCGCCCGATTATAATAAAAGAACAACTAACACAATAAAAAAAGGAATTATAACTATGTTAAGAACAATTCTATCCATCTCTGGAAAACCTGGATTATATAAGTTAATCTCTCGTGGCAAGAACATGTTGATTGTCGAGTCACTCGACGCAACCAAGAAGCGCCAGCCTGTGCACGGTACCGACAAGGTAATATCTTTGGGTGACATTGCAATGTACACCGATGAAGAAGAGATTCCCTTGTATCAAGTATTTGCTAACGTAAAGGCTAAGGAAGAGGGAAATCTCGCCACTCTTGACATCAAGAAAGCAAGCGCCAACGAATTGCACGAGTATATGGCAGCAGTTCTTCCCAACTACGACCGTGACCGTGTGTACAACAACGACATTAAGAAACTTATCTCATGGTACAACATCCTCATCAGCAACGGCATTACCGAGTTCGAGGAAGTTGTTGAGGAAGCTGAAGAGACAACTGCAGAGTAAGTAAAGATATACCTTGCATCTGCCAAGGGAACGAAAGAAAGAGGGTGCTTGAGGCATCCTCTTTCTTTTTATGCATAAGTTTCTTACGTTGTCCAACGAAGTTATACTGACATATACTAACTGTGTTTCTTACGTTGTCCAACGAAGTTAGACCGACATAGACTAATAAGGTTTCTAATCATTCACCTCGTTAGGGCGCGCATCTATCTTCTTACCCATTACATACACAAGTCATCACCCGTGAGACACATATTTCGCATTAGAACATCTTAACGGTTATGTGTGCGAGCATCATCACGGACAAGACGTATGAGACGTTCCTCTGCACTCTTTATCATATCCAACGTACCACTTCCATCAGAAACGTACTTTACCACCATATCAGCATACTCAATACCCTCGGAGAGTGTAGAAGAGTTGTCTGTTTGCGCAAGAGTACGTGCCTCTTTCAAAAGACGGAGCAATGTCTCAAGGTCTTCCAATTCTGCGAGGTTACCAGGTCTCATCGTATTGATGGCGGCATTCAGCGAAGATGCTATGATACCTATCTCCTCCACAGACGCATCGAATTGATTACAAAGTTCCTTAGCACGCGCCAACATAGTCATCAGATTCTCATACCCACGAGGCGCCCAAGGTGCATACTCAGGCACCTTCACATCAAGGGACATCCATGCCTCTTGTGCTTGCTTGCGTTCGTCAGCTACCTGTATCAATTGTAGGAGTTCTTGCTTGCCGTTTGACTGTGATTGTACATCGTCGCCAACATCCGTCATGTGAATGCGCAAGTAATGGGTAGAGTTCCTATCGGCAGCATAGTCAGGAATGAATTGTTTTCCATTCACAGTGAGTGTATAGAGGTTTCCATGTGTGCCCTCCTCTTTCGTAGGAGCATGCGTTTCGATGTTACCCAGATATGAGTCGAGGTAAATGTTTCCCTCATTCCAATGTGTAATGTCGGTCGTTGTCATTGCAAGAGGTCCATACATCAATGTTCCCACCCATGCAGCAGGGAAAGAAGTATTTGTCTCACCCGGCGCAGTAGCAGCTGTTTCCATTTTATCAGGGCCATAATGGATATGTGATTGGAAGGGCATATTCACCTCTACCACATCTCCCACTTTCCATTTACGAAGAGGAATCTCTATGTACGATGATGGTATGTACTCGGTAGCCACGGATACTCCATTCAGTTTTACATCAAATACCTCTGTTGCCCAATATGGCACACGCAGTTTCAATGCGAACTTACCCTTTCCTTCCACTATACGGATAGTAGACTTTTCGGCAGGCCATCTGCAATCCTGCTCCAGTACCACCCCCTTTTGCTCCCATCGAGCAGTGGTTGGTATATAGAGGCATACCCACATGGTATTCTTTGATACGAAATAGGCAGCCTCTTGGTACTTCACATGATTCTCGGAACCCGTACCTCCGCAACAACTCTCCTGCGGAGTTCTGTTACCCCAAGGTTTGGAGGCATTCAGTCCCACTGCATAGTGATAAGTGGTCATATAATGAGACGGATGAAGCGACCCTACTATCTGATTGTACAACACCCGTTCATAATAGTCCATATACGCGGCATTGTCCGGTTCATAACTATTGAGGTCCTTGGTAAGTTTGGCCAAGTTATATGCGCAACAGGTCTCGTTTAACGTCGGATTGGGTGCAGGTTGTCCCTGTCGGTTGGTGGTGACATTGGTGTTCATACTCAGGATTTGAGTGTAGGGTTGGCGAAACATTTCTCCATTTCCCACTCCACCAGTGGAATAGGCATATCTGCCTTGTACCATGTGCCAAAAGTTATACGCGAGGTTATAATAGTATGAGTCTCCGTTCCCCCTGTAACTACGCAGCGCACTGGTTATTTTGGGAATATGCTGGTTAGCATGGCGAGTACGGATGTCATCAATGTTTCTACTCAAGGGATCAAAGAATGCCGGACTATCAAAGAACGATGCAGCCTCGAGCAATCTCTCTTTGTCATGGCGGTCAGCTACCATCTCTGACAAGCGACTAAGGCTCTCACCCGTACCTCCATCCTCACCTGCGATGTACATATTCCACATCTCGTAGCGGTTACCTGGTCGGGCACGTCTCTGTTCTTGTGTACCTTCGGTATCGACATAGGTACGATAGTGCAGGCGATTCCATATCCACAGCCCCATGTCCTTGGCAATGAGCAGGGCTTTATCCGCAATCGCCTTATCGTCGACATACGTAGCAATGTCTATCAAGCCTGCCAACTGTTTATGGATGGAGTAGTAAGGAGCCCACACCCAATCGTTGTTGTTGTAAGGACGGTACATCTCTATCAGTACAGCGTGGTGGGCAGGTATGGCATTGAGGTAACCGTATCCGTACCGGCCATACTCTTGTTTATGCTGGTCAAAGGCTTCCCACGTACCCTTCATTCCACGCAATTCCTCCTCGGGAGCAAAGTCTCGTGCTTCCCAGTAACGACCCAATGAGTCACTCCATACAAAGGTGCGTTCTTGGCAAAGTCGCAACTCATCCACCATACGTTGGATGCGGCTACGCAGTGAGTCTCTCACACTACCCTCTTGTGTACTTGCAAAGGCAAAGGCAAGGGCCGACATATAATGTCCCGACCCATGTCCCTTGAGTTTGGTAGTAGGCGAATCCCATCCATTGGAACGAGTGTAACCTACGGTAGACAAGCCATAGGTATCGCGGTAATTATAGAGTTGTTGCGACACATCCCAACTGAGGATGGTACGTATTGCCAAATCGCGGTTCGAAGTCAGGCGATTGTCCCCCTCTACCATCACTTTGTCCAAGGGTAAAGGTTCGGCTACAGGGGTAGACACAGGGGTGTCATACTCCTCCTTCACCACACGCACAGTTGCACGTATGGGGTATCCCTCGGTGGTGGTGACATCGCCCAGTATGTATCCCTCTACCTCATATTCGCGCCCCACTGGATACAGTGTTGCATCAGCCATCTCCCGCTCGGTACTGAGCGCACTATGACTCCACTTCACTTGTCGCCACTGACCAGTATTGTCCGTATGTGTCACCCACACAAGGTTGGGCAACCGGGGCACAGTCCCCACTGGTGACTCTACACTCACATTCTGCACCTCCGCAATGGTGCGAGGTGAATGGTTCTGCTGTGGTTGGGCATGCAGGAAAGCTGGCACAATCAATGCCACTACTACGTATATATAATAGGGTATAAGTCTTCTCATAAATCACATGTTATATAAAGGGAAATGCCCTAAGAAGCGGGCAACACTCGAGTCTCACTCGTCGTCCTCACCTTTGAGTATAGGCAAGCAGAGATGATACTTTACGGCAAGTACTCGCACAAGGAATACGCTGAAACCGCTCACACATTGAGTTATCATCTGGTCCACTCCCATCCAGTCGAACAGTCCATAGCACAGTCCACCTATGATACATGCCAATGCATATATCTCCTTACGGAAGATGAGAGGAATCTCATTGATAAAGACATCGCGGAACACACCTCCCGCTGCGCCGGTAATGGTACCCATGACGACTGCAACCCATAGGGGAAAGCCCATGGCCAATGCCTTCTCCGCACCCACCACGGTGAACAGTGCCAGACCTATGGTATCGAAGATGAAGAAGGTATTCTGCTGATGTATGAGGCGCTTGCCAAATATAATAACCCAAAACAGGGCGATGCCTGAACAGATGAGATACATAGGATTGGTCATCCATATGGGGGTGACACCCAGCATGAGGTCACGCAGTGTTCCACCGCCAATGGCCGTAACGACACCTACCACGTAGGCTCCAAAGAGGTCAAATCTCTTGGCTGAGGCCAAGCGTATACCGCTGATGGCAAAGGCAAAGGTACCGATAAAGTCGAGTATCTCCATGAATCGAGGGAATTCCATAGTAATAGTATTTATTGATGAGTTGCGATATTGTTATTTCTTGTTCTTCTATATTCGATATTTCCCCAGTCCAAAGGGTGTGTAGTCCTGTGAACCAGGGGGAAAGGGTGAAAGCTACTGCGCCACATTGTTTATCGGTGTACCCGCCATGTAGGAGCGCAAGTTCTCTACCGCCTGACTGAGGAGACGGGTGCGTGCCTCCACTGTAGCCCAGGCAATGTGTGGGGTGATGAAACAGTTGCGTGCGCCGAACAGGGGATTGTCTTCACGTGGAGGTTCCTGAGCAAGCACGTCCAACCCTGCAGCCATGATGGTGCCTGTGTTCAGAGCCTCGGCGAGGTCTGCCTCATTGACCAATGGGCCACGGCCTGTGTTGATGAGGATGGCAGTAGGTTTCATGGTACTCAGGCGGGCGGCATTGACCAACTCGCGTGTATCCTCGGTGAGTGGGCAATGCAGACTCACCACATCGGAGGTGGAGAAGAGTTCGTCCATGGTACAGGGACGAATGCCGTGGGGAAGGTCACTGGCCGACTTGGATGTGTAGGCAACCACCTCCATTCCCATGGCCAAGGCTATGCGTGCCGCGGCCATACCTGTATTGCCCAGTCCGACTATTCCCATGCGCTTGCCTGCCAGTTCGATGAGGGGTGTATCCCAATAACAGAAGTCGAGGCTTCTGACCCATCGTCCGCCATGGTTTTCACAGGCATAGTGCCCTACCCGCTGAGTAATGTATAACAGGTGTGCAAACACCATCTGTGCCACCGATGAGGTGCTGTATGCAGGTATGTTGGTCACCACTATTCCGCGCTGACGTGCAGCCTCGATGTCCACCACATTGTACCCGGTAGCGAGCACACCTATGTAACGAAGGTCGGGCAACTGCTCCATGTCGGTAGCGGTCAGTACAGTCTTGTTGGTAAGCAGGGCCTCGGCTCCCGCTGCACGTTGCAGCAGTTCGTCTGGGGCAGTGCGGTCGTACACCACACAGTGCCCAAGTTCTTTCAAAGGCTCCCACGAGAGGTCACCCGGGTTGGCGGCAAGGCCGTCGAGGACAACTATGTTCATTACTTATGTCTCCTTTCCTATTCTATTTATATCTGTCTCCCCACAGCATCTGCATACGTTCGCGCAGTTTGGCTTCGGCTGCATTCTCTTGGGGTTGCCAAAAGCGGGCGTCCTTCACCTCGTCGGGCAGGAACTGCTGCTCCACGAAATGGTCCTTGTAGTTGTGGGCATACTTGTAGTCCTTGCCATAGCCGAGCTGTTGCATCAGTTTGGTAGGTGCATTGCGCAGGTGCAGGGGTACGGGGCAGTTGCCTGTGGCACGTACAATCTCCAGTGCCGCTCCTATGCCCTTGTAGGCAGAGTTGCTCTTGGGGCTGGTGGCAAGGTACACTGTCACCTCTGCCAGGGGGATGCGTCCCTCGGGCCACCCTATCTTCATCACCGACTCGAAGGCTGCATTGGCCAGGAGCAGGGCATTGGGGTTGGCCAAGCCTATGTCCTCGGCAGCCGAGATGAGCAGGCGGCGGGCAATGAAGGCGGGGTCTTCGCCACCCTCTATCATGCGGGCCAACCAGTAGAGTGCTCCATCGGGGTCACTTCCACGGATGCTCTTGATGAAGGCAGAGATGATGTCGTAGTGCATCTCTCCGTCCTTGTCATAGGCAAGGGGGTTCTGCTGAAGGCGTTCGACCACTTTCTCGTCGGTGATGGTCACCTCGGGGTCAGTGTCAGCCTCGACCACCAACTCCAGTATATTGAGCAGTTTGCGGGCATCGCCTCCCGAGTATCGCAGCAGGGCATCGGTCTCGGCCAGGGTGATGTGGCGATTCTTCATCTGCTCGTCAGTAGTGATAGCACGGTGCAGAAGTTCCAGTAAGTCCTCCTTTTCGAGTGACTTGAGTACATACAGCTGGCACCTCGAGAGCAGGGGACGAATGACCTCGAACGAGGGATTCTCGGTGGTAGCACCTATCAGGGTGACCACACCCTTCTCCACAGCCCCCAGCAGTGAGTCTTGCTGCGACTTGCTGAAGCGGTGTATTTCGTCGATGAACAGGATGGGGCTTGCCTGTGAGAAGAAGCGGTTGCTCTGTGCCCGCTCTATCACTTCGCGCACGTCTTTCACCCCCGAGGTCACCGCACTCAGTGTGTAGAAGGGGGTGTCCAACTTGTGGGCTATTATCTGCGCCAAGGTGGTCTTTCCCACTCCGGGCGGGCCCCACAGGATGAAGGAGGAGATGCGTCCGGCATCTATCATCTTGCGTAGTACGGCACCCTGTCCCACCAAGTGTTTCTGGCCTATGTATTCGTCCAATGTCTGAGGTCTAAGGCGCTCTGCCAACGGTTGTATCATGTCGTTTCTCTTATTTTGGGGACAAAGATAGTGCAAACCGAGTGGAGAACAAAAAGAATCCCTTCTTTTTTTCTTCCGAGGTGCAGCCTATCTTCGAGTTTCACCCTCGAAAGTCAAAGATAGTGCAAGCTGAGAGAAGAACAAAATAAACCCTTTCTTTTTTTCAATCGGGGTGCAGAAGCCCTCGAAAATACCCCGAAAAAGCCCCTCTCGGAGACACAGGTGGGACACCCTCAGAGACACAGGTGTGTCTCCGCCCGAGACACAGGTGGGTCTCCGAGCAAGACACAGGTGGGTCTCTGAGCAAGACACAGGTGGGTCTCCGAGGGGTACTCTGCAGGGGTCATTTCACCCCCCTTTTCACCCCCCTTCAGCAGGTGTGTACCGCAGCCTCGGAAGCCCCCTCAGCAAGGGAATTTAAACGACACAGAGGGGTCGAGTGTTAAAAGATATAGATGTTAGCGTTAAAATATGTGGGAAATCCAAAAAAAATGCCGAACTTTGTAGCCAGTTTAAATCACACTGGAAGAATCCGAACACAGATGAGTCAGACATTTGACCAATTGATTGTGCGCCTTCACAACCAAGAGAGGCGCAAACACATTGCTGTGGCCTGTCCCAACGATGGCCACACACTGAACGTAATCCGTCGAAGCCTCGATGAAGGCATTGCCGACTTTGCCCTGGTGGCAGAGGCAGGAAACAGCCACGAGGCCGAGCAGATACAAGCCCAATACCCCGACCGAGTAACCCTGTACACAGCCGAAGACACGGCAGAGGCTGCCCGCCTGGCAGTATCCCTGGTGCACAAGGGCGAGGCCGATGTACTGATGAAGGGTACACTGAACACCGATGTGCTGCTGCGCGCCGTACTGAACAAGGAAGAGGGACTGCTGCCCGCGGGAAATGTGCTGAGCCATGTGACCGTGGCACAACTGCCCACGTACCACAAGTTGCTGCTCTTCTCCGATGCAGCCGTAGTGCCACGTCCGCGCGTGTCACACTTCGAGGCCATGATTCGCTACAACCTGAAGGTATGCAACCGACTGGGCATCAGCGAACCACAGGTAGCCCTCATACACTGTACCGAAAAAATCAATGGCAAGTTCCCCCACACACTGGGATACGTGATACTGAAGGAGCGCGCACGCAAGGGACAATATGGCCCCGTGCAGATAGACGGCCCCATGGATGCCAAGACAGCATGTGACCCCCACAGTGCCGAGGTGAAGGGCATCGAGTCAAGCGTGGTGGGCAATGCAGACATGCTCATCTTCCCCAACATCGAGTCGAGCAACACCTTCTACAAGGCCATCTCACTCTTCGGCCAAGCCCACATGGCAGGCATGCTCACCGGCACCACAGCCCCTGTGGTACTACCATCGAGGGCCGACTCCGACGACTCCAAGTACTACAGCCTCGTGTTGGCTTGCACCATGGCAGAGTAAACCTGCCCAACACATCACTCCCCCACCAAGGGGGGAAACAAGGAACAGAATCAATCAACAAGGCCCACCCACCTGCCCCTGCAAAGGGCAATGAGAGTGAGTCACACATACAACGAATTAACCCACCTATGCGCATTCTCGTAATCAATCCCGGCTCCACCTCCACCAAGTTGGCAGTGTTCGAGGACAACACATGCATCTGGGTGACCGGAGCACACCACCCCACAAGCGACCTGGCACCCTTTCACCACATAAATGAACAGTACGAATACCGTCGCAAATTCATCCTCGACCTGCTGCAACAGGCAGGCATCGAGATAAAGTTCGACGGTGTCATCGCCCGAGGCGGACTGCTTCGTCCCACACCCGGAGGTGTATACACCATCAATGAGCAGATGAAGCACGACCTGCTGCACAGTCAACACGAACACGCCTGCAACCTGGGTGCACTCATTGCCGAGGACATAGCGACCATCTGCCAATGTCCCGCATACATAGCCGACCCCGAGGTGGTGGACGAGTTGCAGCCCGTAGCCCGACTGACAGGTATCCCCGGACTCGAACGCATCTCCATCTTCCATGCCCTCAACAGCAAGGCAGTATCGCGCCGCTATGCAGCCTCTGTAGGCAAACATTACGAGGACCTCAACATCATCGTGGCACATCTGGGTGGAGGCATCTCGGTGAGTGCCCACCGACACGGAAAGGTCATCGACACCAACAATGCCCTCAATGGCGACGGCCCCTTCACCCCCGAGCGTGCAGGCACAGTACCCGCCAACCAACTGGTGGAACTCTGCTTCAGTGGCCGATACGAAGAACGCCAGATAAAGAAGATGCTCTGTGGACAAGGAGGCCTGGTGGCTCACCTTGGTAACAACGACATGAAAGCCATTGCCGCCAATGCCGAGCAAGGCATAGAACCCGACAAGACTGTCCTCGATGCCATGCTCTACAACGTAGCCAAGCACGTGGGAGCCATGCATGTGGCACTCGAGGGAAAGACCGATGCCATCATCCTCACCGGAGGCATCATGCACAGTCCCTATTGCTCGGCTTCACTGAGACGACAAACCGAATATTTGGCCCCCATCGTGATGATGCCAGGCGAGGACGAAATGGGTGCCCTTGCCGCCAATGCCCTCGGTGCTCTCACCGGAGAATTGCCCCTGCAAGTCTATTCTCCCCAATAAATGGACTAAACATCCCCAAACTATAGGCAAAAGGGAGAAAAAAGTACCCCTTTTGCGCCCACGTTCTAAAGAAATGTTGTACCTTTGCAGCTCCTAATCAGAAAAGAGATGAAGAAAGGGTGTTTTATGCTGATAGGTACATCAGTCGTACTGATGTTGTTGTGTACCTTAGTGCTCCAATGGCAGGTGTCATTGGAGATGGAATCGGTGACTCCGGTACACAGTCGGAACACTTGCCATCAATCACTTCCGGGAGAATGGGAGTATTCGGAACACAACCTGGAGTGCATACTTCCCGTCATTGCCTACACGCCTTGCACATACAAGACTGGCCATGGAGAAGAAGGAGCATTCACCAATGGTACGACCTCGTGGTATTCCTATGGCCTCGCCCCGGTTCTCGATTTTCACTCATCCATACCCCACCCGGGACGAATCCTCATCAACAGACTACACCGTCTGCTCATTTAGCCCCGTAACAATCCTTTATCCCTTATAACCCGCCTGCGGAATAGCCATGCTGTTCCGCCACGTGTCATTGTGGGATAGCATAACTCTCCCCTCCTAATAAACGTTGAATATTAACGATACTTGACAAATATGAACTTTACAATGCTTGTGACCGTCGTACTGACGGCTATTGCCTTTGTCGCCATTGTGATACTACTGTCGTGGCTCATCTCTCCCCACTCGTACAACGAGCAGAAGATGGAGCCCTATGAGTGTGGTATCCCCACGCGCGGAGGTTCGTGGATGAAGTTCCGCGTAGGTTACTACTTGTTCGCCATCCTCTTCCTGATGTTCGAGGTGGAGACAGTATTCCTTTTCCCATGGGCCGTGGTAACACGTGACTTGGGGGTAGGCGGACTATTAGGCATCTTGTTCTTCCTATTCATCTTAGTTCTGGGCCTTGCTTATGCCTGGAGGAAAGGAGCACTCAAATGGAAATAACCAAGAAACCCAAAATCAAGTCAATCCCCTACGAAGAGTTCAAGGACAATGAGACTCTCGAGCAATTGGTTAAGCAATTGAACGAGGGGGGAACCAACGTAGTGGTAGGTGTGTTGGACGACCTCATCGATTGGGGACGAAGCAATTCATTGTGGCCACTCACCTTTGCTACGAGTTGTTGCGGCATCGAATTTATGGCCGTATGTGCAGCTCGCTATGACATCGCCCGCTTCGGATTCGAGGTAACCCGAAACAGTCCCCGACAAGCGGATGTCATCCTGGTAAGTGGAACCATCACACACAAGATGGCCCCCGTGTTGCGACGCCTCTATGACCAGATGGCCGACCCCAAGTATGTGATTGCAGTAGGTGGATGCGCCGTTAGTGGAGGTCCCTTCCGTAAATCATATCATGTGGTACAAGGTGTAGACCAGATACTTCCCGTAGATGTGTACATTCCCGGTTGTCCACCCCGCCCCGAGGCCTTCCTCTATGGTATGATGCAATTGCAACGCAAAGTGAAGGTAGAAAAGTTCTTTGGAGGTGTGAATGCTAAAAAGAAGGAGGATAAACAATGATGCAAGAGACATTATACATAGCCCCCGCCGAGTTGCACAACAAGATGAAGCAACTCAAGGAAGTGGAACACATGGACTATCTGCGTAGCCTCACCGGTATGGATTGGGGCGTAGCAACTCCTGCTGATGAAGAGTCATCAAGCACCACATCAGACTGTGCACCATCGACATTGGTAGGACTCGGAGTGGTTTACCACCTGGAATCTACCACCACAGGAAAGCGCATCTGTGTGAAGACATCGACCACCGACCGCGAACATCCTCACCTGCCCACCGTCACTGACTTGTGGATTGGTGCAGAGTTACCCGAACGAGAGGTGTATGACTTTTTCGGTATCATCTTTACCGGACACCCCGACATGCGACGCCTGTTTTTACGCGAAGATTGGGTAGGTTTCCCTCTTAGGAAGGACAATAATCCCGAGGAGGAAAATCCCTTGCGCATGAACAACGAAGAGACAATAGATACCACCTATATATATAAGGAAAAGGAAGATGGTTCACTTGTGCGCAAAGAGCGCAAGTTGTTCGAAAGCGATGAGTATGTCATCAACATCGGCCCTCAGCACCCAGCCACACACGGAGTACTCCGTTTCCGTGCCTCATTGGTAGGTGAAGTAATCAATAAGATAGACGTGCACTGTGGTTACATCCATCGTGGTATCGAAAAAATGAACGAAAGCCTCACATATCCCCAGACATTGGCTTTGACCGACCGACTCGATTACTTGAGCGCCATGCAAAGCCGCCATGCCTTGTGTATGTGCATAGAACAGGCTATGGGAGTGGAAGTTAGCGATAGAGTAAAAGTGATTCGTACTATCATGGACGAGTTGCAACGCATCGATTCACACATCTTGTTCTTCTCATGTTTGTGTCAGGACATGGGAGCAACCACTGCCTTCCTTTATGGATTCCGTGACCGTGAAAAGATATTGGACATCTTGGAGGAGACATGTGGCGGACGCCTCATCATCAACTACAACACCATCGGTGGTGTACAAGCCGACTTGCACCCCAATTTCGTGAAGCGAGTAAAAGAACTCATCCCTTATTTGCGAAAGAACATCCAGGAATACCATGCCATCTTTACTGGCAACATCATTGCACAATCTCGTCTGAAAGGCACAGGTGTACTGAGCCGTCATGATGCCATTGCCTATGGAGCAACAGGAGGTACTGGTCGTGCCAGCGGATGGGCTTGTGATGTACGCAAACGCATTCCTTATGCCGCCTATGACAGAGTAGATTTCAAGGAGGTTATCTACACTGAAGGCGACTGCTTTGCCCGTTACATGGTGCGCCTTGACGAAATAGAGCAGAGCCTCTGCATCATCGAGCAATTGATAGACAATATTCCCGAAGGAAACATACAGGAGAAGATGAAACCCATCATCCGCCTCCCCGAGGGAAGTTGGTACACTGCAGTAGAAAGTAGTCGTGGTGAATTCGGTGTATATCTGGAAAGCCGTGGTGACAAGACTCCCTATCGTCTGCACTATCGTTCCACAGGACTTCCTCTCGTAGCAGTAGTTGACTCACTGACAAGAGGTGCAAAAATAGCCGACCTCATTGCCATTGGCGGTACATTAGATTACATCGTGCCTGATATTGACAGATAAGAAATAAATAAGAATATATGTTTGACTTTAGTATTGTAACAAATTGGATACACCAATGGCTTCTCTCCCTCATGCCTCAGGGGTGGGCCATCTTCACTGAATGTGTAGCCGTGGGAATTGGCATCATTCTGCTCTATGCCCTTTTGGCTATCATTCTCATATACATGGAAAGAAAGGTTTGCGCTGCTTTCCAATGCCGCCTTGGTCCTAATCGAGTAGGTCCTTGGGGATGCATTCAGGTCATTTGCGATGTACTCAAGATGCTCACCAAGGAAATCTTCACTCCTAAGGGGGTGGACAAGAAACTCTATAATCTGGCCCCATACATGATACTGTTGGCCTCCTTCCTTACTTTCGCATGTTTGCCTATAAGTAAGGGATTGGAAGTACTTGACTTCAATGTCGGAGTATTCTTCCTGTTGGCTGCATCAAGCATCGGAGTGGTAGGTATCCTGTTGGCAGGATGGAGTTCCAACAACAAGTTCTCCATCATTGGTGCCATGCGTAGCGGTGCGCAGATTATCAGTTATGAACTCTCTGCCGGTATGGCCATCCTGACCATGGTTGTATTATCAGGCACTATGCAGATATCTGAAATCGTAGGAATGCAAACAAATGGTTGGCTCATATTCACAGGTCATATTCCTGCCTTCGTCGCTTTCATCATCTACCTGATTGCAGGTAATGCAGAGTGTAATCGTGGTCCTTTTGACCTTCCTGAGGCGGAGAGCGAGTTGACCGCCGGATATCACACCGAATATTCTGGTATGGGATTTGGCTTCTTCTATTTGGCCGAATACTTGAACTTGTTTATTGTTGCAGCAATTGCCGCCACAGTATTCCTGGGAGGATGGATGCCCTTGCATATTCCCGGGTTAGACGGATTCAATACCATCATGGATTACATCCCTGGCTTCATTTGGTATTTTGGAAAGGCATTCTTTGTCGTGTTCCTACTTATGTGGATGCGTTGGAGTTTTCCTCGTTTGAGAATTGACCAAATCCTGTCCCTGGAATGGAAATATTTGGTTCCTATCTCAATGATAAACTTACTGGTAATGGCATTGGTCGTTACATTCGGATGGCATTTTTGATAGAAGACAATAGATAAATCACAATGAAGAATAAGAATAACTATTTCGGTATACTCTTTCAAGGACTCAGCAGTTTAGGTGTTGGGTTAAAAACGACAATGAAGGAGTTCTTCACCAAGAAGATAACCGAACAATATCCTGAAAACAGGAATGAACTACAGATGTTCGACCGCTTTCGTGGAGCATTGACAATGCCTCACAATGCAGACAACGAACATCACTGCATAGCCTGTGGACTTTGCCAGAATGCTTGTCCGAACGGTAGCATTCGTGTGGTAAGTGAGATGGTAGAAACCGAGGATGGCAAAAAGAAAAAGCAGTTACTCCGCTACGAATATAATCTCGGTTCATGCATGTTCTGCCAACTTTGTACCAATGCTTGTCCTCACGATGCCATCCAGTTCAGCAACGAGTTTGAAAGTGCGGTATTTGATCGCAACAAACTCATACGGACACTGAACAACCCTGGCAGCAAGGTGGCAACAAAGAAATCATAATTCATAACAACAAACTCAAGATTAAATGATATGACACTCGAAACAGTTGTATTCTACTTCCTGGCTGTATTCATTGCCGTATGCTCCATATTGACAGTGACAACCAATCGTATCATGCGGTCAGCGACATGCCTGTTGCTTGTACTCTTTGGTACGGCTGGCATCTATTTCTTATTAGGATATACCTTCCTCGGCTCTGTACAAATCATGGTATATGCTGGAGGTATTGTAGTACTATACGTATTCTCCATTCTACTCACGAGTGGTAAGGGAGACTTGGCACCAGGACTGAAACGTGACAAGTTCCTTGCCGGATTGGCTGCAGCCATTGCCGGAGCAGGTCTTATGGTTTTCATCACCATGAAGCACAAATTCTTGGCAACCACAGAACTTCTTCCTACAGAGATCAACATCAAACTCATCGGTCAGCAGATGCTTTCCGGAGACAAATTCGGTTACCTGCTTCCTTTCGAAGCCGTCAGTATTCTACTTTTGGCATGTATGGTAGGAGGTATCCTTATTGCACGTAAACGATAAACTGAGCACTATTATGATACACATGGAATATTACCTCATAGTGTCGGCCATCATGTTTTTTGCCGGCATTTACGGATTCTTCACACGCAGAACCACGTTGACCATTCTCATAAGCATCGAACTTATCCTGAATGCGACAGACATCAACTTTGCAGTGTTCAACCGTTTCCTTTTCCCAGGTTCAATGGAAGGCTATTTCTTTGCACTTTTTTCCATCGCCATTTCGGCTGCAGAAACAGCTGTTGCTATAGCCATCATGATCAATATTTATCGTAACATTCGAAGCATCGAGGTAAACAAACTGGATGAGATGAAATGGTAGTATTTTTCCCGTTACAATTTTCCTTTACTAATAATTTGGTAATATACAGGAATGAATTACGGGGAATAAATATAGGATGAATTTATAAATAAACAATTATGGAATATACGATTCTGATACTTCTACTTCCTTTGCTCTCTTTCCTTACATTAGGATTGGGAGGAAAATGGCTGAGCCATCGCATAGCAGGTCTTATCGGTACGACCTCCTTAGGGCTTGTGACCTTGTTGTCATGGTTTACTGCAGGGCTGTATTTCGCTGCACCTCGTTTGGCCAATGGAACATACGAGACACTCATACCATACAATTTCCGATGGTTACCATTCACTGAGACACTGAGTATTGATATGGGTATCCTGCTCGATCCCATCTCAGTGATGATGTTGGTGGTTATCTCCACCGTCAGTTTGATGGTACACATCTATTCAATGGGATACATGAAAGGCGAACGTGGTTTCCAGCGTTACTACGCTTTCTTGAGTCTCTTCACCATGTCAATGTTGGGACTGGTTGTCGCTACAAACATTTTCCAAATGTATCTCTTTTGGGAATTGGTGGGTGTATCCTCATACCTGCTCATAGGTTTCTATTATACAAAACCCGAGGCAGTAGCCGCTTCAAAGAAAGCATTCATCGTCACACGTTTTGCCGATTTAGGTTTCCTTATCGGTATTCTTGTATATGGTTACTATACCGGCACATATAGTTTCTTCGGTGAAGGAGCAACCCTCCCCGATATGGCTACCAAAATGATACCTTTGGCCCTTGGACTGATGTTCATTGGTGGTGCAGGAAAGAGCGCCATGTTCCCGCTCCATATTTGGTTGCCCGATGCTATGGAAGGTCCTACTCCCGTATCGGCACTTATCCATGCAGCAACCATGGTAGTAGCAGGAGTCTATTTGGTAGCGCGCATGTTCCCGCTCTTTATTGGTTATGCACCCGATGTGTTGCACATCGTCGCTTACGTAGGTCTATTTACGGCTTTCTATGCAGCATCAGTAGCTTGTGTACAGAGCGACATCAAGCGTGTCCTGGCATTCTCTACCATTTCACAAATTGGCTTCATGATGGTTGCGTTGGGTGTATGTACATCCAGTGATCCCCATCACGGAGGATTGGGCTACATGGCTTCAATGTTCCACCTCTTCACACACGCCATGTTCAAGGCATTGCTTTTCCTTGGTGCAGGTAGCATCATCCATGCCGTACATAGCAACGAGATGTCTGCCATGGGCGGTTTACGTAAGTACATGCCCATCACCCATTGGACATTCCTCATTGCATGTTTGGCCATTGCAGGCATTCCTCCTTTCTCTGGATTCTTCTCTAAAGATGAGATTCTGGCTGCTTGTTTCCAGTTCAGCCCCGTGGTAGGATGGGCCATGACTGCCATTGCAGGTATGACAGCTTTCTATATGTTCCGTCTCTATTATGGAATCTTCTGGGGTACAGAGAACAAGGAATTACATGCTGCTCACACTCCACATGAGAGTCCTTTGAGCATGAGTTTCCCCTTGTTGTTCCTGGCAACCATCACATGCGTGGCAGGTTTTATTCCCTTTGGACATTTCACCAGTTCCAATGGTACTGCCTACAACATACATCTCGATTGGACAGTAGCAACTACCAGCATTATTGTAGCCGTTGTAGCTATCCTGTTGGCTACTTACATATATAAAGGAGAAAAACAACCTGTGGCCAATACTTTGCGACGTCGTTTCAATGGTCTTTGGACTGCAGCATACCATCGTTTCTATCTCGATGAGGTTTACCAGTTCATCACACACAAGATTATCTTTGGATGCATCAGCCGCCCTATTGCTTGGTTCGACCGTCATGTGATAGATGGCACCTTCGATTTCTTGGCATGGAGTGCCAATGCTGTGAGCGATAGCATTCGCGGATTGCAGAGCGGACGCATTCAACAATACGTATTCGTGTTCTTACTTGGCACATTGGCTCTAATCTTACTATTATTACTCTAATAACTGAACGATATGAATTACCTTAGTATATTTGTACTCATTCCTTTGCTGATGCTCGGTGCTTTATGGTTGGCACGTGACATCAAGCAGATACGTGGTGTGATGTTGACCGGTTCCTCCATGCTTCTTGTTGCAGCCGGTGTACTGACATTCCTCTATCTTCAAGCCCGTTCGGCAGGCAATACAGCAGAGATGCTCTTTACCGACTCTGTGATGTGGTATCCTTCATTACACATTGGTTATTCAGTGGGTGTCGATGGCATATCCGTTGCCATGCTACTGCTCTCTGCCATCATTGTATTTACCGGAGTGTTCGCTTCATGGAGGCTGCAACCATTGACCAAGGAATATTTCCTGTGGTACACACTGCTCTCTATGGGTGTGTTCGGTTTCTTCATCTGTACAGACCTCTTTACCATGTTCATGTTCTACGAGGTAGCATTGATTCCCATGTACCTGCTTATTGGAGTGTGGGGAAGCGGTAAGAAGGAGTATTCAGCCATGAAACTTACCCTCATGTTGATGGGAGGCTCTGCCTTCCTGTTGATTGGCATCTTGGGAATCTATTACGGCAGTGGCGCCGATACTATGAACCTTTTGGAGATTGCTGCCAAGGGAAATATCCCCGTAGAACAACAGCGCATCTGGTTCCCCTTGACATTCCTTGGATTTGGAGTTTTGGGAGCCTTGTTCCCCTTCCATACATGGAGCCCCGATGGTCATGCTTCAGCACCCACAGCAGTGAGTATGCTCCATGCCGGAGTATTGATGAAACTCGGAGGCTATGGTTGTTTCCGCATTGCCATGTACCTCATGCCCCAGGCAGCAGAGGAGTTGGGATGGATATTCCTTGTACTCACAGGCATATCAGTAGTATATGGTGCTTTCTCAGCCTGTGTACAGACCGACCTCAAGTACATCAACGCATACTCCAGTGTGAGCCACTGCGGTCTTGTATTGTTTGCTATCTTGATGATGAATCGTACCGCTTGTACTGGAGCCGTACTGCAGATGTTGTCACATGGTTTGATGACAGCACTCTTCTTTGCCCTCATCGGTATGATATACGGACGTACTCACACACGTGACATACGCGAATTGTCGGGATTGATGAAGGTGATGCCCTTCCTGGCAGTATGCTATGTGATTGCAGGACTTGCCAACCTTGGTTTGCCAGGACTCAGTGGGTTCGTAGCCGAAATGACCATATTCAATGGAGCATTCCAACATGCAGACCCCTTCCATCGCACATGGACGGTAATTGCCTGCTGCTCCATCGTCATCACTGCCGTGTATATTCTCCGATTGGTCGGAAAGATTCTCTACGGCACATGCACCAACAAGCATCATCTCACACTCACCGATGCCACATGGGACGAACGTACAGCAGTCATCATATTGATAGCTTGTGTAGCCGCACTCGGTATAGCCCCTTGGTGGATTAGCGACATGATTGGCGACAGTGTAGTACCAGTCACTGAACTATTCACCTCCAAATTTTAATTCATAATTAATAATTCAGCATTAAATCTATGGATTACTCACAATTTCTTATATTGAAAGAAGAACTGTCGTTGATAGCAGTCATACTCATCCTATTTATTGCAGACCTGCTTTTCCTTAGTCCCGATGCGCATAAGCATGGTGGTAAACCGGTATTGAACACATTCATCCCCGTGGCACTCCTGCTTGTGCACACTATCATTACTATTGTACCCGGTCCCGAAGCAGAAGCCTTTGGAGGAATGTATCACAATGCCCCCATTCAGAGTATTGTCAAGTCCATCCTCAGTATCGGTACACTCATAGTGTTCCTCATGGCACACGAGTGGATGAAGTTGCCCGATACAGCACACAAGCAGGGCGAGTTCTACTTCCTCACCCTTTGTACCCTTCTTGGTATGTACCTTATGATCAGTGCAGGCCACTTCCTGATGTTCTTTATTGGCCTCGAAACAGCCAGCATACCCATGGCTGCATTGGTTGCTTTTGACAAGTACCGTCACCATTCAGCCGAGGCTGGAGCGAAGTATATACTTTCTGCCATGTTCTCGAGCGGACTCTTGCTCTATGGCATATCATTGATTTACGGAACCACAGGCACACTCTACTTTACCGACCTGCCCGCTCATATCGATGGTAACCCATTGCAGATTGCAGCCTTTGTATTCCTGTTCTCAGGACTTGGTTTCAAGATATCGCTTGTACCCTTCCACCTGTGGACTGCCGATGTGTACCAAGGTGCACCCAGTACCGTCACAGCCTATCTGAGTGTGGTATCCAAGGGCGCAGCAGCCTTTGTACTCATGACCATGCTCTACAAGGTGTTTGCCCCCATGGTCGAAGATTGGCAAACTGTTCTCTACTGGGTCATCATTGCCTCCATCACCTTGGCCAACATCTTTGCTCTGCGTCAGGAGAACCTGAAGCGACTGATGGCATTCAGTAGCATCTCACAGGCCGGATACATCATGTTGGGCGTCATCAGCGGTACAGCACAGGGTATGACATCGCTCATCTACTACGTGCTCATCTACCTTTTTGCCAACCTTGCCGTCTTCACGGTCATCACCATCGTGGCATTGCGTAGTCACAAGTTCAATGTCGAGGACTATAACGGACTCTATGGAACCAATCCCCGCATCGCATTCCTCCTCACACTCTCCCTCTTCTCATTGGCAGGTATTCCTCCGTTTGCAGGGTTCTTCTCTAAGTTCTTCATCTTTGCATCTGCCTTCCAGGCAGGATGGCATCTGTTAGTATTCATAGCATTGGTGAATACCGTATTGTCTCTTTATTACTACCTCCGTGTGGTGAAGGCCATGTACATCTGCAAGAGTGAGCAACCCATTGCACCTTTCCGTAGCGACAACTACACCCGCATCGCCCTCGTCACATGTACCCTCGGCATAGTACTACTGAGCATCTTCAGCACAATATACGAGACCATTGGAAATTACGCCTTCGGAATGTAAAGTCACACATTGATTATATGTATAAGAGAAGGACACCTTTCGCAAAAGGTGTCCTTCTTTTTTTTGTGAGGGTATAGTCAGATATTGCAAGTATTTGTGAAATTGCTTCACTTTGTCCCTTCGCATTTCGAAATGCGAAGGTATTGAGCACAAGCATTTGCAATGCGCCAATCACATACTTCATATACTTCGTTAGCAAAATAAGATTGCTTCTCAGGGCAATGAAGTAGTACTAACTTTTTTTAAAGGTTCAAATCGTTTGAAGATACTAATCTTTAGGCCTAAAGAATGGAATCTTGTAAAGTTCTAAAAGCAAATCACAATTTTAGAGCGTAAAATGGCAAGTAAAAAAGCAACCGCAAAGAAAACGCAAATATTTTGAACAAATAAAGGAATTAAAGAAAAAGATTATCGAATGAATAAAGAATTATTTATCATCATAATGACCGTATGCGGTAAGTACGAGCACCACGACTTCCGTGTCATGAATCTCGTAAATCAACCGATGCTTTTTGCTGATACGGCGACTCCATTGACCAGCACGATTTCCAGAGAGAGGTTCGGGCTTACCAGTTCCTGTACGAGGATGTTCATAAAGTTCTTTTATCAACTTCAAAGCCTTCTTATAAGCTGTTTGTTCGCTATAAAGAAGTTTTTTGAGGTCGTGCTGAGCATCCTCTGTAACAATGACATTATAAGCATTCATAATTCCCTAATATATTTGTCAAGTTCTTCTACACTATCAAACTGCATTGAAGGTCCTTCTTTCGCCTTGTCGATACGGGCAAAAAACTCATCTTTGGTGAAAAGTGTAGGGTCTTCCTTCTCTGCAACAAGTTTACGCAGATATTTAGCAGCCCGTTTCATCAGACGTTCATCTTCAGCAATGATACTCATGTTACGAAGAATCTCAGCGTTCATTTGTATAGTTGTCATAACTTCTATGCTTTTGGTTTACAACTGCAAAATTAGATACTAATTCTGAATAAACAAAATAATATGGAAAAATTAACCAGGCAAAGCCACGATGTAATAAAATCAAATACACAGAAGATTACTTTGTCCCTTCGCATTTGAAATGCGAAGGTATTGAGCACAAGCATTTGCAATGCGCCAATCACATACTTCATATACTTCGTTAGCAAAATAAGATTGCTTCTCAGGGCAATGAAGTAGTACTAACTTTTTTAAAGGTTCAAATCGTTTGAAGATTAGTATCTTTAAAACCTATGTCGAATAACGTGAATTTACCCCTCAAGCCATTACTGTTTTTGGGGGAATTCATAACCGTGATGAAGCATCTCCCAAGCCTAATCCGACCACTCTTAAGCGTAGCCAGATAACGCTTAAGAGATAAGTTGCTAACGCTTAAGAGTTACGAAGCCCACGCTTAAGCGTTACCGAACTCACGCTTAAGAGATTTTTAGAGGCATTTAACTGTCTGATAATCAAGTTTTGTAAAAGTATGACAATCATTTATTGGCGCATCGAACAATCCACATCCCAACGTTATATATAGACACATTTCTGATAGTCCCACTGAAAAGCTTTACACTTCTTAATTATAACAGCAGAGGCTAAGGCATGGGTACATACAGTTCCATGCTCCATCGCTACAGTTTCAAAGTCCATCGCCATCGTCTATGGTAGTTTCACCAATAAATTGTACATTGTAATTTGTAAATGGTAAATGAATTTCTGTTTTTCAATATGTTTTGTAAAATAAATCATAATTCATAATTGTCAATTCACAATTAAATTGTATTTTTGTCTTGTTCTTCTGCGCCGAAGTCTCTACAGAGGCGGACAGGGTGGGGAACAGACATATATAGGAAAAGGCGTTTATCAACGCTTTGTTCTTGGCTCTTAGGAACTTCGCAAACTCCAAATACAGTCAATGAACATTGCAGCGGTAGATAGCTCGGGGTTATGTTTATAGCCCTCATTGTATCTATGCACTGTCTCGGTGTATAGATACTTTTGAGGCATATATACATTTCGGCGCGGGGCTTTCTTTCGTTGCTCGTTCAGACTGTATGGGCAATGCGAAGGCCTCTAAGAGCGGGACGAGTACGATAAGAAGTTCCCCGCTTTTTTTGTATGTATGTGAATGAGAGAAGATACCATAACAACTAATGTTCGGTTTGGGAGTTTACGAGCATAATAGTGTTTGTAAACAAAAGCAAATATGGAAAAGAACATAATTAAGAAAAATGTGATTATTTTGAATCACATGTTCACGGGGAACTATCTCCAAGATAACATTGGACATGAGATTATCAATCTGTTCTCTGATGATAACGGCGACCAATATATCTATCTATGCAAAGATGGTGTCTTTAACCGTGCGGATATAAATGTGGAATATGTCGTTCAAGTGCGAAGACCGGACAAAACCACCCGCACCTTAGAAATTATCAATGTCGCATCAGATATACAAGTATGTAGTAATAAAGAGGATGAAAAACCGATACCAGTGTACGGAGGTGAATCTATTTACAACATATTTAAGCACAATAATAAACAGCAGGAAGTCTGCGCTACATTCAAAGCCGGCACTATGCTGAAGTCTGATGATCCATTATACATTTGGTATGGCAATCAGTCTGCCGCTCCTAGTTTGAATGGTACTGTATTGACTAACTACAATCCATCGCAACAGCTACGGGAGTACATCTACGAAGGTGATCCAAACTATGATAATCTAAAGAAACTTATCGAAGAGGAATGTGCTTCCACCACACTACCAAGGGTTGATTTGAATTGTGACACCTCTGCAAGTCCTGCCGAAGTCTATGGCGTAGAGGGCCGTGAGTTGTCCTACTCCGATGCATTCAAGTATTTTATCAAGGGATTTCCAGAGTTCTTCATACAATTCTGCAATTGCCTTAAAGGTAAGAATGAGCAAGTAATACAAGTTTATAGAGAATGGAGAAACATTGATTTGCTTGTTGAATGTAATAAACATATATTTGTTGTCGAAAACAAAATCTTCTCAGATCTAAACGGGGAAAATGGTGACCAACTTTCAAAATATGAAAAAATCATAGAAGAAGAAATAAAAAAATCTGAATCTCGATTCTATCAAAAAAATCCTATTTACATTCTTTTGCTCCCTGACCACAATAATATCCCTCTGAAGCCTGGAGGAAAATGGAGGACAATCAGATACAGCGATGTCTATAACTATTTAAAAAATCTTCCAAAATCTCAAAAAGATAACGAATTAGAAGATTTTATCAAATCTTTGGAACCACATACACATAAAGACTATAACCAAAGTGTTATGTTAAAGAGATTTGTAAGATCTATTCAAAAAACAGAATCAAGTCATTAAAACAATAACTAAATATTAACATGATGAAAAAACATCTAATTATTTTGTGTCTTCTACTTGGGTTGGTAGGAACACGTGCATCAGCTTATGATTTTAGGGATGGTTTTGTTTTTTATAATATTTTATCCGAAAAAGATTTGACTTGTGTAGTAACGTATGGATATGTTGGATATTCAGGGAAAATCACTATTCCTGAAACTGTATCTTATAAGGGAAAGACTATGACCGTGACGAGCATTGGATATCGTGCGTTCTGGGATTGTTCAGGTCTTACAAGTATCTCTATTCCTAATTCCGTGACGATTATTGGAGGTGAGGCGTTCTATGGTTGTATTTAGAAGCCCAAAACAACCAAAAACAACCAGAAATAACCAAACATAAACCTTTAATTATCAATATATTCTAAAATTTAACACTTTCAGGCTGCTTTTTGATGGTTCCCAAATTTCCACATATTTTTGATACATATTTCTGACGTGGAGAATTTGCGGAGCTTATTTTTT
>JAFZDY010000049.1 GCA_017560945.1 Bacteroidaceae bacterium | reverse complement strand
TAATGAATTATATTTACATATTATTGTAATTTTCTTTCTTTCTCTCTCTCATCTCGCCCTCATGTCTCGCCCACCTCCAAACTGGGGAGATTGTCTGTTGCTAAACTTAACATTTAACAACTTAACAAACTTAACACTTTTGTTCAAAGTTCAATGTTCAATGTTTAAAATTCAAAGTTCAAAGGAGCCATGCGGCACGTGGACAATTCTTCATCCGCAGATTGCGCAGATAACGCAGATTCTAATTTATTTCAAGATTTAAGGTTCAAAGTTCAATCCTCGTAGGGGCAGGGTCTGCCTGCCCTTTACAAAGATTTAAAGTTTAAAATTAGTTCGCTATCGCTCATCAAGTTACGCGGGGGTCATAATTTAGTTTATCATGGTTCCCCCAATGCCTCGACAATGAGGGCAACTTGTCGCGGGGTGTAGTAGTGACTCGTGGGGGTGAACCCTGCCTTGCGTAGATTCTCCTCCAGGCCGGGGGAACGATGTATCCATGCCTTCATGGTGCGACGCGATGCCTCGGGCGTGATGTCGGGTAGGTACAACTGGGCAAGCTCACTCTTGCCGTATGAACGAATCTGAAACGACTCATTCGCTGAATGTGGGGTAAATCTATTTATCATAAAACAATCATTTTTACACCCTACAAAGTTACAATATTTTACCATTAAAAGCAACTATTTTAAGGGTAAATTGTGATAAATCGTGCAGAAAAGTGAAGTTCTGTGAAGAAGGGTGACGAAGCGTATAAACGCCCCGCGAAGATGTCGTATCTTTGTAACGTGAAATCGAGGTGATGACGTCTGTAACCACGATGAACAAGCGAGAGTGTGATGGCGATTGACCAAAGTACAGAAGTTTGATGACCAAGGTACCAGGGTTTGATAATCAAAGTATAGGGGTTTGTTCCAAGGTCGGTCCCAACAATAATGATTATGTAAACATCTTTTAAAAGAAAGAAGAAAAGAAGTAGAGACTCACCCCCAGCGGACCCCATCCCTTACCGCCTCCGTCGCATAGGGCACTATGCTCCCCTCGCTACGGCACGAATTGATATTTAATCAATTCTCGAGGCCTTGCTACGCCCCAAGGGGAAGGAGTAGATAGTTTTGACAATGATGGCAATAAAAATAAATCCGTGTTAATCCGTGTCATCCGTGCCTAATTTGAATTTTGACTCGCGTAGCTTGATGAGCGATAGCGAACTAATCTTGAACTTTGAACCTTGAATTTTGAACTTTAAACCTTTTACCTATGGAAAAACGTGAAATTTGGAAAATAGTGATACAAACACTAATTTCCATCCTCACGGCCATTGGCACGAGCCTTGGGATGTTGAGTTGTATGTGATTAAAAAAAAGTGTATTGAGTCCTCCAACTAAGGTTGGAGGATGTTTTTTTGAGGGAATGACGGATGAAAAAACTATGAATTTTGTTTGGTGGGTATGAAAAAAACTCATTACCTTTGCGACGCTGTTAGGGGTGCTGAGCACGTGCTCGGCTGAGATGATACCCTATGAACCTGATATGTATAATAACAGCGCAGGGAAACGGTAGAAAATTGGTATTCATTGTATGTATATGGCTTTGGAGAAAGCCGTTTCCTCTGTGTTGGATAATGATTTTTATAATGACAATGAAGACCCATATTTCTACTGGTATGCTGAAGGACTCCCCTACCTCACTGAATTGTAGTGTGCAATTTATCACTCACTACAATGACAGGTACTCTTACATTGACTCCGCACGTATTGCACTGGATGGAGGTTGTAGATGGATACAACTACGCATGAAGGATGCGGATGAAGCCCTGTTTGAAAAGACCGCCCTCGTTGTACAGGAAATGTGCAAGAGATATGATGCTACATTCATTATTGACGACAATGTAGCTCTTGCAAAGATAATAGGTGCTAACGGGGTGCACCTAGGTAAACATGATATGCCTGTAGCAAAAGCCCGAGAGGTGCTTGGAGACAGGTACATCATTGGCAGTACCATAAACTCGTTCGAAGACATTGTGTGCAATCTTCAATTGGCCACTCCTGATTATTTCGGTTGTGGCCCCTTCCGTTTTACATCTACCAAAAAGAATCTCTCCCCCATACTCGGTTACGAAGGGTATAGGCATATCATGAGCGAAATGAAGAAAAGAAACATCTGCATTCCGCTGGTGGCCATAGGAGGGATATGCAAGGAGGATGTTCCTGAATTGTTGCGATGTGGTGTGGATGGGATTGCATTGAGCGGTAGTATACTGAATGCTGACAATCCAACCAAGGAGATGGAGATGATAATGAGTTATTTCACGAAGAAATAAGTCTTGAATAATAACTAACTTTTAAAATACTTAAATTATGATTGAAAAAAAAGTTTCTCAGGGTATTATCGCTACCTATTTCAAAAAATTGGAAAGAAATTTAGATTTGGATGTAGCCATTGTAGGAGGTGGTCCATCAGGTATTGTCGCTGCTTATTATCTGGCTAAGGCGGGATTGAAGGTGGCTCAGTTTGATCGAAAACTCTCTCCTGGAGGGGGTATGTGGGGAGGTGCCATGATGTTTAACCAAATAGTTGTTCAGGAAGAGGCCCTGCACATTATCAAAGAGTTTGACATCAACTATGAACCATACGAGGACAACCTGTATGTAATGGACTCGGTGGAGAGCACCTCTGCCCTACTATACAAGGCCGTGCACGAAGGGGCTACCATATTCAATTGCTACTCGGTAGAGGATGTCATATTCAAAAACAATGTGGTGAGCGGTGTGGTGGTCAATTGGACTCCCGTGTTGAGGGAAGGGATGCACGTGGATCCGCTCAATATTATGGCGAAATGTGTAGTAGATGGTACGGGTCACGATAGCGAAATGTGTGCTACTGTAGCTCGCAAGAATGGGATACGACTGGCAACCGATACGGGTGATGTGATAGGTGAACGCTCCTTGGATGTTGTTGCAGGAGAGAATGAGGTGGTAAATGGTACCAAAGAGATTTATCCAGGACTTTACGTGTGTGGTATGGCTGCATCTGCCGTAAGTGGCACTCCAAGGATGGGACCCATCTTCGGAGGTATGCTGCTATCGGGTAAGAAAGTGGCTGAACTCATCATACAAGCCTTGAAAAAATGAGAATCATTGCCATTACATCGCCAAAGGTGGTGGACGAGGATGTTTGTTTGATATCGCACCTGCTTGCCAAGGGAGTGGACACCATCCATCTGAGAAAACCGCTCTCCGATGTACACGAATGCAAGCACATACTGAGGAAACTATCCCCTGAGGAAAGGAGCAAAATCGTCATACATGACTATCCTGAACTCTACGAGGAATTTTCGCTGAAAGGCATTCATATAAACAGGCGCGTAAAGAGTTTTCCCAAGAGCTATGGTGGCCTAAGGACGAGGTCTTGCCACACGATAGAGGAGGTGGAGCGCTACAAGGCTGAGTACGACTACCTGTTTCTAAGCCCTATATTCGACAGTATTTCGAAGGTGGGATACTTGGCGGGGTTCAGTGAAAAGGAGTTGCTGAGTGCCTCGGAAAGGGGCATAATCGATGGGAAGGTGATTGCCATGGGTGGAGTGACCCTCGAGAGAATACCTTACTTGAAAAAGTTGCACTTTGGCGGTGTGGCAATGATGGGAGCTATTTATAACATGGATGTGTTGAACAAACTGAAAGAGATAGATGCGTACCGATAATATGATAAAACTCATTGACGAAACCTGTACCTCGCCAAAGAGGTATGCACGCGTGCTCACCATTGCGGGAAGCGACTCTGGAGGTGGGGCGGGCATTCAGGCCGACATCAAAGCGATAAGTGCCATGGGTGGGTATGCGGCATCGGCCATCACGGCGGTAACGGTACAGAATACCCTGGGGGTGAAGGCCGTACACCCTGTGCCGACTGAGATTCTTGCAGGGCAGATTGATGCCGTACTCTCGGACATAGGAGCCGATGCGGTGAAGATAGGGATGCTCCACTCGGCTGAGGTGGTGAACCTGGTGGCCGACAAGGTGAAGGAATATAGCATAAGGAATGTGGTGCTGGATCCCGTGATGGTTTCCACCTCGGGGCACCGCTTGATAGAGCCTGAAGCCATAGAGGTGATGAAACGAAAACTTGTGCCCCTCTGCCGTGTCATCACACCCAACATACCCGAGGCTGAAATTCTCATAGGATGCCACATCACCGATGAAGACCGTTTGCAAGAAGTGGCCAAACGCCTCGCAGATGAGTCAGGGGTATCGGTACTCCTCAAAGGGGGACACCTCGCGGGGGAGATGCTCGTGGACGAACTCATCAACGTGGAGGACGACACCCTCACCTCCTTCCCCTCGAAGCGAATAGAGACGCGCAACACACACGGCACAGGTTGCACACTCTCATCGGCACTTGCCACGGCCCTCGCACGCGGAGAATCGCTCACCAAAGCCGTTTGTATGGCCAAGGAGTATATTACCAAGGCCATCATCGAAGGTGCTAACTACACCCTTGGAAATGGACATGGGCCCGTATGTCACTTCTACTGATTATCCCCCCCAAAAAAAAGAGAAGAATTAAAAAATATTTCCTACCTTTGCAACGCATATTCAATTTTAATATTTAAGGTTCTTGGAGTCCCTCGTTTGCGAAAATGGGGGGCTTTTTTGATATTATCACCACTTTTCTTTGGTAATATGATGGGAAATACATACATTTGCAAAACGTAATTTTAACTGATTTTTTTATATGTTTTTCAAGTCCCTTGTTTGTGAAAATAGGGGGTTTTGTTATTAGGTAAAAGAATGAATCTTTAGATCTGTACAAGTGTGAGCAATCGCCTTGTAGGATTGTATAACTTTTCATGATGAATCTCCTCGGTTTGTGAAAATCAGGGAGATACGGTTTTTTAATTGTTCTACGTCCTCCTGTTTGTGAAAATGGGAGGATTTTTTGTATATACACCCCTCTTTTTCTTGGCAATATGGATGGAAACTTGTACATTTGCCACAAGTTTTAAATTGTGTAGTAGTTTTTCTGTCTGTGAAGATGGAGGGCTACATAGATATTCATATTATAAGGTGGGGGTGAGAAATCACCCCTGCAGTTCATTTTTTTATTAATTAAGCCCCTTCCTGTTTGCGAAAATGGGAGGGGGATTTTTTATGTATATATTATTCTTTGTTTATTGTTGTCCGGTAAAAAAGTTCAGTTGGTTTACTCCCCCATGCAAGTTTATGATGTCTCTATCATTCTGAAAACATACACAAATGAAAAAGAGAGGATAGTGCCTGCATCTGAGACACTACCCTCTCTCTCTCTTCTTTTGTTTACTCCTTTTAAAATAACCTTTATGATTACTTCAGCACTACAAAGAGTTCGTTTTCAACCTCTGAAACGGCTACCTTGTCCTCGCGGAGCAACCATCCCAAACCAAGGAAAAAATCCTTATCAACCAACTTTGTAGCCTTCTTGATTTGCTTCTGAGTCAAGCCCTCAGTTTCGTTAAGTGCATTCCAAATTTTTCCTGCTACTTCTCCTGCTTTTACTTGCAACATAATTCTTTATTATTTTTTTGACATGAATAATGTAGTCCTCGCGAGGTGGATGGTATTAAAAAGAAGTTGACGATTCAACTCTTTGAGCAACGACTTGTATCCGCTAACACATAGCCCTTTACTCCTAAAAAATTGTCTCCACCACACTTGACTGATTTTTACGGGTGCAAAGATACAAAAAATATGTTTTACAACATATATTCTACCTCACAAAAGTTAAAAAAAAGAACAATATTTCTTAAACAACAGGATTAAAGATAGCGATTTTTCAAATAATCGGCCCAAATGCGTGCAGCTTCCTCCACTATCTGTGAGCAGGGGCGCTTGGCATAGTATTGCTCGGTGCGTGCTTCGGGAGTTGGAGGTGTGTCGGCGGCCTTGTTCAAGCCCAATAGATCGGCGCAGATGAGCGAACCATTGGCGACCTTGAATTGCTCACCCAACTGTTGAACAAGTGCGTAATTAGCGGCTTTTCCTTCACGATCGGTGGGGTCGGTGGAGCCTGTTTCGAGGCCAGCGACAAGGAAGAGGCCACAAGCAGCGCCACACGTCTGACGCATACGACCAATGCCTCCACCAAAGGAGGCTGACATACGGAGTGCTTGCTCCTGGGTGTAGCCATAGAGGGGAGCAAAAGCTGCTACCACGGATTGTGAGCAATTGAAGCCTGACTTGAAGAGTTCAACGGCACGAGCTACACAAGCATCGAGTTCTTGAGGAGTAATTTGCATTTGATTTATGATTTATGATTTATGAGTTTTGATTTGGCCATGAGGCTTGTGGACAATTTTCCATCCGCAGATGACGCGGATTCCTTTCCCTCTAATTCTTTAGGCGCGGATTGCGCGGATTTATTTTTCTCTTCCTCCTTCTTTGAATCTTAAACTTTGAACTTTGAATTCTCTACTTCATTGTTAGAGGTATTTACTCCTTCCCATAGAGGGGAAGGTAAGGGATGGGGTCCGTCTCCTTCTTTGAACCTTAAACTTTGAACTTTTTATTTCTTCTGAGATGGATTTTCGTATGTAAAATCCAATAACGGATGGGGTGTGGGACTTGTTCGATAGACATATCGGAAGGATACACCATCCTGAAGATAGGGTATCATGTCCGTAGCATTGAGCAAACGATCAATAACCTGTTGGCGCAGTAATTGTTCGCCTGCAATGAGGATGGAGTCGGAAATGCCGTTCACCATATAATAATAGGTAAAACGGTTAAGAGAGGCGGTATAGGTCATGCTATCCAACGTGGTATTGGCGTCCATAGCCATGGGACACTGAGCCGTGGTGTGTATGGCCTCACGAGCATAGCGCACGGCCTTTGTATCCTTGTGACAAGCCACTACAAGGAGAAGGGTGAGAATACAAACCCCATCCCTTACCTTCCCCAAGGGAAAGGAATGAAATGCTTTGTACATATATTTTTTTTGTTTTTCAATGCTCAGATACTATCTACTTCCCTCCCTTGCGTAGGGTAAGGGAGAGAGCCCCCCATTATGTCGTGGGCAAACTACGAAGTGCTTGACAAAGTTGGTCGGGGCACGATGTGGGACGATGGTTGCACTGGATGCCTTCGAGTCGGGCAATCACATCCTCCACCTTCATCCCTGTCACAAGGCGACAAATGCCTTGCAAATTGCCATTGCACCCACCATAAAATTGTACGTGGGTGATGATACCATCTTCAACTTCCACATTGATGTGAGAAGAGCAGGTACCTTGAGTCTTATAGGATATTTTCATAAACTTACAGAATAGAAAAACCCACCCTACCCCTTTCCTGTAAAGGAGAAGGCTTGGACAACACACACAAAAAAGGGCATATCAAATCTCCAAGTCCTCCTTTGCAAGAGAGGCTTCAGGTGGGCATCTCTTTTTTTTACTCTTCCTCGGGCTTCATGTTAGTATAAACCGTCTGAACGTCGTCGAACTCTTCGAGGCGCTCGATCATCTTGTCGAGGGTAGCGCGCTGCTCTTCGTTCACGTCCTTGAGGTCGTTGGGGATGTATGTGAACTCACCACCGACATCTTCGAAGCCACACTCTTCGAGGTGCTTCTGGATAGCTGAATAGCTGGTGGGAGCACCATAGATGGTGATTGTGCCCTCTTCATCGTCCTCTTCGTAGTCTTCCTCTACGTCGAAGTCAATCATGTCGAGGATGAACTCTTCCATGTCCATACCGTCCTTCTTCTTGAAAGTGAACACGCACTTATGATCGAAGAGGAATGCGAGTGAACCTGTAGTACCAAGGTTACCACCGAACTTGTTGAACACCGAACGTACATCGGCTACGGTGCGAGTGGTGTTATCGGTGAGGGTGTCAACGAACACAGCAACTCCGTGAGGACCATATCCTTCGTAAGTCATGCTCTTGTATTCGCTTTGGTCTTTACCCATAGCATTCTTGATGGCACGCTCGATGTTGTCCTTCGGCATGTTTTCGCGCTTACAAGTGGCGATGATTGAACGCAATGTGGGGTTAGTGTCAGCATCGGGACCTCCAGCCTTCACGGCAATGGCAATTTGCTTACCCAAGCGGGTAAATGTCTTGGCCATGTGGCCCCATCTTTTCATTTTTGCAGCTTTTCTATATTCAAATGCTCTTCCCATTTTGATTTATGATTTATGAGAGAGGTCCCTCCCACCTTACCCCTCCCAAGGGAGGGAAGTGAAGTGAACCTGTCTCTTGATTTTTAAATATTTTGTCTTATTATTTACTGTTTTTATTATCCCCTGCTTGGCAGGTAGTATTGCCATACCATCTACTCCACTCCATAGAGAGAGGGGTTAGGGGGTGGGTCTCCCCTTTTATCTCAACTTCGCCTGCAACTTATTCTCCAAGTTAGCGATGATTTTGCCCATGATCTTGTCGATCTGCTTGTCGTTGAGTGTTGCATTTTCGTCCTGAAGAAGGAAACTTACGGCGTAACTCTTCTTTCCAGCCTCGAGGTTCTTACCTTCGTATACGTCAAAGAGTGCTACCTCCTTGAGGAGTTTCTTCTCTGACTCGTAAGCAATCTTCTCGATATCGGCAAATTGAACACCCTTGTCGATGAGCAAAGCCAAGTCGCGCTTCACGGCAGGATACTTGCTCAACTCCTTGTAGCTTACCTTCTGGCCCTTGATGGCACGCATCAGTTCCTTCCAATTGAGCTCAGCATAGTACACTTCATTGTCGATATCGAACTTGCGCTGAATCTTCTTGGTGATGATACCGATGGTAGCAAGAAGTTTGCCTCCACGTGTATGGATGGTGATGGCATTGGCAAATACGTCGTTGGCAAGTGTACCGAACACTACAGCGCTGAGGTTCAAACCAAGGCGAGCGAAGATGTTCAGCACATAAGCCTTAAGTTCGAACACGGTAGCGGCTTCATCGGCATGCGCCCATGAGTTGTTCACACGCTTACCAGTCACCCAAAGGCCCATAAGGCTCTTCTCGGTATAGGGAGCGAGTACCTTCTCATCGGACTTCTTTTCCTCGTTGTAGCTATAGCAATTTCCAAACTCAAAGAACTTGAGGTCTGCCGCCTTACGATTGGCATTGTGCATGATGCTCTCCAATCCACCGAAGAGGAGTGTCTGACGCATCACGTTCAAATCGTTGCTCAGGGGGTTCATCAAGCGAACAAGGTTCTTGGCAGGATAGCTCTCCAACTCGTCGTAGTAGGCCGAGCAGGTGAGCGAGTTGTTCAAGATTTCATTGAATCCACATCCAACCAATTGCTCAGCCACAAGGTTCTGCAACTTGTGACTCTTATCGGCTTCTCCCTTGGTAGTAAGGCTTGACTTCAAGGTAGTGGGGATTTCCACATTGTTGTATCCATAGATGCGAAGGATATCTTCCACCACGTCACAGGGACGTTGTACATCCACACGGTAAGCGGGAACTTCGAGTGTGAGACCTTCGCTTGTTTCGTTCACAATAACCATTTCGAGTGAAGTGACTATACTCTTCACTGTCTCGGCGGGGATATCCTTACCAGCCAACATATTCACGTAGCTATAGTCGAGCTCTACGGTAAAATTGTTGATGGGATTGGGATATACATCGGTCAACTCCATAGAGATGGTTCCTCCAGCCAATTCCTTCACAAGGAGAGCTGCTTGCTTGAGGGCATAAATACAACCATTGGGGTCGATACCACGCTCGAAACGGAAACTTGCATCAGTGCTCAATCCGTGGCGACGTGCGCTCTTACGGATGCTTGTAGGATTGAAGTATGCACTCTCGAGGAATACATTCTTAGTCTCCTCGGTAGTACCTGACTCGAGACCACCGAACACACCACCGATACACATAGGCTCCTCGGCGTTGCAAATCATGAGGTCACGATCAGAGAGTTTGCGCTCAACCTCGTCCAATGTCACGAAGGAAGTACCCTCGGGCATAGTCTTCACCACCACGGTGCCACCCTTGATTTTATCAGCATCGAAGGTATGGAGGGGTTGTCCGTAAGCATGAAGGATGTAGTTGGTAATGTCCACAATGTTATTGATGGGACGAAGGCCAATGAGACGCAACTTGTTTTGCAACCACTCGGGGCTCTCCTTCACGGTCACTCCCTTCACACTCACACCTGCGTAGCGAGGACAAGCCTCGGTATTCTCTACACGAATGGCAATGGGAAGTTCGTTATTGTCCACGGCAAACGCTTCGCATGAGGGACGTGTAAGGCTTGTCTCCTTACCCTGTTGCACGAGCCATGCATAAAGGTCGCGAGCCACACCATAGTGCGAGCAAGCATCGGCACGATTGGGAGTAATGTCCACCTCTATCACGTAGTCACTCTTGATGCCAAAGTAATCCTTAGCAGGAGTACCAGGTACTGCATCGGCGGGAAGCACAATGATACCATCGTGACTGGTGCCGATACCAATCTCATCCTCGGCACAAATCATACCATTTGACTCCACACCACGAAGTTTTGATTTCTTGATGGTGAAGCACTCGTCACCATCGTACAATTTAGTACCCAAGGTAGCAACTACCACCTTCTGACCTGCTGCCACATTGGGCGCACCACACACGATCTGTACAGGTTCACCACTTCCAAGATTAACGGTAGTCACGTGCATGTGGTCACTATTGGGATGCTCTTCACAAGTCAACACCTCGCCAATAACGATGCCTTCGAGGCCACCCTTGATGGTTTGCACCTCTTCTACCGAACCTACTTCCAATCCTATGGAAGTCAGCGCGGCCGACACCTCTTCGGGAGTCATGTCAAAGCTCACATATTCCTTGAGCCAATTATAAGATATATTCATACGCGTATGTTATTTTATATATTTTCCTTTTAAAAAGACGTGCAAAGGTAATGCTTTCTATTGAATAAACCGAAATATAAGTGACGAAAAGTGATTTTTTTGCCAATTATACCTCGGTTTACTCTTGGTTTTCACGAATTATTTCTCCGTTTTTAGCCTTTATTTTGTCAAAATGGAGGAGGAGCATCTACAGGACCCGTCCCAAAAGGCATCCCTTCGGATGGGAGTGGTGGAGGCGGAGGCATACCTGGGCCATCAGCATTCATGCGCGAGCCAACAAACTGCTCTTCACCAGGCATAGGAACAAGGGTTTCATCATCAGGATTTTGGAAACGAGCATACTCACCACGGAAGCGGAGAAGCACATCGCCCACGGCACCATTACGATGCTTTGCAATAATGATTTCGGCCATACCACGCAAGTCGCGTCCCTTCTCATCTTGATAGATTTTGTAATACTCAGGACGATGAATGAAGCACACCATATCGGCATCCTGCTCGATGGCTCCCGACTCACGAAGGTCGCTGAGTTGAGGACGCTTACCTTCGTTACCTTCACGTTGCTCAACACCACGATTAAGCTGACTCAGGGCAATGATGGGAATGTTCAACTCTTTGGCCAATCCCTTGAGTGAACGAGAAATGGTACTAACCTCTTCCTGACGGCTACCATAACTCATACCCGAGGCATTCATCAATTGGAGGTAGTCGATGATGATAATCTTCACCCCATGTTCGCGTACCAATCGACGCGCCTTCGTACGAAGTTCAAAAACACTGAGCGAAGGAGTATCGTCCACATAGAGAGGAGCACCGAGAAGGCTCTTCAATTTATAGTCAAGTTGACCCCATTCGTAAGGGGCAAGTTGTCCACTCTTAATCTTTTCACCAGGTATTTCGCACACGTTGACAATGAGACGATTCACCAACTGTACATTGCTCATTTCAAGCGAGAACATGGCTACTGGCACACGGTTATTTACGGCTATATTGCGAGCCATAGAGAGTACAAACGCTGTCTTACCCATCGCCGGACGAGCGGCAATGATGATGAGGTCGGAATTTTGCCATCCGCTTGTCATTTTATCCAATCCGCGGAAACCACTCTCAAGACCACTGAGACCATCGGTACGAGCCGCGGCCTTCTGCAACATCTCGTAAGCATCTTGGATAACGGGGTCAATCTGAGTGTAGTCCTTCTTCATATTTTGTTGCGAGATTTCGAAGAGTTTTCCTTCGGCCTCTTGCATCAAATCATCCACGTCGTGTGTCTCGTCAAATGCCTTTGTCTGGATATTGCTGGTGTATGTGATGAGTTCGCGCGCAAGATGCTTTTGAGCGATGATGCGTGCATGATATTCAATGTGGGCGCTTGAAGCTACCTTACTGGTTAATTGAGCTATATACGCAGGGCCACCGACCTCCTCAAACTCACCAGTAGAGCGCAATTGCTCGGCTACTGTGAGGATATCTACGGGTTTCTGTTGCAAGGCAAGTGTGGTGATAGCCTTATAAAGCAACTGATGGCGATGTTCGTAGAAAGACTCGGGCTTCAAAATGTCGCTCACTTGCGAATAAGCATCGCTTTCAATCATTAGTGCGCCCAATACAGTCTCCTCTAACTCAAGGGCTTGAGGTTGCAATTTTCCGTATTCTCCCACGGAAGGGGCGTTATTTGTCTTACGCGGAGTCCGCGTAGTTCTTCGGGCTTCAGCCATATAATATTTAGGTTTTTTGTTTCTAAAAGAAGGGAGTGCAAAGATAAAGGATTATTTTTGGAAAAAGCGAGTAATCACGAGTTATTTTTTGAACTTCTTTGAGCATTATCGTTGTTCAAAAACTTCCAGTCAACTCAAAATGATTGAGATAGGATGTTAATAATATCCTTCGCTCATTTCCTACCCTTCAATTTCTCCCAACTCAAACCAACGCATGGTTTTCTCCTCCAGCTCTTCGGAGAGTTGAGGAAGTCGCTTCGATTTCTCAGTTAGTTCGTCCACCGAAAGGGTGCCACTACAAAGGGCGGCCTCAATGTCGGCTTTCTCGGCTTCAAGAGTAGCGATGTCCACCTCCAATTGTTCATATTCTCGTTTCTCCTTGAAGGTCATGCGACGACGTTCGGTGGAGGATGTCTTCTGCTTGGCAGGAGCTTCTTTTTCCTTAGGTTTGGTCGCCTCGCGCTCGAGTTGCTTACGCTCCTCCTTCCATTCACGATAGCGACTATAATTTCCAGGGAAGTCACGAATGTCACCCTGTCCTTGGAAGACGAGCAAGTGATCCACCACTTTGTCCATAAAATAACGGTCGTGACTCACCACTATGACGCACCCCTTGAAATTAGTCAGATACTCTTCCAGAATTTGCAACGTCACGATGTCGAGGTCGTTCGTCGGTTCGTCCAACACCAAGAAATTTGGGTTGCGCATAAGCACCGTACAAAGGTAGAGTCGGCGACGCTCTCCACCACTCAATTTGTATACATAATTGTACTGAGTTTCGGGAGTAAACAGGAAGTATTGAAGGAATTGCGATGCGGTAAGATGTTGACCATTTCCCAACTCAACGACTTCGGCTATCTCGCGCACCACATCGATAACCTTCATCTGTTCATCGAATTGAAGTCCTTCTTGAGAATAATATCCAAAACGTACTGTTTCTCCGACATCTATAGTTCCGCTATCAGGTGGGACAATACCCATCAACATCTTTATAAAAGTAGACTTTCCTGTGCCGTTATTACCTACAATACCCATCTTCTCATATCGGGCAAAGATGTAACTGAAATCTTCGAGGATCTTCAAGTCTCCCCAACTTTTATAGAGATGGTCGGCTTCAAATATTTTCGAACCTATATAGGATGCCTTCATCTGAAGGTTTACGTTGCGATTATCCACGCGTTGCTTTGCTACTTTCTCGAGTTCGTAAAAAGCCTCTTCGCGATAGCGTGCCTTGTGTCCACGTGCTTGTGGTTGGCGTCGCATCCACTCAAGTTCGGTACGATAGAGATTGTTTGCACGCATGATTTCAGTATTCGTCGCATCAATGCGTTCTTGCCTTTTCTCGAGGTAATAACTATAGTTTCCCTTGTATCCGTAGATTTGTCGATTGTCTATTTCTATGATTTCCGAGCAGACACGATCGAGGAAATAACGGTCGTGAGTCACCATCAGCAAGGTGAGGTTTCCGCGACGCAAGTAATCCTCGAGCCACTCGGTCATATCGAGGTCGAGATGGTTGGTTGGCTCGTCCAAAATGAGGAAATCAGGCTCGGTGATGAGTGCGTTGGCCAATGCCACACGCTTGAGTTGGCCACCCGATAATTGGCTCACGGGTTGGTCAAAATCGCGAATCTTCAATTGCGAGAGGATTTGCTTAATTTTTCGCTCGTAATCCCATGCCTTCTCGTGCTCCATACGAGCAAGTAGTTCCTCAAGGCCAGGATTCCCCTCTGCCTCCATGCATCGTTCGTACTCCTTAATGAGTTGAGTCACAGGACTTGCGTGCCAAAAGCAGGCTTCCAAAACGGTGAGTCCTTCGGGATATACGGGCGATTGTTCGAGGTAACCCACACGCACATCGCGACGATAGGTGATGGTGCCCTCGTCGTACCCTTCTTTGCCCGAAAGGATATTCAATAGGGTGGTCTTTCCGCTTCCGTTTTTGGCTATAAGTCCTACACGCTGACCCTCGGCAAGGCCAAAGCAAATGTCTTGAAAAAGCACAAGGTCACCAAAGGACTTGGTAAGATTTTCTACTTGAAGAATAGGATTCACGGTTGCCATTATGAGTGCGATTGTATAAATTCTTCGTACACTTGTTTCAAGTCACATGCTCCCACCTTGGCCACATGATTGCTGAGTGCATCCACAGGGTTTACCAAGTTGGTACCCAATGCGTCGATGGCGACTGGCAACTTGCTCTTTCCATCGTGAAAGAGGAGAGCGGGATACTCGGCACGTCCGTCGATGACACTCACCCACTCTACTCCATCCATCTCGTCGGTAAGGAAACATCCGAGTACACGACCAATACGCTCGATGGTGGCAGGATTTTTCTTCATTTTACCTTCATCCAACAGACGTTGCAGGTTGGCAAGGCCTGTAGAGGTATCCACGGACGAAAAGTCCTTTTTGAGTTCCTTCTTCACCTCCTTCTGCACCTGTTCGTAAGCTTCATTGATGAGTACTACTTCGGCCAATCGCACAGGGATAACCTCGTGACACTGAGGCTTCATAGGGTTCATCAAGTAGAGCGACTCCAACACTCGGCGGGCCTCATCCACAGATTCACCCTTGACACAAGTGAAGGTAACGTATACGGCCATCTGCTTGTAACCCGTCACCCAAAAGTGCGAGGTATACCACGCGCCACCCTCTTGGAAGGTCTCGCGACTATAGACAAACTCATGACGTCCAATGGTCACCAATTCGGCATCGGAGTATTGCGCCAACTCGTCGCGCAAAGCGTTGCGGGCAAAGTCGGGCGAATTGTCCATAACCGCCGATATGCGAAAGTTACCCGTCCATGAGGCGGGATTGTAGAAAAGGAAGCTACCAGCTTCGTCCTCAAACTCGTGCCAGGCTTCGGGGTATTGCATCGAAAACCACGAGCCGGGGGATATGTATTTCTTCATATGCCTGAAAGTTTTTTCTCCCCAACAGGGAAATATTTTTTCTCTAACCTAACAAAAAAATGACCTATCAAATAGCCTACCTCATCCATGGCCTTTGACTACTTCATTCAGGGAATGAGCCTACCTTATTCAAGGCTTGAGGTATGAATAGGTTTTAGGCGCGAAAATACAACACTTTTTTCACATGGGAAAAAATTTACCCCGCAAAAGAGAACAACTTTCGTTAATTCACGTTAACTATTCGTCTGTTCACGCGATATTATATATATTTGCACATTCGTAACACAGATAAACATTTTAACAGACATAATAGTATGACCGCATCAGATAGCATTGTCATCATCCCTACGTATAACGAGAAGGAAAACATCGAGAACATCATCCGCGCCGTCTTCGGATTGGAAAAAGCGTTTCACATCCTGGTCATCGAGGATGGCTCACCCGATGGCACGGCTGCCATTGTAAAGGAGTTGCAGAAGGAGTTTCCCGACCGTCTTTTCATGATTGAGCGTACGGGCAAGTTGGGCCTCGGCACGGCCTATATCACAGGTTTCAAGTGGGCCATCGAGCACAAGTACGACTATGTATTCGAGATGGACGCCGACTTCTCACACAACCCCGACGACCTTCCCCGCCTCTACTCGGCATGTGCCAATGACGGATACGACCTGGCCATCGGCTCGCGCTACGTGAGCGGAGTAAATGTGGTGAACTGGCCTATGGGACGCGTGCTCATGAGCTACTTCGCATCCAAGTATGTACGCATCATCACAGGAGTGAATATTCACGACACTACGGCTGGATTCAAATGTTATCGACGCCGCGTGTTGGAGACCATCAACCTCGATGAAATCCGCTTCAAGGGCTATGCCTTCCAGATAGAGATGAAGTACACCACCTACAAGTGTGGATTCAAGATAAAGGAAGTGCCCGTCATCTTCATCAACCGCGAATTGGGAACCTCCAAAATGAGCGGAGGCATCTTCAGCGAAGCCATGTTCGGCGTGATACGTCTGCGTTGGGACGGATGGTTCAAGAAATATCCCCAACCTACAAAATAATAATCAGCATGAGAACAATCATACGCAACGCCATCCTCGTGAACGAGGGAGAGTGTCGACAAGGACACTTGGTGATGGAGAGCGGACGCATCGCGGAGATATTGGGGATAAACGAAGAACCCACTACCCTTTGTGACACAGAGATTGACGCCACGGGCATGTATCTGCTTCCAGGCGTGATAGACGACCACGTACACTTCCGCGACCCAGGCCTCACACACAAGGCCGACATGGTGAGCGAAAGCCGAGCTGCCGCCGCAGGTGGTGTAACCTCGTACATGGATATGCCCAACACCTCGCCTCAAACAACCACCCTCGAGAGTCTTGAGGAGAAATTTGCCGATGCCGCTCTGAAGAGTCGCGTAAACTATAGTTTCTTCTTCGGAGCAACAAACGACAATGCTCACCTGCTCCCCCTTTTGGACAAGAGTCACGTATGCGGAGTGAAACTCTTCATGGGCTCGAGCACTGGCAATATATTGGTAGACAAGCAGGAAGCCTTGAAAAAGCTCTTTGCCGAAGCAGGTATGTTGATAATGACGCATTGCGAAGATCAGCAAATCATCCAACAAAATACCGATGCCGTGAAGGCAGAGCATGGCGATGATCCTGATGTACATTTCCACCCTATCATCCGAAGCACAGAGGCATGCTATCGTTCAACCGCCCAAGCCGTGGAGTTGGCTCGCGAAACTGGTGCCCGCTTGCATGTGGCTCACGTGACCACGGCAAAGGAATTGGGACTTTTCACCTCTACCCCACTTACCAAGGAGAAACTCATCACGGCTGAAGCCTGCGTGGCTCACCTGCATTTTACAGATAAGGACTACGACACATTGGGCACACGCATCAAGTGTAACCCTGCCATCAAAACCGAAGGCGACCGTCAGGCCTTGCGCAATGGATTGACTGATGGAAGAATCGACGTCATCGGTACCGACCACGCCCCTCACCTGCTCAGCGAGAAACAGGGTGGATGCATGAAGGCCGTCTCAGGTATGCCTATGTTGCAATTTTCACTTGTCACCATGTTAGAGATGGTGGATGAAGGAGTGTTGGACATGGCTACTCTCGTAGAGAAAATGTGTCATGCACCTGCTCGCCTCTTCCAAATCAAGGAGCGCGGCTATTTGCGCTCAGGATATTGGGCAGACGTGGTACTTGTCCGTCCCAATACCTCGTGGGTGGTGACTCCCGATACCATCTTGAGCAAGTGCGGATGGAGTCCTATGGAAGGCCACACCTACCAATGGAAAGTAGAGCAGACATTCGTCAATGGACAATGTGTCTACACCAATGGAAAGGTAATGGACGAAGTACGCGGCCAAAGTCTCGAATTTGACCGATAACTGCCCATGATGAGGATAAAGCACTACGTATATCCCCTTCACGAGGTAGCCGAATATATCAATTGGATATACTTTTTTCATGCGTGGGGCTTCGGGCCCCGCTTTGCTTCTATAGCCGACGTACATGGATGCGACTCGTGTCGAGCCATGTGGCTTACCTCTTTCCCCGAAGATGAACGTGCCAAAGCGGCCGAGGCTATGCAACTCCACAAGGAGGCCATGCGGATGATTGACCAACTCGACGGAAATTTTCACACACACGGAGTTTGTCGCTTGTGCGTTGCCTATGCCGATGGGGACGACCTATTGCTCGATGGACATCGTTTTCCTCTCCTCCGCCAACAGACAAATACAAATGCGGAAGGACCATACCTATGCTTGAGCGACTTTGTACGACCACTCACCATGGATGAGCCAGATTGTGTAGGAGTGTTCGCCACCACGGTAGAGGATGGGATGGAAGCCCTCTACACCGATGACCCTTACAAGCACCTTCTTGTACAAACATTGGCAGATCGATTGGCTGAGGCCACGGCCGAAGTGATGCATCGCGATGTACGACGCGAGTTTTGGGGATATGTGCCTAACGAGAATCTCTCCATCAAACAACTTCATCGCGAAGAGTTTCAAGGCATACGTCCGGCCGTAGGTTATCCCTCATTGCCCGACCAATCGGTCAATTTCCTTCTCGACGAATTATTGGACATGAAGAAGATAGGCATCACCCTCACCGAGCATGGGGCAATGCTACCACACGCCTCGGTAAGCGGCATGATGATGGCCCACCCGGCCGCACACTATTTCTCCATAGGGCAAATTACTCGTGAGCAATTAACCGACTATGCCACGCGTCGCAGACTTCCAATAGAGGAATTGGAGAAATATCTGAGTCCCATCCTACTTCATCCATAAAACTCGACTATCATCAACCTATTATACAAGTATGATTCATCGCATATTCTTACTTCTATTGTTATTGATGTGGCTCCCCGATGCGTTTATTTTCTGTCGGTTCATCAAGCCACGCAACTCCTTTCTACGTAAGTGTAGGTGGATTTATTGGCTTCCTACGATAGTGCTCACACTCACCCTACTCTTCATGTTAACGGGGGATAATTTCACCACCTTCCGTGTCGCCCTTACCAGCATTTATATGATAACCTACCTGACGATAGTTGTCCCCAAATGCTTGTTTGTACTCTTCTCGCTATTGGGTAGCCTATTAGCACTTTTCAAACATCTCCCTCTCATAGGGAAAGGTTTCAAATGGCCCATCCGCCCAGTGTTCAACACAGTGGGAGTGCTAACGGCTCTCGCAGGTGCATACATTATATTATATGGTTTCCTATACGGATGGAGACGATTCGAAGTGGAAGAAATCACGTTCACCCATCCCGATGTCCCTGAGTCATTCGATGGTTATCGCATTGTACAGATTTCAGACTTTCACATGGGCACCATATCCCGCTACCCCGAGGACATACGTCGAGCGGTGGAGATTATAAATGCCCAGCAACCCGACTTGATAGCTTTCACTGGTGACTTGGTTAACAACGAAGCTATAGAATTGGATGGTGTGGAGGAAATTCTTGCAGGATTGAAGGCTCGCGATGGAGTATTCTCCGTATTGGGTAATCATGACTACGCACCTTATCGTCACTGGCCAAGCAGACGCGCACAAGCAGAGAATTTGGCCGACTTGAAACGTCGCGAAGTGGCTATGGGTTGGCAATTACTTTTGAATGAAAACCGACTTATCGTACGTGGCAACGACTCCATAGCCGTGATAGGTGTGGAGAATGACGGAAAGCCACCCTTCCCCTCCATGGGCGACCTACCTCGTGCCACCAGAGGGACAGAAGGTCTGTTCAAACTTCTACTTAGTCACGACCCCAGTCATTGGAGAAGAAAAGTATTGCCCGAGACAGACATCCAACTGACCCTTTCGGGGCACACCCATGCGATGCAATTCCGCTTGGGAGATTTCTCTCCCTCGCTATGGCTCTATCCCGAATGGGCAGGATTGTACACCGAAGACGGACGGGGATTGTACGTAAATATGGGCATTGGTTCGGTCATGATTCCTTATCGATTTGGGGCTTGGCCGGAAATATCGGTTATCACTTTGCACCGAAAAACGGGAAATTAGACATTCTTTCAAGACATATAAGACAGAAGAGAGAAACAAAATCTCATCTGTTTATTTGTCACTTAGTCAACAAAAGAGTATCTTTGCACCGTTAATCTTACTTTTCTTATTTATAATTTTATAAGTCAGGACATGAAGGTTTTGTATTGTCTCTATCAGTTAATCATTGCATTGCCGTTGATGCTGGTCAGCACCATCTTGACGGCACTTATTACCAGTATCGGATGCTTGTTGGGCAACGGACACTTTTGGGGATATTACCCCGCCAAGATATGGGGTTGGTTCACCATCCACCTCTTTCTGCTCCCCATCAAAGTACGTGGTCACGAGCATATTGACAAACACACATCTTACGTATTTGTAGCCAACCACCAAGGCGCGTTTGACATTTTCATCGTATTAGGTTTCCTCGGACGCAACTTCAAGTGGATGCTGAAGCAATCGCTCCGCCGTGCCCCCTTCATTGGCCGTGCGTGTCACGATGCAGGATACATCTTTGTCGACAAGTCAGGGCCTAAGAAAATCAAGGAAACCATCGACCGTGCAAGCCGCATACTCCAAGGAGGCACCTCGTTGGTAGTCTTCCCCGAGGGAAGCCGAACATACGACGGACAGATGATAGCCTTCAAGAAAGGAGCCTTCCAACTGGCCGACCAATTGCAGATGCCCGTGGTGCCCCTTACCATCACTGGTTCGTTCGAGGTGTATCCGCGCACTCACAAGGGATTTGTACGCTTCCACCCCTTGACACTGACCATACACAAACCCATCCCTCCCAAGGGAGAAGGTGTGGACAACATGAAAGCCACCCTCGATGAGGCCTACAATGTCATTCAAGGAGAACTGAGCAAGTAAAGACTTCTCTTCCCCTCATTTTCATTTATTACAAATACACTTTTGACATTTTGTCAAAATCGTATATACCCTCGCGAGAATCGCGTATTTCCACTCGAAAAGAAGTTTGTTGGTAAATACGCGATTCTCGCACTGTTTTTACACGACATTCCATTGATATTCTGCAACATACAAAATACACCATCCCATAAAAGCGACTATTCTACAACCCAATAATCAGTCAAAATCGAACATTTGCAGAAAATTGAATTATCGAAAAACGTCGCATCCCCCATCAGATGGCCATCGAACTCAAGATAAATGGCCATCGAACTCAAGACAAATGGCTATTCATGTAAAACTCCGATGGCCATCCGTCACAAGTCCGATAGCCATCCGTCTAATCACCAATCTGTATCTACATCCTCTTGTACACCCTATTTCCCCATCCAGATATTCCCATTCCTACAAAATTCATTAGCCAAAAACAAGTAGAATCCTGCATATATATTCATTTATCACTCATATTCTTGCATAAATATGCACAGTAAACCTTAAATTTTTCATCTTTCAAATGACAAAGTGAAAGAAATATTTTTCATCTATTTGAATGGGAGTTTAAAGATTCAATAATTTTGTTTACTTTTGTAGCAAAATACACCACTCTATACAATGAATAATTTGAAAATCTTTTTATTGGCTTCGTCCCTTACCTTATGTACACAAGTATCTGCAGAGGAAAGAATACCACATATACACCATACAGATAGTACGGTAGTGGTAAAAGCAGCATATGGGGAACACACCGTATGTGTACAACCTATGACGGAAAACATCATCAGAGTAACCATAACACCCGATAATACGTTTCCAAAAGATAGCAGTTTAATAGTGATACCCCGCTCGTGGGAACGACCTAAATACAAAGCGTCACAAGACTTGAGGGCTGCTATGGTTAAGACCTCCAAAGTGACAACACGAATAGACCTTACAGATGGAAGAATATCGTTTTTACGCCCTGATGGTACTCCTCTATTAGCAGAACATCGACCTACTCGTTCGTTCACACCTATCGAAATAGAGGGGACAAAAGCATACACAACTTGCTATAGTTTTACGGGCAACGAAGAGGAGGCTCTCTACGGACTTGGCCAACATCAAGCTGATGAGTTCAATTATAAAGGACGTAGCGAAGAACTATTTCAATACAACACTAAAGTATCTATCCCCTTCATCGTTTCTACACACGGATATGGTCTTTTATGGGATAGTTATTCGATGGGACGAGTAGGAGATTCGCGCGAGTACGCCCAATTGCACCATGCCTTTACATTGTACAATGACAGAGGCGAAGCAGGAAGCCTCACAGGGACATATAGGCACAGAAGAATGAAAGAGCCTTATGTTCGATGTGAAGATTCACTTTACTTCGAGAATCTGAAAACAATCAAAAATCTACCAAAAGAAGTACCCCTGAACGGAGCGGAAGTAACATACGAGGGATGGTTGGAACCACATGAATCAGGCATACATAATTTCTTACTTTACTACGCAGGATATGTAAGTGTGTATGCTGATGACCAAGTCATTGTGCCCGAACGATGGCGCACAGCTTGGAATCCGAACGGCTATAAATTCACACTATCTATGGTAAAGGGCAAACGTGTAAAATTACGTATAGAGTGGAAGCCCGATGGAGGAGAATCGTATTGCGGTCTTCGTGTACTCACTCCTCGTACAACAGAAGAGCGTAATCGCTTAACCATTTGGAATGAGATGGAGGAGCAGATTGATTATTACTTTATTGTAGGTGAAACGATGGACGAGGTGATCAGTGGATACCGCACACTCACGGGTAAGTCCCCTGTCATGCCCCGTTGGGCCATGGGATATTGGCAGAGTCGCGAACGATACAAGACACAGAAGGAATTGACCGAAACTTTAGACGAATTCCGACGCCGTAAACTACCTATCGACAACATTGTGCAGGATTGGAGTTATTGGCCAGAAGATTCATGGGGAAGCCACGAGTTTGACCCATCACGTTTTCCCGACCCACAAGGAATGGTGAACGAAGTTCATGAAAAGAATGCCCATCTGATGATATCAGTATGGCCAAAATTTTATGCTTCTACCGACCATTACAAGGAGTTTGACCGACAAGGATGGATGTACCAGCAGGCCGTGAAGGATAGCATCCGCGACTGGATAGGCCCCGGATACATCGGCTCCTTCTATGATGCATACAGTTATGGAGCAAGAAAATTATTTTGGGAACAATTGCGAGATCACCTATACCCTTTGGGCATAGATGCCTGGTGGATGGATGCCAGTGAACCTAACGTGCGCGATTGTACCGATATGGAGTATCGCAAGGCACTGTGTGGCCCTACTGCTCTTGGCCCTTCTGCCGAATACTTCAATGCCTACGCACTGATGAATGCCCATGCCATCTATACTGGCCTTCGCGAGGAGGATGCCGACCGTCGCGTATTCCAACTTACCCGCTCGGGCTTTGCGGGTCTCCAACGTTACTCTACCGCTACGTGGAGTGGCGACATAGCTTCGCGTTGGGAAGACTTGAAGGCTCAAATTCCTGCAGGCATCAACTTCTCGCTCAGTGGAATACCCTTCTGGACCATGGATATCGGAGGTTTTTGTGTAGAAAATCGTTATGTAAACGCATACAACGACTATTTAAGAAATGGCAAAGAAAGCAATACGTTGGACGAATGGCGCGAATTAAACACCCGTTGGTTTCAATTCGGAGCCCTCTGTCCGCTCTTCCGTAGTCATGGTCAATATCCTTATCGCGAACCATGGCACATTGCTCCAGAAGGACACGAGGCTTATGAAAGCATGGCTTATTACCTCGACTTAAGATATAAACTCATGCCCTATTTGTATAGTTTGGCTGGTGCAACTCACCACTCCGATTATACACTAATGCGCGCATTGGCCATGGACTTCACGGATGATAAAGAGACCTACAACATTGGAGACCAATATATGTTAGGCCCCTCCTTAATGGTATCACCCGTATATGAATATAAGGCACGTAGCCGACAGGTTTATCTACCAAAGGGACACATATGGTACGACTTTTATACTGGAAAGAAATACGAAGGTGGACAGACATTGAACGCCTCTGCCCCATATGGACGTATCCCCCTCTATGTGCCAGCTGGGAGCATTCTTGTGACCGGAAAACCCATACAACATACAGCAGAGTTCATGGCTGATACACTCACAATCCATATCTACCAAGGAGCGGATGGGACTTTCACCTATTACGAAGACAACGGAGTGACATATGCCTACGAGCGTGGTGAATATCTGCAAATTCCGATTTCCTACAACGAAAAGGAACAAGAACTTACCATAGAGAATCAACAGGGTAACTACCCCGAATCTACTAAAGAACATATACTTCACATTGTTTCCACATCGGAAGACAATCATCAACGCATAGTAAAATCTGTAAAATACAAAGGAGAAAGTATTAAAGTAAAAATCAAATAAGAAAAAGGAATGAATTATTTAAGACACAATATATGTTTTCTATTGCTTCTTGCAACGAGTATGCTTGCCGTGGCAGAAGAACGTCCTTTAAAGTTGCACTACGACCGACCTGCTGAATTCTTTGAAGAGGCTCTTGTAATCGGTAATGGCCGCATGGGTGCTATCGTGTATGGAGGTGTGAGTAAAGAGGTGATTTCACTGAATGATCTTACCTTGTGGACTGGTGAACCTGACAATCAAGTATATACCCCCAACGCGCACGAAGTAATACCAGAAATCAGAAAAGCGCTTGACAATGAGAACTATCGTAAAGCAGATGAACTAAACTACAAAGTGCAAGGTCATTATAGCGAGAACTATCAACCATTGGGACAATTGACAATCCAACACATCGGTGAAGAAACTACTAAAGGAGTGACGGCCTATCAACGTTGGCTTGACATAAGTGAAGCTACGGCTCAAACGCAATATTTGAAGGAAGGACAATTGGTCACAACTGAATATTTTGCCTCTGCACCCGACTCTGTAATTGTTATCCGTTTAAAATCTAACGTACCCGATGGCATTCACGCCATTGTTTCCTTCGAATCTCAACTTCCACATTCTACCTCAACCAATGGAAATACATTGTCTGCGGAAGGATATGCGGCATATCACTCCTACCCAAACTATCACAGAGCACGTCACTACTATGACCCTTCTCGGGGTATTCGTTTTGGAGCCAAAGTATGTATCATCACTTCCAATACAGATCAAGTCAAGGCATATCCCGCGGGAGAATTGCTCATTAATGGAGCCAAGGAAGCACTTATTCTCATAAGTACAGCAACTAGTTTCAATGGCTTCGACAAAGACCCTGTCACGGAAGGAGCAGACTATCAAGCCATTGTCAACAGACGCATAACACTAGCCTCCACAAAAAGTTTTGAGACTCTACACAAAGCCCATGTAGAGGATTACAAACGATTGTTTGACCGTGTATCACTTGATCTTGGTCGCACAAATGCGCAAATAGCCTCGTTACCTACAGACAAACAATTGAAACTATATACGGATGAAAACCAAAGTAATCCCGAGTTAGAGGCCCTCTATTTCCAATACGGACGATATCTATTAATTTCTTGTTCACGTACACCTGCAGTTCCCGCAAACTTGCAAGGATTATGGAATGAGAGTTTGTTACCACCATGGAGTAGTAACTATACTACCAACATCAACGTGGAGGAAAACTATTGGGCTGTAGAGACAACCAACTTAAGTGAATTACACTTCCCTCTTTTAGATTTTATTGTAAACTTGAGCACAACGGGAAGCACCACGGCCAAGGCATACTATGGAATTGAACGCGGTTGGTGTTTAGGCCATAATACAGATATTTGGGCCATGACTTGTCCTGTAGGCATGGGTGACGGACATCCCTCATGGGCTTGTTGGAATATGGGAGGAGCATGGGTTTCTACACACATTTGGGAGCATTATGCCTTCTTAGGAGACAAAGTTTTTCTCCAAAAATATTATCCTATATTGAAGGGTGCTGCAGAGTTTTGTCTTGATTGGCTTATTGAGAAAAACGGTAAATTAATGACTTCACCAGGTACTTCACCCGAAAATCGTTTCATTACTCCTGAAGGTTATGTAGGATCAACTTTGTATGGTAGCACATCCGATTTAGCCATGATTCGTGAATGTCTTATTGACGCACGCGAAGCAGCTAAAGAGTTAGGAATAGATAAGGCATTTTGCAAAGAGGTTGACAAGGCTTTAGGTCGATTACAACCATACAAAATAGGAAAGAACGGAAACTTACAAGAGTGGTATCACGATTGGAGCGACCAAGACCCTCTCCACCGGCACCAATCACATCTATTTGGTCTATATCCAGGACACCACATTTCAGTAAATGAAACACCTGAATTAGCAAAGGCTTGTGCCAAAACCTTGGAAATAAAAGGAGACAACACCACAGGATGGAGTACAGGATGGCGTGTAAACCTATTTGCACGTTTGAGAGATAGCAAGAACGCATACCATATCTATCGCTGTCTATTGAAGTACGTAAGCCCCGATAATTACAAAGGTAACGACGCACGTCGTGGTGGAGGTACATATCCTAACCTATTAGATGCACACTCACCTTTCCAAATTGATGGAAACTTCGGCGGATGTGCTGGTGTAGTGGAAATGTTATTACAATCAACTCGGGAAAGCATCACTCTGTTACCTGCCCTGCCCGAGCAATGGAAGGATGGAAGTGTGAAGGGTATCTGTGCACGAGGTGGACTTATCATAGATATGGAATGGAAAGATAGCCACGTAACCTCACTCACATTAACCGCACGCATAGATACAAAAACTACATTATTTTTGAATGGGAAAAATCTTAATGTAAAGATGAAAAAAGGAGAAGTAAAAAAGATATTGTAAAGTATTTATAATAGAGACATTTTAAAACATTTGACAGATATGGAGCGGACATATAGTAGTCCGCTCTTTTTTCCTCATTCCTTGTCCCTTTTCCGATTTTTCCTTTTTTCTTTGCGGACAAATTCCGTTTTCTCATGTTTTTAAATTAACTTTGCGGCTCGTTGTGTGAAAAACAACACAAAAGAATAATGAAAACAAAGATATATAGTTTGTTTTTGACGATTCTATTGATGCTCCCTACCCTGGCATGGGCAGCCAACGATGAGGCGAGCAGCGATTCGACCATGATGGATTACCTGCGTGACAAGAGAATAACCATCACGGAAGGTAATCGTGTGTGCGTACTCAAGAGCGGTGGGGAAAAGTTCGACGACCTCTTCACGGCCATTCGCAAGGCAAAGCACTATATCCACTTGGAGTACTTCAATTTCCGCAACGACTCCATTGCAGCTCTCCTCTTTACGGAATTGGAGAAAAAGGTAAAGGAAGGAGTGAAGGTACGCGCTATGTTCGACGCTTTTGGGAACTGGAGCAACAACAAGCCTTTAAAAAAGAAACATCTGCGCGAACTACGTAAACGCGGCATAGAGATAGTACAATTCGACCCGCTGAACTTCCCTTTCATTGGAGATTTCATGAGCCGCGACCACCGAAAGATTGTTATCATAGACGGACAAACGGCCTATACAGGAGGAATGAATGTGGCCGACTACTACATCGAGGGACTTCCTATCTTTGGCGAATGGCGCGACATACATCTGCGCATTGAAGGCCCTGCGGTGGACGAACTCCAACGTATCTTTTTGGATATGTGGGAGGAGGCTACGGGCGAACGTTTGGTGAACGACACACTCTATTTCCCCACCAAGGATGACAGCATACACATTGGGGAAACGGTGGACGATGTTACCATTGCCATTGTAGACCGTGCACCTCGAAAAAATCCAAAATTGATGAGGGAAGCATACGCACAAGCCATCCTTTCGGCGGAAGAGAAGATAGAAATCATCAATCCCTATTTCATTCCAACACGCTCCGTGCGCCGTGCCCTGATTAAAGCCTCGGAGAATGGAGTGGACGTACAGATAATGGTATCGGTAAAAGGCGATATCCACGTAACACCTGATGCCTCCATGTACGTGGCTCGTCAGTTACAAAAACGCGGAGCCACCGTACACCAGTTTGAGGGAGGATTTCATCATTCAAAAATCATGATGGTGGACGACAAGTTCTGTACCGTAGGCTCCACCAATCTCAATAGCCGTAGCCTTCGCTATGACTACGAGGTGAATGCCTTTATCTTCGACTCTCGTGTGACAAACGAACTATCAACTATATTTAGTGACGACATAAAACTGAGTACGCTGATGACCGACGAAACTTGGAAACAACGTTCGTGTTGGCACCGATTTGTCGGATGGTTTGCCGACCTCGTACTAATGCCGTTTTTGTAAAAAGGCCTATGATAACTTTTCCCAATGCAAAAATCAATCTCGGATTGAACGTGGTAGAGCGTCGCCCCGATGGCTACCACAATTTGGAAACCATCTTCTATCCTATTCCCTTGCAGGATATCTTGGAAGTGACAACTTTTGACGAAGACCCCTCGCAAGAGGTTCCATCGGGAGCAGATGTTGTTCTCCACGCTGGTGGCATTGCCATTGCCGGCGAAGCAGAAGACAATCTGGTAGTGAAGGCATATCGTCTGTTGAAGGCAGAGTTTCCCCTTCCCCCCGTACACATCCACATATTCAAGCACATTCCCTCAGGTGCCGGATTGGGTGGAGGTTCGGCCGATGCGACTTTTATGCTTCGCCTCTTGCGCGACAAGTTTTCTCTTCCGCTCACCGACGATGAGTTGGAAGAACGTGCCGCTCGCCTGGGAGCCGATTGTGCATTCTTTGTGCGCAACACACCTGCCTTTGCCACAGGCATTGGCAACATATTCACTCCCATGCCTAACCTTTCGCTAAAAGGGTATTGCATCCTTCTGGTAAAGCCAAATATATTTGTCTCTACCCGAGATGCCTTTGCGCTTATCCGTCCACACAAGCCTGTATGTTCTCTGACTGAGATTGCCACCCTCCCCGTATGTGAATGGCAAGAAGCAGGTATGGTAAACGATTTCGAAGAGAGTGTGTTTGCCAAATATCCTGCCATCGGTGATATCAAGAATAGACTTTATGAATTGGGTGCCGAGTATGCCTCGATGTCTGGTAGCGGTTCTTCGCTTTTCGGACTATTCCCCTCTGACGCCCTCATACCCGAAGAAGCATCTTTGAAACAGATGTTCCCCGATTGCTTTTGTTGGAAAGCATCCTTGGATGTGTAGAACAAGTAAATAAACAGTTTACCAACCACACCCATTTCTTTATTCGTCGGCAAATAATGGTCCTTTGTCGATAATGCCCAGAAAAATGCGTATGAAAATTTGGGAGGAATAAACAGATTGCCTACTTTTGTCGAGCCGTGTATGTGAATACGGTCATTCGTTTCAAGTTTTTTATAACGAATCTCTCAAAATGCAAACTACGGCTTAATCGTAAGGTTTTAAGTAAGGTTGTGTGAATTTGGATATGTAGTTTGCATAGAGGATGCTCTACCGAGTCAAGATGTGAATCTGCACTTCGTGTATAGCGTCCTCTGTTTTTGTGAAAACAACAAAAAAAAGAATATAATTGGAATATGTTTGAAAAGCAAAATTCATTGAAAAGCCCCCGTATGTTGGAGGTATTGGTACATGCCGTAACATGGCTATTGATATTTGGTTTTCCATTGGTAGTGATGGATTATAGTAGTTTCATACGCTGGAATGGTATGAACTACCTGCGCCATCTACGTACTCCATTGGCCTTTGGTATTGTATTCTATTTCAACTATGCTTGGCTTATATCTGCCTACTTATTCAAGAAGGGGTGGAAGAAGTTTATTTTCTACAATATCCTATTGATATTGGCGGTTAGTGTATTGCAATACTTCTCTCACGGATGGGTATATGCCGACATGACCCGCAGATATGTACCTACCAATTTTGTTCCAGATGGACGCTTCATATTTGCCCGTTTTATGTTCTACATACGCGACGTGATAATGCTTGCCTTTATGGCTGCTTTGGCCGTGGTCGTACGTATGGGACGCGAGTGGCAAAATGCTGAAGCAGCGCGTCGCGAAGCAGAAAGTGCACGTACCGATGCAGAATTGAAAACCCTGCGTCATCAGTTAAGCCCCCACTTCCTGTTGAACACCCTCAACAACATCTATGCACTTATATCCTTCGATTCCGACAAGGCTCAGCATGCAGTATTGGAACTCAGCAAGATGCTACGCCACATGCTATATGACAATCAGCAAAAGTTCGTTCCCTTACAAAATGAAGCTGACTTTATCCACAATTACGTCGAATTGATGCGTTTGCGACTCTCACGCGAAGTGAAGGTCGATGTAGACATACAAGTAGATACAGAAAAGCAAGTGATGATAGCCCCGCTGATATTCATCTCTCTGATAGAAAATGCATTCAAACATGGTATAAGCCCCACCGATCCCAGTTTTGTATCTATCAAGTTGAGCGAAGAGGACGGATGGGTATATGGAGTCATACGCAATTCCAACTATCCCAAGAAGGTTACTGACAAGAGTGGTAGTGGTATCGGCCTCGAGCAAGTAAAGCGTCGTTTGGAACTGCTCTATCCCAAAAACCATGAGTGGAAATATGGAACTTGCAATGGAGATAAGGAATATGTTTCCGAATTGAAAATCTGTACAAAATTCCAAGAATTATGATTACACTGAATTGTGCGATAGTCGATGATGAGCCGTTGGCACTCGACCTGTTGGAGTGCTATGTAGGAAAGGTACCCTTCCTGAATCTTGTAGGACGTTACTCAAGTGCGGTAGCGGCTATGCAAGACGTTTGCCAGAAGAAGTTCGACCTACTGTTCTTGGATATACAGATGCCCGAGTTGGATGGCTTGGAGTTTGCCAAAATGGTACCCGAAGATACACGTATCGTCTTCACCACCGCCTTTAATCAATATGCGGTCGAGGGATATCGTGTCAATGCATTGGACTATCTGCTTAAACCCATAAGCCCTGCGGCTTTCATGGAAGCGGCCAACCGTGCACTCGAATGGTTCAACCTCAAGCAAGGAGCAAACACTGAAATCGAAGCAGAGTCATCAAGCGATTGTATCTATGTAAAGAGTGAATACAAACTCATACAAGTTCAATTGAACGACATCCTCTATGTTGAGGGATTGAAAGACTATGTGAAGATATACACGGAAAGCAATCCGCGCCCAATACTCTCATTGTCCAGCATGAAAGCAATGGAGGAACGTCTTCCCTCCGACCGTTTCCTGCGTGTGCATCGTTCGTTCATCGTACAGAAGAGTAAAATACGTGTGATAGACCGTAACCGCATTGTTTTTGGTAGTGTATTTATACCTGTATCCGATAGTTACAAACAGGAGTGGACTACATTCCTCAACAACCACTCCATCTGACAATACCTACTTTTAGTGATTGTGAACATGGTTCAAAAGTTGTACCTTTGTGCCCGAAAATAAGCGAACAGACAACTATATGGACAATGCAATCAGTAAATACACCTTGACCGACCGCATGAGCGACTTGGTACGCGATGATTGTCGCCTGTTGCAGGTGATGACTCGTTTTGGTATCAGTTTAGGATTTGGAGACAAGAGTGTACAGGAAGTGTGCACACTACACGGTGTGGACGCTATCACATTTTTGGCAGTAGCAAACTTCATGCAGGAGGAGGACGAATTGGTACACTCCGATGTACAATCAATCTCAATCCCTACCATGATGGATTACTTGAAACGTGCACATAGTTATTACCTCGACTTCTGTCTGCCCACTATTCGAGAAAAACTTATCAATGCCATTGACAACCCGGCAAACCACCAGGTAGCACTCCTCATTCAGAAATTCTTCGATGAATATGTGAGCGAGGTGCGCGAACACATGGAGTTTGAGAACCGTCACGAGTTTCAATACGTGTGTAGTCTGATGCAAGGGGATGTTGAAAAGGCCGAACGCATCACCCACGAGGCGTGCCCTATGAAGGCATTGGTACACAAGGATGAGCACGGTACTCCCATCAGTGTGTACCATGCAGGCGAGCATAGCAACATTCTGCTCTTTACCCGACGACACGCATTGCAACACAAGCAGATAGACCGCAAACTATTGGAACTTAAGAACATCATCATCAAATACTATCCGGCATCGCAAAACAATCATCTGCTGAATGCCGTATTGTTCGACATCTTCACTTGTGAGGAAGATTTGGCCCTTCATTGTCGCATTGAGGATTGCCTCTTCGTGCCGGCCGTTCGTTTGTTAGAGAAAAAGTGTGGGCTATGAAGAAACGAATGGAAATATTGCGCATAGCCGTGGCAGAGACATCTGTCATCGTACGTAGCGGAGTGGTAAGTGTACTCAAGAGATTGCCCGACGTGCAAGTGCGTCCTGTCGAAGTGGCTTCACCCGATGCATTGGAGAGTTGCATCCACATGCATACCCCTGACATTCTGTTGGTAAATCCCTCCTTTGGTGGATGGTTCAATGTGGATGAGTTTCGTGCCGATGCCGTACATCTGCCCGTCAAATGCATTGCATTGAATTGCAACATCACCGACACCTCCATCCTCCAGTCCTTTGACGAAAGCATCACCTTGCACGAGGACATTGAGAGTCTGCAGGAAAAAATCCTACGTATCACCTCATCCACCTGCGACACCGACTCCATCGACGAGAAGGACTCCTCACTCCTGACCAACGAGACGGAACAACTCAGCCAACGCGAAAAAGAAATTGTCACATGCGTGGTCAAAGGAATGACCAACAAGGAGATTGCCGACCGCCTCTTCTTATCAATTCACACCGTCAATACCCATCGTCGAAACATTGCCCGCAAGTTGGAAATACACTCGGCCGCCGGACTTACCATCTATGCCATTGTTAACAAATTGGTAGAGTTGAGTGATGTAAAATTATAAATAAAAGGATAAAAAAGCATACAAACGATACAATCCTGTATCAAAAAACAACTCTTTTTCGGAAAATAGTATTACCTTTGTGCGCTCTTTTCATGTGAGGAGCATCCAGATTCCTCACGATAAAATGTTACGGGGCAAGAGAGATATAGAAAACCAACTTGCAAACCGCTCCCGGGCGAACATAGGAAACGACGGGGCAAAAAAAAGAGAATTGTATGCGTTCATTCTGGAAAATTAAACCACAGATAGAGCCACTGGACAAGTGGGAGTCCAACTGTTGGATACAGGTAACCAACCCTTCAGAGGAAGATGCCGATTACCTGATAAACGAATTGCAAATGCCGGACTATTTCCTATCCGACATTGCCGACGTGGACGAACGCTCCCGCGTAGAAACCGAGGAAGGATGGACTATGATCATCCTTCGTGTCCCCTACATGAATCCCACAAAGGAACCATCGCGCTCACCTTATACCACCGTACCTTTGGGCATCATCCTCAAGAAAGACATCTGCATCACCGTATGCTACCACATCACCAAGATGATGAACGACTTCCTGAGCCACTATCAGCGCAAAGGAAAGGGATTTACCGACTCCGTGGATATGACCTTCCGTCTCTTCCTCTCCTCTTCAGTATGGTATCTGAAGTTCTTGAAGAAGATTAACTACGAAATCGACGAAGCCAAGCGCGACCTGGACAAGAGCATCGACAACGAGGACCTCATCAACCTCAGTTCGCTACAGAACTCATTGACCTACTTCATGAACTCCATCCGTGGTAACGAGACATTGTTGGCACAAGTAAAGTTCAAACTCCCTGTCGATGAATTGGATGCCGAACTTATCGAAGACGTAAACATCGAGATGAAGCAGGCACGCGAAAGCGCCTACGTGTATAGCAACATCCTTGAGAGTGCCGTCAATACATATGCCAGCGTCATCAACAACAACATGAATACCGTGATGCGACTGATGACCTCCGTGAGCATTGTCCTCATGTTTCCCACGCTCATTGCCAGCCTCTATGGTATGAATCTTAAGAATGGCTTGGAGGAACGTCCCTTGGGATTCTACGAAGTCCTTGCCTTCTCTGTCCTTATTAGCGGAGCCATCATTTGGCTATTCCGACGCCGTCGTTGGCTATAATCCTCCAACTGAGGATACACTCATACATTTAAAGGACATAAGGGACGACGTTTTCGCTCTCCTTATGTCCTTTCTTTATTTAATAGAACCCCTATGAAATCACTGCCAAAGTACTTTGGCAGACATCTGCCACCATGGAGGCAGTACACTGCCATAAGCAAGGCAGCGAACTGCCAGCACCGAGGCAGTATCATAAAGTCCGTACCTTTATTTCACAAAGTCCTATTCTTTATGCCCTTCATCTATGTACTTTGTCGCTTACGCTCCTAAATTCTATTATTTAAAAGCACTATTCACTCGTCACCTGCCAATCACCCTTTGCAAATCTCATCTGCAGGACGAGCATTAGCCGTCTTCCATACACGCCAACCGATGCAGAGTGCCACGAGCAAGGCTACCATAAGGAAGATGACGGGACAAAGCCACAGGGGAATATCCACTTGGTGGATGTATCCCTCCAACCATGGTTTGACACAGACGTATGCAATGGGGAATCCTACAAGGGCAGAGGCAAGGAGCACTACCAACTGTTCGCCAAAGAAGAGGCGAAGGATGTCGCCTACCGTAGCACCATACACCTTGCGCACGGCAATCTCCTTGCGACGTTGCTCACAACTAATGGTTATCAGTGAATAGACTCCAAACAGGGCAATGAGTACACACACGCCTGTCATCGCATAGAACAATCCAAGCAATGTGTCTTCGGAGTGAAGCAGACGATTGAATTCTTCGTCAACGTTGAAAGGTTCTATATAAAATACTTTATCGCTATAATGTTTATTGAGAGAATCCCTTAAAGCAGGCCATGAACCGGGACGATAACTGAAACTGAGGACTTGCTCTCTCAACCTCTTTTCTTCACTCCCCTCTTTGGTAATGTAAACTACCGGTTCCTGTGGTACTATCAATGATTTGGAACTGACATTTCGTACAATACCGACAATGCGATAATTTTCCTCAAAAAACAAAGAAAGCACAGTATCAATCGGATGATCCAGATTATAATATTTTACCGCAGATTCATTCAACATTGCTACACCTTGTTCGTAGTCTTCTATCCATCGACCAGCCAATAGTTCAAGTCCCCAAAATTCTGCCTCATCACGAGTGATCATTTTTCCATTTGTTTCTACCCGATTCCCATTCCTATCTCTTGAAACAGTTCTACGGTTACAATCATCAGCCGCTTCACATTCGACTTTTATCTCTTCCACATCAGGATGACTCTGAAGGTAGTGTGTAACCTCTTCCATTAACTCTGGAAAACCATAGTTTCGATATATAGCACGATTCTCATGAATGAAGCCAGTCACAGTGTTGGTACGCAAGTAGTGAAGTTGTAGAACGATGACCGACGTAAAGAAGACCAACCCCATGCATACCGCCAATTGTAGCCATTGACTGAAAGGACGAAACAGATTGCGATGTACGGTGACCATCCCCTTGTGCAGGGTCTCGTTCAACGATTGCCGTTGCACCCACCAAGTGACACCCACCAACAGAGGCATTGTACCCAATGCCACACCTAATATATAGAGTCCCATCTCGGAAAAGAAGAATGAGGTATCTTCTTTAATATAGGTAATTTCCTTGAACTCGGGGAGTGTCAATTCCAAGAACATTATTCCCAAAATACAGGCAGCAATGAGCAAAATAATAAACTCTGTCACAAGTAATATAAGTAATTGACCACGTGACGAGCCACAAACCAGTCGCAAGGCCAACTCCCTTGCGCGCATACGGATGCGGATGGTGTATATGGAAAGGTAGTTAAACACGGCACACACCACTACCACCAATCCCAACAGAGCAAAGGTACGGATGTGTTCAATCTTGACTAAATTATAGAATAATTGTGGAAATTCCGTTCGCAGGGAACTTAAGCGGACAACTTTTGCCTCTTTAAAGTAAATGGGTTGTACCTTATTGATGATGGCCGATACAGTGCCTGCATCAGCCGTAGGATGCATTCGTAAAATGTTATAACCCACAAAAGGTGATGATTCTTCAATCCATTCTGCTATCTGAGCACTTTTAAATGGAATCAAGCAGTCAAAGAAAAAAGTGGAATGGTTACCCCAATCCTTCACCACTGCTGCCACGGTGTATGTACCATTCTCCCACAACGTTCCTGTAAAATATTCGGGGTTGGCAGAACGAGATTCCATCTTCACTTCGCGACCAATGCAATCGGTAGTACCAAAGAGTTTCTTAGCCGCTTTATCAGTGAGCACCACACTCATTTCATCAGGATGCATCTGCGGATAACTTCCTGCTATCAATTCGGGTTGAAACACCGATAAAAAGAGTGAATCCACCATACAATACCATACAGCTACATCATTTGCTCGTGTAGTTTTATGAAGAAATGAGGTCGCCTGTTCCACCTGAGGTACTTTCTTCATAGCCAAGGTTGCTGCTCCAAAATCAGACAAATCGGACACTCGCGCCCAATTGTCAGACGAAGTCACCTGTATGTACAAATTATCCGCATCGGGGTGAAAAGCGTCATACGTCGTCTCGTACCTCCACCATAGTGAGGAAAGGGCAAAGCAAGTGAAACCTATAGCCAAACCAACGAGGCTCAGTAATGTCTGTAATTTATACTTCATTAGTTGCCGTATGGCGAGTTTTAAGTTGTGTGGTAGCATATCTATTCTATTTAATTAGGATTTACATATAAGAATTCAATAGGACATTGTCGAGCAAGTTCTCGTTTTGCTTCAACAGTTCCGAAGGACGAGCAACATTATATTCGACAATCTTTCCATCGGGAGAAATAAGGATGTAGAGAGGGAAGCCAGTGATGTCATACACTTTGTCATCTTCGGCTAACGACCGTAAATTGATTCCCTGACGCGAACCAAATCGGTCAATATAGTCAGTCCATCGTTCATTCTCCTCTGTCCCCACATATACAAAAGCGTATGCAAGACGGTCATCGTAATTCTGATATTTCTTACGCAAAGCTGGTATCTGTTTGAACTCCCGATGACAGACGCTGCAAGTTTTGCTCCAAAAGCCTATGTACAGGTATTTCCCACGGAAATCATTCAACGTATACACCTTACCACCTTCGTCCACCAATTGAAAATCGGGTGCTTGACTTCCCGCCTGAAAAGGATTGAGTTTGTGCCTAATTTGTTGCACATATTCCTTCGCCCAAGGGAAAGAGAGATTCTTTTCCAAATGGTGGAGATATAGTATTGTTTCATTAACGGGCAAGTCATGCTTGGCAAACTGTGCCCGATAAGCCAATGACCACTCCGCTGTTGCTTGGTCACGTATTATATGGAAAGTGGTGTGCATACGTTCAATGTACCTATCATACAAGGTGTTCAGACTATCTGCCTGCCCTGTCAACTTTCTAGTTTTCAGATGCGACCAGTCCCATAGAAAACTACGGTAGGGCTGATAGGCAAGGTAATTGAAAGGCAACACTTCATAGGCAGCCATTCCCTTTACCGTATCTTCAGGCAAACCGCTACGTAGGCCACGTTTTTTCAACTCTTCAAGAGTTACAAGAGAATTCTTCACGATATTCATAGCCCCGAAATACCCATCTATAAGAAAGGCTTTCTTGTGAGGCAGTACACCATGTGTCTGTTCAAAGTCTTCTATAGTCTGGCGATATTCGCGGACATATCTTTCAATCTCATCCAACAACGCAGGGTCACAAGGTTCATCTGTCTGAGGAGCGCGTTGATACAGTTCATCTAATTTCTTAGTAAAACGATTGTTCAATAAATCTCGGAGTTCCTGCTCTCGTATACGTGAAGGGTCAGCAAACTTAAAGGTTGCTATGGGACTACGACTTTCCCATGAGAGTTCAATTACCTCTCCCCTCTCTGCCAAGAATTTACTTACATATTCTCCGTTCACCATCAAGTAGAGTTCCCTCTCTTCCTTTATGGGCAACGTCTGTTCAAATGTTCCCTCCGCAGTCAATGTAATGTGGAACGTATCAATTGCTAAAGGATGTACGACCAGAACACTTATGTTAGTTTCTTCATCTTGTTCCCTTACCTCCACTATACCTTTGATACGAACTCCCTCCTCCATACAAGAGAGCAAGGAGAAGCAACTCACAATAACAACCATCAAGATTTGTATCTTTTTCATATTATTCAAATTTACCTTATCTTTATTGTTTTTCGAACAAAAGTACGTGCTATGGAATAGGTGTGCAAATTATTTAATAGTAGATGAAATATTTTTAAACTTTCTTAGCACTTTACGAAAGGGGAAATCCTGAAGACAATCGTTACGAGGAGTGGAAGAATCAGAGTCTGTTCTACAATTATTTTTTCATTTTTAAATAAAACATGGCGCGCTACTACGCTCGTATCAATTTATTTTGTACCTTTACACCGATTTACGGAAAACTAAATAATACATATATACCCGAATTGTATGGAAAACAGAAGTTTAGTAACCATTGCAGAACACTCTAAGGAGAAAATAATGTATCTGCTGGAGATGGCCAAACTCTTTGAGGAACATCCCAACCGCAAGATTCTGGACGGACGAGTAGTGGCCACTTTGTTTTTTGAACCCTCTACCCGCACTCGACTGAGTTTCGAGACTGCTGCTAACCGCCTTGGTGCACGTGTCATCGGTTTCACTGACCCCAAGGTAACGAGTTCGTCCAAGGGCGAGACATTAAAGGACACCATCATGATGGTATCCAACTATGCCGACGTCATCGTGATGCGTCACTATCTTGAAGGAGCAGCACGCTATGCCAGCGAGGTGGCACCCGTGCCCATCCTGAATGCAGGAGATGGAGCCAACCAGCATCCTTCGCAAACGATGCTCGACCTCTACTCCATCTACAAGACACAGGGTACACTGGAAAATCTGAACATATACTTGGTAGGTGACCTTAAGTATGGACGTACCGTACACTCTTTGCTGATGGCTATGAGACACTTCAACCCTACCTTCCACTTCATCGCTCCCGAAGAATTGAAGATGCCCGAAGAGTATAAGGCATATTGCCGTGCACAAGGTATCCGCTACGAAGAGCACACTGAGTTTGATGAAAAGACTATTGCTGAAGCCGACATCCTATATATGACACGTGTTCAACGCGAACGCTTCACCGACTTGATGGAGTACGAACGTGTGAAGGACGTGTATATATTGAAGAATAGTATGTTGGCCAACACTCGTCCCAACTTGCGCATCCTACACCCACTGCCTCGTGTAAACGAAATTGCGTACGACGTGGATGCGAACGAAAAGGCATACTACTTCCAACAGGCCCACAATGGTCTCTTTGCTCGCCAAGCCATCATCTGTGACTGCTTGGGCATTACCATTGAGGATGTGAGAAACGACAAGACGATAATAGAATAACTCAATTTTCGCAAGTAGATTTTATGGACAAAAAAGAACTTCAGGTAGCCGCCCTTGAAAATGGTACGGTTATCGACCATATACCAGCAGAGAAAGTCTTCACCGTGGTATCTCTCCTCGGCTTGCAGGATATGAAGACTCCCATCACTATTGGTGCCAACCTCGAGAGCAAGAAATTGGGACGCAAGGGTATCATCAAGGTGGCCGACCGTTTCTTCACCGACGAGGAAATCAGCCGTCTTTCCGTAGTAGCTTCAAGCGTAAAACTCAATATCATCCGTAATTACGAGGTGGTGGAGAAGAAGACGGTAAGCATACCCGACGAAATGCGCGGCATCGTCAAGTGTGGCAATCCCAAGTGCATCACCAACAATGAACCTGGCATGGATACTCTCTTCCACGTAACAGACAAAGAGAAAGGCATCCTGCGTTGCCACTATTGTGAGAAGACACAGAATATTGAAAAGGTTAAATTGGTTTAATCACACATAATTTAGGCACAGATTACACGGATTACTTAAAAATCGAACTACGTAATCCGTGTAGTCCGAGTCCAATAATTACAAGCAATGAAAGTAGATTGGAAACCTGGGACAATGGTTTATCCCTTGCCTGCCGCATTGGTAAGTTGTGGTAGTACACCCGATGAGTACAACATCCTCACCGTAGCTTGGACGGGCACCATTTGTTCCGAGCCGGCGATGTGCTACATCAGCGTACGCCCCGAACGACACTCCTATCCTATCCTGAAAAAGAATATGGAGTTTGTCATCAACCTTACCACCAAGGATATGGCCTTTGCGACCGACTGGTGCGGTGTACGTTCAGGACGCGACTATAACAAGTTCTCCGAGATGCACCTCACGCCAGGTGAGGCCAAATGTGTGCAGTGCCCTATCATCGAAGAATCTCCCCTCTGCATTGAGTGTCGCGTGAAGGAGGTTATCTCCCTTGGCTCTCACGATATATTCATTGCCGAAGTACTTAATGTCAAAGCCGATGAGAAGTTTCTCGACCCCGAAACAGGCAAGTTCGACCTTGCAGCCAGCGGTCTAATGGCATATTCCCATGGTGGATACTACGAACTTGGTAAAAAGATTGGCAAGTTTGGTTGGTCAGTGGAGAAAAAGAAATAGGTGACCTATTCAACTATCAAAAAAACAAAGCCATTCTTCCATATGGAGGAATGGCTTTGTTGTATAAGACTGTAAATTTCCTGAATGAACAGAGTTCAATCCCTTTTCAGCATAAATTGTTCAACAACGTGAGCCACGCCATCCTCATCATTGGAAAGGGTTATGAAATCCGCTGCCTCGCGCACCACAGGTTGGGCATTGTGCATGGCTACACCAAGTCCGGCATAGCGAATCATAGAAAGGTCATTGAAGCCATCACCACAGGCAATAACTTCATCGCGACTGATACCAACCTTCCTTAGCAATACTTCCAGGGATTGTGCCTTGTCGATACCTTTGGGAACAAGTTCAAGGAAATAAGGCTCGGAACGGTATACTTCATTGGTTTCCTTCAGTTGCTCGTACATTTGCTTTTCAAGCAAGCAGAGACGTTCGGCTTCGCCTACAATAAGACACTTGGGAATGGAGAAGTCTATGTATCCAAGGAAATTCTCAACTTTCAAAGTCTGCATCAAATTGAGAGTAGCCTCCTTCTGCACATACTCGTCATCGGGTGTTTCGGTAATGACAAAGTTATCGCGATAGGTAACGATGGCAAATCCGTTCTCCTGTGCACAACGATACATATAGGGCAACACCTGAGGATCTAACACTTGAGCATGGAGTACCTCCTTGCTCTTCCAATCGATAATCTCGCCACCATTGTACGCCAGGATGTAACCACCATAGGTAAAAAGTTCCAACTGGTTGGCAATCGGGGCAATGCCATAGGTGGGACGACCAGAGGCAAGCACAACCTTGATGCCCTGTTGTTGAGCTCGGATAAGTGTCTCACGAGTATAAGGGGTAATTTCTTTCTTACTATTAGTCAGTGTGCCATCGAGGTCGAGCACTATCATTCGGTAGTTCATGAGAGATAATAATGAATTATAAATACTGACTTGCTTGACAAGGACCATATTCGGACAAATTATTGCAAGCCTATTTTCCTTCGCAAAGATACACTATTCTTCCCGAATGCTGAACATTATGAAGAAAAAACTTGTTGAGAGAGTAAAAATAATAATGAATAATATATGAATTGTTTAACTGTTTTAATAGCAAGTATTATGAGCAACTTTGTGCCAACCCTACCCTATGCTACCGATGCGCTCGAACCCATCATCAGCAAAGAAACCATCGATTTCCACTACGGAAAACATCTGCAAACCTATGCTAACAACTTGGAAAAATTGATAAGAGGAACTGCACTTGAGGAAGAAAGCATCGAGGAAATAGTGATAGATGCCCCAGAAGGGGCGGTGTACAACAATGCAGGCCAAGTGATGAACCATCAACTATACTTCCTACAATTCACTCCTACTCCTCGTTTAGAAAAACCCGATGGAGTACTCGCTACACTGATTGTGAGAGATTTTGGTAGTTTCGAAGAGATGCAAAAAAAAATGAACGAAGCCAGTATAGGTTTGTTCGGCTCGGGTTGGGTATGGCTTTGCCTAAACGAAAAAGGTCAATTGGAAATAAACCCTTACCCCAATGGAGATACACCACTACGATATGGGAAAACGCCACTATTAGGATTCGACGTATGGGAACATGCCTACTACCTAGATTATCAAAACCGACGAGCCGACCACATATCAAATCTGTGGAAAATTGTCAATTGGGATGAGGTAACCCGTCGTATGAAATAATTATTTTCACAAAAAAGGGTGTGTCCATTGTTTTCTCATAGACACACCCTTTCGTTATTCTTCGTTGCACTGTACTCCGTCCACTAACTGACGGATAGCTCGGCGAGCAATATCCATCTCAATTCCACGACTCGAGGCAAAGCGCATCAACTTGACATATAGTTCGTACCCATTCTCGGCCTTGACAGAAGGCAACTTTGCCTCCAATAATTTCTTGGCTGCTTGCAAGGAGTCATCATCACCAATCTCTTGCAGGGCTTCTTCAATGTATACAGATGGCAAATGCTTTTGTGAAAGATACATAGCAATCTTTTGACGTCCCCAATGGTTAAAGTTGAATTTGTCGTGTACAAAAGCGTGACAAAAACGGTTTTCATCGATGTATTTTTCCTCCTTCAATTGTTCAATTATGCGTTGTTGTACATCACTATTCGTCACGCCCCATTGTCGTAATTTCCCACAAACTTCAGAAACACAATGCTCGCTACGAGAACAATATACGGCGGCTTTATTGAATGCTTCGCGTTCTGTCAATTCCTTCATCCTTGTAGTTTGATTTTATGAATACTTTTACTTTGAATCACTCACACCACCAAAGCAATAGTACCACCAATAAGTGTCACCAAACTTACGACGAGTGTAATTCTTCTGGTGCAAAGAATCAGCATACTGATTGCGTAATTGAAGAAATTCTTCGTAGCGTTCCTCTATGGGAGAAGTACACATTTGAGCAGGGGGAGAAGCACTCTCAACCTCTTGCACATAGAGAATCAATGCCTCTTGGTAATGACGAGGCAAAGCAGTATCCTTTGGCCAATATTGTAACAGGGCTTGATAAAAATCGCTCAATCGTTTTTCAAGTAAAAGTGCAGATAAGTAGTAATCCAACGCTTGAGAAGTAGCCGTGGAATCAGATTCACAAAGGCGTTGTAGATAATCAACCACAGGCTCACCTTCTTCACAGGGTACTCCACCCAAGTGACTTATAATATCCTCATTGGTAAAGCCATGCACACCAGAAAATTCTTTTTGAAAAAACAATCCGTTAGTTCCATCACTTTGAGGATATTCAAACAAGGATTCTCCCAATATCCCATTGTGAGAAAGCGCAAAAGCACGCAAAGTCGTCAACGAAGGAGTATTGTTCAACGACTTTTTACCTACGAGCAAAGCATCCTCATAACGTTGATCACGGATGCATTGCGACACAAGCAATTCATTACGAAGTAGTTCATTAGTATTTCCAATGCTACCGGTTGCATACGAAAAAATAATGAGGGTTATGAGATTCGAAATCAACAACTCTGTCAACGACCTTTCTCTAACAACAGCCCTTCGACACCGAATTATAATTCCAACAATAAGATATATGATCAGTGAGCCAGGGAACAACCACCATAGGCCATCCCATCCTAGGACATACGTACACGAATCGACACCCGACTCAATAGGAGTCACACAGGTAAGAAACGCCAATGCACAATAAGCTGAAAAATATGGGAGAGCCACCCATGTACGACCGAAACGTGTCAATCTCTCCAATAGCCATTGTCCAATCCAAAGGAAGCAAGTGATAACCAATGCTCCCCATAAAGGAGAATAAGTTTCTTTCCCCAAGCAATCGCGCCAAAGGCAACGCATGAGTTCGCCTTGTACCACGTAGAGATAGACAAAGCTGAATGCTAAAAAGAGAATGCCACACACGGCATCAATCACTAATCGATATCTAGAAAAGTTGTTTCTATAATTTCGCATGATTAAAGATTTATACATTCATTAAGAAAATCCGACAGGCACTATGTACAAAATAAGACTTGCACTATCCCTGTCGGATTCACTCATATGATTCTTCAATTTCTCACTTTCCTAAGCACCATAGCCGAACGTGCAGGAATATAGAGTTTTAGCCACTCTTTGCGTACCTTCTTGTACAAGGGGTCGTGATTGGTAAAATGTCGAATGGAGTCATCCGTCAAACCAAAACCACCAAAAGCTGGAGAATCGGAATTCAATACCACATCATATGCTCCTGTGGGTACAAGGAATCCGTAATCAGTATATGAACGATCAGGACTAAAATTAAAGACAAACAACAGATCGCCACGCTTATATGCAAGAACTTGATCACCATCGTTGTGCCACACCTCAACCAATTCAGTTCTATGGAAATTGCGCACACTACGGATAAGTTTCATCATTTCTTTATCAAAATCGCCCAAGTAATGATAACAGAGTTCCTCATTATCAACTAAGTTCCATTGACGACGAGCATACTTATGTGACCATCCATTTCCCTCACGCGGAAAGTCAATCCATTCAGGATGTCCAAACTCGTTGCCCATAAAGTTGAGGTAACCACCATTGATAGTTGTAGCCGTGAGTAAACGTATCATCTTGTGCAAAGCAATGCCTCGAGTTGCCATATGATTCTCATCACCCTTCTTGAAATGCCAATACATATCGGCATCCACTAAGCGGAAGATGATGGTCTTATCACCTACCAATGCTTGGTCGTGGCTTTCTGCATACGAAATGGTTTTCTCATCTTCGCGGCGATTAGTCACTTCCCAATAAAGACTACTCGGTTTCCAATCCTCATCCTTCTTCTCCTTGATGGTCTTAATCCAATAGTCAGGAATATTCATAGCCATTCGATAGTCAAATCCATAACCTCCAGCAAGGAAGGGAGCAGCCAAGCCCGGCATTCCTGAAACCTCCTCTGCAATGGTAATGGCTCGTGGATTAACCTCGTGGATAAGAATATTGGCAAGTGTCAAATAACAAATAGCATTATCGTCTTGTCCTCCATTATAATAATCACCATAATTACAGAAGGCTTCGCCCAATCCATGGCTATAATAAAGCATGGATGTGACTCCATCGAAACGAAATCCGTCGAACTTGAATTCGTCCATCCAATACTTACAATTGGAAAGTAGGAAATGTATCACCTCATTCTTTCCATAGTCAAAACAAAGCGAATCCCATGCTGGATGATCGTGACGTTCACCAGGATAGAAGTATTGATTAGGGTCACCTGCAAAGTTTCCAAGCCCTTCTACTTCATTCTTTACAGCATGTGAATGTACGATATCCATGATAACGGCAATGCCCATACCATGTGCTTCGTCTATCAATTGTTTCAATTCCTCTGGCGTACCAAAGCGCGATGACGGAGCAAAGAAGTTACTCACATGATAACCAAAACTTCCATAATAGGGATGCTCTTGGATAGCCATAATCTGGATACAATTGTACCCATCAGCAGCTATACGAGGAAGAATTTGTTCACGAAACTCCGTATATGTACCAACCTTCTCCTCTTGGGCAGCCATACCTATGTGGCACTCATAAATGAGCAATGGTTCTGCCTTCGGATAGAAATTTCGATTCTTGAATTTATAAGGTTGCTCGGGCGCCCAAACCTGCGCACTGAAGATATGAGTCACCGAATCTTGAATCACTCTGCGTGCACACGAGGGGATGCGCTCTCCCTCTCCACCATCCCAACGGACTTTGAGTTTATAAAGATCGCCATGCTTTATTGCATCGGCCGGAAGTGTCAATTCCCAATTCACCACATTCTTTCGACGTAACTTGTACTTGGGATCCTCCTGCCAATCATTGAAATCTCCTATCAGATAAATTTCGGTAGCATTGGGTGCCCATTCCCTGAAGACCCAACCGTCCTTCGTACGATGCAATCCAAAGTACATATGGCGATTGGCAATGTTGGACAACAATAGTTTTCCATTATTGGTCAATTCCTTCAGTTTATTCTTTACGAATTGATAGCGTCCACTAATAGCCTCTTCATAAGGTGCTAACCAAGGGTCGTTTTTGATAAGTGTCAACTGGGTATCCATGATTCCTATAGAGGTGGGTTTTATTTTTTTAAAGTTAGATTATGCCAATATTTTTACGATGATTTTCTTCACACCTGTATTGGTAATAGCAGGTGCATGTCCATCTTGAGGAAAGAAAATGGTGAACATACCAGGTTTTACGATAAAGTAGTTTTCTGCCAATCCCTCATAAAAGGTTACGTCTTTCTCCGCATCATACTCAGCCATGGGAAGGTCGTTTGCCGAAGTGTAACCCATAATTTCATATCCCGAGAGGGGAATCTGAATGTCGACATACTTTCTATGAGTTTCCAACTTGGCATCTTCCTTAACCTTAGGCAAGGTTTGAGAAACATTCACTATAATATCATCACCAAGCACTTTCACTTGTCCCTCTTCCAAGGCATTCAAGTCGGTGTTCTTCAAATACTCAATTGTCTGAGGAAACAAGGGATTCAAGGAAACGTATTTCTCTAAATTGTCAAGCGTGTCAAGTATCATGTTATTTTTATGTGTTAAGTTAATAAATGTCCATTTCTTTAAAATGTCCACAAATATAGAAAGAAAAAAGGGAAAAATAGCTTTTTCCCCTTTTATTTTTGTATTTCCTCAATAATTTCAAGTAATTGTTGGTGTATGAGGTCGTTTGAAGCTAACACTTCGTGTCCCGAATAGAAGGTATCACCTCCGCGAAAATCGGTTACTTTTCCTCCCGCTTGTGTCAGGATTATTGTACCTGCAGCAATATCCCAAGGGCCAAGCAATCCCTCAAATCTTGCTTCGAATCGGCCTGCGGCAATATAGCATAACTCCACGGCCGCCGAACCTAATAAGCGTACCCCTCCAACACGTCCGTACAATCGCTCAATTAACCGAGTGACAATGGGACGAAATCGTTCAGCATCGTAGGGAAATCCTATTTCAATGAACGCATGATCGAGATTGTCTATCGAAGTAACGTGTATCTCTTCACCATTCAAATATGCGGGACTTCCCTTCCACGCCCAAAAACATTCGTCGCGACACACCTCGTACACCACACCTAACAATATCTCTTCACGATTGCGCAAGGCAATGCTTACACAAAAGGGGGCATTCTGATGGATGAAGTTAGTAGTACCATCCAAGGGATCAACCACCCAACAATATTCTTCGGTAGTAAGGTTTCCACTTCCCTCTTCAGCAATGAATCCAGCTTCGGGAAGCAATTCACGCAAACGGGAAACTATGCGTTTCTCCGATTCCTTATCCACGTATGAAACATAGTCATGGGCATTCTTTTCCTGCACCTTTTCACGTTGAAAGTGAAGGCTCTCCTCTCTTAGGAAAGCACCTATTTCAATGGCTAACTTTCGTACTTGGGTGGTTAATTCTTCGAGGTGAATCATCTATTAATACGCAAATTCTTACTTCTTTATTTCGTTCACAAGTCTTCCGTTCTTGTACGACCCTCGTCGGATTTCTTTACCATCGGCATCGGTTTCTATAAAGTCACCATGCTTCAAGTCGGCTTTGAATCCTCCTTTGAATCGTACACCTTCGGCATTCTCTTGTACACCTTCGCCTTCTTTTTGTCCGTTGACAAATCCTCCTTCGTATCTCAACCCATTCGTTTGACGAAGTATTCCTTGTCCGTTTTCTTTATTATCTTTCCATTCGCCTACATATTCGTCACCATTAGCCCATGTGTAGGTTCCTTTGCCTTGACGTTTGTCATTTTTCCACTCACCTTTGTACACGGCTCCGTTTTTCCATGTGTAGGTTCCTTCGCCATGAGCCGCGCCATTCAGCATCTGTCCTGTGTACACGTCGCCATTTTCATAAGTAACAGTACCCATGCCCGAGCGTTCACCTTTACGATATTCCCCCTCGTAACGTTCGCCATCCCAAGCAACGAAGAGTCCTTTTCCATGCATCTTGTCCTGTTGCCACTCTCCCGTATATGTATCTCCATTCACGTACTGATAAGTGCCCTTTCCGTGCATCATGCCATTCTTCCATTCACCTTCGTAGCGTTCACCATTTTCCCAACTATAGACGCCTTTTCCCTCGCGTTTGTCGGCTACCCATTCACCCACGTATTGTGCGCCATTTGCCCAAGTGTACGTTCCTTCTCCCTCGCGCATGTTGGCCACCCACTGACCTACATATTTGTCACCATTGAAGTAATACATTACACCTTGACCTTGTTGAACATTCTCACACCACTCGCCCTCATAGCGATTGTTGTTGGCCATGACTAAACTTCCATTTCCATGTTGCTTGTCATCCATCCACTCGCCTTCGTAGCGTTTGCCATTGGGAACAGTGTACACACCATATCCTTGACGCTTACCATCGACGTATTTTCCTTCATAAATATCACCATTTTCGAACAAAGTCTTTCCCTGTCCGTGCGGTTTGTATCCCAATATGGGGAAACCTTTCAATTCTCCTGTGTACACATCTCCGCTTTTGAATGTGTAGGTTCCTATCTTTTTGCTTTGAGCCGCTACGGGTGACACATACGCCAATGTAACCAATAGTGACATGTATATCAATCTCTTCATTCTATAAATAGTAGGATTCTCTCTTTTTACCTTAGATTTTTAAAATTCTCGACAAAGATACAATTTCTTTGGCGGACAATCAGCATTTGTTAAGTTTTCTTTTGTTTTTAAGCATTAATGTTTAATCAACGAAAGATTCTACACCCCACGTATCCACCACATATGAGTAGAATCAATTGGGTAAAAATGGTCATCGAGAAGCCTCTACACACTCTTACCTGCCACCACTTCCAACATTTCATCTGGACGGAAATATCGGATGGCCAATTCGCGCAATTCTTGAGACGTTACACCTAATGTTTTTTTCTCGAGTATCTGGAAAAAATTCTTCTCCAACCCTGCAGTTTCCAAGAAAATCCAAGCTTCGGAAAGTGAGAAGGGTCCTTCGTAACTTCGACACATCTCACCCATCATATAACTCTTCACCATGGACAACTCGTGCTCGGGTATTAGTTCCTCCTGCAAGCGACGCATCTCGTGCTTCACCTCATCAATACAAGTCTCTACGTACTCGTTAGCCGTCTCAGTACCTATGGCCAAATATCCTTGGAAAGGGTACGATGCAATTCCTGCACTGATACCATATGTATAACCTTTGTCTTCGCGAATATTGCTCATCAAGCGGCTTCCAAAATAACCACCCAAAACGGTAACCAACACTTTGAGAGCGGCAAAGTCGGGATGCGATCGATCGACCAACGGACATCCCAAGCGCAAACTACTTTGCACAGCCGTAGGGTGTTCGAGATGAATGCGCCTTCCCTGATAAGGAGGGACAGGCAAGGGGGACAATGGCTCGCAGGGCTTTACACCACCCCATGGAGAAGAGCCAAATTCCTGTTCAATCTGCGTCAATATCTCCGTCGAAATGGCTCCTGAAAGGTAAATCGAGCAATTTACCGAGTGGTAATATTTGCGATAGAAATCCCTCAAATCCTCAGTAGTAAGCTGGTCATAATCCTCCAACACAGCATGACGGCCACACGGATGACTATCACCAAAGAGGGCGCGACTGAACTCCTTGCGAGCCATCACATCTACCTTCGTGCTATTCACGAGGAATTGTTGACGATTGTTGTCCACCGTCACACGCATCTCTTCCTCGGGAAAGGTCGGATTCTTCATCATATCGGCCACCACCGACAGGGTGTGAGCAAAATGCTTGTTTAACGAATAGAGGGTGAGAAAACTGTAGTTCATGGACGTGCTCAACTCAACCCAAGCGCCATAGAAGTCGAGTCGCTCGGAGATTTCGGCCGAGTTCATACGCTCCGTACCTTCGCGCAACATTCGGTTGGCAAAGAGGGCTTGTAGAGGCAACTCCTGATGCCAAATGCCCGCCCCTACCAATATGTCCATACGCACCACCTCAGCATTGCCAACATGCAGTACGTTCAAGGGTACATCATTGGCCATAAATATCCGATTGGGTGATTGAATGTCTAAATCCATCAGAGGTTTGACGGATGGCCTTTTCGTTCGATCAAGCATATTGTGTATCGTGTCAATGTTATATTTTTGAGCGCAAAGAGAAGCATGTTTTCCCCTCACCAAACTATGATATTTTAAATGAGTCCTTCCCTCTCCTTCAAGAAATTCTCTGCCTTCTCCAAGTCTTCGGGTGTGTCAATGCCTATAGTTTCAGTATTTGTTATTCCTACCTTTATGCAGTAGCCATTCTCCAACCAACGGAGTTGCTCCAACGACTCAGCCAACTCGAGGGAGGATTGTGGCAAACGGGTAATCTCCTTCAACACTTCGGCACGATAAGCATAGAGGCCTATATGCTTGTAGTAAGTATGTTTCTTCAACCACTCTTCCTTCTCCACACCACGCAAGTAAGGTATTACTGAACGGCTAAAATAGAGGGCATTCATGCGTCCGTCCACCACAACTTTGGGCGAATTTGGATTCTGCAAAGCCTCCCATCCATCAGCCTCTACGAAGGGTTTTACCAAAGTCGCTATCTGTGTAGCCTCATCCTCGAAACAAGCCTTAACCGCCTCCAGTTGTGAAGGTTGGATAAAAGGTTCATCCCCCTGAATATTTACCACCACATCGTATCCTTGTCCTATCTTTTCAAAGGCTTCTTGTACACGGTCAGTACCACTCTTGTGATTGGTAGAGGTCATCACCACCTTGCCACCAAAGGCCTTCACCGCTGCCTCGATGCGTTCATCATCAGTAGCTACACATGCCTCGTCGAGCACACCATTCACCTGTTCATACACGCGCTGAATCACAGGCTTTCCGCCCAACAAAGCCAAAGGCTTGGCGGGAAAACGTGTAGAAGCATATCTTGCAGGGATTATTCCTATGAATTTCATATTACTTTTGTTTTTACGTTCGATTGTTAAATATGGGTGCAAATATACAAAAAATCCGCCTAATGAAGAAAAAATAAACGCGGATTTATTTTGTATTCCGCTCGGTTTGCACTATCTTTGCTTCGCCAAAATAGGCTACACCTCGGGAATAAAAATAAACGCGGATTTATTTTGTATTCCGCTCGGTTTGCACTATCTTTGCACTTTCAATTGAAATTAAGGAATTATAATATAAACTACAATGAAAAGAGACGAACTGATTTTTGACATCATCGAGAAGGAACATCAGCGCCAACTGAAAGGTATTGAGTTGATTGCTTCTGAAAACTTTGTGAGCGACCAGGTAATGGAAGCCATGGGTAGTTGCTTGACCAACAAGTATGCCGAGGGTTATCCTGGCAAGCGTTACTACGGAGGTTGCGAAGTGGTTGACCAAAGCGAGCAGATTGCTATCGACCGCTTGAAGGAACTTTTCGGTGCAGAGTGGGCAAACGTACAACCTCACTCAGGTGCACAAGCCAATGCTGCAGTATTGTTGGCTTGCTTGAATCCTGGCGACAAGTTCATGGGCTTGAATCTCGCTCATGGTGGCCACCTCAGCCATGGCTCATTGGTAAATACCAGCGGTATCCTCTACACTCCGTGCGAGTATAACTTGAACAAGGAGACTGGTCGTGTAGATTACGAGCAAATGGAGGAAGTAGCACGCCGCGAACGTCCAAAATTGATCATTGGTGGTGGTTCGGCTTACTCACGTGAGTGGGATTATGCTCGCATGCGCCGCTTGGCCGACGAGGTAGGTGCTTTGTTGATGGTCGACATGGCTCACCCCGCAGGTTTGATTGCCGCAGGCTTGTTGGAAAACCCCGTGAAGTATGCTCACATCGTGACCTCTACCACCCACAAGACTCTCCGTGGTCCTCGTGGAGGTATCATCATGATGGGTAAGGACTTCCCCAACCCATGGGGTAAGACTACTCCGAAGGGTGAAATCAAGATGATGTCACAATTGCTCGATAGTGCCGTATTCCCTGGTCAGCAGGGTGGTCCGTTGGAGCACGTGATTGCCGCTAAGGCCGTAGCATTCGGCGAAGCCCTCCAACCTGAATATAAGGAATATCAGGCTCAAGTACAGAAGAACGCTCAAGTGTTGGCTCAAGCCCTCATCGACCGCGGTTTCACCATCGTAAGTGGAGGTACTGATAACCACTCTATGTTGGTTGACTTGCGCGAGAAGTACCCCGACTTGACTGGTAAGGTAGCCGAAAAAGCACTCGTAGCTGCTGACATCACAGTGAACAAGAATATGGTACCTTTCGATAGCCGTAGCGCTTTCCAAACTTCAGGTATCCGCTTGGGTACTCCCGCCATCACTACTCGTGGTGCTAAGGAAGACCTCATGCTCGAGATTGCCGAAATGATTGAAACAGTTCTCAATAACCCCGAAGACGAAGCAGTTATCGCAAGTGTTCGTCAACGTGTGAACGAGACAATGAAGAACTATCCTATCTTTGCTTATTGATTTTCCTCAATTAAGTTAAGGTAACATACCATAAGCACGGATTACACAATGAGTATTTTGCTCTGCGTAATCCGTGCTTGATTTTTCTAAAGTCAACGATTTATTTTTCTCAGGTTAGGGAATTATTTTTCTCAGGTAGAGAAAAAATATTTTTCAGACAGGGGAAAACTCTTCCTTATAGAAGGAGGGGGGGGGGAAATATTCACCATCCCCACCCTGCACTAAGGCCGAAAGAGAGACCTCGATTTTCAATGCCCTCCGTAATGGATGACCACGAATTATAGTCGGCACTCATACGCAAGGAAACGCCTTGAGAGGTGAGGTAATCCACTGACACTCCTCCATCGAAGCCCCACCCTTGCGAGGCCTCAATCCTCTGTTCTGCCAAGTAGGTTTGTGGATAAAATCCATAACCTCCACGTACGCGAGTGCCTACACTAAAATACCTTCCCAATGGAAGAGAGAGACAAGGCCCAATAGCCAAGGACACATGATCAAACGGACGTTCGGAGACGAGCCATTCAGTCCCCCTCGTCCCTTCACACGCGACCTCCATCTGCGATGTAGTAAGCCCTATACGACCACTCACACCCACATGAGGGGTAAGGTAATGAGAAACCTCCATTCCTACTCCATATCCCACGCGCGAACGTACTTTTCGTCCACTTACCTCCCCCGAAATAGAGTGAGGAAGCAGATAATGCATATACATCCAAGCCATGGATGATGTACCTTCATTCAGGGATTGATGTGAATTCATCCTTGGCTTGTTCTTTCCATAAAACATATCTGCCAAAGCATAAGCAAGTTCGGTAGAGAGGATACCTAAACCCGCCCCCACCATCACATCGCCCGTCCAATGATGGTCGCCCATGCGACGAAGCAAGGCCGTGGAAGTAGCCACACCATAAGCCCCTACACTATACCAAGGACTGAGGTGACCATACTCCTTTGCAAAGAGTGAAGCCGTGAGGAATGCCGTAGCCGAATGTCCACTTGGAAACGAGCGATCGTCACTCCCATCGGGTCGCACACGTCCAGCCAAGCGCTTAGTACCCTCTACAGTAAGCCCCATAATGGTCATGGAGGCCGCACTTCGCACGACCAATTCACTCCATTTCTCTGTACGACTTTCCACACCAAAGGCCTTCATACCCACAAGGGCGACACCTGGTGCAAAGCGCAAGTATTCATCGGCCTTACACTTGAACGAAGGTTCAAAAGCCATTCCTAAAGTACTTCCTCCGTGGTCAAAAGTGAGCAACGAGCCTACCAACACAAGGCTTCCTCCAACGAAGGGAGACAAGTATGTGTTCTCCTTCCTGTGTAAAAGGGAGTCATTTGAATGTGTAACACCAAGGGCTTTCATCTCTACATTCAACAAGCAAAGGACAAGCAACGCAAGTACTTTTATCTTCATCTCCAATCGTATTATTTACTTCAGTCAAATTTTACATTTCCTTCACACAGAAGCGCATCTCCTCCTTGTCAAACGTGAAGTCCTTACCTGTGAAGAAAGCCCCCAACTCGCCATTTGCGGCCAGTTCTTGAGGCGAACCTATGATGAGCGACTTGTGAATTTCCGCCTCACCTTTCCTCTTCTCTTTCACTCGCTCATGGCCATATTGCTTGTCTCTCTTCATCAGCCAAAGTGTATCGGACGTCTGAAGAGCCAACTCCACATCGTGAGTCGAGAGGAAGATGATTTTCCCTGTCTCGCGAGCCAATCTACGCAAAAGGAGCATTGTCTCCACCTTGCTTGGATAGTCGAGAAAGGCCGTGGGCTCGTCCAAGAAGATGACGGGTGTCTGCTGAGCCAAAGCCTTGGCAATCATCACCTTCTGCCGTTCACCATCACTCAATGTATCGGTCATCCGAGTAGCCATCTCCTGCATACCCACCAAGCGAAGCGCCTCGTCGACAATCGCATGATCCTTTCGAGACAATCGTCCCCAAAAACCTGTATAAGGCGAACGCCCCATACCCACGAGTTCTTTCACTGATATGTGGTGTAACTCAGGTCGCTCGGTGAGCACTACACCTATGGTGCGCGCACGTTCGTTATCAGTAAACTCCTTCAACGGCTTACCTCCTACAAGGATGTCACCCTGCAAGGGAGGTAGGAAGGCCGAGAGTGTACGCAACAAGGTACTTTTTCCCGCGCCATTGGCACCCAACAAACAAGTGAGCCTACCCGCAAAGAGAGTAGCCCTGATGTCCTGCGCTATGTATTTTAACCTATCCCCCTTCTCGTGATAGCCGATGGATAGGTCGTTCAGTTCAATGTTTTCGTACATATATAGTCTTTCAATACGTTTATGAAAGGAAAAGAGAAAGAAAGATAGAGGAATCAATTCTCCATCTCATCTCTCAACTCCCATCCCCCTACACACTTGGCCGCGATGGGCATTTTTCCCATATTTTGCCACAAAGATAGGAGAAAGTGGGCGGAAGGCAAAATATCTTGAGAGGAAACATTGTGAAAAGTTCAAAAAAAGGGCAACATCTTTGCAGACATTGCCCCCAATAAATTCTATTCAAACTATATCGCGTATGAGTTCTTCCTTATAAAATGCTCTTAACTACTTCCATCAAACCTTTCTCCTGAATGTCGTCGAGGTAGCCCTTGATCGCATCAGTAAGACCAGGTATAAGGTTGAGGTTTTCTCCCCAGATGTTTTCAGCCGCGAGTACACCTTCAGCCACTTTTCGAGTGCAACCAGTTGCCCACAAGTCGCTGAGGAGTTGCATGATTTCAGGCGCGTCATTGGGCACAATCTCTGCCCCATCGGCCCTCACTCCACCCTTGTAATAAGTGATGATGGCAGCAAGACCAAGTACGAGTCCCTTAGGTAAAGTACCCTTACGTTCGAGATAAGTCTTGAGGCCAGGCAAGTCGCGTGTCTGATATTTTGGGAAAGAGTTGAGCATGATGCTGGTCACCTGATGATCCACAAATGGATTGTTGAAGCGCTCGAGCACATCTTCGGCAAACACCTTCAACTCCTCCTTTGGCAAGTTCAGAGTTTCCATCAACTCTTCGAACATTACCTTGTTGATGTACTCACCTATCACCTCGTGTTGGCAAGCCTCGCGAACGATGTTCAACCCTGCCAGATAAGCCACGGGCGAAAGCACAGTGTGAGGACCATTGAGCAAAGTCACCTTACGCTCGTGATAGGGTGCTTCCGAGGGGACAAACAACACATTCAATCCAGCCTTGTCGGCAGGAAACTCCTTAGCCACCTCTTGAGGAGCCTCTATCACCCACAGGTGGAATACCTCTGCTTGTACCACCATATTGTCCTTGTACTGAAGGTTCTCCTGAATGGCCTCAATGCTCTTGTGTGGGAAACCTGGCACAATGCGGTCGACCAAGGTTGCATACACACCACACGCCTGCTCGAACCACTTGCTGAACTCCTCGCCCAAGTTCCAATGTTCAATGTACTTGCGAATGCAATCCTTCAAATGATAGCCATTGAGGAAAATGAGTTCACAAGGGAAGATGATGAATCCCTTCGTGAGATCACCATTGAAGGTCTTGAAACGATGGTAAAGCAATTGAGTGAGTTTACCAGGATATGACGAAGCAGGAGCATCGTCCAATTTACAAGCAGGGTCAAAGGCAATGCCAGCCTCAGTGGTATTACTGATGACAAAGCGCATCTCGGGTTGCTCGGCCAGCTTCAGGTATTCGTCAAACTGATGATAAGGATTCAGGGCACGGCTCACCACATCGATGCGTGTCAAACTGTTCACCACCTCACCCTTGTCAAGGCCTTGCAAATTCACATGATAAAGGCAATCCTGTTCGTTGAGCATGTCCACCAACCCCTTCTCGATGGGTTGCACTATCACCACACTACTATCGAAGTCTGCCTTCTCATTCATGTTGTATACAATCCAGTCAACGAATGCACGCAAGAAATTTCCTTCACCAAATTGGATGATGCGTTCAGTGCGCTCCACCTTCGTTGCGGTCTGTTTGTTCAGTAGTCTCATATCTTTTATTTTATGTATAAATGAAGCGCCAAGCACCTCATTCCACCTATGCAGATGGATAAATATTCTAAATTAGCGCCACAAAAGTACTAACTTATTTTGTAACCTCAAATAAAATCCGTAATTTCGTGCACGACAACGAAGAAAAATATAATTAACCTAAAATATTAACTTTTAATACACTAGTTTGTATGAAGAATTTTATGGATGAAAACTTTCTGTTGCAAACCGAAACTGCGCAGAAGTTGTACCACGAACATGCGGCAAAAATGCCCATCATTGACTACCATTGCCACCTCAATCCTCAGATGGTGGCCGAAGACTATAAGTTCCGTTCGATTACCGAAGTATGGTTGGGTGAAGACCACTACAAGTGGCGCGCACTACGCACCAATGGAGTAGCCGAACGATACATCACTGGCAAAGACACCAGCGATTGGGAAAAGTTCGAGAAGTGGGCCGAGACTGTCCCCTACACCTTCCGCAACCCCCTCTACCACTGGACACACCTCGAGTTGAAGACCGCCTTTGGCATAGACAAAGTGCTCAATCCTAAGACCGCTCGCGAAATCTACGAGGAGTGTAACGAGAAACTCCAGCAACCAGGTATGACCGCTCGAGGCCTCATGCGCCACTACAATGTGGAGGCCGTGTGCACCACCGACGACCCCATTGACTCGCTCAAGTACCACAAGCAGACAATGGAGAGCGGATTCGAGGTAAAAATGCTCCCCACCTGGCGCCCCGACAAGGCCATGGCCGTAGAGGTTCCTGCCGACTTCCGTGCCTACATCGAGAAACTCTCCGAGGTGAGCGGTGTCAACATCAGTTGCTTCAACGATGTGATTGACGCTTTGCAAAAGCGCCACGACTTCTTCGAGTCAATGGGTTGTAAACTCAGCGACCATGGTATGGAGGAGTTCTATACCGAAGATTACACCGATGCAGAAATCAATGCCATATTCAATAAGGTGTATGGTGGCACAGAGTTGACCAAGGAGGAGATTCTCAAGTTCAAGAGCTGTATGATGATTGAGTTTGGCAAGATGGATCACGCCAGCGGTTGGGCGCAACAGTTCCACTACGGAGTCATCCGAAACAATAACACCAAGATGTTCAAACTCGTAGGCCCCGACACAGGCTTCGACTCCATCGCCGAAGTAAACACAGCCAAGAGTATGGCCAAGTTCTTCGACAAGCTCAATAGTGAGGACAAACTCACCAAGACCATCATCTACAACCTCAACCCCAGTGCCAATGAAATGTTGGCCACCATGATAGGCAACTTCCAAGATGGCACCATCCCTGGCAAGATGCAATTTGGCTCTGGTTGGTGGTTCCTCGATCAGAAGGATGGCATGGAGAAGCAAATGAATGCTCTCTCGCTCCTCGGCCTTTTGAGTCGCTTCGTAGGCATGCTCACCGACTCACGCTCGTTCGTGTCCTATGCTCGTCACGAGTACTTCCGTCGCACCCTCTGCAACCTTCTCGGCAGAGACGTTGAGAATGGCGAAATTCCTGTCAGCGAAATGGAACGCCTAACCCAAATGGTGGAGGACATCAGTTACAACAATGCCAAGGGTTACTTCAATTTCTAATCATAAAATTGAGGACTATGTACAAAATATAGGCAGGCTATACCAGTAACAATAAACAAAAGAGGATGTGTCACGACGAGGACACATCCTCTTTTGTTTTTATAGTTCTGTAAAGCAATCAAGTAAGGTTGCAACAATTCATTGCACTAAAGTAGTACCCTACTCTACATACACTTTCTTTCCATTTATGATATAAATATTTCCATATTCAATATTATAAACCCTTTTTCCTGTTAGGTCATAAATCTCTGGTGAGCCATTATCAGCTGGCAGGGTAGGAGAAAAGATTGCTTCTGCAGAAATGTTGTTGTAACTAAACGTGAGAATATTTGGAATGAATACTGAATTTTCCACATCCGAGTCCACCTCCTGCGCTCTCAATTCCAAGGTATATGTACCACTAGGAGTAAAGGGAGGAATGGAAAGAGTCTTAGTTATCGTATTGACGTAAAAATTAGGTTTCCACCCCATTCCGATATATGAATAAACATTTCCTAAAAAAATATCACACTCGTCATTTGTTGCATAAGCCATGACATTCCCACTAAATTCCTTAAAAGAACAGTTTGTCAATCTATTAATAGAAATTTCCATTTCTGTTGGCTCGTTGGGAAAACTTAGGGTCACACCCTTTGCACCTATCGTCATTCCGTCGTCCTTACCATTGTCGGGAGAAATGCCTGTCAATAAACTTAGACTATACCCATAGTTGGTATCGTCTACTCCTTCTCCCGAGTTTGAAGGTCTCAAATAATCGATAAGGAAATACCCATTGCTTCCCCCATTCCATCCCCAATTGACGTGGAAATACAATTGTTCATTCAAATATCTGTATCCATCAATTACAAATCCATGTCCAATACCTGTTTCAGATTGCCCACCACAATACAGTGGACGACCACTTTTTAATTCATTCTTCATGAGTTCCAGCCACTTCTCTGGTGCAAAGAATGACTTGTCAACGTATGCAATGCTTTCATCATATCCCATGTACCTAATCAATGCGTTTCGGGCTTCCAACATACTCGCAGAACTTGCATTTGGAGTATAATCCATTTCCGCGGCAGCACCACTTGCTGCACATAGTGTAGCAACAGCATCAGCCTGTTCTGCACTATAGCCACAAGCATATGATTCTCCTTCAACTGAGTAAAACAATCCCGATTTGATCACTGTAACGTAACAGTCCACTCGTGGGGAGTTATAGATATCATTCTCGTCAACCGCCTTCTTGACAATCGACCATTCTGATGTACTGTCAAGTTTGACTCCCACATACAATCGATATTGGCCATCAGGCAAATCGGTAGGAAGAGAATGCTTGAAATAATAGGTATTGTAAAAATGTCTCGATTTCAATCCATCGAGATAATTAGGAGTTCCGATTGGGCGCATAAATTTTCCACTTTCATCCGTGAGCAATAACTGTACGGTTGCATACAAAGGGGTTGAAAAATTATTAGCAAAATTATAGATTTCCAAATAATTCTTATAAGCTTCCGACCTCTGTATACCAGTCAATACCATATACTCCTTGGCTGTTGTATCTTCATTCTCGGTATACTCGGAAACCTCTTGTGAGTAAGTATCAAGCATATTCTTCCAATCGAAATAGGTCGAACTACAGTCCCACTCCACAGGTATCAGAAGATTCTCCGTGGTGTAACTGATATAATCCCCCTTCATACGTTTAGGATATTGGTAATAAGCCATAATCTGAGACATAGCCGTTGCTATACACCCAGTCAAAGTATTCTCCCCATTGTATGTGGGACATTTCCCATTATAGGGTGCTCTTTGTGCAAAAGCTATATTCCCCAACAATGGCTCTACAGAAGAGGAAGTGTCGTTGGATTGCACATCTTCCGATTGTTGCACATCTGTCATAGTAGACGCGTAGTCAAAAAGTAATCTAACCATAGAACTCGGCAGATCCTTGATGTTAAGTTTGTCTGAATCTGAAAATGCCAACACCTCGGGCAGATTATCATCAGTCGAAACAATGACATATCCAGGTCTACCATCCTGAAATGTATAAATGTAAAACACCTCTTCCGAGCCTATGATAGTTTTCAGTTCTTCAATCTCTTTCGACTTTACACTGATAGATAACGGAGAGACAAAATTATCACCTGTATTTAGCATGGTTCGAGTGACGTTCTCTTCATTTGAAAATACCGAAACTGCAATAGCATTCATTTCGCTCACACTTCTTTTTCTGGCGTGGACGAGTTCGCAACTCATTCCCATAAAGAGAATTAGTGTTACAAAAAGTTTAGTAAAAAGGCTGTATTTCATCATGATACAATCGTTTTTTGAGTTAGACCTGCAAATTGACAATTATTCATACCTATCCAGAGCATCGCGCAGCATTTTGCGTATTTCATCCGCCAACCATTGGGGTGAAAGCACCTGCAACTGGCTGCTACGGCTCAACACATGACTGAAAAAGTCAGGTGTGGGGTGCATCCTCAGTTCAAAGTCTACATACCCATCGCCTTCGCCCACTTCGCGCTGGCTACTGTGCATGGGCAGGTCGCGTACATAGAAGCGCTCGTTATTGTACGCCCTCACCACTATAGACTCCACCACAGTATTTTGGCTCATCATCACACCGTAGTAGTCCTTGAACAACTCCTTAGCATCAAATCCCTCGGGCACTTCAAACTTCGTTGCAGTGTGCTCCAGTCCCTTTATACGGTCAAAGGAGTACATCCTGTAACTTCCCCTTTCAGGATTCTCGGGCGTAAGGTTTCCCACCACATACCATCGTCTTTTGAACAATTTGATGCAGTATGGCGCCATCTCCACCTCCTTCACCTCTGCCTGTCCATATTTCTGATACTTTATCCTCAGGCACACCTTCTGCTTCATCGCATCCAGTATGTCGGCCAACCGTCCGTGCTCCGAGGGTATCGACTCCAGCATGATGCGATTCTGCAGCGACATGCTCTCGCCCACCTCGTTGCTCACCGCCAAGGTCGATAACATCCAGTTTTGCACCGATTCGTCCGTCAACACATCGTTGTTGCCTATGAAGTATTGGTATTTGTCCAATCGGTCACAATCGATGAATATCCCAAAGATGTCCTCTATCGCATCCTTGTGTCGATTGAAGGTCGAACGTGCCAACCCCATCCCGTTGCTCATCTCCGTCTCGAGCCATTTCTTTTGTATCTTAGCGAAGGAAATTCTCCCTGCCCTATATATCGTGTTCACCAACCAGATGTATTCCTTGAACTTATCCGAAGTCTTCATAGGTATTGCTCTTTAAATATTTATGACGCAAAGATAAATATTTTCTTCCTATCTTCCACATTTTGTTGAAAAAAAAGAGAGGGTGAATCCACCTTTTCGCGATTCACCCTCTCTTGTATATACTTGATAGACTGAGAATTTTACTTCATCACAATCTTTCCGTTTTCGATGATTTTACCCTGCTGAATGCGAGTGAGGTTGTACACACCCTTGGGCATCGAAGTCTTGAATGTAGCAGTTGTTTCACCAGCCATCACCTGCTTGCGTGCAAGGGTCTTACCTGCTGCATTTGTCAAGATGATTTCCGAAGGCTCAGAAGTTTCAGAGAGTTGTACATTGATGGTCGAAGCCTGTTGCTTTGCTCTCATCTTCACAGGTACATTCTGCACCTCCTGCAAGCTATTTGTCTGGCGATTGATGCGGTAGAACAATACACATTCTTGGTCTTCCTCGTCATCATCGTTGCTTTCCATGTAACCATCTATCACCAAATAGTCCTTACCACCTATTGTGATACCATATATTTCATTATCATATTCATAGTATTCATCATACTCTCTATAGAATCCATCCATGAAATCGATATCGTGCAACACAGTACCATCAGAAGACACCACCTGCAATCCCTTCATTGTGGGATTATCATAGTCAGAGATTAACTCTGAGCGACTCAATACAATTTGTCCCCAATCACTGGGTACTGAACTTGCGTAGTGACTGATGTCTGTCAATACCAATTTGGGGATGATGTACTCAAACTTGTCGTCACTATTGAAGAGTGTCTGCGACAATGTAAATCTGTTGCTCTCGGCTTGTGTATCGAAGTTTTGATAGTAAATGGACATTACATTGAGTTCGCACGACTTTTCTTCCTTTCGCTCACCTGCAGGAGTCCAATCGGTGTAAATGCCCATATATTGAACTCTTACGGAATAGATTATATTGTTCTTGCACAAGTAATACTCGTAGGGATATTTTGTACCAAAGTAATCATATCCAAAGTACATGCCATCATAATATCCACGAGTCTCCATGCTTCTGGTTTCGTAGGGGACGATGATGGTGTCGCCATTTTCTACTTTTACATCTGCTCCACCCCAAAAATAATCTTTTATAAATTGGTCAAGGGTGTACCATTCCTCCAATCTAGTGTACTCGTATTTTTTTAGTTCTATTGTTTCAACCCCCTTCAACTCACGTGTCTCGGTCTTATAAGTAAGGGTGTAGTCGAAAGTGTGGCTGGTGGGCTTCACTTCGGCAATCTTCTCAATGTCGTCATTGTAAAGGATGATGGAATATTCATAATCATCGTATTCATCATAATATCCCTGTTCAATGTGGAGAATGGGCACATTGTTCACGGTGAATTGACTTGGAATCACATTCAGTTCGTCCAAATACTCGGGCATGTCGTTCATGATGATTTGTTGACCCAGTGCCGGCAAGGTTGCCAACATAGCAAGTAATAGTGTACTCTTTTTCATATACCTTATATATTTTAATAGATTTATATTTCTCTTTAATCAAGAATTCGTAGTGCAAAGGTAGGAAAAAATCAAAGTTCATCCCCTCAAATTTCTCAAAAAAGTGAAAATTTCACCCCCAAAAACACCATTTTTTAAAAAAAATCGCGCAAAAAGTGAAAAAAGTTCAAACATGTCCCATGATTTGGGACAACATGCCCCTAATTTTGCACCCAGAAACAAAAATATTAATCATTAAAAACATTTATAGACATGAAGACTTACATCGAAATCAGCCAACCCTCAACCACCAGTAACCTGCTCGTTACCCTTGTGGAGAAGTTACAATCGTCCCTCCAGTCACTCAGTTGCAAGGTGAAGGGTCTGTCCCCTCGTAAGGGTCTCATCCTCGTCGCCCTCCTCATTGCCATTGTTGCCCTGTCACTCGGTTGTCACCCCTTCGCTCTCCTCATGGTAGCCCTTTTCATCATCGCCCTGGGTGTGGTCATCAACGAATTTGTCGAGTACATCCGCTTCATCCGCGAGTTGGAGTGAATGGTAAATAGTGACGAGAGGTTACTTCTGCTTGCATATTTTTAGGTATACAATTTTCACTTCACATGAACATACTAATCATTTAACTAATAAAATATAGGAGGATCTATTATGAATATTTTAGCATTTTATTGACCATTATGTATTTTAAATGTCCAAATGTATTAGTTTTGATTTTGTTAATAGTATTCTTTGCATGTTGGATGTGTATAATTTCTGGGTTATAGATGCCGCAATATATGATTAATCATTGTATAATGGAGGGCGTGTATTAGGTTTATATGCCCCTCTTTACAATAATTTGTCTTCACTTTTCGTTAAACTATAAAACTAAAAAGAATATGAGTACACTTGAAAGAGCCATTCAAATAGCCACCGAGGCACATCATGGTCAAGTAGACAAAGCAGGAAACGATTACATACTTCACCCCTTGCGAGTGATGGAGTTAGGCAATTCCTTGGAGGAGAAAATCGTAGGCGTCCTTCACGATGTAGTGGAAGATACCAATTGGACATTTGAGCGCCTCGCGGACGAAGGGTTCTCTCCCATCATATTGGATGCTCTCCGTTGCGTCACCAAATTGTCGGAGAATGAGCCATACGACCATTTTATCTCTCGCGTTCAAGCGAATCCGTTAGCCACTGCGGTTAAGCTCAACGACTTGTCTGACAACATGGATATCAGGCGACTCAAAACTCTAACAGAAAAAGATTTCATTCGCTTGCAGAAGTACCATAAGGCATATTGGAGGTTGAAGGAAGAGAAAAAAGATATAAAACTTTAATTATTACAATTAAATATATACATTTGCATTCTAAATCTAAATAATATATTCATCATGAAGAAAATCCTTATTTTAGCAGTTTTTGTAACATGTGCATTGTTTTCGTTTGCACAAACTGAATCTGAACATCTTACTTTCAAGGGAGTACCTATTGATGGAACACTTAATGAATATGTAGCAAAAATGAAAGCTGCAGGTTTCTCATATTTAGGTGAAGAAGATGGTACTGCAGTATTGGAAGGTGATTTTGCAGGATACAAAGGATGTAAAATCATAGTTTCCACGCTTAAATCTAAGGATTTAGTAAGTTTTATTGGTGTAATATTTCCTGAAAATGAGAAATGGTGGTCAGCAGAAAAAGAATATAATGAACTAAAATCTATGTTAACCGAGAAATATGGAAAGCCATCAGAAAATGTAGAAAAATTTCATGGATATCAGCCTAATACTGATTCTGATAAAATACGAAAACTGATGACAGATGAATACACTTGGTTTTCCACGTTCTCTACACCTAAAGGAAATATTGAATTGTTTATAAAATATCAATCGGATATTCATGTAGTATTAAGATATTCTGATAAAATCAATTCTGAATCAATTCGCGCACACGCTATAGAGGATTTATAATATATGGATATGTTGTCAATAATGTTAACCCAAGCCCCATTAAGTACACAAGAAAACATATTGGTAGGCTCACTATGTATTCTTTTTATATTTTTTCTCTTTTGGCTATGGATTCTTCTTCCTGTTCAAATGGCAAAAAAACGTGGTCGTAGTCGACTAGGATGGGTCTTACTATTTTGGATTATATCTCCATTTTGGGGTATAATAGCCTTATGGATTTTAGGAGATAGCAAAAAGAAAATTAAGGAAGAATTGATTAAAGAATTCTCTTCAAAAGAACAATAGTAGTTATCTGAAATTATCTATAATTATAAGGTTTTATGGTTAATAGGCGTACAACAAAATCAAGTATGTTGACGTATGCAATTAATTCTGAAGGAAGACTAGTTCATGTAGATAATGTTCCTAATGGGAATAAGTGCGGTTGTATATGTCCTGCATGTAAAGAACCTTTAATTGCTAAAAATCAGGGAAAAACAAAAAGAGAACATCATTTCGCTCATCAATCTGACGAAGAATGTACTTGGGCTCATGAGTCAATGTTACATCTGATGGCAAAAGAAAAAATACAAGAAGAATTTCTTACAAAAGATACATTTTATATAAAATATAATTATCATTCATATTGTAGTCATTCTAAAGAATGTAATAAGAGTAAATATAGTGGTGAATGTTTTAATATAAAATATTGCCAATACAATCTTAAAGATTATTATGATTCATGTGAACAAGAGAAGGTTTATGATAATATAAAACGTCGTTCAGATTTAAAGATTTTTTCTTCAACACATCCAGAAAGAAAGCCTATTTATATCGAGTTTTGTGTTACTCATGCGAGTGATGTAGAAAAATTGCATAGTGATAATAAGATAATAGAAATATTAATAGATTCTGAGGAGAGTATTAATTCTATTATCAATGAAGGAGGAATCAATTCTAGTAGAGCAATGTTTTATAACTTTAAAGACTCAGATTATCAGAATAACAATATAAGCTGTAAAGTTGAATTTGTTCGATATATTTTATATAAATCAGGTAAAAGTCATTGTTCTCGAGATGTTTGTGATTGTAAAAATATAACAAGGACAAACAATGCTTTATATGAAGTTTTGTTTCACACTTTTGCATCTTTGGACGTTGGTGAATATGCAAGATATTTAGGATACCAGAAATTTAGAATAAACAATTGTTTAGTTTGCAAAAACTATGTATTACGTTATGATGGTAATGGCTATATTTGTAAAATGTACAAATCATTACAAATACCAAAATATGAGCCTCATGATACATCCAGAGCCACGACATGTAAATGCTTTACGCTAAATGTAGAAGAAATGGAGAATGAATTAAAGAATGGATGTAGATGGCCTTATACAGTTTTAGAATAAGTAAGTATATATTTATAATATTCCACCATGTTAGGCGCAATAATTGGCGACATTGTAGGGTCGCGTTTTGAGTTCAATAATACGAGTGAATTTGACTTTGAATTGTTCACGGAGGAGTGCGATTTCACGGACGATACCATCTGTACGGTGGCGGTGGCGGATGCCATTTTGAATGGGAAGACGTACAGGGATGCAACGCTTGAGTGGTGTCGCCGATATCCTTGTCCTATGGGGAGCTATGGAGGCTCGTTTGCCCGATGGATACGGTCAAGCAATCCCCAACCCTATGGTAGTTTTGGCAATGGATCGGCCATGAGGGTATCGGCCATAGGATGGTTATTCAATACACGTGAGGAGGTGATGGAGCAGGCAAAACGCTCGGCCGAAATCACACACAATCACCCCGAGGGATTGAAGGGAGCACAGGCCGTGGCATTGTCCGTATTTATGGGGAGAGGGGGTGTCGCAAAACACGACATCCTGGATGAGATGCGTCGCTTCTACCCAGCTTTCGATGAACCACGATTAGGGATGAATTCATTCAACGAAACTTGTCAAGGAACATTACCAATTTGTCTCGGCATTATAGAACGAGCAAACAGTTTTGAAGAGGCCATCCGCTACGCCATTGCCGTAGGGGGCGATAGCGACACCATAGGGGCCATCGTAGGGGCTATAGCCGAAGCCATTTGGGGTGTGCCCGAGGAGATTGCCCGCACTGCGCTCACCTACCTTCCCCACGATATACGCACCGTGTACGATGACTTTTGCAAAGCTGTGGTGATAAAAAAGGACTGAGGCCTAAAAAGAGTCAACTTTTTTTAGGAAAAGACAATGTGTCACGTTTGTCACGTGTCAATTTATGATATGTACATTTGTAGCGAGCGACGATAGGAAGCAAATTGTTATGTAAATATTATTTATTGCAATATTTTTTAACCCTCTTCACCTTTGCACCATTCACCACACAATAAAAATGACACGTGACAAACGTGACAAAGCGGGGATTACCGCTGCACGAATTTCTGTCCAATGAGAGAAAAATTTTTCTCAGGTGAGGGCGAAATCTGCACATTCCTAATGTGTTGTGGTGGATTTTCGTGTACACCATGCAGGGCGTACAAAAGCGTGACGTGACAATTCGTGACAATTAAATATGCATACTATCTCTCATTTTATTTTAGAATTAAATGTAAATATATTTTATTATATTATATTAATATAATACTTCTATTTTCAACTACCAATGTGGTGGAAAGAGGGTGTCTAAAATTAATTGTCACGAATTGTCACGTCACGCACTCTGTCTTTTCCTACTCACTTCCCCCTAAACCCTACGTTTACACTCCAAAGCGAATTATATTTACAAATATACGAAATGAAATTCTTAAAATACACTCATTTTTTGCCCTCTAAAAACTGCGCTCAAATACCGATATACACAGCGTTTGAGGCCATTTATCCAAATGTTAAATCTCCGCCAATTTCGAAAAGCCTCTTGACAAAGGGGGGGGTAAAATGTTGTATCTTTGCAATGTCAGTCGGGAAATGATGTCAACCCATGTGCGCAGTGGGCGGAAATCAGTGACCGAGTAGAGAATTAGTTCGCTATCGCTCATCAAGCTACGCAAGTCAAAGTTCTAAGTTCAAAATTCAAGGAGCCATGCGGCACGTGGCTATTCTTCATCCGCGGATGACTTTTAATTTAATCCGCTACTAAAAAAATTATGCATGCAACAAAAAAGTTTGCAAAATGAATAAATTTCAGACCATTTGTAAGAGTTTAACAAGAAAATGTGTACTTTTGCGCGTTGTATCTCGAAAAGAAATGGAGAAAAAGATGGCAAAGATCGCGAAGGACTTGACAGAGTTGATAGGCTGCACTCCCCTGGTGAAGTTGAGCACCTACGGACGAAAGCACGCGCTGAAGGGTCGCATTGTGGCCAAGGTGGAGCAGGTGAACCCGAGCGGTAGTGTGAAGGCGCGAGCAGCACTGGCCATGGTGGAGGAGGCCGAGCGCAAGGGACTCTTGACACAGGGCGGCACTCTGATAGAGCCCACGAGTGGAAACACGGGCATAGGACTGGCCATGGTAGCAGCCATCAAGGGATACAGACTGATACTGACCATGCCTGAGACGATGAGCATAGAGCGACAAAAACTCCTGAGGGCCTATGGTGCCGAGGTGGTGCTGACGGATGGTGCACTGGGTATGGCGGGCAGCATAGCACGAGCCGAGGAGTTGCAAAGGGAGATAGCGGGAAGCATCATCCCCCAGCAATTTGAGAACGAGGCCAACCCGCGTGTGCACGAACTGACAACGGCCGAGGAGATATGGCGCGACACGGATGGAGAGGTGGTTGCCCTGGTGGCTGGAGTGGGCACAGGAGGCACGGTGACAGGTACAGGAAGGGGTCTGAAACGGCACAATGCGCAGGTACACGTGGTGGCCGTGGAGCCCGAGGAATCGCCTCTGATACAGGGAGGCAAGGCTGCTCCGCACCGCATACAGGGCATAGGGGCAAACTTCATCCCCAGGAACTACGACCCCACGGTGGTGGACGAGGTGATGGGGGTCTCTGCCGACGAGGCTTTCGAGGCCGTACGCGAGGTAGCAACCACGGAGGGTTTGCTCGTGGGCATCAGTAGTGGAGCTGCTCTGTGCGCGGCACGACGACTGGCCTCAAGACCCGAGTACGATGGAAAACTGATAGTGGTGATGATGCCCGATGGCGGGGAGAGGTACTTGTCGGTGATGTAGATAAAAAAGTGGGAAAAGACCCACCCACCCTGCCTCTATGGAGGAAAGTAAGATTTGAACTTTTGTAAAAGGGCAGGCAGACCCTGCCCCTACGACAATTGAATATTGACTCTTGAACTTTGAATTTTGACTTGCGTAGCTTGATGAGCGATAGCGAACTAATATTGAATTTTAAATATTGAATTTTGAACTTTAATTTTTTTGAGAGTAGAAAATGAACATGAAGAAGATGTGGGTATGTGCCTTGGCAGCCTTGGCTATCCCGAGTGCCGCATGGGCGCAAGAGAGTGAAGAGAATGGTTTGTACGCCGAGGTGAACGCCGAGGTGGTGACTAACTACATTTGGCACGGACAGAACCTGGCTGGGCTGAGTGTGCAACCCTCGCTCACCGTGGGATGGAATGACCTGTGGCTGAACGCATGGGGTTCGGCAGGCATTGCTACGGACAACCATCGCGAGATAGACCTTGCCATCGGGTACGACCTTGGCAACCTGTCGTTGGCGGTGACTGACTATTGGTTCTTGGACGCTGATGGAGAGGACTATTTCTTCAACTACGCGGCTCACTCAACCTACCACACCATAGAGGCTTCGGTAGGATATGACTTAGGATTCATGTCGCTCGGATGGAGCACCTATTTTGCAGGATATGACTACGACGATGAAGGAAAGCGCAAATACACCTCGTACCTCCAAGCCAACGTGCCCTTCGCCATTGGCGACTTCGAGGGCGTGGCTACACTGGGTGCTACACCTTGGGCAAGTCCCACGTACGAAGCCGATGGTTTCAGCATATGCGAAGCAGCTGTAGCACTGAGCAAGGAGGTGAAGATTTCGCCCACATTCTCGCTGAACGCTACTGGTAAGGTGGTGGTGAATCCGGCTACTGAAGATGCATTCTTCGTGTTTGGAATTGGATTCTAACATATTTACCATGCGGGATGTGACATTTTTCATCTGCGCAATCTGCGGATGAAAAATCACACAAAACAGAAGCAAGTACTTGTAGTCCTCACCCTCTCATACGACGACGAAACTCGGCACAGATGATGGCGGTGGCGGTGGCTACATTGAGCGACTCGGAGGTCTCGACCCCAAGCGGATAGTTGGGGATAAAGAGGCGCTCGTTGACATACTCGGCCACTTCGGAGGAGATACCATTTCCCTCGTTTCCCATGATGATAAGTCCGTGGGGAGCGAGGGATTTTTCGTAGAGGTCCTCGCCATCGAGGAAGGTGCCGTAGATGGGCACTTCCCTACTCTTCAACTCATCGAGCAGAGGGACAAGGGGTGTGTAGTGAATCTGCACGCGAGCCAGGGCGCCCATGGTTGCCTGCACCACCTTGGGATTGAAGGCATCGGCCGTGGCGGGTGAGCAGAAGATGTGGTGAATGCCAAACCAGTCGGCCAAACGAATGATGGTGCCCAGGTTGCCCGGATCCTGCACATCGTCGAGCGCCAAGCAGAGTTCGTGGGCGAGGATGGAGCAGGCGTCGGACTCATCGTCCTCGGGGCGAAGGGCAAAAACGGCAAGCACCTCCTGCGGAGTCTTGAGGAAACTGGCGCGGGTGAGTTCGTCGGGGGTAACAATGACCTTCTCGTCGGCCAAGGCCATGGGATGAAGCGCGTGCCACTCGTCGGTGGCTACCAACAAACGGCAGGGGAAATGGGGCAACATATCGCCCACCACCTTGGGACCCTCGGCCACAAAGGCTTGTTCGGCTCGGCGGTTTTTCTTCATCTCCAACGAGCGGATATACTTTAATTTGGCTTTACTGAGCATACTATTTTTGAAACCTTTCTATAAAAAGCGGGACAAATCTACGGATATTTTTTTTATTTAGAGTATATTTGCGGAGTTTTTCACTAAAAGGATGAGGAAATATCAACAATACACTCTGGTTTTGCGCCTTGCACTGGCCCTGCTCGTAGTGGGGACACTGGGTGCATGCTCGTCGGCTAAGTACCTTTCCGAAGGAGAGTACCGGCTGAACGGGGCAGACATAGAGTGTGCGAATGAGCACATCCACACAGCCGACCTGAAGGGCTACATCCGCCAACACCCCAACACCAGTTGGTTCAACGTGGTGAAAGTGCCCCTGGGCATTTACGCAATGTCGGGAAAGAAGGACAACTGGCTGAACCGAACCTTGAAAAGGGTGGGCGAAGCGCCTGTGGTGTACGACCGCGAAATGGCCGATCGCTCACGCTCGGAATTGCAATTGGCACTACGCAACCGAGGATACCTGGGAGCCACAGTGACGGTGGACGAGTACTACAAGCGACACAAGGTGGCACTGGTGTACCAACTGCACCCTGGAAACCTCTACCGAGTGAGCAAACTGAACATGGACATTGCCGACACGGTGATAGCCCGACTCATGAAGGAAATGGAGGCGCAAAGCCTATTGAAACCAAGGATGGAGCTGAACATCAACACCCTGAACAAGGAGCGTGAACGCATAGCCACAGAGTTGAAAAACATGGGATACTACAAGTTCAGCAAGGACTACATCACCTACACGGCAGACACGATACAAAACTCGCTGGACGTAGAGTTGACCATGCATCTGGACCTCTATCAAAAGGATAGACAAAGCCCACTGACCCTGCACCCACGGTACACCGTGAAGGACGTACACGTGGTGACGGAGTTCAACATGGAGTACCTCAACGACGGACAATTGGACTACCTGGAGGGAATAGAATACAAGGGGTTGGACATTCACTACAAGAACTCGCTGATACTGAAACCGAAGATATTCTCGGACTTCAACTTCATACGCGAAGGTGAACTCTACAGCGCTCAGGACATCAATAGGACTTACTCGGCAATGGGACAACTCAATGCCCTGAAGTACTCCAACATACAACTGAAGGAGTTGCCCGAGGAGAATATGATGGACGCCTACATCATGACCTCGCCCGCACAGGCGCAGGGATTGACCTTCGAAATAGATGGAACCAACACGGCGGGTGACATGGGATTTGCCACCTCGCTGACCTACCAACACAAGAACCTGTTCAAGGGAAGCGAAACCTTTACCATGAAGGTGCGTGGCGCCTACGAAGCCATCAGCGAGCTACAGGGCTACAACACCAATGACTACACCGAATATGGTGCCGAAGCCTCGCTGAACTTCCCCCAATTCATGTTCCCCTTCCTATCCACCGATTTCAAACGTCGCATACGCGCATCGTCGCAGGTGGGAATGCAATACAACACACAGGATCGCCCCGAATTCTCGCGACGTGTATTGTCCGCCTCGTGGAGTTACCGATGGACACAAAAGCAACGCACCCAACACCGCCTTGACCTGTTGGATGTCAACTATGTGTACATGCCCTCGGTGTCGGCCACATTCCGCGACGAATACCTCAATAGTACGGCCAGCAACTCCATCCTGAAGTACAACTACGAGGACCTGTTCATCATGCGCATGGGGCACTCCTACTCCTATAGTTCGCCCGAGACGGACAACATACTCGGCAACAAACGTAAGAGCAGATACTCGATACGTACGAACATAGAGACCTCGGGAAATCTGCTGAGCCTGATTTCGCACACCATATATGACCGAAAGACCAATAGCGGACAATATGCTATCGGAAACATTGCCTATGCGCAATACGTGAAGGGTGACTTTGACTTTACCCACCACTTTGCCATAGACAACAGGAATAGCCTCTCCTTCCACTTCGGCATAGGTATAGCCTACCCTTATGGAAACTCAAACATCCTGCCGTTTGAAAAACGATACTTCTCAGGAGGTGCAAACAGTGTGAGAGGATGGTCGGTGCGCTCATTGGGACCTGGTAGATTCAAGGGAGGAGACAAGAAAATCGACTTTATCAACCAATCGGGTGACATGAAGTTGGACATAAACCTGGAATATCGCACCAACCTGAAGGGTGTGCTCAACGGAGCCTTCTTCATCGACGCAGGTAACATATGGACACTGCGCGAGTACGATGAACAACCTGGTGGAGCCTTCCACTTCAATAGTTTCCTTAGCGAAATAGCCTTGGCTTATGGTCTTGGATTGAGAGTGGATGTGGGATTCTTCATCCTCCGATTCGACTTCGGTATGAAGGCCATCAACCCTGCATACGCGATGGACGATCGCGACCACTATCCCCTGCTTCATCCCAACCTTGGACGCGACCTGACCTTCCACTTTGCGGTGGGATATCCTTTCTAATTGATCGCACCTCACTCCTCGACTCATCCTACATCAATCCAGCACTGAACACTGGGCACTGATGCCTCGCGCGAGTGAAGACACAGAGAATCTTTCGACTTCGAACTTACTACTCCTTAAAATCTCTAATGAATGAAGCTATCCGTTAGAAGAGAGAGTTGACGTACCAATTCTTGCCATAGGGATTGACAAGAATCACCTCCATGGTGTCGCACGGGACAATGCTCAACGAATCGGTCATGTAATTGATGCGAAGGAAATTGGAGACTTCCACATCGACATAGGCTATGTCGTCATCAGTGTCAAACTGGCAATCGACCACCTTCACCTTTACCTTACCTGCTGCCTTCTGAAATGCACGATCGCGATCGGTAAGATTGCTGATTCTAAAATTCATTATAGGATACAGGTCCTGATGGCAATATCCCTTTGCTTTTCTTAAATCTTGATTATAGTAGGCTTCGGTAAACTCCTTCGCCAATTGGCTCACGACCTTCTCTTCCGAATCTCTACACGCCGACACTACCATCGCAAGGAGCATCATTACTCCGACATTTTTCATCAAACCCTTTTTCATATTCTTCACCAGATAAAAGTTTTGTCCTACACAAAAAAGTCCCTTTGAACTACATTATTTCCACATATAACGTTTTACCCCCTACAAATGTTTTATAAAAAAGTGATTTTTACACATTTTTTCACTCCATTATTTCCACTTGTTGGCTATTTGTATTACCTTCGCCTACTCAAAAAAAGGAAGTTTAGATAGATGAAACTGAAATTTATAAGTTTGGCAAGCGGAAGTAGTGGAAATTGCTTCTACCTGGGCACTCATTCACACGGCATCCTCATTGACGCAGGCATAGGAATACGAGCCATCAGGAAGGTGTTGCGCGAACGAGGCATTGCATTGGAAACCATCAGGGGAATATTTATTACTCACGACCATGCCGACCATATACGAAGCGCAGGCAACCTGAGCGAAGGATGCAACATACCTGTGTACACTACCGAAGCCATTCATCAAGGAATGATGAAGAGCTACTGCATGACCAAGAAGATAAGCCCCGTAAACCGACGCATCATTTACAAGGAGGAGGAAACTACTGTGGGCGATTTTCACGTGACCCCATTTGAAGTACCTCACGATGGGACAGACAATGTGGGATATAGCATCCGATGCGGAGAAACAAACTTCTGCTTCATCACCGACATAGGACACATTACCGACACGGTCAAACGCTACGTAGCAAATACACATTACCTGATATTGGAGGCCAACTATGACGAACAGATGTTGGCAGAAGGACCTTACCCGCCCGTGTTGCAAGCCCGCATACGTGAGGGAAACGGACACTTGTCGAACAAGGCCGCTGGAGAATTTCTGGCTAATTACTTTCCACCCATGCTCCGCCAAATATGGCTATGTCACCTGAGCAAGGAAAACAACAAGCCTCACCTCGCCTACCACACGGTGGCTGATGCCTTAAAAAGTATAGGAAAAGAGGTGGACAAGGACGTACGCCTGATGCCCCTCCCACGCACCTCGCCCACACAAGTGTACGAGATTTCCGAAGAGGGAGAAGGGCATTATCAAGGAATGATGAAGTCTTTATTCGATTAGCCCTAAAAAATATTAAATTGGAAATGACTAATAACCAATAAGGTAGGAATTTTGCAATAAAAAGTTTCGTGCAAATATTTGGTCAGTTCAAAAATAATGTCTACCTTTGCACCGCATTTGAGAAATGAACCATGCGTTCTTAGCTCAGCTGGTAGAGCAACTGACTCTTAATCAGTGGGTCCAGGGTTCGAATCCCTGAGAGCGTACCACTAAAGGATGTTTCACAAGTTATGTGAAGCATCTTTTTTTTATACCTACACTTAAACAACGATTGATTCGAAGGAAACACACAGGAGAGTCACCCCACGCACGTATTACTCAAAGCGAATGGCTTTCACAGGCTTGATGCGCGAGATGAGCAACGAAGGCCCCACAAGCATCAACACCGACACCAACAATGTAAGCGCGTTGAGCAAAAGAAGAATGGGCAAATCCATCAACATAGGAACCACCTCTACGTAATAAGTTTGGGGATCGAGACGAACAACGCCCAGATACTTTTGTATCAAACACAGGAGAATACCTATCAGATTTCCCCAAAACATACCTTTAAGGATTAAGAATGAAGAGAAATAAAGGAATATACGTCGAATGGTAAGGTCGGTCGCACCCAAAGCTTTGAGGATGCCAATCATATTCGTACGTTCTAATATCAGGATGAGCAAACCCGAAATCATTGCAAATCCTGCCACTCCCAATATGAGGATGAGCACCACCACCACATTAGTATCAAGCACGTCCAACCATGCAAAAATAGAGGGATAGAGTTGATCTATGCTTTGCGCAAGATAGGCATTTCCATACCGGTCGATTTGTCGATTGATGACGGAGGCTACCTCGTCAGTACATTGTTCAACAGAGGATTTTGGAGAGACACGAAGTTCCAATCCACTTACCAAATCTGCAGACTTCCAATTATTCAATCGAGAGGCAGTGTAAATGTCAGTAATAAAGAAACGATCGTCGTATTCGGCAAAGTTTGTCTCGTAAATACCACTGATGGTGAAACGTCGAGCACGTACATTTTGCTCGATGTAGTAAGTATTTATCTTATCGCCCACTTGCAACCCCATCTTACTGGCTACTTGGCGCGAAACCAACACCTCGCCCGAAGATACAGTATCGGTAAAGAGGGGTATCCTTCCCTCTACCAAATGATTGGCCAAAAAGGTTGTATCATACTCCTGTCCAATGCCTTTGAGAATGATTCCTTGAAAACTATCCTCGGTCTTCAACATGCCAGGTTTGATAGCAAAGCGTTGCACGTGCTCCACACCCAGGGAGGCTTGCCGAATGATTTCACAAATACTGTCACTACCCACCACAGGGCGTGTTTCGTACACATCTGTTCGACTAAAATTGGCCACCTGTATGTGCGAGCCAAAGCCAATCACCTTGTCTCTGATCTCTTGCTTGAAGCCCAAGGCAATGGCAAGGGAAAGTATCATCACTACCATACCCACAGCTATCCCCACCATGGCAATGGTCACGGCCGGACGCGACACACGCGAAAGACCGGCATCGTTATTACCATAGATACGACGAGCTATGAATAAGGGTAAAGACATTGTTGCTTTTTACAAAGTACGTCCAGGGTAAAGTTCCAAAGCCTTGCGAAGTACAAAGAGTGCACGTACGAGGTCGTCCTTCTTCAACACGTAGGCTATACGCACCTCATCGCGTCCAGCACCTGGTGTGGTGTAGAAACCACTGGCAGGAGCCATCATCACTGTCTCGCCCTCGTACTCAAACTCGGACAAGCACCATGCGCAAAACTTTTCAGAGTCGTCCACAGGTAACTTAGCCACCGTGTAGAAGGCTCCCATGGGAATGGGTGAATATACACCAGGAATACGATTCAATCCATCAATCAAGCACTTACGACGCTCTACATATTCGTCGTACGTCTCGCGTAGATATTCATCCGATGCATCCAACGAAGCCTCTGCGGCTATCTGTCCGATGAGCGGAGGACTGAGACGAGCCTGGCAAAACTTCATCACCGCCTTGCGTACCTCCTCGTTCTTGGTAATCAATGCGCCTATGCGAATACCACACTCACTATATCGCTTTGATACTGAATCGATAAGTACCACATTATTCTCGATACCCTCCAAATGACAAGCCGAGATGTAGGGCGAGCCTGTATAAATGAACTCGCGATATACTTCATCAGAGAAGAGGTAAAGGTCATACTTCTTCACCAAGTCGCGTATTTGATTCATCTCGCGACGAGTATAGAGGTAACCCGTAGGGTTATTGGGATTACAGATGAGGATAGCCTTGGTGCGCTCATTGATGAGTTCCTCGAACTTCTCCACCTTGGGCAACGAGAACCCCTCCTCGATGGTGGTGGTGATGGTGCGAATGACAGCACCTGCCGAGATGGCGAATGCCATGTAGTTAGCATACGCAGGTTCGGGCACAATGATTTCGTCACCAGGATTGAGGCACGAAAGGAAAGCAAACAATACCGCCTCAGAGCCTCCCGTTGTGATGATGATATCGTCGGCCGTCAAGTTGATGTCAAACTTCTTGTAGTATCCAGTCAACTTCTCACGATAACTACGATATCCCTGGCTGGGGCTATACTCCAACACCTCACGAGACACATTGCGGATAGCCTCCAACGCCACCTCGGGTGTGGGGAGGTCGGGCTGACCGATGTTCAAGTGATACACATGCGTACCGCGTGCCTTAGCGGCATCGGCAAGGGGGGCAAGTTTTCTAATGGGTGATGCGGGCATCTCCTGTCCGCGAACCGATATAGTGGGCATAGTTGCTTATTGTTGCTTTTTGTTATCTGATTACACAATTATAATGAAGTGCAAAGATAAAACGAATGTTTTACCCCCGCAAAAATAAAGCGGGTAAAGTTGTCCGTTCAGCCATTTATTTTCCAAATTTACTACCAAAATGGTAAATCTTTGCCTCGATTGTGTGCATCAACCGAATAATTTGGTTACTTTTGTCGCTTGTTTGGACATTTTTCCCACATGAAGGAAAACTTCGTCGAACAAGAGTAAAAATAAGAAGTAAAACAAAATTATAGACAAGAAACACAATAGACTATGACTTGGTTTGAATGCAAAATCCGTTACGAAAAGACAATGGAGAACGGAATGGTAAAAAAAGTAACCGAACCCTACTTGGTAGACGCCCTCAGTTTCACCGAAGCCGAAGCACGCATCATCGAAGAGATGAAGCCCTTCATCAGTGGTGAATTTACCGTGAGCGACATCAAACGTGCCAACTATAGTGAGCTCTTCTTCAGCCACGAAGAGGCGGCCGACAGATGGTTTAAGTCAAAACTCCTCTTCATCACCCTCGACGAGAAGAGCGGAAACGAAAAGAAGGTAGCTTCCAACGTACTCATCCAAGCAGCTGACCTGCGCGATGCAGTAAAGAAATTGGACGAGGGCATGAAAGGTTCGATGGCTGATTACGAAATAGCCTCCATGGCTGAAACCGCCATTATGGACGTCTATCGCTACGAAGTTGAGCCAGAGCCAAACGTAAAGCCTGAGTTTGAAGGATAAAGTTCAAAAATCAAAATTCAAGATTCAAAATTCAGAATTCAAAGTTCTAAATTCAAACATCCTCTGTTATTTTGAGTTTAGATTAACTTTGAACTTTAAGTCTTGACTATGGCTATAGCAGAAAACACATCGCTATGAGTCATCGTTTTGAATCTTGAATCTTGAACTTTGAACTTTGAACTTTAAACTTTAAATATTAAACCTCACGTTTGATAAGCCATGATTCAAGACAACATACGCGAAGTACTCTCTACCCTACCCGACGGAGTGCGACTGGTTGCCGTGTCGAAATTTCATCCCATAGAGGCCCTGCAAGAGGCATACGATGGTGGACAACGCATCTTTGGCGAAAGCAAGGTGCAGGAGATGACGGCAAAGCACGAGCAACTTCCCACCGACATCGAGTGGCACTTTATTGGCCACTTGCAGACCAACAAGGTAAAGTACATTGCCCCATTCGTAGCCCTCATCCATGGAGTAGATAGTTACAAGCTACTGTGCGAAATCAATCGCCAGGGTCAACGCGTAGGACGCATCATCCCTTGCCTGATACAACTCCATGTAGCACAGGAGGAAACAAAGTTTGGATTCTCCCCCGAGGAGTGTCTGCAGATGTTCGAAGATGGCGAATGGCGCACCCTCCCCTACGTCAGCATCCATGGTCTCATGGGCATGGCCAGCAATACAGACGACATGGCTCAAGTGCGCCGCGAATTTGCCACGTTAGGAAAATTATTTTCTCAGGTTAGGGAAAAATATTTTTCAGACAGGGCAGAATTTTGCGAACTATCCATGGGTATGAGCGACGACTACCCCATCGCTATCGAAGAGGGAAGCACCTTGGTGCGCGTAGGTAGCCGCATCTTTGGACATAGGGTATATTGACCATAGGAAAGGTAAGCATTACGCCCAACACACAACCAATCCCCACAACCCTTCCACGCGGATATTCTCCATTGGGAAGTTGTGGGGATTGAGTTTTTTCTACACGACTCTCAACTCTCTACCACAAAGTAGTACCCTTGAATATGGTCGCCTCGTCATAGGGGACAAGGTTGCCGTTTATCAACAAGTTATTACCATTGTAATTGGGGCTGAAGTAGATGCTCGCCTGATTGGTGCCACCCGACAATGTCAGGTTGAGAGTAGCCGATATAGCACCGCCAAAGATGGAAAAATTCATAAACACATTACCATCCTTGTCCGTACTTATCCTCTGATCCGATACATGTCCCTGCACGGTCACTCCACCCAAGCCATTGGGGCTATAGACAAAGTTATCAAAAGCCGTCTGTACCACACCAATACCATCCCTTACGGACACATAGTTGGTGTTTGGCGACACATAGCGCAACATACCGTTGCTGAATATCACATTGTCAGCCTCCATCACCCAATATCCAGCCTTCAGGGCCTCCACGGCCTTGATGAAGGCTGCCGAGTCTTGCACGGCCTCCAGTTGTTTTACTTCTGCACGACGTTCAGCACGTGCCTGTTTCCAAGCCTCGCGACGCTCTTCACGCGTCGTCTGCGCCATTACCACTCCTCCACATAGCACGACCAACAACGTGGCCATGAATAAAATCCTCTTCATAATCTGTTGTTTTATAGGTTATCAATCTACCCCACAAAACAACGGAGAGTAGAGGAAGGTTCATCGCCCCTTTTTCCGACCTTTGTACAAGAGCCTACTCTTTTCAGGTCTTACCCTATTGCTTCTCCTCCTTGGACTTACGGTCAAAGAATGGATTCTTGGACGAAGCACTCACAGGGATGGCATACACCGAGTGACAATCCTCGGGCCATCCGAGACGCTGAGCGGCTTGTCCAGCCGAAAACATCACACGCGTATCTACCCTCAAATCAGCGGCCATGGCACATGCCGAACCTATGGCAATGCCCACATCCACCGTATTGATAGCACATGGCACACCAGGCAATCGATCGGTGCAGAGTTCAAATCCGCAATGTCCACAATTGAGGCCTTGAGGTTGCTCACGCGTACCTATTAGTACTATGGCCTCGGCACTAAGGATGTTGTCCGCATCGCGCAAAAAGAATTTCAAGCCATTCTCCTCGTACATCTGCCTCATGGTGTCGCTCAACAACTGAATGTCTGCCCCCGTCACAGCAATGGTCTCTATCACATCAATGCCCTTTCCCTTCGGTGCGGTGCGAGCGGCGGTCATCATTTGACGTGCTACCCACAGGAGATGTTCGTGTCTCTCTTCTCGTTCGTTCAGTATCATGTCATTCTACTTTATTTGTGGCAACGAATGCAACATTCGCATTTTGCCTGATTATTGCGCGAAGATAAAACCTTTTCCCCATATCCTTGTTATGTTTTCTAAAGAAATTCATCATCTCAGTATTGAAAAAACTTTTTTATCCATGAACAGAATCAGTATTTGCCGCAATGCACACCTTGTGTACAACACACTTGGCTACAATCGCGAATGGACGTACACCGAACTGAAACATGCCACTGGCCTCCCCGACCGCGACTTGAATGCCGCCATTGGCTGGTTGGCTCACGAGGGTGTCATCTGCTTCGGAAACGAGAGTAACGAACGATACATATCATTGGGAGTAAACGTGTACATTGGATGAAAATGTCACATTTCCCACGAAGAGATATTTAAATGAATGTAAAAAGATGTATCGATGCTTTTAATGGCTGTTAATCCAATGGGGTTCATTGTTAAAAGTGGACAAAAAACTATACCAATACATATAACCATACGCTTTTTGTTTCTACATTTGCAAGTGTAAATGTTAAACGAACGTCGAAATTAACAATCAACCATTATTAGATTATGAAACAGACAACTAAAAACGTAGGTAAATTCTTTGCGGTGGCCATGCTGAGTGCTACCGTAGCCGGAGTAACCACATATGCGTTGCGTCCGAATGAGAAGGAAGAGATGACTACATTTGTGAATCAATTTCCACAAAGCGCACAGATAATACCCACCGCATTCGGCACTTCATCGGCCGGTGCTGTAGATTTGACAAAAGCCGCCGAAGCATCAGTCAATGCCGTAGTGCACATCAAGTCAACCCAACTCGGTAGAGTTCAGACAATTCAGCAACAACCCGACCTCTTTGACTACATCTTTGGAAACCCGTATGGAGGTGGACGTCAACGCCAGGTACAGACACAGCCCCGTGTAGGTTTTGGCTCTGGTGTCATCATCTCTAAGGACGGATACATTGTGACCAACAACCACGTTATCGAAGGAGCCGACGAAATCAGTGTCAAGTTGAACGATAGCCGCGAATATGTAGGACGCATCATCGGCACCGACTCAAATACCGATTTAGCACTTGTTAAAATCGAAGCCGACGATGACCTCCCCATCATCCCTATCGGAGATAGCGACGAGCTGAAGATTGGCGAATGGGTATTGGCAGTAGGAAATCCCTTTAACCTCACCTCTACCGTTACGGCAGGTATCGTCAGTGCCAAGGCACGCAAGTTGGGCATATACGACAATGGTATAGAGTCATTCATCCAGACGGATGCCGCCATCAACCAAGGTAATAGCGGTGGCGCATTGGTGAATGCCAATGGTGAGTTGGTAGGTATCAATTCTGTACTCTCGTCACCCACGGGTGCATACGCAGGATATGGTTTCGCCATCCCCACCAGCATCATGACAAAGGTTGTCACAGACCTGAAAGAGTTTGGTGCCGTACAACGTGCCTTGTTGGGCATCAGTGGAAACGACCTCAATGCCCACTTCAACGATGCAATGAAAAAGAAGGCCGAAGAGTTGGGCGTCATCGAAGGTGTATGGGTAGGTCAGGTAGTAGAAGGATCATCAGCTGCCGCCGCCGACATCCAGGCAGACGACGTCATCATTGGTATCGACAACAAGAACATCAAGACGATGGCCGAACTTCAGGAAGAACTGGCCAAGCACCGTCCAGGTGATAAGGTGAAGGTAAAAATCATTCGTGACAAGAAAGAGAAGACTCTCAATGTAGAGTTGAAGAATGCGCAAGGTAACACCAATGTGGTGAAGAACGTGGATATGGACATCCTGGGTGCCGCATTCAAGGAACTTCCTGACGAACTGAAGCGCCAGCTCAACCTTGGCTACGGATTGCAAGTAACAGGTTTGACCGACGGAAAGATGAAGGATGCAGGCATCCGCAAGGGAGTCATCCTCTTGAAAGCCAACAATCAACCTCTACGTCAAGTTTCCGATTTGGAAGAAGTGTTGAAAGTTGCCTCTCAGTCACCCGAGCAAGTGCTCTTCATCACAGCCATCACTCCTGCAGGCCGACGCGTAAACTTCGCGGTTGACCTCAGCCAAGAGGAATAAAAGTGAAGGAAGTACCTTTCGATTAGGTATCCCCACCTAAAAAGAGAGCCATCCCCACGACCTCATTTTTCCAAGGTCGCGGGGATGGACATTTATGTAAACTATGTCAAACCCTATTAGTAAGAAGATATAGTTTAAGAAAAGGTGGATGGATTCTACTTCTGCACTTCCATGCCATACAGCATTGGCTTTGTACCATATTCGTTGCGGCTTTATACTATATAGTATTCGGCTGAACAGAGTTAATTCCGTTCATGAACCATGTTTATCCGGTTCGCGAACGGAGTTAACAGTTTACAAATTGGAATAGCGACGAAAAAGTATCCTAAGATATTTGCCCATTTGTCTTAAGATGTTTGGCCATTTATCTTAATTCGGTGTCGGGTAATATGGCTTGTGCCCATTCAGGCACATCGGTTACATACATTTTACCCATAACACCATTCACTAAACGGAATTGTAGTTTTGCTTCTTCTCCATCCACTGAGTTGTCATAGACATAGAGACGGTCAACAATGGAAGATACAGTCTTACAATTCTCTATAGCCTTGTAATATCTTGAAATAATTTTGGAGATAGGAACATCGTGTCCCCCTTTCATCACTCTGTCGGCAATTCGTGAGGCATTGATTTTCGGATTTTCTGTTGAGATGAAGAATAGTCGGATGAAGAAACCTGCATTTTTAGCTTTGATGATAAATTGGACTTTGTCTTCAGCAGACATAACGGTTTCAAAGACAAAACTCTTTCTTTCTGTCAAGCATTTCTCTCTCCATTCTGCACAGTAATTGGCAGCATTCAATACGGCCTCTTTTGAGTTCCAATCGCCAAACATTTCATTGGCCACCTCATCCGGATTGATATATATGGTTCCTTCTGCCCATTCATGGTGAAGAAATCTTTTAGTCACAGAAGTCTTGCCCGACCCATTAGGACCAGCTATGATAATCAATTCAGGTTTATGCGTTTCCTCAGACATTAGCCGCTTGATTGATTTGTTTAGCCCATTTTTCACGTTTGATGGCAATGTTTCTGCGCATTTGCTCAAAGTGAGCATCAGCAGCCTTTTTACTGCTTTCGCGTGCTTCTTGGGCAACCTCTTTCATTACCTGCTCCAGCATTTCGTCAGTAGGTTCCTGACCCATGCCGAATCTGTATGATTTCATTTCCTTCTCTGACATAATCGTCTCCTTATTTATCTCATCTGCAAAAATAACAAGTTTATTTCATTAATGAATGATATTATGGTAGTTTTTTCTCTTTTTCTCTCTTTTTTATATCATCTGGATAAGATACACTTCCATACTCCACGCTTGGATTTCCATACCGTAAGCGTGCATTTCCATACTATACAGTTTTCGGCTTTGCACTATATTCGTTGCGTTCTCGAACTATATAGTGTTCGGCAGAATAGTATTAACTCCGTTCGCGAACCGTGTTTGTTTGGTTGGCGAACGGAGTTAACAGTTTATGGGTAATCGACTTTAAAGTATATTTGTCAGTTCTCCTCATACTTATTCCTCTTTTATTTAATTATTTTTCGAAATATCACATTGCTAAAAAAATGATTTTCGAGTAAAACGAATAAATTACTTGGCAATTCATCATTTATTTGAATCCTTTTTGTATCTTTGCATTTGAAAAATCATCAAAATTTCAAAGGTGAATGACTAATGAATATTCTATAGATGGTATTACTCTTAGGCAACGCATAGAAGCGATGCCAGAAGATTGCATTCTGTTTCGGTCTGATTTCCCTGAATACCACACAGAATTTGTGGGAAGCATTTTGTCTGAGTTAACGACTGAAGGTATACTTGTTAAAATTGCACATGGAATATATACCAAACCGAGGAAAAGCAAATTTGGAGTTGTATTGCCATCGGTTGATAAGGTGGTACAGGCGATTGCAACTAGAGATAACGCAGAGGTATTGCCATCAGGCATGACAGCTCTGAATGCACTAGGATTATCAACTCAGGTACCAATGAATTACACATACCTTACTACAGGAAGCGAGCGAACTGTAAACTTATCCAATAGGAAAGTAGTATTAAAACGAGGTGTACCCAAAAATTTCTGTTATGGTACTCGCCTCATCTCTTTACTTGTTCAGGCTCTTAAAGCTCTGAAAAAAGAGAATGTAGGAGATAGTGAATTGAATGTCATCCGACAATTGGTGTTAAAAGAAACTGATAAGGATACCCTTGTTAAAGATGTAGATATGATGCCTGCATGGATGAAGAGAATTATAAAACCAATGATAACCGCTTAAAATAGATTTAGATTATGGGAAAACTGTGGTTAAATAATGAGATAGTGGACCGTTTGGCTATGTTGCAGCAAACGGAGGTTGGACATCCTGGTGTTAATCAGGTAGCCATAGAAAAGGATTGGTGGGTAACAGTTGCGCTGAAGGCATTATTTCAAACAGATTGCCGTGATTCTTTAATCTTCAAAGGCGGAACATCATTGTCAAAAGGTTTTAATATCATAGAGCGTTTCTCTGAAGATATTGACTTGGCAATCAGTCATTCATTCTTTGGTATTGAGAAGACAGGTAAAAGTCAGCGTGAGAAATTACGCAAAGTGTCACGAGCGTATATCCATGAAACCCTTTCTGCTCAATTAGATACCAACCTGAAAGAAATGGGAGTTTCTGGTTACACTATAGAGAATATATCTCAAGTACAAGATAAAGATGGAGAATGGCGACCGATAGATTCAGATAAAGACCCTACGGTAATTCTATTACACTATCCGTCCATCCTAGAGGATACAATTAATTATATTCCTCCACGTGTAAAGATTGAGATAAGTTGTCTTTCAATGGATGAACCAACGGAATTACGACCAATTCGTTCTCTAATAGGTGAAAGTTTTGAAGACGAAGATACTGATGCAGAAAGTCTTGTCAGAACAGTTGTTCCTACTCGCACGTTCCTTGAGAAACTATTTCTTTTGGCAGAAGAATTTCAAAAAGAAAAGCCAC
>JAFZDY010000048.1 GCA_017560945.1 Bacteroidaceae bacterium | reverse complement strand
GTCTTTTATTCTGCAAAGATACTAATTTGAAAGCAAATCACAACATACACTGAACGGTTATATTCCTCATCCTTATTGTCTTTTATTCTGCAAAGATACTAATTTGAAAGCAAATCACAACACAACAGTTGATTATTATGATGCAGGTGGAATTGTCTTTTATTCTGCAAAGATACTAATTTGAAAGCAAATCACAACAAGTTTGAAGTATATGTGTTCAATTTCCTTCTGTTGATATAAACAAGAAGTGTAAAGTTTTTTAGTAAGGCTTTCAGATATGTGTCTATATTTAACGTTTGTATATGGATGGGTTGATGCACTAATAAATAGAAATAAACCACCTTTTCTGTGATTGATTATCAAGTAGTTAAGTGTGATGAAAAATCGCTTAAGCGTAATTAAATAACGGTTAAGCGTAAACATGAAAACACTTAAGCGTTACCAACTTTTCGCTTAAGCATTATCAAATTACGCTGTAGCGTTATCTGATGAGGCTTAGGACGTGTTTTGTGGGTGTTAAGTTTTTTTTAAAAAAAAGTAAAGGTTCGAGGAGCATTGAAAGATTGCATTCTGGTTCGTACCCGATGTGAGGCGACCCATTTATGTATATCTTTAACTATACCCTTTTACTATCACAACGGTTTTACCCCAATTCTTTTACATCAAACACCTATATTTATTATCGGTAGAATCTCACTCATTTAGTATGATGATTTATATATATTACTATTCTCACAGTTGTGAAAATGCATTCTCACACTATGTGAAAGACGATTTGCACATAATGTGAGAAAGAACTTGCACAATATGTGAGAATGGGAAATATACTATATTTTAAGGCTAATTTTCGTGTATTTAGAGATAATTGATTGAAATTGCTGTCCGGTAAAATCGATAAAAACAGAGTCATATAGATGTTTACCAGACAACAATAGTATTTTTGAACCTTGACTTGCGTAGCTTGATGAGAGTTTGGTTCGAATAATATTGAACCTTAATCAAACCTCTATAGTTTGATAGCCAAAGTTCTGTAGTTTGATGACCAAAGTTCTGTAGTTTGGTTATCCTTAATTTAGGGAGGAAATCTTTTTATTGTTGTCCGGTAAAACTTTCCGTTGATTTATTTCCCCTGCAAGTTTATTTTGTCTTTGTCATTTTTCGTGCAATGCACTCAACAATACGTCTGAACGTTAGTGAAGACGAGTTGTTAAGCTACTGCGAAAAATCTGAAAACGTGTACCTTAGAAAGGTATTATGGAAAGTATCACACTCGTATGGTGATAATGTAGTCGTGTATAGATAAAAAAAAAGATGAAGGTATTTTTTTACATACCTTCATCTGTATGAGAGGGGGGCTCTCTTAGTTTATAGCCTCTATAGCGGTCAATGGTTAGTTGAAATTGCTATAGGTGATGCGCACTTGCAGGTCGTTGCCAGGATTGAATCCTCCCATCAATCGGGTGCTGGTGAGGTTCAGATTGTGGCGGATGGTGACGATGTTGCCCGATGTGTCGGTGGTGGTGACTACGGGTATCAGTACCACTTTGTTCCAGTCCTCGTCCACTTCTGCACCATTCTCCTTCTCCTTGATGCAATTGGTGATGAGTTGGGACATGTTGTTGAATGTGTAGGTGTTGTAACTGGAGTTGAAGGTGGCCAAGTATGAGGTCTTGTTGTCAATCACTTGGTTCTTCTCGAAGAAGGTGTACATGTCCTTCTTTCGCACCATCAGTATCTTTTGGGGTACACCCATCTTGTATGTGGCGCCTTCCTTATCGCTGGTTGCCTCGTTGTAGCGGGTGATGGTGAGTTTCACTGAGTTGAGTGTGTCGCCCACGTAGAGGTGGTTTTCGGCAATCTCGTCCAACGGGAGTGTTACCTCGGTGAAGATGCCTGCAGGGGTTCTCAGGTAGGTGCAGTCACCGCTTGACTCAACGAGTTCCTTCAACTTCTCCTTGTCGGTCTTGAAGCGGTTGGCTTGTATCACCTCCTGTGTGCCGGCAAACTGTGCTACGACAGAAATCAGCGAGTCGGCCTTGCCACTGCTGCTCACGGTGAAGTACTTGAAGGTAATGTTGAGCTGTGCCTGCTGGATGTAGAGGATGCTTCCATCGCCGTAGTCGCACTTGAAGTACATGCCCTTGCACACATTGTTGATGAATGCGCCTGCATCGGCGAAGTGCTCGGGATGTTCGTAGTAGTTACGAATGATGTCGGTACCAAACTCGCGGGGCAATTTCACACGGATGTAGGGCACATAGTTGCTATTGTCACTCACAGAGTCGGGGATAGTCTGGTCCTTGGCCGTGTAGGGACGTGAGGCAATGGGTGCCTGTGTAGCGTCGTAGAAGTCCTCGGGGACGAGGTCGGTGTAGTAGTTGGTCTCTTCGTCCAGCACTACATCCAGGGGATATACACTCAGGTGGCAGGGTGCAGAGGGGTCGCCAAAGTATGAGTCGATGTAGAGGCGTATCTCTGCTGATACGGCTGTGTCACCGGCTACACCGCCTACGGGAAACTGGAAATCCTCCACACAGTGGAATTGTGTCATGAAGTCGGCCTCGAAAGTTCCGTATGTGGGGTCGGTATAGCGTCCCAAATAGGTGGTCGAGGTACGTGCCAGGATGGAGTCACCTGCCAACAACGAGCGGCTGGTGGCACTGTATACTTTCTGGTTGATGCTGATGCTGTCCTCACCAGGCATCATGCTTTCGCCAAGTCCTTCGGTGTTGTCGTCGCAAGCGGCGAATATTGCTGGTAACATCATCAGTAGGATGATCCAGAGATGGTTTCTTTTCATATTATGCACAAGAGTTATGATAATCTGATGTTTTTATCTCAAGTATAGGAGCATAATCTCTTTTTTGTTCTTTTCCTTCTTGACTTTGCAGGTAACCTTAATCCTCTTCCTCGGGCTCCTCTACCTTGCCTACACTCCACACTTGGTCGTAGAAGTCGCAGTAACTGTCGGCATATCCCTCTTCGCCTTGGTAGGCAAGGGTGGGAATGCCACGTTGCTGGGCGTACTCCATCAACTCGGGGTGTACATTGGGACCATTTTGGATGAGTCCGTCGCTGTAGTTGATAGCCAATCGGTTCAACTCGGTAGCGTTTACTGGCATGTGGATGCCCTCCAATACCTCCTCGGTCATGTCCTTGATGAGAAGTTGTTGGGGGAAGTTTTCCTTCAAGTTGTTATGGAAGTCGTCCTCGTACATGGAGTACACTACGCGTGAGTCGCGGAAAGAGGGCTCGTCGCGGTAAGCTGTCTTGATGTAGAGGGGTATCAAGGCTGACATCCAACCTTGGCAATGAATCACGTCGGGGCACCAACGCAACTTCTTCACTGTCTCCAACACACCGCGGGCGTAGAAGATGGCGCGCTCGTCGTTGTCCTCGTACTCGACACCGTTTTCGTCGGTTGTCATCAGACGTGGGTGGAAATAGTCGTCGTTGTCGATGAAATAGACCTGCATGCGTGCCGACTGGATGCTGGCCACCTTGATGATGAGCGGATGGTCGGTATCGTCGATAATCATGTTCATACCGCTCAGGCGGATGACTTCGTGCAATTGGTTACGACGTTCGTTGGTAACTCCCCACTTGGGAGTGAATGTGCGGATTTCGCGTCCTCTCTCCTGAACAGCTTGTGGCAACTTGCGGCCCATGAGCGACATGGGAGATTCGGGGACGTACGGAGTAATTTCTTGGGTTATAAATAGAACCTTTTTTGCCTTCATCTTGATATGTTTTTCTCAAAAGATTGTGCAAAGGTACGAAAAAATTACGAATTAACTTCGCTTTCTAACCTTATTTAATGGTTATGTTTTGTTAAGTCGCTGATTATTAGTGATGATTTATTTTCAAAAGAGGGGTGCATCTAAACTTTTTCTGCACAAATCGCTCGTTTTCTTTCGCCATGTGGCAAATTATAGTTTACTTTGCACCGTTTTTCGCCACTTATGTGTAGTGGTACAGATTCAAGAGAGATGAAAGTAATACATACGATACACGAGTTGCAAGCCGAACTTTCAGCCCTGAAGAGTCAAGGGATGAGGGTGGGACTTGTGCCGACTATGGGTGCCTTGCACGCTGGCCATGCCTCGTTGGTAGAGCGCAGTGTGGCCGAGAATGAGGTGACGGTTGTGAGCATATTTGTCAACCCCACTCAGTTCAACGACAAGAATGACTTGGCAAAATATCCTCGCACACTGGAGGCCGATTGTGAACTGTTGCAATCGGTGGGTGCTACCATTGCCTTTGCTCCCTCGGTGGACGAGGTTTACCCCGAGCCCGATACACGCTCGTTTTCCTATGCACCGCTCGATACTGTGATGGAGGGTGCCTTCCGACCTGGACACTTCAATGGTGTGTGCCAGATTGTGAGCAAATTGTTCGACATGGTACAACCCCACTGTGCCTACTTCGGTGAGAAGGATTTTCAGCAACTGGCTATCATCCGCGAGATGGTGAGACAGATGCAGTACCCGCTTGAAATCATTGGTTGCCCCATCGTACGCGAAGCCGATGGATTGGCTATGAGCAGCCGCAATACACGACTTTCGTCCGAGGAGAGAGAGACGGCACTGAACATCTCGCGCACCTTGTTCGAGAGTCAGGAGTATGCCAAGACTCATACGTTGGCCGAGACGAAGGAGTTTGTAGAAAAGGGTATTGAGGCTATAGAGGGATTGCGACTGGAGTATTACGAGGTGGTGGATGACCGCACCTTGCAAACAGTGGCTACATGGGACGATGCAGAGGGCATTGTAGGATGTATCACCGTCTTCTGTGGCGATGTTCGATTGATTGATAATATTAGATATAAGTCATGTTGATAGAAGTTTTGAAATCTAAAATACATTGTGCTCGTGTCACCGAGGCTAACCTCAACTACATGGGTAGCATCACCATCGATGAGGACTTGATGGATGCTGCTAACTTGATAGCCGGGGAGAAGGTGCACATTGTCAATAATAACAATGGTGCACGTTTTGTAACCTACATCATCAAGGGTGAGCGCGGAAGTGGATGTATCTGCCTCAATGGTGCAGCTGCACGCCTGGTGCAGGTGGGCGACGTGGTCATCATCATGTCTTATGCACAGATGGATTTTGAAGAGGCTAAGACCTTCAAGCCCTCGGTGGTATTTCCCGATGCATTGACAAACCGCTTGGTGTAAAGCAATTTATCCCCCTTTATCATATAGACGCGGATTTTTCGCCTTGCTCAAAGGGGGTACTTCGCGGATAGATGTTTGTTTTCGGATTTTAAAATGTAGGATTAACACAATGGATAATCGGCATCGTACGTGTTATCCGTGTCTATATATAATACACACTACACATTCATTTTATTTATGGGAGGTTCTATAAATTAGCTTGTGATGATTTGCTTTGGATTTTTGAGAATTTTTCTTTTTATCTGCGAAGATGCGTAGCGGGCTACGTATCAAGAAAATAAAGAGAAAAAGTCCAAAAAGGCAAGCAAAGCGTCCAAGCAGAGAAGCAACCTAAATAAACGTAGCAACTAATTTATAGAACTTCCCTTATAATATTACCATGAATGCTGCCCCTTGTCCGTGAGTGGGTAGCAACTTCAGGTCGCCGCCATGTTGGCGCATAATCTGTCGGCTAAGGCAGAGTCCTATGCCTGTGCCCTCCTGCTTGGTGGTGTAGAAGGGGAGGAATATCTCTTCCCTTATCTCCTCGGGTATGCCCGGGCCATTGTCGCTCACCATGACGTAGGGATTTCCGTCCGCCTCGCTGGCCATAATGTGTACATCTGCCTCGGGTTGTCCTTCGGTAGCCTCGCACGCGTTCCTTATAAGATTGGTCAAGACAAGTGTCAACAATGCTTCGTCGGCAATCAGTGTCATACCCGATCCCCACGAGAAACGTATGGAGGGATGGTTCATCAACTCCTGCAAACGTCCGAAGAACTTGTCCACTTCGATAACCTCCTTTTGGGGGTCGGGAATGTGTGTCAGTTGGTGGTACGAATCGAGGAACGACTTCACACTCACACACTGGCCATGTATCACCTCCATGCCCTTGTGCAGGCGGTCGGGTGTATAGTTCTCAGGGCGTTTCAATATGTCGCTTGATAGGGTGATGACAGGGGTGATGGAGTTGCGCAACTCGTGTGTCATGATGCGTAGCAGGCGGTTGTAGTATTGCTGCTTGTATTCAATGTCCAACAAATTGTCGCGGTATTGGGCAATGATGCGGTTCATATTTTCGTATATTGTCCCAAGTTTGGTGTCGTGTGTGGGAGGGAAATGTATCATGTAGTCGTGGCAAAGTAGCGAGTGGAGGAAGTAACTCACCTGATTGGGCACAAAGTTGGCGTGTTTCAGCAGATACCTGATGACTGCAATGATGACCACTATGATGATGCCCAGATTGGTAATCCATATTCCTTCAAATGAGAAATAACCCACTAACCACCCCAGTGCTACCAAGAGTAGTGCCAATAATACAAAACGTATTTGATAGGCATTTTTTATTTTCATACTACCAACCCGTATTTCTTCAGTTTGTTATATAGTTTCTGTCGTCCAATGTCCAATCGTTTGGCCACTTCGGTCAGGTTATTGTCGCATTCCTTCATCATCTCCTCGATGTGGTGCTTCTCCATCTCGTCCAATGTCAATTGGTGCATTTCCTCACTCTCTTTCTTCAGTTGGTCGGCTTCGTTGGCCTTTTGGCTCAAGTGCTGATTTTGGTTGCATGTGTCGATGGCCTTCAGTAACTTTTCCACCAAAGTATCGTTGTCCCAGGGCTTGGTGATGAAGTCTTCGGCACCCTCCTTCAGAGAATTTACAGCCAAGTTGATGTCGCCAAAGGCTGTTATCATGACCACGGCAGGCGGATTTTCCTGTTGCTTGATGTATCTGAGCCATGTGAGTCCCTCTTGCCCGTCCAACTTTTGGGCACTGAAGTTCATGTCCAGCAATACGGCATCGACCCTGCTATTCAGTATGGCAGGCAACGTGTTGGGGTAGGGCATGACGGTGACCTTGCGGAAGACTCCCTCGAGTACCAACTTCAGTGATTGAAGTACGGCTCGGTTATCGTCAATAATAACTATGTGATAATCGTACATAATATATGCTGACCCGCCCGACTTTTTCATGAAAAAGGAGGTGAAATGTGAACTGTTTTTCTCATTTTCCCCTCTTTGAGTGAAAGAAGCAGTTTGGGCCTCTTTTGGGTTAATTTTGTGCAAAATTACACATTTTCAAAAATTGAGTGTCCAGAAATCATACAATTTTCATCAAAAAAAGACGATTTTTGAAAATTTCTTCGATTTTTCTTGCAGGTTTCAATAATTTTGTAAGGAGAATCAAAGCTAAAAAGACGAAAGATTGAACAAAAAACTATTATAAACTTCTAAAAAAACAGAGTAATGATTAAGACAGAACATTTGAGAAAAGTTTTCCGCACAGAGATGGTTGAAACCATTGCGGTAGCAAACGTAAGTATTGAAGTGAAGAAGGGCGAATTTGTTGCCGTTATGGGTCCTTCGGGTTGTGGAAAATCCACCTTGTTGAACATGCTGGGTTTGTTGGATAACCCCACAGAGGGAAACTATTGGCTCGATGGTGTGGAAGTGTCAACCATTGATGAAGACCAACAGACAATGCTTCGTCGCGGTGGTATCGGTTTTGTGTTTCAGAGCTTCAACTTGATTGATGACCTCACCGTATATCGCAACATTGAGTTGCCGCTCGTGTACATGAGAGTGCCGGTGGCTGAACGCAAGCGTCGTGTAGAGGAGGTGATGGAGCGTATGGGCATCAGTCATCGTGCCAAGCATTTCCCCAACCAACTTTCGGGAGGTCAGCAACAACGTGTGGCCATTGCACGTGCCGTCATCAGCAATCCTAAGGTGATACTTGCCGACGAGCCTACTGGTAACCTCGACTCAAAGAATGGTATTGAGGTGATGAACCTGTTGAAGCAACTTCATGCCGATGGCACTACCATCGTGATGGTGACTCACTCGCAACGCGATGCAGGTTTTGCCGACCGCATCATCAATATGTTCGATGGTAGCATTGTGGCAGAAATTACTGTATAATCCTGTTTCCTCATGCAGGTGCACGTGCGTATACCTTATAATTATATAAATATGTATTATGCACGTGCCCTGTCTCCCTTTCTTGGCAGTATGACGGGTGACGTAATGAGGCTGACTCTGCTAAGAATGATACATACATAAACAAGAAAACCTATGCAAAGAAATAAGAAAATGATGTCGTTACTATTGTTCATAGCCTTGGGATTATCAACCACGGCCAATGGACAAACGGGTAACAAGGAGGAAAACTTGAATGGTAAACAGGTGCTTACCTTGACGCTCAGTGAAGTCATTCGCATGGCACAGGAGCAGTCGCCCAGTGCGGTCAGTGCACGCCTCAGTCGCGAGTCAGCAGAGTTGAGCTATCGCAACTACAAGGCAAACTATCTGCCCTCCATATCACTGAGTTCAAACCCCAGCTATAGCCGTAGCATCAATAAGGTTACCCAACCTGATGGTACTTACAAGTATTTAGAGCAGAATAGCCTGTCCACCGACCTCTCGCTGAGTATTCAACAAAATGTAGCACTCACGGGTGGTACATTCTCGGTGACCTCTTCGTTCGATAGATCGGACTTCTTTCGTGAGGGGCAGGATAAGACAACATCGTATAGTACACAACCTGTATACGTCGGCTATAGTCAAAATCTGTTTGGAGTGAACTACCTGAAATGGGATCGTCGCATAGAGCCCATTGCTTATCGCGAAGCTTGCAAACAGTACAACGAGACGATGGAGTTGGTAGCTGCCAATGCGTGTGCCTATTTCTTTAATTTGGCTTCGGCACAGGTGGATGCTGAGATTGCCAACTTCAACTATGCCAATGCCGATACTCTCTATCGCTATGCACAGGGGCGATACAACATAGGTACTATCACTGAAAATGAGATGTTGCAATTGGAAATCAATAAACTCAGCCAAGAGGGCAATCGTATAGAGGCTCAGTTTTCCGTGGAGGACAATATGCAAAACTTGCGCTCATACCTGGCTTTACAAGATGATATGGACATACGTGTGGTGATTGACGATTCAATCCCTCACTTTATGGTGTCGGTGGACGATGCATTGGTCATGGCGTATGACAATAATCCCGATCCTGAATACTTTAAACGTGCACGTCTGCAGAGCGAACTTAGTGTGGCCAATGCTAAAGCCAATTCAGGATTGAAGGCCAGCATCTATCTGCAATTTGGTCTTACACAGACAGGTGACGACCTGCAATCGGCCTACAACGATCCTATCAATTCGCAGATGGCAAGAGTGTCATTGTCGTTGCCTATCCTTGATTGGGGACGGGGAAAGGGACAAATAAAGATGGCCAATTCTAATCGTGAATTGACAAACTTGAATATTGACCAAAGTGAACGAAACTTTGAAGAGAATGTACGTCAACTGGTGCGCCAATTCAATCAACAGGTGGCAAAGATGAACATTATGGCTAAGACGGACATCACCGCCGAGCGCCGTTTTGAAGTGGCTCGCCGACTTTACCTGATGGGAAAGAGTACGATACTCGATCTCAACTCTGCTATCAGTGAAAAGGATAGTGCCCGTCGTAACCGAATATCGGCCCTACGCAATTATTGGGGTCTCTATTATACCCTTCGTAGTATCACGGGTTATGACTTTGAGAAAGGAATAAAGATTGATTATCAAATAAAAGAGTAAGAAGTGATAGCGTGCATCCGCATGCCTTAGTTCTTTAAATTATTAACTGTTAAATATATAAATAATGGACATTCAACTTAAAAAACGACCTTGGTACATCCGCTATAAATACTACTTGTTGGCTGCGGTAATCTTTGTGGCATTCATGGTGTACGTCATGATTCTTTCCATGGGGCCTCGTAAGCAACGTATCGATATCGATAGCCTCCAAATATCTGCCGTAGAGACAGGTCGATTCATGGAGTATGTAGATGTGGAAGGATTGGTACAACCCATACTCACTATACAGGTGAATACAAAAGAGGGAGGCTTTGTCGACCATATAGTGGCCGAGGAGGGTACTATGATTGAAAAGGGTGACACCATCCTGATGTTGAGTAATCCAAACTTGACGCGTAGCATCAACGACATGCGTGACGAGTACGAGAAGCAACTTGTAAACTATCAAAATCAGGAAATAAATATGGAGAAGCAGACACTCAACTTGCGTCAACAGATACTACAAGCACGTTATGAACAGAGTCGTCTGAAGAAGAATTATGAATTGGCAAAGGAAGAATATGCCTTAGGTATCAAGAGTAAGGCAGAACTTGAAGTGGTAGAGGAAGAGTACAACTTCAGAATTCAAACAGCTGCTTTGCAAATGGAAGGGCTTCATTACGACTCAGTAGCAAGTTCGTTGAGTCGTAAGATATTGCAAAATGATATGGAACGCGAACGGAAGAAGTTAACCCGTGAATTGGAAAAGTTGGATGACTTGGCCGTGCGAGCTCCCATCAGTGGCCAACTGAGCTTCATTCAAGTAACCCCTGGTCAACAGGTGGGTGCTAATAGTCAAGTGGGCGAAATCAAGGTGCTGAGCCAATACAAGATTCATACCTCGCTGAGCGAATACTACATCGACCGAGTGACTACAGGATTGACTGCTACCATCCTCTATCAAAATAAGCGTTTCCCCTTGAAGATAACCAAGGTTGTACCCGAGGTGAAGGATCGTAGTTTTGATGTCGACCTTGTCTTTGGTGACGAGATGCCCGACAATGTACGTGTGGGTAAGAGCTATCGTGTACAGATAGAGTTGGGTCAACCCGAAGAGGCAGTTGTCATCCCACGTGGTAACTTCTATCAAGCTACTGGTGGTCAGTGGATTTATAAACTCAGCGAGGATGGCGATAAGGCCTATCGTACGCCCATCACCATTGGCCGACAGAATCCTCAACAGTACGAAGTCACTACCGGCCTTCAACCTGGTGACCGTGTCATCACTACAGGATACGATCAATTTGGCGAGGCAGAGGTACTTTTGTTGGAGAACTAAATAAAAAGCCAACTGAGCCTCTCTCTGCTTGTCTTCTGTCGTTAATGCTCCTTTATTGCTGTGATTGCTCGAAATCTCTACATGGTAGGGAAGTGAAATGTCCAGCTAAACTAACGTGAGTTCGATACGAGAATTTCGATATCCAAAGCAACTAAGAATTACTATCTATTAAGTAGACTACCTATGTGAGGAGTGAGTGTGTTGTAAACGTGTGCTCATAACTAACTGTTTATTACACATACACTTTTACCTTTTGGCAATAGGGGAGGATTTGTTGATGCTACGTTTCTTCTATCGAACTCACGTTTCCTTAAAATAACTTTATTCTCCCTCGGGTATATAACAAAAAAAGAACCTTTTCCTAAGAAAAGATTCTTCTTTGCGGTGCGTACGGGACTCGAACCCGTGACCCCATGCGTGACAGGCATGTATTCTAACCAACTGAACTAACGCACCTCTTATAAAAAATATGAGAGGCGGTGCGTACGGGACTCGAACCCGTGACCCCATGCGTGACAGGCATGTATTCTAACCAACTGAACTAACGCACCAATTTGTTTACTTTTTCAATGTATCATCTGTTAGGATGATTGCTATCTCTCTCGATTGCGGGTGCAAAGGTACTGCTTTTTTTGAAAGTAGCAAACTTTTTGCGATGTTTTTTTTGAGTATTTTATTACCTATTTTGTATATGTTTGATTTATAACATTTTGTATATTTAGTGATTTCCCCAAAAATCAATGTATTGAGCGGCAACCTTCACATGATCATGGTGACGTTGGACATAAAGTCGACTTTCGGCAGAGAGTTTTTCTATCTTTTCGGGGTGGAGAACAAGTTGCTCAAGTTGGCAATATACATCCTCTTCATTGGGAAGGACATTGACGATAGGACGCAATTCGTTCTCGTGGATGATTTCGTAGTTCTCAGGTTCGCCTCCACCCACAAGTATGAGTCCTTTACCCATTGCAAGGAGGGCATTCATAGCGGGTGTATAAGAGTAGAGTTGGTCTAGGATGACATCCGAAGTGTTCATCATGTGCTGATATTCCTCATATGGAACTGACTCGGCCTTGATGATTTCGCATTGTGTGGGATAGACTTGGTGAAGTCGCTCGAGAGCGCGAAGCATGACGTCAGTACCCTTGTATTCACTACGTGTGCGTTGGATGCCTATGAAAAAACGAACGGGTCGTCCTTCGGGTCGTGGCTCTATTGAACTTAGACTGCTTATGTTTATAGGAAAAGGAATGAAAACTGTTTTCTCAGGGAAATGGGGATGATAACAAGCCTGATATTCATAAAGTCCTGTAGGAATACCATTACAATCGGCGGCTATATATCGGTTGAGTTTGCCCTTTTCGCCATGAATCCATTCGGCTATTTCCTTACGGATGTCTTCACTATCTCTTAGCGTTGAGCCAAAGTTGAAGTCGGAGTATCGGAATGTTTGGGTGGTGGTACAGGTATGTACCCAATAGTAATCCATACCATATCCACCGAGGAATACCTTGCCATTGTGACGGCGGAGATATCGATAAATAGAGTAGAGATGCTCGGCTTTCAGTTCAAGGAAGCAAGGATTGATGAGTTGTACAACATCGTATCCGCGTAAACGAGGAAGAGTGAGAAGGACTTTGGCTAAATAGCGCAAACCATCCCATCGACCTTGGGTATGACGCACCAAGGATATGTCGCGACGATAGTTCTTCCAGAAATCTCCATTGGATACTACACACACTTCATGGCCTAAGGTACGAAGTCCTTCTGCCAGCGTCCAATGGACGTTACTATATTCACCGAGTAAAAGAATTTTCATAATTACTTGATAATATGACTATTTAATGAATGTGGTGTTTAAGTAAGAAACGGATAAGTAAACGCCCTAAAGAGTTGTTGGCAAGATAACTGAATAAGACATATTTTGCCGTGTAATTACATCTTCTGAGTGGAAATAGATGCAAGGATTGTAGTAAGGGTGCGTAATGCGCCCATTCTGTTTTCCAATGTTCGTGAGTCGTTATTCTTCTGATTATGTCTACGGCGAGAGAGTTCAACTTACGTTCTAATCCATCCGTTTGACATTGACACAATTGTTGCTCGTTTCTGTATGAATGAATTTTTTCAATAGAAAGGAACAGATAATGTATGAGTTCAGATTGCCTCTCTACTGAAGGGGTCAACGTGATGGAGTCAGCCCGCTTGTAATAGGCGTATACATTAATGTCTGTTTCGACAATACTTTGTGCGTTGTGGTGAAGAATGGTTGTGAATGCTTCATCCTCGATGAAACCCTTTTCTGGAAACTTCAACCCTATGTTGGAAGATAGCACCTTACGAAATAGGTAAACGGTTGCCATGCCTGGAAGATGGTGTAATTTCATATATGTGTTACCATCTACAGCTTTTGTAAATGTGGGAGAAGAGGGTTGTGTAGGACATTCTCGTTCTACAGATGTACAAAACTTGTAATTGAATCGAAGAATGTCGCATTGAATATTTTTTATTTTATTAAAGATGGGCAATAGTGTGTTTTCGTAGAGGTAGTCATCTGCATCGAGAAAAAGAATATATTCACCACGTGCTTGTGTCAATCCGTAATTACGTGAACCACCCAAACCTATGTGTTCGTTGAAGTGCCAATGAATCATGTTCTTATAGGCGAAATGATTCTTGGTATGATGAGGACGTATGGTCGATCCGTCATCTACTACGATGATTTCGTATGCACCATCATTTAATCCCTGCTCTAATATGCTGACTATACAGCGATTGAGTAAGGTTTCTTCCAAATTGTAACATGGAATAATAATGGAGAGTATAGGCTTGTTCATCTTTGTTGTTTATAATCATGTGGTTGGCAACCATTTTCTTGTATATAAGAAAAGGTGGAATTTGAGTCCAAATATAGCAAACGGAAGATTCTTCACCTTATTATATATAGGTATAGGAAGTCTCAATAAATCGCTTACTGATGGACGTATTTGATTGAGTGAACTATAGATATAGTTACACATGTTTAGTTCGCTCTTTAATTTGACGTCTATTGTACGCAATAAGTCAATAACAATATTGACCAGTATAAGCCCATAGCGTTGTGTGTCAGCCAATGTTACATTTGTGTGTTGACAAGCCTTGTTCAACCAGGGAAACTGGTGGTTTAGTTGGTCGTGATAGTCGCGCCATTTTGCCGTAGTAGTAATGGAGTCTTCCCTATAGCGGTAATAGTATACACCACTCTCATTAGATGAGGTGTGGTGGTAATATATGTTGTTACATATGCTTAGCAGGCGTGGGGTGACATCCGCATCTTCGAATACCTGACCGATGGGAAAACGAATATCCTGAAAGAGTGTACGATGACAAATGTGACAACATGAATAGGTGTGAAGGTATCCTTGATGGCTAATCCATGAGGTGAAAATCTGATCGCATCCATGTATAAAACCTGATTGCGGAAACATGTAAAGATGAGAAGATGTGTGACCATAGTGCACATGCACAGGCATTACTACCATTTGTGTAGATGGATAGTTTGCACATACTTGCATAGCTTGGTCGAAATAGTCGTGTGCTATAAAATCATCAGAATCTACGAATGCGATATATTCCCCTTGAGCAACATCTAAGCCTGCATTACGTGCGGCGCTGAGTCCTCCATTTTTCTGATGGATTACCCGGATGCGATTATCTTTGCGAGCATAGTCGTCACAAATGATTCCGCAACGGTCGGGCGAACCATCATCGATGAGTATTAGTTCATAGTTGGTGAAGGTCTGGCTCAATATGCTATCAATGCACTCTGATAGATATTTTTCGACCTTATATACTGGTACTATAATGCTTAGTCTCATTGAAAACTTTTGAGTGGATGACAAAAACCTCTACAAAGATAGGTGAAAATCGTGAATAAAACACTATCTTTGCCCGATATTGTTCAAAAGGTATGCATATTAATAAGGAAAAGAAACGGAAATCAACGTACGACCATGTGGTAAAATATACAGGGTTGTTTGGTGGCGTACAGGGACTTAGCCTTTTGACATCTATCGTTCGCAACAAGCTGGTGGCCGAGTTGTTAGGGCCTGCAGGTATGGGTGTTATAAACTTGTTCAACGCGGCAACTACCTTTGTGAGCAATTCTACTAATTTTGGTGTCCCATTCAGTGCTGTTCGCCATGTGTCGGAGCTTTATGAAAAAAATGATGAAAAGGCATTGACCGATTTCATTCAAGTAGTGCGCACATGGAGTATCATTACAGGATTGTTGGGTATGTTGGTGTGCTTGTTGTTTTCACCATTGTTAAGCACCTATTATTCCGATAATACAATCGATTGGCTTTCTTTTGTGTGGGTTTCTCCAATAGTGGGGTTGATGGCTATCTCTGCAGGAGAGATGGCAATCTTGAAGGGTACTCGCCGATTGCGTCGTGTGGCTTTGCAATCGTTGCTCAATTCGCTTTTTGCCCTCATTATTTCCGTCCCTTTGTTCTATATATGGGGTGAGAAAGCCATCATAGGATCGTTACTTTTGGTTGCATTGTCTACCATGTTGACTACGATTCTTTTCTCATTTAAGTGCTACCCATTTTTTCTCAGGTGTAGAATAAAATTTTCCCTGACGGAAGGAAAAAAAATGGTAAGTTTAGGTACCGCTTTTATCCTTGCGGGTATATTGGGCTCAGCCGTAGAGGCGATCATACGATCTTATTTGGTACGAGTAGGTTCTGAGGCTGATGTAGGTATGTATAATGCAGGCTATTTGATAACCGTTACCTATGCTTCGATGGTCTTTACCGCTATGGAAACCGACTTCTTTCCTCGCTTGTCAGCCGTTAATAACGATGTGGAGAAATCGAACGTATTAGTGAATCGACAAATTGAGGCTTCGGTACTCCTAATCTCTCCTTTATTGGTTACAATGTTGGTGGCTTTACCCATCCTTCTTCCCTTGTTATATAATGAAGAATTTTTACCAGTGATAGGTATGGTTCAATGTGCCGTTTTCAGTATGTATATGCGTGCGGTAGCAATGCCTATTTCTTACATCTCTTTGGCTAAGGGACGTTCGCGTGTTTACCTCTTTACTGAAGGTGTGTATGATGTGGTGGCGGTACTAATGATTATTACAGGATATTCGCTCGGAGGACTTCGAGGAGCAGGTGTCTCCCTCTCTTTGGTATCAGCCTTCGACCTACTATTGGTGTGGTTTACAGCTCGCAGGGTATATGGTTTTCAGTTGTTTGGTAAGGCATTGAAAATGTTGTCTTTGCAATTGCCATTTGGTGTGTTTGCATTTGTGGTGACAAACACGACGAATGGATTCCTGTATTGGCTGTTAGGTGGTGTATGTATCCTATGCTCTGCCACCATATCTGTACGTATATTATTGAGGGAAACCACTCTGTTGCAAACTTTGTGGAAGAAGATTAGAAAACGTATAGGACGTTAATGTGATGAAGGTATGAGAGTGTCGGTACTTGTGGCAGTTTATAATGCTGAAAAATATTTGTCTGTTTGTCTTGATTCTTTAATGAATCAAACGCATGAGGATATTCAGATAATTTGTATCGATGATGCTTCTACGGATAGTTCTTGGAAAATATTACAAGAATATGCGGCTAAAGATAGTCGTATAACTCTTTTAAAACAACCAGAAAATCGAGGACAAGCAGAAGCACGTAACCGTGGATTACAGATAGCGGATGGTGATGTGGTGACTATGCTCGATAGCGATGATTGGTTTTCGCTCGATGCCTTGGAGAAGGGGTGTCGTATGATGCAGGAAGATGCGTCGCTTGATTGTGTTTTGTACGACGTTTGTTATGTGGATGAATCCTCAGGTCGTAAATGGAGGTATGAATATCGAGTATCCGAACTTCAATGGAGTGGGGAAGAGGCCTTTCGCTTAAGTCTCGATTGGAGTATTCATGGCCTCTATATGGTGCGTCGAGAGATTCATCAAACTTATCCCTACGATACAACTTGTCGACTTTATAGTGATGATAACACTACTCGTTTGCATTATATGCACTCGCGTAAAGTTGCTCGTTGTGAGGGTGTGTATTATTATCGTCAGCATGAAGCCTCGATGACTCATGCCGTTACTCCTCTTCGCTTTCTATATTTGGACGCGAACTTCAGTATGAAACAAACGATGGTGTCCGAAGGTGTATCGGATGCATTGCTCAATCAATACGAGGCTCATCGTTGGCTCAATCTGGTGGGATTGTATGTCTTTTATTGGTCAACGAAAAAAGCCTTTAACGCCCAAGAGAGAAAGTCCATTCGCCAAAAGCTGAAATTGTTTCTTTCAACCATAGAAGTGTGGCGCTTGCCTCAATCTTCTATTTCTAAATTTGGGTACTTGCCCCTTCAGACATTTCCTTTTTTGTTTGAATTACAAACTTTTCTCTATACGTATATTCGTAAGGGATTTTATCTTTTGAAAGGGGAAAAATTGCCTGAGAATTGAAGAACTTAAAGCGCAAGTGAATAGTTCCTCTTTTGTGATTTTTTTCGATGAATCTGGCAATCTATTTTTTAGTAAAAAGTGAATTATTATACATTTTTGCTAAAAGATTACTTAAAAAGTAATTATTAAAACATTAACCACCTCTTTTTCTTGAAAGTTTTGCATATTTTTTGTATTTTTGCCACTTAAATATGTAAATCGCTATGGAGTCTTGTCTGTCGTGATGTGTATTTGCACATATCCGAGGCTTTTATGCGCACAACTAAGAGAGAAATAATTAATAAATATCAATTCCAAAAAAATGAGCAAAATTTATCTGAAGGCATTTACTTTGATGCTGGGCTTGTTGCTTAGTGCAAGTGTGATGGCAGAAAACGCAGGCTTGAAAACTAAGGCTGTGTATTCGTATGGAGCGATGTTAGATGGAGGATTCAGTAGAACCCCGACTTCTGTTGTTCGCTCATATTATGATGTAAATAACCGATTGGTGCGTACTTTGGAGGTCGAAATTATGTTAGCTGACTCTGAAGGTACGGCTGAAGTGGAATATCCTGGTCAGGAGATTCCTAAGTTGTATTCTGCTTATGAGTACAATGAGAATGGTTTGTTGACAAAAGTGCGTACTCGTAAGTATGGACTCTACAGTGCATTTGATCGTGCGTGGGTCGATTTTAACGATGCTGAGCAGTACGAGTATGATGTAGATGGCAATTTGGTGAAGAAGACCGATGCTACCTATATCACCACATATACGTGGAAAGATGGCAATTTGGTTGAGGAAACTGCTCACTACGTAAAGGATGGTGCATGGAGCAGTACTACTAAGTATACCAAATTTGTAGAAGGTAAGACAAATGTGCCCGCGTCTGCCTTGTTTGAGGATAAGTGGAAGAATTTGCGTATCTATGAGTATGCATATGATGAAGCTGGAAATAAGGTAAAGTTCTCAGAATACAAGGTGGTTAACGCTATATATTTTGACAATGAACTTATATCAGGAGAAAAGGGTGACCTTTATGCAGAAACTACATGGACATATGTAGATGGAGTGTTGGCTGATGAAATCAAAGGATATTGGAATAGCGGTAAAGGTGAAGTAGTTCCCTCTACTAAGATTTCTTATGAGGTGGATGCTGATACAACTACGATTTCTACTTTCCAATATGTCAATGGAAATTGGGGACGTTATGGTGGACCTAAGAGATCTGTTGTTGGAGTAGTCGATAATGCTACTTCTGCCACTGGTTTGACCGTTACTAAAGTTGAAGGCTTGCTTAATACTGTACAGTTGAAGGCTAATGCACCAGCTAATGCTGCTTCTGAAGGATGGAATGTATATCGTAATGGTGTATGTGTCGGTTCAGCTACATTGACTGATGGCATACTTACTTACCAGGACAAAGAAGTGTCTAATGGTGAGTGGGATTATTTCTTCCAACAAGCAGATGGTAATACCAGTGAAGTGGTAGAAATTTCATTGGAAACAGAACTCTCAGCGGTGGAAAATGTCACATTCTTGAAGAATTCATTGAATGCTACTGGTGACTATGAAGTGGTATTCACATGGACAGCACCCAATACTACACTTCCGATTTTGGGATACAATGTGTATACTGATATCCTTTCTTATGAGACAAATCCTGCTCCTGAAAATGGAATGGAAATGATATCTACTGAATTGGCTTTGGATACTCTTGTATGGCCAGCAGCCGAGACAAACTTGAATCATGATATCTACGTAGAAACCGTGTATGCTATCGGAAAGGTTCGTAGCAATGCTATTCCCATCAAGTTGAGCAAGGTAGACAAAATGTTGAAGGTTGTAATCACTATGGGTGATGCTATGGGTGATGTCGGTGAGAATGAACCTACTAAGGCTGAAACTTACTACTACAATACCGATAATCAATTGGTACGTAAGATGATTTATGGTAAGATGTTTGCAGATGATCCTGATGATCCCGATCAAATTTATGGTGCAGGTGATTGGGTTCCTATGACTTACACTGCATATGACTACAATGAAGCCGGTCAATTGGTACATACTCGCGAACGTCAGTATGGTATGTATAGCGGTTATAACAAGGTATGGAATGAATTTGAAGAAACTGGTTCATTCTCATATGATGAAAGTGGTCGTTTGAAGGAAGATACTACCACCAATCGTGTATATCATTATGTGTACGATGACAATAACAACATTGTGAAAGAAACATATGCCAATAGCAGAAATGTAATCATCTATCACAAGTATTATAGTAATTTTGTAGAAGGACTTGTAAATTGTCCTCAGTATGCATTTGCCAATAGCCCTTCAGGCTTGACAAGCAACGACCGTATCTATGAATATACTTATGATGAAAGAGGCAACATCCAAACTTGTCGTGTGTACAAGTATGATAGTTCTACCATCATTAAGGATGATGAGGGTAATGTGATTGGTGCTGAAAAGGGTACACCTGATTATGAGGAAATTTATACTTATGCTGGTGGGCTTCTTGCACAATGCGAAAAGAATGCTTGGAAAGCAAGTTTGAATGACTATGAACCTAAAAATAAAACTGAATATACTCAGACAGAGTTGGGTACAAAGGTCGTTACTTGGACATATTATGGAGGTCAATGGACAAAGGGTAGCACTTCGCAGGTTACTTGGAAACTTCCCTTTGATGGAAATGCAGCTTCTGAACTGACTGTTACACCTGTTGAAGGAAAGGTAAATACTGTGGCTCTTAAGGCTAAGAAACCTTCAGGTGTGGCTTCATCTGTTGTATGGAATGTATTTAGAAATGGTACTAAGATAGGACAGGCTACTGCTGAAGGTCGCTATTTGGTTTACGAGGATGTGAACGTTCCTAATGGTCATTGGGATTACTTCATCCAAGCTGAAGATAAGCACGAAAATCAAGGTGTGTATGTTTCTAATGTTGTAGAGTTGGATATTTATACTGAATTGCCTGCAGTAGAAAAGATCAAAGTCTTGAAGAATGAATATAACGATGTGCAGGATTATGAGTTAACCTTCAAGTGGAAGACTCCTAAAACTGACTTGACTATCTTAGGTTATAACATTTATATTGATGTGAAGGATATAACTAAAAATCCTTCGCCTGATAACGGCTTGTACCATTTCCCTGACACAACATGGACACAAAGTTGGGCCAATGATGTGAATCCTGAGAAGACCATCATCGTAGAGACTGTATATAATATAGGTAAGGTTAAGAGTCAACCTTTCAAGGTGACATTGATGAAACAGGCATTGCCTAAATTGCAGAAAGCATTGATTACCATGGGTGATGCTATGGGTAATACCAGTGATGCAGATCCTACTAAGTCTGATATCTATTATTACGATGCTAATAATAAGGTTGTGGCCATGGTTCGCTATGGTAAGTTGATGGGTGATGATCCAGATGATCCCGACCAGATTTATGGAGCTGGTGACTGGGTTCCCATGAATTATATCGCATACGACTATAATGAGAAGGGACAATTGGTAGCTACTCGTGAACGTCAATATGGTATGTATAGTGGCTATAACAAGGTATGGGGTGAATTTGAAGAAACTGGTTCGTTCTCATATTATGACGACGGTCGTCTCAAGGAAGATACTACTACCAATCGCGTATATCACTATGTGTATGATGGTGATAATGTTGTGAAGGAAACCTATGCAAATAGCCGCGATATTATTATTTATTATAAGTATTATAGCAATTTTGTAGAAGGTCTTGTAAATTGTCCTCAATATGCTTTCGCTAATAGCCCTTATGGCTTGACTACCAACGATCGTATCTATGAATATGAGTACGATGAGATGGGTAATATGCTTTCATGCCGTGCATATAAGTATGATAGCGAAACGATGATTAAGGACGAAGAAGGAAACGTTATCGGTGCTGAGAAGGGTACACCTGATTATGAGGAAATTTGGACTTATGAAGATGGTGACCTGGTGTTGTATGAGAAGAATGTATGGAAAACTGCTCAGAATGCTTATGTAGGTGATAGTCGTACTGAATATACTGAAACTGAGTTAGGTATAAAGGCTGAAACATGGAGATATTCCGTAGGAATCTGGGCTAAGTCTGGTAATCCTCGTGTGACAATGAATGTTCCATTCGAAGGAATTGCTGCCAGTGATTTGACTGTTACTGATGTAGAAGGCAAGGTAAATACAGTTAAAATCTCTGCTCAAGCTCCTGAAGGTACAAATAATTCAACAGCTTGGTATGTCTTCCGTAATGGTGTGAAGATTGGAAGAGCTAAGAATGTTCGTGGTACTCTTACTTATGAAGATGTGGAAGTACCCAATGGAAATTGGACATACTTTATCCAAGCAGAAGACAAACATGGTGTAATGGGTGTTAACGTATCTAACGTGGTTGAACGCATGATTTATACAGAGTTGCCAGCTGTTACAGACATTAAAGTTGTAAGCAACCATTACAATGAAGTTCAGGATTATGAACTTGTACTTGATTGGGAAGCTCCTGTGACCGACTTGCCTATTAAGGGATACAATATGTTCGTAGATGTGAAGGACTTCACCAAGAATCCTTCTCCTGTAAACGGACTCTATCCTTTTGAGGAAACAGGTTATACATACACCGCTGCTAACGATGAAAATCCCAACAAAACATTCATGGTAGAAACTGTATATAACATTGGTAAGGTGAAGAGTGAAGCCATTGCAATCGTATTGCAAAGTGAAGATCCTCATGGCGTTGCTAATGTTACAGTAACTGACATGTTGCTTCTCTTAGACAGAACTCTTTGGGTGAATGGCGTGTACAGTTCATTGCAAATTTATTCTGCTAATGGAGCGATGGTTGGAAATTATGCTCAAATGAATAAGATTGATCTTTCAGCTCTGTCTTCAGGTGTATATGTAGTACGTGTGCATACCGCAGAAGGAGAACTGACAGGTAAAATTGTATTAAAGTAAAAACATTCTATTGATAAAGGAATGAAAGTAAAGTATATAGTATTATCAGCATTCACTGCCCTATTTACATCAAATGTAATGGGGCAGGAAGAATGCCTGAACGTGGATTTTTTTGATGGAATTCCTGATAATTTCACACTTATCTCTTACGATGAAAATCCTGTTAAGAGTCAAGACTTTAAGAAGATAAATACCTCAATGGAGTGGTTTATCTCTAAAGTTGTAAGTAAAGATAATGTGGCCGCCATCAGTACATCGCATCGTACATTCGATTTTGCGACTGATAACTGGATGATAACGCCTCGATTGACATTGCCATCAGAAAATGTTGGAATCAAATGGACGGCTCGTGCAATGCACTATCATATGAGAGATGGATACAAAGTGATGATTTCTACCACTGGTAAGGAGTATTTTGACTTTGAAGAGATTTTCTCTGTAGAGAATGAGGAATACCTATGGACAGAACATTATGTGTCTTTGGATAAGTATGCAGGCAAGAAAGTTTATATTGCTTTTGTACACGATTGTAAGGACAAATTCTTGTTGGCAATTGATGATATCTTTGTCGGACAATCATCCGAGGAAGATTTTATTGTAGAGGATAAAACTCCTCGTTTTGTTGGTAATGTAGGAACAACTTCTGTGTTAGGAAGTGTTGTCAATAGTGGAATGAAACTTGAGAATACTCCTTTAATCTGTTTGGTGAACGATACACTTACATTGACCCACTCAACAGAAATGAACGTGTGGAGTCCAGGAGAAGAAGAGTTTTATTCTTTTGATGTACCTGTTCAAGTGGGCAAAGCAACTCACTATAAGTTAAAGGTAGGAGAGAATACCATTTTAGAGGATAGTATCATCTGTTCATATTTCCCTCGTACACTTTTATTAGAGAAGGCTACAGGTACATGGTGTGTGAATTGTCCTGAGGTTATTTCATTTATTCAGGAGGTTGAGGAACGTTATGGAAGCCAAATCGTTTGCGTTGAGGCTCATTGGGGACCTCCCGAATATGGTAAAGATCCTTTCCATTATTCTCCCTATACTACAGGAATGAAAGTAAATTCATATCCCACTGTACGTCTTAATCGTGATAGTAGTAATCCTATCACAGGAGGATCACCTGCTCAGAACATTGCAAAGATTAGAAAAATGTTGAGCAAACCTACCATTGCCAAGATTGATATGGAGTTAGCATATGAAGAAACAGACACAGTTTTGACTTCTGCGAAGGTCGTATTTGCTAATGATTTGGATAATTCTACTGGTAAGTATCGTGTTGGATATATACTAATAGAAAAGACAATTCAGTCTGATGAAGTAGGCCAAATTAATGGTGTGAATAATGAGACACAAGGTGAATTCTACTATATGAAATCACCCGTTCCCACCGATTTGATGTGGTATACTAATGTGGTACGCAATGACAATAATGCTTTTTTAGGTATAAAGAATAGTCTTCCTTCTGCTATAGAGGCTGGTGTTGAGTATACTGTAGATGCCAAGATGGGAATCCCTTCATCTGTGTATGACAAGAATAATTTGGCTATCATTGCTGTAGTTATGAACTATTATACCGATGAAGTGCTGAATGTTGTTGAGGTAAAAGTGCCTGAAAATCCTTATAAAGTTGGTAATACTTCTAAGGAAAGTACTGATGTTAATGTGTCATTGAAGAATGGCATCCTTCAAGTCCAAACTCCTCTTCAAGAAAAATTTTCTTTAGAGGTAATCTCTGTGGATGGACGCCAAGTTGCTCTTTTGACAGGTGAAGGATCTGGACAATTCGATTTGTCACAAATTGTTCAGCATGGTCTCTACTTCTTGCGAATCCGACAAGAGGGTTATGTTTGGGTAGAGAAGGTAATGTTTTGATAAGATTTTAAATTACCAAATTCATAGAAATATAAATAATCATAATATCGAAAGATGAAGAAATTAAATTTGTTTTTAGGTGCTTCACTCTTTGTTTTAGGAGTTTCAGCACAAGAGATCACTCCTCAGATACTCGTTGGACCTGATGTATTGGTCGAGTATCAGTTGGTGAGCATGTCTGCTAATGGAAAGTGGGCTTGTGGAAACATTAACGACGGTGATGGTCGTGGTTTCCTTTGGGATATTGAAAATAATGAGATTACAGCAATCGCAGCTATTGGTACTACAGCTCCTGTACTTGATGTGGCCAATGATGGTACTATGGTTGGTCTCTTTACTACCAGTGAAGCAACAGCCAATGGTGCATCATCTGAGGTTGGTGGTTATTACAAAGACGGAAGATGGCACTATTTGGAAGACTGTGCTATTCTGAATGGTTTGAGTGATAATGGACAATATTTTGCTGGTGCCACATATAAGAATGGTGTTTGCCATGCTGCTACTTGGAATATCAATGGTGAAAAGACCATTTGGGGAGAAGGCGTAGTAGGTAATGCATACGATGTAACTAATGATGGTTCAATGGCTTGTGGATGGGGTAATCACCATCGAATTGCCAACAGAACTCCGACTTTGTGGGCTCCTGACTCAATCATGTTGGATTATAATAACATTGGACATAATTCTTTGGCTTGGAGTTTCTCTCCTAACGGAAAGAAAGTTTTGGGTGACTTCGTTATTTACGATGTTGATACCAAGGAAAAAGTCAAAATTGATGTGTCAGGCTTTGTAGGTTACAAGCTATATCGTGTAACCAATGATGGTGTTGCTGTAGGTGAATATATGCGTGGTTTCAACGATAATATTCGTGCAGCCATTGTGATAGATGGTAAAACTTACGACTTGCAACAATATCTTCAAGCTAAGGGAGTAGATCTCACTGGTTGGACTCTTCTCCAGTGCGATGGTATTTCTGAAGATGGTCAGACATTTGCTGTAAATGCATATGATAAGAACAGTGTTCCTCGTCCTTTGATTATCCGTCTTAATGCTAATCTTACCAATCCTGCTCCTACTTCTTTCAAGGCTACTCATTTTGAAGGTACTGCAGTATGTCGTTTGACATGGAAAGCACCTCTTGCAAATGTAGAAGGTGTGAAGGGATATCAAGTATGGCGCAATGGAGAAAAGTTGGTACAACTCTCTGCTGGTGAGTATGCATACTATGATGACAATCTTTCAAATGGTACTTATGAATATGCAGTTTCTGCTATTTATGAGGGTATTGAGTCTGAAAAATCACAATCTGTTACAACAGTTGTTGCTGATTTTGTATATCGTGCACCTCGTCATTTGAAGGCAGTAGCTTCAGGTGTTCGTGATATGCGTCTTTCTTGGAATGAACCTCTTGCCAATCGTCCTGCGTTGAAATATGGCTCTGCAGACGATAATGTAATAGGTTTTGGTGCTGGTGATTACTCTTTTGAACAGGCTGTTCGTTTCGATGCTGCAGACTGGTCTGTATACGGTACTCAGGTGACAGATGTTACTTTCTACCCGATGAGCAAGCAGAATACATGGACTGTGAATTTCTACACTGCGAAGGACACTACACTCTTTGCTTCTGAGATGTTGGACGACAGCAAAATCTCTTATGGTGTTGAAAATACTATTAAATTGAAGAATCCTGTGACATTGCCTGCAGGAGAAGATATTTATGTGGCTATTTCTGTAGATGTGACTGGTCATGGTGGTTATCAAACTTTAGGAGCAATCTTTGGTAAGTATAAGGCTGGATATACCGATTTGCTTCGTCGTAAGGGTGAGTCAACATTCATGTCTCTCTATGAATATGCTATTACAGACGTGGAAGGTGCTTATGAGTATCCTATGACATTCCCCATTGGTGTTTGTGTAGCACATAATAATCAATCGATTTCTGAGGAAGTAGTATCATATAAGTTGTACACCAATGGTGAGGAAGTTGCTACTACTGATCTGCTCAACTATCGTCATAAGCAATTGGCTAATGGTGATTATCTCTTTGGTGTTTCTGCTGTATATGCTGATGGAAAGGAGAGTGAGCCTGTGTCAGTTTACAGAAAGATGGTTGAGAATACAGCTGCTTATAAGGGTATTACTGAGTTGAAGTATTACTCTCCCGATGGAAAGACCCTTAATTTAGAGTGGGAAGAACCCATTGATGATGATGAAACTTATATCTCTTACGCAAGTGAGATTAACGCTGGTGGTTTGGCTCCTTCTGAGGATAATGGCTATAGTGCTTTGTATGCAGCTGTTTACGACAGAGATAACTTGGGTGACTATGTTGGTTATCAGATTACCGATGTACGTTTCTATCCTACATCTGATGCTGAGTTCGCAATCGTTATTTTGGAAAATGGTAAGCAGGTAGTTTGGAAGGATTTGGAACGTGGTGTTGGATATACCAAAGGATTGTGGAATGTGATTAAATTGGATGAACCTGTTACTATTAAAGATGGTGCAGAGTACACTCTTGTGATTGACTGTTACGACGTAAATCCTGGTGAGGCACCTATTGGTATGGATAACCAATTGGCATTCACCAATGAATCAGACCTCTTCTCTGTGGATAATGGTAAAACTTACACCTCTGTAAGTTCTATGACCAGTGAAGATGAATATGGTAACTGGTTGATGGGTATGATTATTCGTTCACCTGAAGTTTACTCTTTGCCTATCGAAGGTTACAATGTGATTGTAAATCGTAAGACTGTCAATGAATCACCTTTGACAGAAACATCTTACTCATACGATGCTACAGCTAATTCTACAGTTCAAGTGCGTGTAAATGTACTTTATGAAGGTTTGGATGAACCTGTTAATGGTACTGTTTATTTCATTGATATGGCTGCAGGTATTGAAGAGGTTGAAAATTCAGTTATCAATATTGAATCTAATGCTTCTCAAGTAACTGTTTTGGGTGGCTTGGTGACAGATGTAAAAGCATATAACTTGTCTGGCGCCCTTGTTGCTCATGCCGAAGGTGCTACGTTGAATATCGCTCATTTGGAAACTGGTGTTTATGTGTTGACAGCCGTTGTAGATGGCAAGCAAACCCAACGTAAGATTCAAATAAAATAAATATGGCGTTTAATACGGTCTTTTGTAACGGAATAATGCTAAGATCATTTTAGGACAAAAGACCGTGTTTTGCTTTTAATATCGTTTTATAATACAAATTTATGAGATTTTTGAATAGACATTTATTTGCTGCTGCAGTTTTGTCGTTTGCCATGACATCTGTTGCTGCCCAAACCACCATTGGATATACGAATGGTCAGTTGAACAAAAACGAAATTCTTCGTTTTGGTACTTCTGAAAAGCAAGGAATGGCATTTTATGTCGATGCTGAGAAGGCAGCAATTTTGAAAGGTGCATCTGTAGAAAGTTTCTTGACCTATGTCAGTACTACTCAGATTACCAGTGGTACATTGTTCATCACTAGAGAGTTGGGTGGTACACCGCTTTGTGAGTTGTCATTTAAGCCATCTTCATCACGAGAAAAAATGTATGAATACACTTTGGATACTCCATTTGTGTTAGATGGAGAACCATTCTATGTAGGTCACATAGTTGAGGTTGGTACTTCATATAAACCCCTCTCATTTGATTTGAGCCAAAACTTTGAAGCCGGTATTTCATGGGCTTATAAAGATGGTCAATGGGTTGATCTTTCTCAGCAGGGATTTGGTGCTCCCAATATACAAATAAAGGTGTCTGGAGTAGATTCTTTCTTGGATTTGATGGTAAAACCCGTTATTCCTGTTGGTTATCAAGTAGCAGGAAAGGCGCAAGTATTCAGTGGTCAGGTTTTTAACTTTGGAACAGAGACCATCACTTCATTTGATCTTACATGTAAGGTTGGTAATGCAGCACCTGTTACTTCTCATGTGAGTGGTGTTTCTTTACCCAGCGGAGGTTCATACGATTTTACACTTCCTGAATGCATGACTGAAGAGTCTGGTACATTGGATTTGGAAGTGGAAGTTAGCAATGTTAATGGCTCTGTGGATGCTGAGGTGACAGATAATACTGCTAAGAGTGCAGTATATTTTTATCCTGTGGGTGTAGAAAAGAAGATATTGGTAGAAGTCTTCACTGGTCAGGCTTGTGGAAACTGTCCTGCTGGTCATAACAATTTGACTAATGCGATGAGAGGTATTGAGGATGAATTCATCGAAGTAGCCCATCATGCAGGTTATTTCCCCGATCAGTTTAGCATGGAAGAGAGCTATTCATTGACTTGGTTGTATGGTACTTCTGGCACATATGCACCTGCCGCAGCATTTAACCGTTCGCTCATCAATGAAATCAGTACCACTTCAGTAGTCTTTGCTACTACTGATGGTTCTGCTACGCGAGCAGCCGTACAAGCTTTCCGCAATATACAGCCTTACGTAGGCATCCAGATGTTCAATGAGATTGATGAAACTACTCGTACAGGTAAAGTTACTATCGATGTACACACTTACGTAAATCCAGGTAGTCAAATGCATACCCTCAACGTGTGGTTAGTGCAGGATGGCCTTGTAGCCATGCAAGCAAGTGGCGGAAGCCAATATAAACACAATCATGTATTCCGTGGTTCTCTCAACAAGAGTGCTTGGGGACAATTAATCACATTAAATGCAGGAGAAACTCGTCGTTATACATTTGATTATACTATTCCTGAAGCAATTGCTGCTACGTATGGAGATTACATTGGTACTACATTTGATGCCGTATTGTCTAATATGCAAATTGTAGCATTTGTAAGCGATTTCAGCGAAAGCAATCCTACAGCTTGCAATGTGTACAATGCCGCTAAGATTGCTGTAACTACAAACAATGCAGTTGAAGGTGTTGAAGAAACCATTGTAAATCGTGCTCCATTGTTTACCTATGATGGTGCTCAGGTGCATGTTGTAGGAGACTTCCAGCAAGTTGAGTTCTATTCTACATCAGGTGTATTGGTTGGAAGCATGAAACAAAGCGAAGACGCAATCACTCTTCCTGCAGGATTCTACGTAGTTCGTACGAAGTTGTCTTCAGGAGAAAATGATGTACAAAAATTGCTTATTAAGTAATTTGCATTTCGAATGAAAAAATTTTCTATTATAGTCGTAACCTTGCTTGCCTCTGCATCATTGCTGATGGGGCAGAGCAAGGTTTCGCCTTTTACGGCAAATTATTTGGTCACTAATCGTGATAAGGTTGCTACTCGAACATCTCTTAACGATGAGGAAGAGGTGGTCAGTGCATATCTTCACGTATCAGACCACCCCAATGTGTCTTTATTGGAGGATTTAGGGGTGAAAGTGACTCTCCAACTTGATGGAATCCTCACGGTACGTATGCCGCTCAGTGTTATCCCATCTTTGGAAAACTTATCGTTTGTAAAATACATACAGATAGGTACGCCCGTAACTCCAATGTTGGACAAGGCTCGTCCATCTGCAGGTGTCGACAAAGTACACGCTGGTGAAGGATTGACCATGCCTTATACAGGAAAAGGGGTAGTGGTAGGTATTATTGATGGTGGATTTGATTACACCCATCCCGCTTTTAAAGACGATGTGACGGGTTCTACTCGTATCAAGCGTGTATGGGAACAGGGTAGTACAGGTGGTATTGCTCCAGCAGGGTTTGGATATGGTTTGGAATTGACAACCGAAGAATCTATTTTAGCAGCCAAGGCCGATGTAACCTCTCAGTCGCATGGTTCACACGTGGCAGCTATTGCGGCAGGAGCACACCGTGCAGAGGGCAATCCCTATTATGGCATCGCTTCAGATGCTGATATCGTATTGGTTAGCAAAGGTGCTATCACAGCCAATTGTGCCAACATCTCCGATGCTATTGCTTACATCTATAACTATGCCGATTCTGTAGGCAAACCTTGTGTGATAAACATGAGCTTGGGATGGCATCAGGGACCTCATGATGGTACATCTCCTTTTGACCTCGTGGCCGACCAACTTCAGGGAGAAGGTCGTGTGCTTATTGGCTCTATGGGTAACTATGGAAACGATGCGGTTCATGTGAGCAAGACATTTACCTCCATTGATGATTCTCCTTTGAAGGCCATGGCTTCATACAAGATTGCACCTTCAAAAGATAAAGTCGGTGGTGAAATCGATATCTGGGGTGATAAGGATATGGAGTTTGACCTCCAAGTGGTTGTCACTCGTACGTCCGATGGTAGTCAACTCTCAGCTTCAGAAGTAATACCAGTTACTGCAGAAGCAGGTAGTAACACTCAGGAGTTTATCCTCAGTGGTCGTATCAGTGGCAAGGTGATTATTTCTACCGAGATAAATCCTATCAATGATAAGCCTCATGCTTTCTTGACATTAGGTGTTGAAAGCCGTGGTATGGGAATGACAGTAGGTATAGTCGTTACACCACGTTCAGTGGGTACTGTTCATGCATGGACCGATGCGACATATACTACATTTGAGACTGAAGTTCCTGAAGGGTGGATACCCGGAAACAAGGAACGTACTTTGTGTGAGATTGGCGGTACAGGACAGAAAATTATTTCTGTAGGAGCCTATGTTAGTAGTAACACATATACCGAGTTAGGTAGTGCTCAGTTGAAACACACGGGTGAAGAGGTCGGAGCATTAGCTGCATTCTCCAGTGTCGGTCCTACTATTGATGGCCGTATGAAACCTGATGTTATTGCACCGGGTAGTATCATCGCCTCAGCTGTCAACTCTTACGATTCCTATCGTACATCATATCCGACAGCCTCTTCAATAATGTGGAATGAGAGTAGTTTCTATTATTCCTATATGCAGGGTACATCTATGGCTGCACCTTTTGTTACTGGTGTTGTGGCTACATGGTTGCAGGCTTATCCTCAACTCGATTCCGATGCCATTCGTTCCGTATTTCAGAAGACAGCAACCAACGATGCCTATACCAACTCTTCTACTTGTGGCTATGGTAAAATTGACGCTTATTCAGGTCTGAAGGAGGTCTTGACTATGGCTGAAGGTATGAATGAGTGTCTTTCTGATACCTCATTATCCGTCTTTGTGACTCGTCGTACTTCCAATGGATTACAACTCTGTTTTACTCATCCTATAGGACAGGTTGTATTGACTCTTTACAATGCTTCAGGTATGTGTGTATATCACCAAGTGCTGAATGTTACCGAGGTTGGAAGCCTGTATACTATTGAATCCAGTCATTTGCCCACAGGAATATACATCCTACATGTAAACGATTCTGCGGTGAAAGTGACTATCTGAAATTAGGAATAGATAAATTCTATAGATTAAAACGGAACAAATTCTGCTTGTGAATGCAACAGTAGAATTTGTTCCGTTTTTTTGTTTATGTGACATTTATTAAGGTACATCATATTACTTCATATGTGTGATAATGCGATTAGAGTGTTAGTGATAGTGCATAAAATACATTTTTTCAACACTATTGAATAATTTTATCTATTTATAACTAAAAAAGGTTGTTTTTAGACAAATAGAAAAGCGGGTGAGACGAGGAGAGAATATGTGCGACATATATATAACTTGCGCGAACGTGGTCGTAAATTTGTTTGCTGTTTTTTTATTAATTTTGCACTGTTAAAAAGTGTGCCTATATAAGGAATGCTAAATAGAGAAAACAATCTATGTGTAAAATTATAAACAAATCTCAAAAAAGTATGAAAACCGAAAGACAAATCTTGAGGCAGGGCCGACACTTAGCAGCGTTGGCAGCCGGAGTGCTGTTGGCTGGTGGTAGTGCCTTTGTGTCATGTACCGACGTGTATGATTTGGATGAACGTACCCCCGATGGTTGGGGCGCAAGCATCTATAGTTGGTTGGCCGAAGAAGGTGACTTCACCAATACAGTGCGTATGATTGAAGATCTTGGCTACAAAGAAGTGTTGGCTAAGACTGGTTCGAAAACCTTGTTTGTAGCAGACGATGCTGCTTACGAGCGTTTTTATCAAAACAATTCATGGGGTGTAAGCGAGTATGATGAGCTTTCTACATCGCAGAAGAAATTGCTTCTTTTCGGAAGCATGCTCGACAACTCCATGCAGTTGAGTATATTGCCCAGTATTCAAGGAAATCCTCCTATTGAGGGTGAGTGTATGCGTCGTTATGCATCCAGTTCAGTGTATGATTCTGTGACAGTGATGAATGCCGAACTTATGCCCGATAATCCTTACTGGAGTTATTACCGCGAGAACGACAAGTCTATAGTTTGTATGACAGATAACTCCGTAGTTCCTTTGCTTTTCTTTATTGAGAAACAATTGACTAAAAAGAGAATTACAAATGACGATTACAATTTCCTTTTCAATTATACCACTGAGCGTCAACCTGGTGATGCCAGCGTGAATGGTGTTAAAGTTGAAGAAGGTAATATTCGTTGTTCTAACGGATTTATCCATCGCATGGCTGAAGTTATTACACCTCGCCCCAATATGGCTGAAATGATTGCAAGTTTACCTGTTGTTAGTGAGTACAATAAGTTATTGGAACGTTTCTGTGCACCTTATCCTGATCGTAACCCTGATCAGAACGGAAGTGTGACTCAGCAGTATAACTATCTTTATGGTACCAATGTTGATACAGTCTTCACTAAGCGATTCTTCTCTAAGAAATCCCTAAATGGAGATCCTCAGACTCAGGACCCAAATGACAAATATGTGTCAAGTCTCTTGAAATATGATCCAGGATGGAATGCTTATTTTGCGGGTCTTAAAAGTGAAGGAAATATTTCGTTGCAAAAGGATATGGCTGTGATGATGGTGCCAAGTAATGAAGCAATGTCGAGATATTTTCACGGAGTAAACGGTGAAGGTAGTGTGTTAAAAGATCGTTATGGTTCATGGGAAAATGTTCCTGATTATGTGATTGTTGAACTTCTTAATGTGAATATGCTTCAGTCATTCATTTCATCGGTACCTTCTAAGTTTCGTAATATTCTTAATGATGCGAATGACCCCATGGGTGTTGATATTGCTCATATTGATTCTGTGTTATTGTGTTGTAATGGTGCTATTTACATCACAAATGAGGTCTATTCTCCCACTAAATATGTGAGTGTCGCATTTCCTCCATTGGTAAATGAAACCATGAAGATTATTGATTGGGCGATTAACGATTTACAGTATCATGTATATCTAAATTCTCTTAATTCGACTTTCAGTTTCTTCATTCCAACTAACAATGGCATGTTGGAATATGTTGACCCAGTCTCTTTTGGTAAGAGTAAGACTCAGTTGTATCGTTTCTATTATGAACCTTCTAACGAGGAAAGCCAACGTGTTTGGGCCAGTATTTGGAATTATGATCCTGTTACTGGTGTAGTGGGTGATAGTGTTGGATATGTAAAAGGTGGTGATGAACGAGTTAGAAATAGATTGAGAGATATTCTCGAAACTCATATCGTTATTGGAAATGTAGAAGATGGACATACTTACTATCGCACTAAGGGTGGTACAGAAATTCGTGTTGAAAATGCAGGTAAGGCCGATATGACTGTAGCAGGTAGTTATCAGATTAATGAAAGCGAGCCTATCCTCGTAAGTGAAATCTATGACCAGACAAAAGAAAGTAAGGGTGGTAACGGAAAGAGTTATATCTTAGATTCAGGTCCTATTTTGGGTACTCGTATGACTGTGTATGATTGGTTGGATAGCATTCCTGAGTTTTCTAAGTTCCAAGAGTTAATGGTCGGTAGTCCTTCTATTTACGAAGAAATTACCAGAGAAAATAATGTGTGTGGTGGTACTAATATTTCTACGTTTAATACCTATCACTATACAGTGTATGTTCCTACTAACGCCAGTATTGATTCGCTTCAACGTTTGGGCCAACTATCCTCTTGGGATATAGTCGAAGCTGCTCGTGAAGAGGGTAATTTGACTAAGGCAACTAATGATTCATTGGCTATTGAAAGTTTCTTGCGTTATCATATTCAAGACAATTCTCTTTTCATTGATGCAGCCCCTGAAGATGGTGATTTTGAAACAGCGCTTATTGATAAGAATACGAATAGTTTCTATCGTATTAGTGCTGAATCAACTGGTGATCAAATCATTTTGAGGGACAATGCGTGGAAACAAGGTGACGAACCTGTTACTGTCGTGAAACAGCCAGGGTTATATAACTTAATGGCGCGTGAGTACGTGTATAATGGCTCTGATGCTCAGACTGTCGATCAAATTGGAAGTTCGTCATCTGCGGTTATCCACCTTATTAACAAACCGCTTTCTTATAAAAAGAAGAAATGATATCATGGTGGAAAACTCTAAAATCGAAAAATTATGAGTACAAATAAATTAATAAAGATAATGGGATTGATGGCTGTCGGATGTCAGTTGTCAGTCGCCACTGCGTTTGCCCAAAATGTGGGTGACGTCATCAGCGGTACCGTTACCGATGACTTTGGTCCTGTGATGGCTGCCAATGTCGTAGAGTTGGACGCATCCAATCGTATCGTGGCCAATGCTGTGACGGATATCAATGGTAACTTCTCTTTCCGTTTGAAAAATCCCAAGAATAAACTGCGTGTAACTTATGTAGGTTACAAGACTGTGACTTTGCCCTTCGACAGAGTGAAGTTCGACATCAGAATGCAGGACGAAGCAATGATTGAGGAAGTTGTTATTACCTCTAAGAGAAAAGCTGAAGGTTCAGGTTTGGCTATTCCTCTTGATGAAATTTCAACTGCTCGTCAGAGCATCGATATGACAGAGTTTGAAGGATTGGGTATCACCACTGTGGACGAGGCTCTTCAAGGACGTATCGCCGGTCTTGATATTGTAGCCAACTCAGGTAACTTGGGTGCTGGTTCTTCTATGCGTTTGCGTGGTGTCTCTTCTATCAGTGGATCCAGTGAACCTTTGATTGTCGTCGATGGAAATGTTATGACAATCACTGAAAATTTTGATTCAAACTCAGCCAATGAGGAATATTTTGCTCAATTGTTGAATGTGAATCCCGAAGATATTCAAAGTATTTCTGTACTTAAAGATGCTGCTGCTACAGCTATTTGGGGTTCTCAAGGTGCAAACGGTGTAATCGAAATCAAGACTAAGCGTGGTACTCGTGGTAAGACACGTGTTGAGTATAGCTATCGTTTGACAGGTACTTATCAGCCCGAAGGTTATAAGATGTTGAACGGTGACGAATACACCATGTTGTTGAAGGAAGAGTACTTTAACCCCTCTTTGAGCGATGCTGCAAGTAACATCCGTGAATTGAATTACGATCCCAGTTTCTCTGAATATGAGATGTATAACAACAATACAGATTGGTTAAAGGCAGTGAAACAAGTGGGTTATCGTCAGAATCACTATGTATCATTAAGTGGTGGTGGTGAGAAGGCACACTTCCGTATTGGTGCTGGTTACGACCGTGAAACAGGTTCTATCATCACTCAGCAACTCGATCGTTTCACTTCACGTGTGAACTTGGACTATTTTGTAAGTGACCGTATTAAGATTGAGACTAACATCTCATTGACTTATACCGATAACCAGAATTCTCCTCATACTGGTGGTCTTTTGGGTATTGCATATAACAGAATGCCTAACCTCTCTATCTATGAGCAGGACAAGCAAGGTAATGACTTGGATATTTTCTATCACATGTTACCTTCTGTTTCTGAGGAGTTCCGTCAAAATCAGTTGACACAGAACAACCCTGTTGCTTTGGCATATCTTGCTAACAGTAACAATACAAGTTACGATATCAAGCCGGAGTTCGTGCTCCGTTATGACTTGATGGGTGTAGGTGATGAGAGAAGCCGTTTGAATTATGAAGGTAAAGTAATGTTTAACATTTTTAACCAGTATAGTGATCAATTTATGCCTCTGTCACTTAGTACTGCTGGATGGAATGATTCTAATAACAAACAAGCTAATCGTACAACGGCAACTTCAAACAAAAACTTTGGTCTTACTACGACTCACACATTGACATACACTCCCGTATTCAAGAATCGTGACCACTCATTGAGCATGATGTTGCGTGGACAGATGTCAACTGGTCACTCTTCTTCACAGAATACCGCTATTTGGGGTACGCCTTCAGGAACTATCCAGAATGCAGGAGCTAATGGCCTTGTAGCTAATATGACTACAGGTAGCGGTGAATCTCGTAGTATCTATTTCACTTATTCTGCTCACTATGCATACAAGGGACGCTACATGGCTGACTTCTCTGTACGTCGCGATGGTACCACCAAGTTCGGTCCCGATAAGCGTTGGGGTAACTTCCCTGCCTTCTCTGTGCGTTGGAATGTGAACCGTGAACCTTGGTTCGAGGAAGTGTTGCCTTGGGTTTCTATGCTTTCAATTCGTCCGGGTTGGGGTATTGTAGGTTCTCAGCCTGGTCAGGAGTACCTTTTCTATAGTAGATATGCAAACGGTAGTGGCTATTTGGGACAGACATCTATCCATCCCAACAATATTCGTTTGAATAACTTGAAGTGGGAAGAAAAGGAAACTTATAACTTGGGTACCGATTTCGGTTTCTTCGACGATCGATTTACTGGTAACGTAGAGTTCTATTGGCAGTTTACCAGTGACTTGTTGATGGGTAACTACGGTATTCCTACCTCTTCTGGTTTCTCTTCATTTGCAACTCGTAACGTGGGTGATATGGAAAACATCGGTTGGGAGTTCAACTTGAATGGTAACTCTATTATTAAAATAGGTAAGCTGGCTGCAGACTTCAATGTAACTTTTGCTAATAACCGCAATGAGTTGACAAGAATGGATGAGACATGTCTTACCAGTTTGAACAAAGAGTGGGATCGCAACAACGGTTCTTATCTTTCTCGTGTAGAACTTAACCACGCTTTGGGTAGCATCTATGGTTTCCGTTACAAGGGTGTTTATCAATACTCTGAGTACTCTGAAGTAGAAGTTCCCGGTGTAAGTGGTCCTAATGCTCCTGTAGTTCGTGACAAGAATGGTGTAGTTATTCTGGACGAAAATAACAGAACTAAAGAGATGATGTTCTGTGCAGGAACAACCAACTATGAGTTCCGTGGTGGTGATGCTATCTATGAAGATATCAATGCCGACGGTTCTATCGACGAATTGGATATTGTTTACTTGGGTTCTTCTTTGCCTAAGTTTACTGGTGGATTCGGTTTCAAACTCAGATATGGTCGTCTCTCTTGGAACAACCAGTTCAACTTCCGTTACGGTAACAAGGTTGTTAACAAGGCTCGTATGAATGCTGAAAATATGTATTCTAACAACAATCAGAGCCGCGCTGTAAACTGGCGTTGGCGTGTAGAGGGTGATATCACCAGCATTCCTCGTGCACTTTACAACTCTGGTTACAACTTCTTGGGTAGTGACCGTTTCGTAGAAGATGGTTCATTCATCCGTTTGAACTATACTCAGTTGAATTATTCGTTTGATCCGAAGGTTATGAAGCAATTCGGTATCAACCGTCTCAGTTTGTATGTATCTGCCAACAACCTCTTCGTTATCACCAAGTACTCTGGTGCTGACCCTGAAGTAGGTTACGGAGGTTACGGAGTATCTACCGATAACGCTCAAACACCGCGTGCTAAGTCATTCACAGCTGGTTTGACAGTACAATTCTGATGAGTTAATAGTAATAAGTAAAATATAAAGAAAGATATGAAAACAATCAAACATATAGTTTGCTCCCTTTTCATCGCCATGGGATTGACAGGATGTGAAGATTTCTTCGATACCCTGCCTATGAACGAGGTGGTGCTTGAAAACTTTTGGACAGACAAGAATGACGTTACCAGCGTTGTGAACAGTTGTTACGAGTCACTCGAAACTGAAGACTGTTTGGTACGTATGGGTATATGGGGTGAGTTACGAAGCGATAACTTAAAGGAAGGCTCCAATCCTTCTGATGATATCCGTCAGATATTGAAGGAAAATATACTTCCTTCCAATCCGATGTGTAATTGGCTGATATTCTATCAGACCATCAATCGTTGTAATACAGTATGTTATTATGCTCCTCATGTACAGGCAATTGATCCCAATTATACGCTTGAAGAAATGCGTGCAAACATTGCCGAAGCATCTGCTATTCGTGCATTGTGTTATTTCTATTTGATTCGTACATTCCGCGATGTTCCATATACTACACAGCCGAGCATTGATGACTCACAGCCTTATGTGTTGCCTGCTACTCCCTTCAATGACGTGTTGGATTCTTTGATTACCGACCTTGAAAGTGTGAAGGACTATGCTGTACGTCGTTACTATCTCGATGATAGCTCAAATGCTTATCAGAATAGTAGCCGTATTACTCGTGTAGCCATTTGGGCTATATTGGCTGACCTCTATTTGTGGAGAGGCGATTGGGATAATTGTATCAAGTACTGTGATTTGGTCTTGGACTTCAAGCGTCAGCAGTATGAAGATAGATTGGAGCGTGAAGGTACTGTAAATGATATTGCTTTGTTTGGGGACATTCCTATGATTTTGGAGAAACCATCAAGTAGTATGAACTATGGACACTCCTACAACGCGATATTCGGTAAAGGAAATTCATTTGAGAGCTTATTTGAACTCTATTTTGAAAGTAATCAGCCCCGTTTGAATGAATGGGTAGGAAAATATTACGGAGGTCATAATAACAATCAAGTTGGACATTTAAGTGCTCCAGAATTCCTTCGTCAAGATGTGGCGATAGATAAAAATTTGTTATTCGATAAGTTGGATGGACGTTCATATTCCAGTGTGACTATGATTAATCAAAGTTACTATCCTCGTAAGTATTATTATTCTGAGGTAAGTTTTAATACTCAGAGTGTAACTTCTGAAACCAGTTTGGGATTTAAATCTACTTTACGTGGTCAGAAAAATGCTAACTGGATTTTCTATCGTTTAAGTGATGCAATCTTGATGAAAGCTGAAGCGTTGATTCAACGTGGTAATGTAGATACATTAGGTGTGGCTGTTGATTTCCAACATGCATTCTTACTAATCAATACAGTAAATAAACGTGCCATTAATGCACTTAATACGCGTGCTGCGGATACGTTGAAGATGGCTGATTATGTGAATACCAAGGTCGATATGGAAAACTTGCTATTGGATGAGCGTCAGCGCGAATTCCTTTTTGAAGGTAAGCGTTGGTTCGATTTGGTACGTTTTGCTCGTCGTGACAATAACAATATTCGACTTTCTAATTTAGTCATTCGTAAGTATACCAATAATATGAATGCCATTAAAATCAAGTTGGCTAACCCTGATCGAATTTATTTCCCGTACGCAAAAAACGAGTTGAAGGTAAATCGTTTGCTCAAACAAAATCCGGCTTATGCTGATACGGAGTATAATGAATTGACTACAAACAAATAAATTCTTTATATAATTATGAAAAAGACATTAAAATATATATTAGGTATCCTGTTTGCAAGTTTTGTGATGGGATCCTGTGTGGATAATGACGATGTAGTAGTCAACTACTACGCTTCCACCAAAGTGACAGCTGCTGGATTCTTGGAACAGAACCCTGATCGTTTTAGTCAATTTATCAACATTCTGCAGCGTACTCCCTACTATGCGTTGCTTTCTACGTATGGTAATTTTACCCTATTTGCTCCAACCAACGAGGCCATTGACAAATATATAAATGAAATGGGACTTATTGGCATTGAAGAACTGACAGATGAAAATTGTGACACATTAGCTCGTACACATATTATTAGAGAAGGAGCATATTTCACAACAGATGTAGTGGAAGGCTCTATGCCTGATTTGAGTATGGAAGATTCATACATAATACTCTCCAGTGACTCTGATGTGTATAATAACAATGCGCTTATTTATTATATTAATAAGACTGCTCGTATGATTGAGTACGATGACTCTGTAACCAATGGTGTGGTTCATACGGTAAGCAGTATCATTGTTCGTAGTAGTGATATGTTGCCTGATAAGATGGCTGCAGATTCTACCATTTCGTTGTTTATGCAGGCTTTAGAATTGACACATCTGGATGACTCTTTGCGCTATTATATGGATAAGACTTATTCATGTGGTGAGGACTCTGTGTATGATGGATATAAGAAAAAGTGTAGAGGTGGAAATACAGAAGAAGATAAAAAATCTCTTTGCAAATGGCCTAAGAACAGATATTTTAAGTTTACCGCATTTGTAGAGCCAGATGAGGTGTACCATAGAAATGGTATTTATACAATTGAACAGCTTATTCATTATGCTGATTCCGTGTATAATCTGACTTATCCTTTGGATGCAGGTCAATATCCTGATTTTACTCATCGCAAGAATCCTTTGAATCGATTTGTGAGTTATCATTTACTTCCTGTAATTACTCAGTATAATGATATCATTGCTCCTACTCAGGCAATAGAAGGTTCATTTTTCCCAGATCTTGCCGATCCTGCTGAATATTTTGAGACATTGGCTCCACAAACAATGATGCGTGTGGTTCAACCAGCAGGCGTTGGACTTTTTATCAACCGTAAAGGCTTGAAAAAAAGAATTGATAACGGATGTAAAGGTGTTAGAATTCTTTCTCCCTCTGAGTCTGGAAATATTGATCAACAAGCAGAAAATGGAGTATACCATTACATAGAAGATATTCTTGCTTACACTCCTGAAGTGAAAAATATTGTATTGAATACCCGTATACGAATGGATGCTGCAGTTTTAAGTCCTGATTTTATCAATAGTAACGGTCGTGGTCGTTGGGGTAAGATGGAATTAGTCGGCATGAAGCAGGGCTTTATTTCGGGTTGGAAGATTAGTGATGAGACATTTGTTGGTGTTCATAGCTGTGAACCTTCTTGGCGTCATTATTTGGGTAATGGTGTGACAATCTCTGGTATTTTCGATGTGTCATTCAAACTACCTCCTGTTCCATCTGGAACGTACGAGATTCGTTTGGGTTATACTTCCGATCCTGATCGTGGAGTTGTACAGGCTTATCTCAATAATGAGCCATGTGGTATTCCCGTAGATTTGCGTAAATATCAAGGAGAACCACCTATTTATGCCGAAGCCGATACAGAAGACGAAGAACTGAATAGAGCAAATGACAAAGCTTTGCATAATCGTGGTTATATGAAAGCACCGGATGCAATTAGAGGTCATAATGCTGAAACATCTCTTAGAGCCAACACGAATAATTTACGTAGAATATTGGCTACTCGTTATTTGGATTCAGAAAAAACTTACCACCTACGTTTCCGTCAAGTGTTGGAAGATCCAGAATGTTTCTTGTCGTTTGACTATATCGAATTATGTCCTAAAAGTGTGTATGGTAGTCCTGAGGGAGAAGATACTCATTAATTATAAATTAAAGATTATGAATTATGCCAGAATATGCGGTACTGCCGCATGGCATAATTCATAATATGGAAGTAAGAATAAAAAAATAGTAAATATGAAAAAACATATATTGTATGCCATTCCTCTCTTTGCAAGCTGTTTGGTTGCTTGTTCTGATTGGGACGACCACTTCAACAATGGAGGAAGTGGTGATGCGGGAAGTAACACAACCCTGTGGCAGATGATTAACGAGAATCCGCAGTTGAGCGATTTCGCTGAAGTGTTGGAAGAGACAAAGGTGTTCCGTCAGCACAAGAAGACCTCTGTTAGTTATGCCCAGTTGTTGGACGGTGGACAAAGTTTCACTGTGGTTGCTCCAGTAAACAATTCATTCAACAAGGATTCTTTGTTGAATATGGTACAGACTGCCCAAGGTGACTCTGTGGTTGAAAAGTCTTTTATTTTCAATCATATCTCTCGTTCACTCAGTTCTGTGACTGCTGAGGACAAGCGCGTTTTGTTGTTGAATGATAAGTACGCTGACTTTGAAGATGAGATGATTGAAGGTGTGACTATGATTTCTCCTAACCAACGTGCTAAGAATGGTATTTTGCACGTGGCTGAGTCACCAGTTCCTTTCGAACGCAATCTATATGAAATGTTGTGCGACGATTCATTGATGTCTTCTATTGGTGCCATCTTGCGTGACTATGAAGAGGACTATTTCGATGCTGAAAGTTCTGTTTCAAATGGTATGGTAGAAGGTGTGCCCATTTATGTTGATTCAGTGATTATTGAGCGTAACCGTATGTTGGATTATCTTGGCTATCTCAATTGTGAGGACTCTCTCTACTTGGTAGCAGCTCCTACTAAGGATGAGTGGAATCGTGTGTGGAGGGAGACTTCTAAGTATTTCAACTACCATTCAAAAATGAATAAGCATGACTCATTGGCTCAGCATTGGACCATGCGTTCGTTGATGCAGGATGCTGTATTCAGTGTAGCTCTCAATCCTTGGTATGACCAAGATAATAAGGTTGCCACCGATTCATTGGTATCTGTGCCTTATTATCGTCCGAGCAATTATCGCAAGCCTGTGTACCACGTATTCCAAAATCCTTTTGCAGATGGTGGAATCCTTGCCAATGCGCGTGAAATAGAGTGTAGCAATGGTACTATCTATCAGTTGGATGAGTGGACTTACGATCCTTTGAAGACTTTCTTCCAGGAGATGTGGGTAGAGGTTGAAGACCAGTCAATCATTAATGAGAAGAATAATTGCGTCTACAATACACGTCGTTTGGCTGCTGATAGCATTTCCGAAGGTGCATATTTGCAGATATTGCCCGAAGGTGGTAACTCTAACTGGGTATTGACATTCCGTGTACCCAATACATTGAGTGCTCACTATGACATTTGTGCCATTGTATTGCCACAAACTGTTGCGTATCCCGATCAGACTTTCAAACCTTGTAAATTCAATGCTACAATTAGTTACGTGGACGAGAAAGGTGCTGCTCAGACATTTAAGTCTAAGTCTGCTTTACAAACCAATCCTACACGCATTGATACTGTAGTATTGGCTGAGAATTTCTACTTCCCCGCTTGTAACTATGCACAGACTAACAACGATGTGACTGTGAAGTTGCAATGTAATATTACAGCAAAAGAGAGCGCAAAATTTTCTCGTGAAATGTATCTCGACTGCATCTATTTGCGTCCCAGATTGGATGAGTCAAATGAAGAGTGAAAATAAATGTAAGTTGTACATTGTAAATTGTAAATGTAATCATGAAACTCTATAAGACAATCTGTGCTGCCCTTGCAATCAGTGGTTCGCTTACCGCCGCAGCACAAGAAAATATGAATACGGTGACAGGTAGGGTAGTAGATGCCGCTACAGGTCAACCGTTGGTAGGTGTGATTGTGACAGCGTATGGTGATGCCCGTTATACCGGTATGACCGACGAACAAGGAAATTACGAAATGAAAGTACCTTCTTACACCCGTTCGGTATCTATGAGTGTAGAAGGTTACGATCTTCAGCAAGAGGCAATCTCTTCAAACGGTCGTGCCGATGCCAAACTCTATCACGAAGCGTTTGGTGACAATTATGCTCAGAAGACCGGTGCTACATTGGGTGTGGCTGCAGCTAATTTTGACAACACTTCAGAGTTGAGCATCGACAACCTTATTCAACAACGTTTGGGTGGTGATGTACACTCAGTTACACGTGGAGGTCTTCCCGGTATCGGTTCTGTGATGATGATGAACGGTATCAATTCTATCTATGCCAATGCACAGCCTTTGGTCGTAGTGGACGGTGTTATTTTTGACATGCAGCAAAGCCGCGAGATGTTGCATGAGGGTTATTTCAACAATATGTTGGGTAACATCACCGTGAACGATATTGAGAGTGTGGAAGTGTTGAAGAATGGAACATCACTCTATGGTTCTAAGGGTGCCAATGGTGTAATCCTTATCAATACCAAGCGCAGTAAGAGCATGGCTACCAAGATTGATTTGACTATCAACGGTCGCTATGAGTTGCTTCCTCGTTTGCCTCAGATGATGGATGCCGATGACTATCGTCTCTACACTACTGAGTTGTTGGCAGACAAGACTCCTACGTTGGGTTCTATGAAATATTTGAATCCCGATCCCAATTATTTCTACTACAATCAGTATCACAACGAGACTGATTGGATTGATCAGGTGTATGAAAATGCTTTCTCACAGAACTATGGCATCAACGTTCAGGGCGGTGACGATGTGGCTTCATACAACCTCTCTGTCGGTTATTCTCAAGCTAATAGCGTATTTAAGGAGAATGACTACTCTCGTTTCAGCATGCGATTGAACTCTGATATTAACATCATGGAAGGTTTGGACGTTCGTTTCGATGCTTCATACAGTGACGTTGACCGCAGTTTGTTCGACGACGGTGCTCCTGCACAGACTACTACAGGTGTTATTACTTCACCTTCATTCTTGGCTTTGACCAAGTCTCCTTTCCTTTCTCCTTATGCTTTTGATAAGTCTGGTAACGTAAGTCACTATTTGGCAGAGGCAGATGACTATTTGGAAGGTATGTTCCAAGGTGAAGGTCGTTTGGCTAACCCTACTGCAATCCTTCACTATGGAGTAGGCCAGAATCGCAACTCTCACGGTAACCGTTTGATTATGTTCTCTGTAACTCCTCGTTATCAAATTAATCGTGATTTGGTTTTGACCGAGCAGTTCTCTTTGTCATTGGTAAATAGCAACGAAATGTACTATTTGCCCGTACACGGTGTACCCACTTTCAAGGTAGAAGGTTTGGATGAAGGTACCCAATTGCAGAACTATGCTCAGAGTATGGCTGCTCGTCAGACTGCTCTTCAGAGCGATACACGTTTGTCATGGCAGAAGCGTTTCGAGGCTCATAGTGTAGCTGTGAAGGGAGGCTTCCGTTTCATCAGTAACAACTACAATATGACCACTCAGAAGGGGTACAATACCGGTAACGACAAGACTCCTAATATGAGTAACTCACTTCAATTTAAGACGACAGGCGGTGCAGAGGATAGAACACGCGAGATGGCATGGTATGCATTGGCTGATTACAACTTTGCTGAACGTTTCTATGTAAATGCAGGTCTTTCTGCCAATGCTTCTTCACGTTTCGGTGAAGATGCTCCTGGTTTGGGACTTATGGGTGTCAAGTGGGCTATCTTCCCCAGTGTAGAAGGTGCATGGGTGCTTAGTAACGAAGAGTGGTTGGCTGATATCATGGGTATCAACTATTTGCGTTTGAATGCAGGTTTCGACATGACTGGTAATGACGACATTGACTACACTGCTTCACGTAGTTATTTCGTAGCACAACGTATGTTAGGTGACAATGCTGCAGGTTTGGTTATTGGTAATATTGGTAATACCGAGTTGCAGTGGGAGACCACCAACCGCTTGACTGCTGGTTTGGAAGGAAACTTCTTCAACAATCGTTTGAGTGTACGTGCAAACTTCTTCAAGAGTTGGACCGACAACCTTCTTTCATTGAGCCAGTTGGCTTGGACCAGTGGTTTGAAGGAAAACTGGAGCAACGGTGGTAAGTTGGAAAATGTGGGTTACAACCTCAGTGCTTCTGTAAAGGCTATCAACAATAAGAATTTCCGTTGGGAAGTAGGTGCTTCTGTAGGTCACTACGAGAACGAAATTACTGCTCTTCCCAACAACAACCGTGCGTTTACTACTGATGTGCTTGGTGGTACCATCAGAACTCAGGTGGGTCAGTCTGCTGGAGTATTCTATGGATGGAAGACCGATGGTGTATATGCTACTACCGCTGCAGCCGAGGCTGATGGTAAGTACATTGTTAACGACAAGGGCGACCGCATCTATTTCGGTGCCGGTGACATGAAGTTCTGTGACTTTGACAGCAATGGTGAGATCAATGATGATGACCGTACCATCATCGGTAACCCCAACCCCGACCTCTATGGTAACATCTTCACCTCTGTAAATTGGAAGCAGTTGACTTTGTCTGCTACATTTAATTATTCTTTGGGTAATGATATTTACAACTACCAGCGCTCATTGATTGAGGGTGGTAGCCTCTTCCTTAATCAGACAACTGCTATGAACAGCCGTTGGACTGCAGAAGGACAGGAGACCAGCATTCCTCGTGTATCTTATAAAGATCCTATGGGTAACAGTCGTTTCAGCGACCGTTGGATTGAGGATGGCAGTTACTTGCGCCTCAGTTCAGTGACTTTGAGCTATCATATTCCTATCGTAAGCACCTATTTCCAGGGTCTTACCATTTGGGGTAATGCTTCTAATCTGTTCACTATTTCACGCTATTTGGGTAACAATCCCGATTGCACAATGTCAGGTAGTGTACTTTCACAGGGTATTGACCGTGGTCAACTCTCTGCTGGTCGTTCGTTCTCATTGGGTGTGAATATCAATCTCTAAAATAAAAAGGTTCCAGCCCCTAACCCCTTCACAGGGGAGGGGAGTGGATACCTAATTAAAGTATTAACGAATAATTACAAGTAATATGAAACTATTTAATATAAAGAATGCGCTCGTAGCTTGCAGCTTGTTGCTCATTGCTCCGCTTACTTCTTGTGAAGATTTGTTGGAGACTGATTCAAAGTTCGTGATGTACGAGTCTGACAATACACTGGGCGATCCTACCGACTCGGTTTATAGTGTGTTGGGTATTATCAGTCAGATGCAGAAGATTGCTGACCGTACTGTACTTCTCGGAGAAGTACGTGCCGACTTGGTTACTACTACTGCAGCTGCCAATGCAGATCTTAAGCGTCTCTCTGCTTGGGATTTCTCTCTGGATAACAAGTACAATTCAGTGAGCGATTACTATTCAGTGATCAACCACTGTAACTATTTCCTTCACCATGTAGATACTACTTTGACTCGTCGTGGATATAAAATCTTCCAGGCTGAGTATGCGGCAGTGAAGACTTTCCGTGCATGGACATATTTGGAACTTGCTAAGAACTATGGTAGTGTGCCACTCGTACTCGAGCCTCTTATGACTGAGATTGCTGCTCGCGAGGCTATGAACGACAAGAGCAAGTATGCCGATATGCGGCAGATTTGTGAGTACTTCATTAATGACCTCACTCCTTATGCACATCGTATTGTGCCTAATTGGGGTAGCATCTATGGATTTAACTCTAAACAGTTTTTTATTCCCATGCGTGTCCTCTTGGGTGATCTCTGTTTGTGGACTGGCCGTTACGAAGAGGCAGCCAAGTGGTACCACGATTATTTGACTGACCGAGATAGTCCTATTCGTTTGGCTAAAAGTTCCATTACTTGGACAAATCCCACTCAGTTTAGCAGTCCGAACGATTCATATGTTATTAATAGTACAGAAGAGATGGTTAGTTTTATTCCCATGGAACAGTTGGCATTTCACGGTGTAATTACAGAATTGGGTGATATTTTTGAATCTACTTCAGATAATTACAACTATTACCAACTTACCCCATCAAGTGGTATGCGTCGTTTGTCTTCAGAACAGATTTACTGTATGGAGTATAAGACTGATACTCGGATTGATACTATCTATGTTCCTCGTACCGGTTTGAAAGAGAACTTGTATGTGGGAGACCTTCGTCTTTCTTCAAACTATCATCATACCAATTATGGTTCTCAAAACGAATATTCTGAGTACAGTAATGATTATCAATATATGTATAAGTGTCCTTGGATTATGGATTTAGTTCCAACTGTCCGTGCAACAATGGTTTACTTGCGCTATGCCGAGGCTTTGAACCGTGCAGGTTATCCTCAGTCTGCTATGGTTATCCTCAAGCATGGTATCTGTCACGAGAACTTGGTTAACTATGTAGATTCTGTTGAACTCAACGCTGCTGGTGCATTGATTGAATTCGACAAGAATGTCTTCTTGAGAGAAGATGCACTTGGTATCCACTCTCGTGGTTCAGGTGACAGCCATTGCAACGAGTACTATGTACTTCCTATGCCTACTGATTCTTTGGCTACTCGTCAGGATACTATCGACTATCAGATTCCTCTCGTGGAAGATATGATTATCGACGAAATGGCTCTCGAAGGTTCATTCGAAGGTTATCGTCTCTACGACCTTATGCGTGTGGCTATGCGTCGTGCTAACTTGGGTGAAGTAGGTGCTGAAGCTTATTTGGCAGATCCTGTCAGCCTTCGCGATGGTGAGGTGAACGAAGAGTTGCGTACCAAGTTGATGAATCAACAGAACTGGTACTTGCCTTTGCCTTAATTCCTAAGGTCATATATTGCGACTTGCGAAATGTTCTTTCGTGAGTCGCAATGATAAATATATTGGCGCGGATTGCGCGGATTTCACGGTTTATATATTCCGTGTTATCCGTGTAATCCGCGCCTTAATATTACATCCCGCATAGCAAATCATAATTATTCGCGTCATCCGTGTCTAAGAAATTAGTTAGTTATCGCTCATTAAGCAACGCAAGTCAAGGTTCAAAGTTCATTTTTTAGGCGCGGATGACACGGATTTAAATAATTCAAGATTTAAAGTTCAAGGTTCAAAGTTCAAAGTTCATTTTTTTAGGCACGGATTTTTTCGCTATTGCTCAAGGGAAATTCGCGGATTTCACGGATAAATATTTGCCTTGCGGGATGTGATATTTTTCATCTGCGTCATCTGCGGATGAGAAATTGAACCTTGAATTTTAAATTTTGAATTTATTGGTGTCCGGTAAAAATCAAAACAGATATAAAAAGGTGTCTCAATCGCTGATTTAATGCGATTGAGATTCTTTTTTGTAATTACAAGCCCCCTCTAATCAATAAAGAGTCAATTTTATAGGTGGACTTTCATCAGAATACTC
>JAFZDY010000047.1 GCA_017560945.1 Bacteroidaceae bacterium | reverse complement strand
CATAGTGATGTGGATAGTGGTATGTAGTGTGGTGGTGTTCCGTTCAGTGTCCCGCCACATGATTCTGTTGGGAAACTCTTGTCTCGACTTGAAGAACGAGAGCCTCTACCTGTGGAGTGGCGAGTGCCGTACGGCTTCGGGCAACCAACTGGCCCTGTTGAAGATGTTGCTGGACGTTGCACCCACCTACAGACTCAGCAAGGATGCCATCTGCCAATCGCTCTGGGGACGCGACACCAAGGATGGGCAGGCACTCTACAACACCACCGTCAGCGGCCTTCGCAAACTCTTCGTCGCTGAAGACGAATCCTTGGAACTGAAGACCCTCTCCCGAGAGGGTGTCGAACTCCTTATCGACAAGTCGCACTTGAAGAAGGCCCGCCGGCTTCACTACTTCATCGTCATCGCCTTGGGTGTGGTGAAGGGGAAGGTTGAGTGAAAGGTTCAAAGCCTTTTCTTTTTTTTAGACAGAAGAACATAAGAACAAAAGAAATAAGGGTAAGCTGTATCTTATGTTTCTGAAGCATCTGAATACGCTCACCGTAGGGGCAGACCTACGTGTCTGCCCGAATATAGCGTGCCCCACTTCTGGGCGGATACATAAATCCGCTCCTATAGTAATCAGGTGATTTTAACTCTTCTGCATGGGAAGTTCCCTTGAGGCTTTGTGTCTAAAAAAGAGAATAAGGAATCTGGCGTAATTATTTCTTTATCATTTCTTTCAACGTATTCACCATCTTGGTATGGTCACGCAAGTCTTTGCGCAGGCTGTAGTTACCTTCCTTATCAACCAGTACATACGAAGGGATACTTTTGATGTCAAACTGTTTGTCGGTAAGGAAATTCCATTGGGCATCGCTTACCCGATAGTGCAATCCCTTGATATTGGGAATCATTTCTTCATACGTCGTCATGGGAGATGTTTCGTTGGCAATGTATATCCACACGAGGTCATTGCTGGCCAGTTCCCCCGTTTTGTATGGCTCTATGGTTTGTATGGCATTGCGGCAAGGGATACACCATGTATTCCAGAAATCCACCAACACCACTTTGCCTTTGTGTGGTGCTATCATTGTTTGGAACAAGGCCTCGGGAGCAACCTCCTCCACATGTTCCATGTTCTTGGCACTGTGCTGTATGGCAGCTCTCGTGCGTTTTTGTATATCCTCGCAAACATCGGCAAAGAAGGGATTCTTCCACGAACGCATTGTTTGTAGTTCTCCGTCGGTGAGAGTATTGTCGTATGCTTTTTTCACAGCCGCAAGGGCGATAATCCATTGATGGAGTTCTTCACTTCGGTTCTCAGGACGTATGAATGCAGCCATGTTGATTAACTCGTCGCTGTTGGGTACAAGGAATATCCACGGATTCTCAAGGTCTATATCAGCAAACCATTGCTCATAATGCTTGGGAAGAATAGGGTCGTGGGTATAGTCTTCTGGAATATGCGGTTTGCGTTCCGCACGTCTTCGATAGTCTCGTGTGATATAATCCAAATGAGTTAAGTTCAGTCGATTTGCATTCTGAATCTCCTTGGTCCAAGGATGCCATGCATGTGTGGCGAAATAGTTGTTCAGAGCATTGCGTTTTTCTATCAGAAGTTCCACGTATTCGTCCGCGGTCATGTCGTAGCGGATTTCTTTGTCGGGGAATAAAGCGTCGGGCAGGAAGGGGGGCATTTCGGGATTCGGCAGATTGTTCACGGCATCATAGATGCTACCTTGTGTCCAGCATTCCTTGATGTTAGGAATCGTTATGTCGTCAGGGTATTTATATCGTAAAGTCTTGTTTATGGCCGCTAAATTGACATACAGTTCCACCGTCTCACCTGGTGCCAAAAGGAAGTGCCCATATCCGTTACCGTCAATGACAACATTCGTATATCCAGTACCATATTGAATGAAGGTTGCAGTGCCTTCCCCTGTGGATGGATCCATTGTTACATCTACAGTTCGTTGTCCGTCCAATGGCGAATAGATGGGGAGCACCATTTTCTTGTAGCACCCGTCCCGATAGCCCAACAGATGGATATTGACGGTGGTTTCGCCAAAAGTATAGGTGTATTGTGGGGCTTGCAGCCCTTCTGTATCAGGTACTTTTTTCATTCCTTGGGGGAGGGTTGTTGGGTATTCCGTTCCTTTTCGTCCAGTCAGGTCGATGTCGTATATCCTCCAATCATTTTTGCCTGTACCTTCCATGTAGTCGAATGTTTGGCATCTTTTAGGCAACGGCTCAAACATTAGGGTAAAACAGGAGTCGCCATCTTCGGGCATGTACAGTTCTTTGCCAATTTCAATTCCTATGCTTCCTTTTAGAGTGTATTCTTTCCCTTGTGCCATCAACTTCGTTTTGGCGGGGATTCTTATCCAATTTCCAGAGAAGTGAAATCCGCGTATAGTTAGTTGGGTTGCTGTGTCGGTACGTTCTACCCGTTCAATCACTAAACTTGTGTTGTTGGCTGTCCCTACGATAGGGAAATCTATTACTTTGTTATCAGCATTGCAAGCCGTTAATATCAGTGTAGCAATTGCCAACAACAACAGAATACTTTTCTTTCTCATCATATTTTTGTTTTTAAGTGTAAATCTTGTTCACGGCGATTCGATGGGCGCAAAGGTATGGGGCTTTTGCATACTTGCCAAAGAAAAAATCTAAAATTTTTCATTTAGATTTTCTATTTGTTGCAT
>JAFZDY010000046.1 GCA_017560945.1 Bacteroidaceae bacterium | reverse complement strand
GTTGGTCGATCCTAAAACAGGCGCTCAGTATATGGTACGCTACGCGGAGCATTTCCCTATGGACACTTACTTCTGGGTTCACAATGTGACAAGGAAATACGTCCGCATGGTATCAGTGTATCCTCCTTTGCCCGAAGATGTAACTACCGTGGACCTCATTCCTGGAATAAAACCAGCTGAAGACCAATTGAGCAATAGTTCTCCCTATCAAGTGTACGAAGGACTGAAGGTTCAACAAGGCAAGGTAGTGTATTAAAATTTAGACACATAGAATTAGAAAATACTTTTTTGAGTTTTAATTTAGTAATCATGTGTGCTTTGTGCACAGAAATCAGGAACCACCGTGAGGTGCTTCCTGATTTTTTATTGGTGTCTTGCAATACTTATTTCACTACCCTCCTCCGCCTTGCTCATGGGTGTATCAAAAAAATAAATGCAGAATTAACTATCGGATAATCAGAGTATAATCTTGCAGAGAAGTAATTTTGTTAGTTTATCAAAAAGTTAAATTATGATATGAAACATTTGCACAAAATGCAAGAGGATTATTGCATTTTCCTTAATTTGACTTTTTGATAATTTGACAATCTAACAAAACCTTGAACCTTGAACCTTAAACTCTATTTATCACACTTCCGACACACCTTCGACGAATTGTTCTAAGAAGATATGTTCACCATCGTAAACAGCATAGGAGAAACTGTTTATCCAATCGCCCAAGATAAGGATGCGACTATCACGTGACAACATCAAGTCCAACTCTATGTGGCGATGTCCGAACACAAAGAAATTGATGTCGGGATAGTTCTTAAGATACTCCTTGGCATAGAGGACCAACCCCTCCTTATCCTCTCCTTGATAGGGAGGTTCCTTGCCATCAACTCGTTTCAAACGGCTATGCTTAGCCCACTCCAATCCAAAATCGACACTCCAACGAGGATGCAGTGATGAGAAGAGACGTTGCAGGGTCTTGCTATGAAAAATATTTTGAATCAAACGTACCTTCCAATGACGATCGGCATAGTCCAAGCCATCACCGTGTGCCAAATAGAAGACCTTACCTCCAATTTCGCATGTCTGTGGTTCGTGATGCAATATTACTCCACACTCCTTTTCCAAGTAGTCACCGCACCACATATCGTGATTTCCTACAAAGTAGTGCACCTCCACACCCATATCTGTCAATTCGGATATCTTTCCCAAAAAACGGGTATACCCCTTGGGTACGACCAACTTGAACTCGTACCAAAAGTCGAACATATCTCCCAACAGATAGATAGCCGAGGCCTTGTGCTTGATTTTATCAAGGAAGTTCACCAACCGACGTTCGTGTGTACGGCTGTGTTCGATGGCACGCGACCCTAAATGAGCATCAGAGAGGAAATAGATATTTTTCATAACCACCTTATATAATATTATAGGAATCCTAATTCCAATTTTGCCTCTTCACTCATCATATCCTTGTCCCACTCAGGCTCGAACACCAAGTTAACACTCGCGGTATTCACACCTTCCACCGACTCCACCTTTTGACGTACATCTTCCATTATGAAGTCTGCCGCAGGACAGTTGGGAGCCGTCAGGGTCATATCAATTTGTACATTACCGTTCTCTTCCACCTCTATCCGATATATCAGTCCCAGGTCGTACACGTTCACTGGTATCTCGGGGTCGAAAACAGTCTTCAGTATCTCAACAATACGCTCTTCTATCGCAAATTTATCCACACTCATGCCTATTGATGTTAATATTTGAAAGCAAAGATACAACAAAGTAGAAAATAAGCACTGACAACTGACGTTTTTTTTCTACCTTTGCCCCAAATAGAAGCATAAACCACGAATTTAACTTATAAAAAAGAATGAAACAACTCATTTTAATAGCCTTTCTCTCCATTCTTGCAGGAACAGCATCCGCACAACCGGCTGCATTCTTTGACCGTACAGAAGCCGACCTTGGTACCATCATTTGGAAGAAAACCGCCTCGGCCACATTCTCCATCTCCAATAGAGGAGACAAACCATTGGTAATCTCTCACGTAGGAACCGATTGCGGATGTACCGAAGCCAAATGGACTGAGACACCAATCAAACCCGGAGAAAGTGGTGAAATCATAGCCTATTACGATGCTGGTCTGTTGGGACGTTTTCAGAAATTGGTTGAAGTGTATACCAATGCAGATGATATTCCCTATCAACTGACCTTGCGCGGCCATGTGGTGAGCAAGGAGGATGAGTACGACGAAACACATCCCTACCAGATGGGAAACATCCGCATGAATCGCAATAGCATCGACTTTGCCGATGCTTACAAGGGTGACCGTCCCACCATTGAGATTAGCATCATCAATACAGGCGATGCACCTTACACACCCGTGTTGATGCAATTGCCTCCCTATATCACAATGAAGTCGGTTCCCGAAACCTTGCGTCGCAAACAAACCGGTCTTTTGAGACTGACCTTGGAGACCGACAAACTGGCACACTTGGGACTGACACAGACCTCAGTATACCTTTCACGCTACATGGGAGACAAGGTATCCGAAGAAAATGAGATAGCAGTATCAGCCACGTTGTTACCCAACTTCTCTTCGATGAGCATGGCCGACCGCGCCCAAGCCCCCAAGGCTGAATTGTCTGATACAGACATTGACTTTGGACCATTCGGAAGCAAAAAGAAATTTACCAAAACCATCAAACTAAGCAATACCGGTAAATCGGACTTGCAGATACAGGAATTACAGGTATCCAATCCTGCGCTGAGTGTAACCTTGCCAAAGAGTGTACTGGCACCAGGCGAACAGACCAAACTGAAAGTCACAGCCACGGCAAAACACCTAAAGAAAAGCCCTGTCAATGCACGCATTATGCTCATTACCAACGATCCTAACAATCCAAAGTTGGAAATTAGCGTTCCATTGCAACATTGATTCACCCCCACAAAAAAGGCTTTACCTTAATAAAGATTACTTGTACCATCTATAATATTACATACGTCTGCCAATTATGGAACATCCTGAAAATAGCGAAGAATACAAGGGACTGACGGTAAACAAGGGAATAGAACAACCCTCGAGCATCAATCCATACCTCAAGTTCAAGCGCAAACCCAAGCGACAACTACTGAATGTGAGCGACTACGTGGAAGGTATTCTGAAAGGAAACACATCCCTGCTGAGTCAAGCCGTCACACTGGTCGAGAGCACCTTGCCCGAACACCAAACCATCGCCCAAGAGGTGATAGAGAAATGTCTCCCCTATGCCGGACGTTCGGTACGTATCGGTATCAGCGGTGTGCCCGGTGCAGGAAAGAGTACCTCCATCGATGCATTTGGTCTGCACGTACTTGAGCGTGGTGGAAAGTTGGCTGTATTGGCCATTGACCCCAGTAGCGAACGAAGCAAAGGTAGTATATTGGGAGACAAAACCCGCATGGAAAAACTCAGTGTACACCCCGACTCATTCATTCGTCCCAGCCCCTCAGCAGGCTCATTGGGTGGTGTAGCCCGCAAGACACGTGAAACCATCATCCTGTGCGAAGCAGCCGGATATGACAAGATATTCGTGGAGACCGTAGGTGTGGGACAAAGCGAAACTGCCGTACATTCCATGGTAGACTTCTTCCTCCTCATCCAATTGGCGGGTACAGGAGACGAATTGCAAGGCATCAAGCGAGGCATCATGGAGATGGCCGATGGTATTGTCATCAACAAAGCCGATGGAAACAACATCGAGAAAGCCAAATTGGCCGCCGCACACTTCCGCAATGCACTACACCTGTTCCCTGCTCCCGAAAGCGGATGGACACCACAGGTCCTCACCTACTCGGGTTTCTATGGATTGGGCATCAAGGAGATTTGGGATATGGTGTACGAGTACATCGATTTCGTAAAAGCAAACGGATACTTCCAATACCGCCGAAACGAACAAGCTAAGTACTGGATGTACGAAAGCATCAACGAACAGTTGCGCAATAGTTTCTATCAGAATCCCACAATTGAGGCAATGTTGCAAGCTAAAGAGAACGAAGTGCTGGGCGGAGCCGTCACCTCATTCACTGCAGCCCATCAATTGCTGGACACCTATTTCAAACAGACGAAGGAATAAGTACCCTTTTCCGCTCAGTAACAGCAAATTGTCTTTTATCAAATTCCACAATACTTAAGAATTATCCAGCCATGCTTTAGAGTTGTTGAACGACACTTAAGCGTGATTGGATATCTCTTAAGCGTTAGTTCAGTTACGCTTAAGAGTAAATTTAGTTCCGCTTAAGAGAAACTGAATTTACGCTTAAGAGATAATTTCGGGATGCTTCAGCAGATATTAGTCCGTTTTCGGATTGAGATAATTGCCTGATTATGGACTTCCATAGTCAGCAGGCTGATTTCCATAGTCCATCTTCTTCGTTTTAGAGGAAACATAAGTAGTCATTGTTCCCGAAGACACCCCAATAATCAATGTGTAGCAAAGTAAATATCTACCCATAAAACATCTATTTTTTCCCTTTTTACATCTTTTAACGAAGAAAATTAGTTTCGTAACGAATTTATTTAGTTTCTTTGCAGCGAAAGATTAGTTCATCACCTATAAAGAATAGAAATATATGAAGAATCTAAGTCCAAAGGAAGAGGTTATCATGAACCTGTTTTGGGAGCATGGTCCCCTGTTTGTCAAAGAATTATTAGCCTTTTATGACGAACCGAAACCGCACTTCAACACTGTATCTACCTTCGTGCGTCAATTGGAGGAACAGGGATTCGTGGGACATCGTGCATACGGAACCACGTATCAGTACTATCCGATTATCAGCCGTGACGAATATCACAAGCATACGGTGCGTGGTGTAATCAACAAGTATTTCAACAACTCCTACTTAGGTTTCGTCTCTTCCCTGGTAAAGGAAGAAGAAATCTCACTTGACGAACTTAAGGAACTCATCCGTCAGGTAGAAGAAAATAAAAAGTGAAACCGCTTTACTCTCTACCCCACAAGTGAGCATTCAAAATTTATAATTCAGAATTCACAATTAAAATGACCACCTTCTTTCTATACCTAATGAAATCGGTGCTTTGCCTCACCCTGTTCTACCCATTCTATATGGTACTGCTCAGTCGCGAGACATTCCATCGGTTCAACCGTATGGCACTCCTCAGCATACTGTTGGCATCGGTAGCCATACCAGCTTGCCGCATTACCACCGAAGAGCCCATGCTACTAAGCCAACTCTATCAACGATGGGAACATTGGTTGACCGGACAAGAAGAGACTCCTACCGCTACATTCGAAATAGACTGGGCAGCGATGGAGTATGCCACCACTACGGTAGTGGAGAGCGATATGCTGCAATTGGAACCAACCTTCTCGCTCGCCGATTTCCTGAGCGAACATTGGGGCGACCTGCTCTTCCTGCTTTATGTGGCAGGCATCCTGTTCCTTATCGGACGCCACATCGCGTCACTTGTCCGCCTCTTCGGACTGCTCCGAAAGGGAAAGATGCAACGGCTCGACAACGGGACACGGCTCTATCTGCACCCATATAGCGACATCGCTCCGTTCAGTTGGATGAAGTATATCATCATCTCCGAAGCGGACTACCGCGAGAACGGCCATCAGATTGTGACACACGAACAGGCACACATCAGCAACCACCACTCCTGGGACTTACTATTGACAGAGGTATGTCTGTTGGGGCAATGGTTCAATCCCGCGGCTTGGCTACTCCGTCAAGAGTTACAGAACATCCACGAATACGAGGCTGATGACACCGTACTCAGCCAAGGCATCAATGCCAAGGATTACCAATTATTGATTATAAAAAAGGCCGTTGGCGCAAGGCTCTACTCTCTTGCCAACAGCCTTAATCACAGTTCACTTAAAAAACGTTTAACTATGATGATGAAAGAAAAGTCACATCCATGGGCACGGTTGAAGTACCTCTATGTACTCCCGTTGGCCGCTATCTCAATGGTAGCGTTCGCCCACACTGAAGCCGTGAATAACAGTAACGGCATTTCAGAGGCCAAAGGTACAGAAGTTTCAGCAAATGAGCAAACTTCCAGTGTAAATTCTTCTGAAAACCGTAAAGAAAAGATTTTAATCGTCGTGGACGGCAAACTGTCAATTCTGGAAACTACAGCAATTGACTGGACCAGCGAAGACCTTGCCAAACACATTGGTGTCACTCCCGAAGAGATTGCACAAATAGAGGTGATAAAGAAGTCCGAATCATTGGCACAATGGAACATACCTGGAGCCACCGGAGCCATACTTGTGACCACCAAGAAAGCAAATAAGCAAACCTTTGACGTGACACCTTTAGAGAATGGCGAGAAAGGCTTTAAAATCAACTCGTCAAAGGATTCAAAGGTAATCATTGTCCTCGATGGCAAGGTAGCTTCTGTCGAGACTGGGCTAACACGTTTTAGAAGCAACGAGACATTGGCGGATGGACTTGGCATAAAATCTGAAGATATCATGAGCATCGAGGTCATCACCAATCCCGATTTGTTGGCACAGTGGAACATTCCCGATGCCGCCGGAGCAATACTTGTTAGCACTAAGAGCACAATAGAGGAAATGTCTGATTTCCCAAGTAGCACGGAAGAACTGGTAAAGAAACTGCCTGGTGCCCAAATGGATGAAGATGGGAAAATCACCATCAATGGTAAGGAAGTAAAGAAAATCATGGTAAATGGTAAAGAAATGTCTGATTTCCCTAGTAGCACAGAAGAACTGGTAAAGAAACTGCCTGGTGCCCAAATGGATGAAGATGGGAAAATCACCATCAATGGTAAGGAAGTAAAGAAAATCATGGTAAATGGTAAAGAGTTCTTTGGCGGTACAGAGGAGCTAATAAAGAAACTGCCTGGAGCCCAAATGGGTGAAGATGGGAAAATCACCATTGATGGTAAGGAAGTAAAGAAAATCATGGTAAATGGTAAAGAGTTCTTTGTCGGCGACCAAGTAATAAACACGAATAATTCGGAGCAAGCCAAGGGTACGGAAGAAGGTACCGCTAAGGGTTCTGATAACGAAGAAGTCTTCATGGTGGTAGAAGAGATGCCAGAATATCCTGGTGGGACAATGGAAATGATGGCATACCTTGCAAAAAACATCAAGTATCCCACCGAAGCACAGCAAAAGAACGAGGAAGGACGTGTCATCGTACAATTCATCGTGGGTAAAGATGGTAAGTTGAGCAACATAGAGATTTCAAAAAGTATATCTCCCTCTTTAGATGCTGAAGCCATCCGAGTAATCAAGGCTATGCCTGATTGGAAACCTGGCCGCCAACGCGGACAAGCCGTTGCCTGCAAATTCAACCTACCCATCAACTTTACAATGGACAGTTCTAAGGGAAACAATGAAGGACAACAGAGCGACATACATGTGGTAGGATATTCACAACCCACTAATGGCGAAGAAAGGGTAAAAGCAGTATATGAATTGCCTCGGGAGCAGGAAAACAATAACAACAACGAGATCTTTCAGGTGGTAGAAAAGATGCCTGAATATCCTGGTGGGACAATGGAAATGTTGAAGTTCCTGCAACAAAACATAAAGTATCCCAAACAGGCGCAGAAGGACAGCATCCAAGGCCGTGTCGTCGTACAGTTCATCGTTGACAAGACTGGAAAAGTAACCAGTCCCTCCATCGTACGAAGCGTATCACCCGAGTTGGATGCCGAGGCTATCCGTGTTATAAATAGTATGCCACAGTGGACTCCCGGAGAACAAAAGGGAGAAGCGGTAAATGTAGAATTTACCCTTCCCATGCAATTCCGTCTTTAACCAAGTAAGAAAAGTTTTCTAAAAAATAGGCGAATGCCAAGGATAACCTCACGGTCATCCTTGGCATATTCGCTTTTATATATACCCTACCTATTGGAACATCGAAGTAACACATTCTACAATGGATATAAAAAGGGTATAATATTATCTTCATTCTCTATTGCACAGTGTGAAACATATATTTCACACTGCGGAATGTCCGTTTCACACTGTGGAATATCTATTTCACACTGTGGAATAGAGAACAGAATCAACCTTTCATCCTTTTAGTTATTATTGAAATCTCATAGAGATACTAAGTAGATAAGAAAAAAAAGGGCGCATCATCGCACAAAGTCGAAGATACGCCCCAGGGAGGGAGGGAAAATATTGATGGCTTACATGCCAAGACCTTACACTATCGGGCCAGGCTGTAAACTACGTCCATGATTTGTTGTCCCAACTCATCAGCTGCTTCCATAGTAGAAGCCTCGCTATATACGCGGATGATGGGTTCGGTGTTACTCTTGCGCAAGTGTACCCAACTATCGGGGAAATCAATCTTCACACCATCGATGTCGTTCACCTGCTCGTGCATATAGATTTCCTTCACCTTGGCAAGGATAAGATCCACATCGGTCTCGGGTGTGAGGTCGATACGATTCTTGGCAATGAAATAGGGAGGATAAGTTGCACGCAACTCACTTACCTTCATACCCTCGTGTGCCAAATGGCTAAGGAAGAGGGCTATACCTACGAGGGCATCGCGTCCATAGTGGCTGGCGGGATAGATGACTCCACCATTACCTTCACCACCGATGACGGCACCTGTCTCCTTCATCTTGGTGGTCACGTTCACTTCGCCCACGGCAGCAGCATTGTATTGCTTGCCATACTTGGCGGTGACATCGCGAAGGGCACGTGTACTACTGAGGTTGCTCACGGTGTTACCAGGAGTATGCTTCAATACATAGTCGGCCACGGTTACGAGGGTGTACTCCTCGCCATACATTTCACCATTCTCGCATATCATTGCCAAACGGTCCACATCGGGGTCAACCACAAAGGCCACGTCGTGTGCACCTAGCTTCATCAAATTCATGATGTCACCCAAATTCTTTTCCAAAGGCTCGGGATTGTGTTGGAAATCTCCGGTAGGTTCACCATAGAGGACCTCCACACTCTGTACACCCAATTGGTTGAGCAACTTGGGAAGGATGATACCACCTACAGAATTGACAGCATCGATGGCAACCTTGAAGTTGGCCTTGCGGATGGCCTCCACATCGACCAAGTCGAGTGCAAGCACAGCATCGATGTGTTTCTGGTCATAACCATTGTCCTCGGTGTACTTACCCAGTGCCTCCACATCGGCATAGTCAAATTCCTCGGCATCGGCAATGCGCAACACCTCGTTACCCTCGGCAGCATTGAGGAACTCTCCGTGCTCGTTGAGTAACTTCAAGGCATTCCATTGACGAGGATTGTGGCTGGCAGTAAGGATGATACCACCACAGGCACCTTCCATGGTAACGGCCAATTCGGTAGTGGGAGTAGAAGCCAAACCAATGTTGACCACATCGAAGCCCATACCCATAAGGGTTCCGCACACAATGTTCTTCACCATCTCACCCGAGATGCGTGCATCGCGTCCGACTACAATCTTGTTACTTGTCACCTTGGTAGTACGACGAATGAATGTCGCATACGCTGAGGTGAACTTAACGACATCGAGCGGGGTAAGTCCCTCGCCCACAGCTCCGCCAATGGTTCCGCGGATACCAGATATTGATTTAATAAGTGTCATCTTCCTTTTTGAAAAGTTATTTCGTAAAAACAGGGATATACATAGGATGTAGCGGTAGATTGTCCCTCACTATGAGGCACAATCAGGCGCACCTTGGCTATCGGTTGCTTGCGGCCAACATTGATATAGGGCATAGGTACAAGCCATCCCGAGGGCACTGTGCTTCCGTAGGCAGAACACATATAACCCGAGGTGAAGGATCCGCTATAGTTTCCACTCTTGTTCTCAATGGTGAGAACATCGGGGTTGGACGCATCGAATCTGTTACCAGTGAGTGTGTCACCCTCCTTGATGTTATATTCATAGTAGCGGGCAATCACCTCTGTTCGTTCTCCATCGGCAATGGGTTGACCCTCTCCCTTGCGCACAATCTGCATATACACACCATTGTCCTTGAAGAGCACATACTCGTTCTCGGATACATCGGTAGTAGAGTCCTGAGCATAAAACTGTTCAAGAGAAATGACCTTGATACCCTCTGACTTGATGTAGGCATTGATATACTCGCGCTCCTTTTCCTTCATGTCAGCATAGGTCTCGGTATCGTCACACGCCTGAAGGGCGAAACCCATAGCCAACAAGGCAAAGAGTGAATAGAATAATTTCTTCATAGTTGATAATTATCTGAATAAATTCCTTAAAGTGTCTGCAAAAGTACAAAAAAGGGAATAAACCTCCATAGGACTTTGCAAGCAATTAGGGTTATATAACTATTTTTTTAACAACAAGGGTTGAAATTTAACCAAAGCGGCCTTGAAACGATCCAATGCTTCGTCCATCGTACCATACACTTCACCACCTGAGGCATTGAGGTGTCCGCCTCCACCAAAGAATTCTGCGGCCACCTGATTGCATGGAAAACTTCCGACAGAGCGGAGAGAGACTTTAATCATATCCTTCTCCGTATCCTCACGCAAGAATACTGAGAACACTATTCCCTTCATCGACAGGGGCATATTGACAAAGCCCTCTGCATCGCCTCGCACAAAGTTGAAGCGACTCTGCTCCTTCTTCGTCAAGGTGATGAGTGCCGCACGGAAGTCGGGATAGACGTGCATATTGGTAAGCACATGTCCCATCAGACGCAAGCGTCCTTCAGAGTAGGTATTGAACACGTTACGATAAATCTGATCCTTGTCAATTCCCTTGCTCAGGAGTTGGCTGATGATGTAGTATATTTCGGGATTGTTGCTATTGTAGGTGAATCCTCCTGTGTCGGTCATCATACCGGTGTAGATGCACTCGGCACATTCGAGGGAGATATCCTCGAAGTAACCCAATCGGCAAATCAATCGGAAAACCAACTCTGAAGCGGAGGCAATCTGTGGATGCGAAATGGTAATCTGACAAAAATCCTCGGGATAGAGGTGATGGTCAATCAATATCTTGCGAGCGGGAGATTCGCCCACGACCTTTGCCATGTTGTCGATGCGCTTCAGACAATTGAAATCGACACAACAGATTACGTCGGCTTCGGCTATCAACTTATCGGCCTCATCGGGGTGCTTGTCGTAGCGAAGAATACTCTGCGCACCATCCATCCAACGAAGGAAATCGGGGAAGGCATTGGGCACTATCACGCGCACATTTTTACCCTGACTCTCAAAGAAATGACTCAACCCCAACGACGAACCTATGGCATCTCCATCGGGAGACATGTGGGTTACTATCACCATGTTATCGGCCCTGTCCAACCACTTTGAAAAACGATCGATATAGGCCTGATCTATTACTTTACTTAACATACTTCTCTATTTTGATGCAAAAGTAGTACAAACTAAGCGGAGGACAAAGGATTACCCTCTTTTTTTATATAAAAATTTGGCAAATGACACCGATGCACAAACTTATCAACGACCAAACCAAAAGCCTGGGACGAGGGTACCTAATCCCAAGGATAAGCAAGGCTAAAGCCACATATAAGCTCACCACCCCACCCACCGAAAGGGAAAGCCCACTGACATCGGCTCCAGGCAAACGATTGCACAAGGAAAGTCCGCCATTCATGAGGGCTATCGCACGACTGAGCAACCAACCCAACCCCACCTGCACACTCGACCAGGGAAGGAACGATAGCAACAGGAAAGGTACTGAGAGACAGACGATGACAAACGTAAGTGGCACTACCCACAAGTTGACCAGCAACGCATAGGGAGAGACACGCGAGAAGTAGAAAAGTATCAATGGAAAGACTCCCATCTGAGCGGCAATGGAGACGGTAGTAAGACTCCACACATAACGCACCACCGCATAGCGCGAACGTGGCAGAAGCCCCTCCAGCCAAGGTTGCAAAAGGAGTAAAGAGGCTACGGCACAAAAGGACATCTGAAAACCTACATTGAACAGGTAGAAGGGATTGTAGAGCAACATACCAAAGGCAGTAAGCGCCAATGTATTGAGGGAGAACCCTACACGAGTGAAGCAACTTCCCAGAATCAGCAAACTGAACATGATGGCCGAACGAACGGCTGACACTGGAAGCCCCACCATGAAGACAAACATCCATATAACAGGTATCACCAATACCCTGCGCAAAAGGTAAAAACGCTTACCGGGGAGTATCAGGGAAAAGAGCATGGCAAGCACCGCACACAAGACACCGATGTGAAGTCCCGAAAGGGCCAGCACATGACTTGCCCCTGAGACATTGTAGAGATGTCGCACCTCTTCGCTCAACTCAGCCTTGTATCCCAACGTAAGGGCAGAAAGCACAGCTCCCTCGTCACCCCTTACACCAGCCTGCTGGTAATAGGTGAGCAGACGATCGCGCATCAACAAGGCACGAGCCTTCCACCCACTGACGGTACTATCGGCCAATTGCCAACGACGGGTATAGAGACTACCACTCACATGACGATGATGCAGGTAGCACACATAATCGAACTCGGGAGAAAAATTCTCGGGCAACTCGACCTTTCCGTAGAAACGTACCGTTTGCCCAGGGAGCAAAGTCGCCACGGCACTATCCTTGGGTAGGTAGAGCAACACGTGCGCATCCATTACCCGACAGGCATCCGTTTGCCATCGGGTAGTGAGGTGAAGGGGGCAGAGATAGCTATTGGTTTTCAAAGTCGCACCCTCGGTCAATCGTCCTTCATAGACACATGCCTCATCCGGCCAATCGACCTCAACCTGCCTCCAATGGTGCGAGCAACAGGCAAACCCCAAGGTAAAGAAAAAAAGAAAGGACAGGACGCCAAACCATACGCGTCTGTCCCATTTCCTATGTTTCCGATAAATAACAAACAACAACCCGCCCGACAATATCAATGCGGACAAGATGCAGAGGTAAGGTATCTGACAAAAGCCATCACCTATGTCGGCCACCGCAATGCCCGCCATCAATGGACACACCAATCGCAGAAACGGATGAGCTTCCAGAAAACGGACAACGGGAGAGATCATAATCTTTACAAAGCCTTCAAGGCATGAATGGTATCCTCGGGTGTGGGCGACTTGAAGACATAACTACCAGCCACCAACACATCGGCTCCAGCCTCCAACAATTGAGGAGCTGTCTCATCGTTCACCCCACCATCGACCTCTATCAAGGCACTCGAACCTGTGCGCTCAATCAATGCACGCAACTCGCGTACCTTTTCAAGAGTGTGAGGGATAAACTCCTGCCCACCAAAACCAGGATTGACACTCATGAGCAATACCATGTCCACATCGCGGATGATGTCGGCCAACAGGGCTACGGGTGTAGCCGGATTCAGTGTGACACCGGCCTTCATACCCGCCTCCTTTATCTGCTGAATCACACGATGCAGGTGGGGGCAAGCCTCGTAGTGTACATTCATCATATAGGCGCCCAAAGCCTTCACCTCGGGGATGAACTTCTCGGGGCTGACTATCATCAGATGCACATCGAGGGGTTTATGGCAAAGTTTTGCCACATGCGTCAATACGGGGAAACCAAAGGATATGTTCGGTACGAACACACCATCCATAATGTCCAAGTGAAGCCAATCGGCCTCACTACGGTTTATCATATCCATATCGGCCTGCAAATTGGAGAAATTAGCGGCCAACAACGAAGGGGCAATCTTCAATCCCATAATATATTATTTAGTTTCGCAAACTCAACTTTATGAAGGCAAAGGGAGCAAAGGGGAGACGTCGCTTCGCTCTATTGTAAGATTAAAAGCGAATCTCCATCTGCCTCCTGTCACCTACCAAAGTAAGCATACGGATGTTGATTACTTGTGCAAAAGTAATCAAATCTTTGGATTATCCCAACACAAAACCGGGTAAACTTTCGGGCAATAGTGAAGATGCACGATAATTGCGGGCAAAAGCACGCAAGAAAGCCAATGTTTTCTCACTGGGCGAACGACGTACACGATAAGAGTCGCGCCTTTCACGAGAAGCCTCGTAGGAAAAAGAAGAGGTAGAAGGGGTAATGTTTTTATTCATAGGCAAACTCTGATTATCTTTGTTTCACCTATATAAACGCAGACAACCAGAGTTTAGTATATGAGTTTCATTATTTTTTTAGTTTACGTATTCAGGAGTGTGTCATAATTCACACCCCCCTTATTTTTAGACACAGATTTCACGGAATAAATTATATACAATAAAGTATAATAACCGTGTGAATCCGTACCCAAATTATATTATGACACACTTACTATTACACTCCTGTATAGAATGAGCGAAATCAATAAATTGTCAATTCGATGTTTTTCTCCTCGGCCAAGCGACGGAGGTTGAGCAATGCGTAGCGCATACGACCCAGGGCCGTATTGATGCTAACACCTGTGATTTCAGAGATTTCCTTAAACGAAAGGTCTTGATAGAAACGCATATACACCACCTCGCGTTGGTTTTCGGGTAGCACATCCACCAAGCGACGTACATCGCGAAGCACCTGCTCGTTCACCAACTTAGTCTCGATGGTATCGTCCGATAGTTTGATGTTATTGAAGAGGTCCACCTCGGTTTCATCGTTGGACACCACATTTTCGTTCTTCTCCTGACGGAAAAGGTCTATAATCAAATTGTGAGCGATGCGAGTGAGCCAAGCGGAGAACTTTCCGTTTTCGGTATATCGACCCTGTTGGATGGTGACGATGGCCTTCACGAAGGTTTCCTGAAAAATGTCTTCAGCCAACTCATCGTTGCGTACAGAAAAGAATATATAGGAATACAACTTATCCTTGTATCTCTCCAACAGAATATCAAAAGCCTGATTGTTGCCTTTTGAATACAAAGCGACCAGAACGTCATCGGTCATCTTCTGCAAATTTTCCATTACTTCTTCTTTTATTATAGTTTCTTTAGAGTAATGTCTTCCTTATAGGCAATTCGTTTTAAGTTTATAAATGTAAAATTCTTATCGGGTGCAAATAAACGCATAATTTGTGACTTCCGCAACTTTTTTAAGATTTTTCTTCACCATCATCGTACAAAAAGCCCTTCCATCACCTTAAATCCGCGCAAAAAGTCGGCCACAGGCATTCGTTTCTTACCAGCAAGTTGCAGGGAGAGGATGTTGAGATAACCATCTGCAAGAGCCACCCTCAGGCAGGTTTTTCCATCCGAAGAGAGGGCACCTATTTTTTCCTCGTGGGAGAAAAATATTTTCTCTGTCTGGAAAATTTTCAGCACCTGTAAACCCCCATCTGCATTCACCAATTCCGTCCATGCGGCAGGGTACGGAGAGAGGCCGCGCACAAAGTCGTACACACCCTTTACCCCCTTTGTCCAATCGATGCGACAGGTATCCTTGAAGATTTTTGGAGCGGGGCGAAGTTCCTCCTCCGAGAGGCTTATCATCTCCTCCTGAGGGATAGACTTCACCGTGCCGGCCAGGATAGCATCCACGGTCTCGGTCACCAGTCGTCCACCCAACATCATCAGTCTGTCGTGAATTACCTCCACATCGTCCTCGTCGGCAATGGGCACACGCACCTGTTGAATGACCTCACCCGTGTCAATTTCGTGCTTGAGGAAGAAGGTGGTAATACCCGTCTCCGTGTCACCATTGATGATGGCCCAGTTGATGGGCGCTGCACCACGATACTGGGGAAGCAATGAGGCATGTAGGTTGAATGTCCCCATCGGTGGCATATTCCACACCACCTCGGGAAGCATACGAAAAGCCACCACAATCTGGAGGTCGGCTTTCAACGAGCGCAACTCCTCCACAAAGGCCTCGTCCTTCAAGTTCACAGGTTGAAGCACGCGCAATCCCTTCTCCACCGCATATTGCTTCACGGGGCTTGGTTGAAGCACACTTCCGTGGCGTCCCATCGGTTTGTCGGGCATGGTGATGACTCCTACTACATTGTATCCACCCTCCACCAACTGGCGCAAACTCTCCACGGCGAAGTCGGGTGTTCCCATATATACGATTCTCAAATCTTCCTTTTGCATATTTTCATTATTACAGTATGCAAAGGTAGTAATAATTATTCATTTAATTACATATTATTGAATTTTTCCCATATTAGGCACGAGGTATATAGGGTATAAAAGTGCTATATTTCCATTAATTTATGAATTACATCTTTATTAGATTATAAAAAAGACCAGGAAGCGCCTCACGGCGACTCCTGGCTTCTGCGCGCAATTTACTAAATTAAAACTCAAAAAAGTATAATTTTAGTCTTTCTATGTGTATTGATTTTACTCTATTTTTTTCACACGACATTTCCGTTTCTCTGGCAAAGGAAGAAACTATATAATGAAAACAAAATACCCTAAGAGCCTCGACACAAAAGAAGCGCAAGTACATCTCTTATGCCTTCGTCTATTGAGGTCTTAGGATACCCGGAATACAAAAGATAAGACGCACCTACGCTATACGCAGGCATCTGCAATCTTATTCCTCACGTATTCCTTTTGAAAGTTCCTAAGTTTCAATAGACGCTTAGAATAGTAGCAAACGCTATATATTTCCCACAATGTCAGTCATCAATTCTCACCTCTATGAGTCATTGACGATGCAAAGGTAATAAATAATACGGAAAGTAATACAGAAAAGAGTAAAAAAAATATCTTTTTTCGTTGAAATGTATAATTCGTTAGACATTACAACTTACAAGATTGGGTTCTTCAAGCCAAAAGATAGCATTCTTACATACATAAGATTACTAATCTTCTGACAATTACAAACCATTAAAAAAAAGTAACAATATTAACAGACAATAATATGTCATGTATAGCAACTTTACGTAAAAAGAGTTCAAGATTTCACGGAAAGCTACAAGCAAAAAACTTTACCCTACTCTTCCGAGAAGTCCACCAAGACTTGGCGATACGAGGCGTAAACCTTTGATTTGGAAACAAAGCCGAGGTACTTTCCATCGGCATCGTCCACAGGCAGATTCCAGGCTCCAGTGTCGTCGAACTTGCGGATAACCACCTCCATGGGGTCGTTCACACTCAAGCGACAAGGGGCATCCACCATCAAACGATCGACGGTGAAGCGTCGATAGAGTTCCTGACGAAACATGATGTGACGAATATCATCCATCTGTACAATGCCCAACAAACGTCCACCCTCGTCCACCACAGGGAAGAGGTTTCGCTTGGCGCGCGAAATGACTCCCACAAGTTGTCCCAACTCCATACTAGGGCTCACTGGCTCGAAATTCTTCTCCACCACACTCTCTACATTCATCAGGGTAAGCACGGCCTTGTCCTTGTCGTGGGTAAGGAGTTCGCCCTTCTTGGCCAAACGGGTGGAGTAGATACTATGTGGCTCGAACACTACGATGGTGAGGTAAGCCGACACAGAGGTAATCATAAGGGGAAGGAACAGGTCGTATCCTCCTGTAAGTTCGGCTATAAGGAAAATACCCATGAGGGGTGCGTGCATTACACCCGACATCAAACCTGCCATACCCAGAAGAGCAAAATTCTTCTCGGTTACCTCGATGCCACCCAAGGCAAACATATTGCTGATGCGCGCCCACACAAATCCTGTTATACATCCAAGGAAAAGGCTGGGTGCAAAGATACCACCGCATCCACCTCCACCATTGGTAGCGCTACTGGCAAACACCTTGAAGATGACTATCAATATAAGGTACAAGAGCAATACATTGCCAAAACCATAGAAGAGTGAATTATTCATCAGTGTATCCCATTCGGCGGGTGTGGTACCATTGAGCAACAGAGTGATGGTGTCGTATCCCTCACCGTAAAGGGGTGGAAAGAGGAAGATAAGCACACTGAGCATGAGTCCACCAATCAGCAACTTCACGTACGGACGTTGGGCAAAACGACGAAACATACTCTCGCAACTATTCATCGTGCGAGTGAAGTAGAGTGACACCAATCCGCACAAGATTCCCAAGAGTATCACATGGGGAATGCGCTCCATGACGAACGGATTGTCCATGCTGAACTCAAACATGGCCTCAGTACCCGTAAAGATGTAGGACACGGTAGCTGCCGTGATGCACGACACCATCAACGGCATGAGGGAGGACATTGTCAAGTCCACCATCAGCACCTCTATGGTAAATACCAATCCGGCTATGGGAGCCTTGAAGATGCCTGCAATGGCTCCTGCTGCTCCACATGCCACGAGCAACATCAGTTTACGTCGCTCGAGACGAAAGGCCTGCCCCAAGTTAGATCCTATGGCTGAACCTGTCAACACGATAGGCGCCTCGGCTCCGACCGATCCACCAAATCCGATGGTAAGGGCACTGGCAATAACCGAGGAAAACATATTGTGTCGCTTGATGTGTGCCTTCTTCTTCGAGATAGCATAGAGAATCTTGGTCACACCATGACTGATGTCATCGCGCACTACATAGCGGATGAAAAGCATGGTGAGGAAAATACCCACTACAGGGTAGAGCAAGTAGAGTCCGTTGGCACCTGTAGCATCGAAATGCTCGGTGAGCATTCCTTGAATGAAGTGGATAAGTCCTTTCAACAGGAGGGCTGCCATAGCCGTGAAGATTCCGACCAGAAAACTGAGGACAAGCATAAACTGCTTTTCGCTCATGTTTCGCTCGCGCCACTTCAGAAAGCGTAGCATCCAGGTGCTTTTCTCGTTATCGTGTCCCATATATTCTTCTTTATTCTCTGATAACTTTCACCTGACCACCTGTGCCCAGTTTGATGATGCTTGAGGCCTTTCCCACACTCTTTTCCTTCTGTCGGTAACCCACGATGTAATCGACCTTCTGCTTAATCTCCTCACTGATATCCGCAAAAGATTGGGGTGAAGCCTCTCCGCTAATGTTGGCAGATGTAGAGACAATAGCCTTGCGAAAGCGGAAACAGAGTTGGCGCGAAAACTCTTCATCGGTCACGCGTATGCCCACACTTCCATCCTCGGCCAGAAGGTTTTCGGCCAGGTTGCGTGCACCATCGTAAATGACGGTGAGGGGTTTGGTCGTCAACTCTATCAAATCCCAAGCCACAGAGGGGACATCCTTCACATAGAAATTGAGTTTGGCAGGTGAATCGATGAGCACCAACATCGCCTTACTATCGGTACGTTGCTTGATTTCGTACACGCGTTTCACCGCCTCGGGATTGGTCGCATCGCATCCGATGCCCCAAATGGTATCAGTCGGGTATAGGATTACCCCACCCTTGTTCAGCACTTCTAATGCTTGTTTTATATCTTCGTTCATTGTTCCTTGATTAGGCGTACAAAGATACTACAAAGAATTGAAAACAATGATAAGACAGAAAGTTTTTTTGAGATTCAAAGTTCAAGGTTCAAAAATCAAAAATCAAGATTCAAAGTTCAAAGTTCAAGATTCAAGGTTTAAAGTTCAAGATTCAAAAATCGTAGGGGCAGGGTCTGCCTGCCCTTTTACAAAGGTTCAACATTCAAAAAATAGTTCGCTATCGCTCACGAGCAATAGCGAACTAACCTTTCTCAATTTCCAAACATCAGCCCATCACCGGCCACATCGACCTTGATGGGGCGCGAAGCATCCACCTCCTGCGCAAGGAGTTTCTTCGAAAGATCATTGAGCAGGTAGCGCTGAATAGCACGCTTCACGGGACGGGCACCAAACTCGGGATCGTATCCCGTAGAGGCGATGAAGGCTATAGCATCATCGGTCAGTTGGAGGTTCACCCCACCCTCGGCCAACATACGACGGATGCCGGCTATCTGCAAGCGTACAATCTGCTCTATCTCGTCCCTGTCGAGAGGAAGGAACATGATGGTTTCATCGATGCGGTTGAGGAACTCCGGACGAATGGTCTTCTTCAGCATCCCCATCACCTCGTTCTTGGTCTCTTCGATGAGGTGTTCACGATTTTGGGGAGTCAATCGCTCGAACTGGCTCTGTATATAGGCACTTCCGAGGTTCGAAGTCATGATGATGAGTGTATTTTTGAAGTTCACCACACGTCCCTTATTGTCGGTCAATCGACCATCGTCGAGCACTTGCAGAAGGATGTTGAACACATCGGGGTGTGCCTTCTCTATCTCGTCGAACAACACCACCGAGTAGGGTTTACGGCGTACAGCTTCGGTCAATTGTCCACCCTCGTCATATCCCACGTATCCCGGAGGGGCACCAATAAGACGGCTTACACTATGCTTCTCTTGATACTCACTCATGTCGATGCGTGTCATCAGTTGCTCGTCGTCGAAGAGGTATTCGGCTAAGGCTTTGGCAAGTTCCGTTTTTCCCACACCCGTAGTTCCCAAGAAGATGAACGAACCGATGGGGCGACGCGGATCTTGCAATCCTGCACGGCTACGGCGCACAGCGTCACTCACGGCACGTATGGCTTCGTCCTGACCCACTACGCGCAGGTGAAGATCTTCTTCCAGGTGGAGGAGTTTTTCGCGCTCGCTCTGCAACATTTTACTCACAGGTATTCCTGTCCAACGGCTCACCACATCGGCTATATCGTCTGCCGTCACCTCTTCCTTGATGAGAGCCTCACCGCTCTGCATCTGTTTCAGTTCGGTTTCGATGTGCTTGATTTCCTCTTCGAGTGCCTGCAAGCGTCCGTACCGAATCTCGGCCACCTTGCCATAGTCACCTTCGCGTTCGGCACGTTCGGCTTCGAACTTCAGTTGCTCTATCTGTTGTTTATTGGCTTGAATCTTGTTTACTAATGCCTTTTCGCTCTCCCACTTTGCTTTTATTGCGGTCTCCTGTTCCTTCAGTTCGGCTATCTCCTTGTTCAGTTGAGCCAATTTAGGCTCGTCCTTTTCTCGTTTGATGGCTTCGCGCTCAATCTCCAATTGCTTCAATCGACGACTGAGTTCATCCAGTTCCTCGGGCACCGAGTCGCGCTCCATGCGGAGTTTGGCTGCTGCCTCATCCATCAAGTCTATGGCTTTGTCAGGAAGGAATCGTTCGGTGATGTATCGATTGCTTAACTCCACGGCAGCAATGATGGCATTGTCCTGAATGCGCACCTTGTGGTGGTTCTCATATCGTTCCTTCAATCCACGCAGGATACTGATGGTGCTCAATACATCGGGTTCGTTCACCATTACCGTCTGAAAACGGCGCTCCAGTGCCTTGTCCTTCTCGAAATATTTCTGATACTCGTCCAACGTGGTGGCACCTATCGAGCGCAGTTCGCCACGCGCAAGGGCTGGTTTCAGTATGTTGGCCGCATCCATGGCACCCTCACCCTTGCCCGCTCCTACCAGGGTGTGTATCTCGTCGATGAAGAGGATGATTTGTCCATCGGAACTCACCACCTCGTTGATGACAGCCTTCAGTCGTTCCTCGAATTCTCCTTTGTACTTGGCTCCAGCCACCAATGCTCCCATATCGAGTGAGTAGAGTTGCTTATCTTTCAGGTTCTCGGGCACATCACCACGCAGAATACGGTGGGCAAGTCCCTCCACAATGGCGGTCTTTCCTGTACCAGGTTCACCAATCAAGATGGGGTTATTCTTGGTGCGTCTGCTCAGTATCTGCAACACTCGGCGTATCTCCTCGTCACGTCCGATGACGGGGTCGAGTTTGCCCGAACGGGCAGCTTCGTTCAAGTTGATGGCATATTTGCTCAACGACTGATAGGTGTCTTCACTCGATTGGGAAGTCACCTTCCCACCCTTGCGGAGTTCGACAATAGCGGCACGAAGGTCCTTCTCAGTCACACCAGCATCCTTCAACATGGTAGCCACAGTACTCTTCACCAATAACAAAGCCAACAACAGTTCCTCCAGTGCCACATACTGGTCACCCATCTCCTTGGTGAGTTCCACAGCACGCTGCAACACCTCGTTCGTCTCGCGGCTCAAGTAGGGTTCGCCTCCGCTCACTTTGGGTAGCGAGTCCATCTGCTTGTCCACCAACAGGGCTATCTGTCGGCCATTCACTCCTAGTTTCTGAAACACAAAGTTGGTCACGGTCTCGCCCACCTTCAGCACTGCGGCCATTAGGTGTGCGGGGTCAATAGCCTGCTGTCCACGGGTATGGGTTAGGTTTATTGCCTCCTGTACCGCCTCTTGCGATTTGATTGTAAAGTTATTGAAGTTCATAATTTCGTTTCTCCTTTCTTTCCTTATTTTAAAGTGAAAACATATTCAAAGCGCGCTTTGTTTCTTTCTCAAAACACTTTCACCCGCCGCCTCTACAATCAGGAGGAACAATAGTGTTGCCAAATTCCTTTTTCAGACAAATTGACACAGAGTAGCGTTTTAAACAAGACAAAATGACACGCATAAATATATTTTTCATTGAACACAATACAAAAAGACAAATTAACAACCTTTACCCCTATCAATTTGTTGTAACGCAGAAAAACGAACCTCTAAAATCTACACTATATGGGGACAAGGATATGGATTTTGATATGGATAGCCCAATGGGGAATTGTCCACATGATGGGACAAACACCTTTGTCGCGCGATAGTCTGCTCACTTTAGCCATCCAACACAACAGAAAATTGCAGATGGCCAAGGAAAAGATGGGAGCAGCACACTACGCACAAAAGGCGGCAAAGACCAATTTTCTGCCCAAACTATCGGCAGCAGGTACTTATCTGTATAACCAAAAAGAGGTGTCATTACTGAGCAGACAGCAACAGTTTGACCTTTCTCACATGGGCGATCGCGTACTGAGTGCGGTTGAGAAGAGTTTTGGAGAACTGGGTGGCGACCATCCAGTACTGACACAACTAATAGGTCCCTTGGCAGCCATAGACATAGCCACCCCACTGAATGAGTTGGGACACGCACTGACTGAGGCTCTACAGACAGACACGCGCCATATCTGGGCAGGAGCCATATCACTGACACAACCCCTCTACATGGGAGGCAAAATCAGGGCCTACTACCGCCTGACGCAACAAGCTGAAGCATTAGCTCATAGTCAATGGGAAACGGAGCAACACGCGGTAGTTGACAAGGTGGAGAGAACCTATTGGTTAGTGGTATCGTTATCGGCACGGAGGGAACTGGCCACGGAGTATCTGCACCTTGTACAGACATTAGAAGAAGATATCTCGAAAATGTACACTGCCGGCGTGGCAACCCGAGCCGACGAACTGACGGTAAAGGTGAAGATGGGAGAGGCAGAAATGGCAATGACCGAAGTCTGCAATGGGCTAAACTTAAGCCGTATGCTACTGTGTCAACTATGCGGACTTGAACCAGATACGACCCTGCACTTAGCTGACGAAGGACGGGATAGCATCACCCCGCCACCACTCACCATACCCTCACAAGGGGACATCGACTTTGCCCTTACCCATCGACCGGAACTGAAGAGTTTGGAAGCCGTTGTACAGATGAACCGCCAGAACGAGCGCATCACCCGCGCAGGATATCTGCCTACCTTGGCCTTAACGGGAAATTACCTGATGAGTAACCCTTCAGTACTCAATGGATTCGAACGGAAGTTCAGGGGCACGTGGAATGTAGGAATACTCCTCAATATTCCACTCTTCCAATGGGGCGAGGGGGTGTACAAAACACGCGAGAGCCACACGCAGACATTGAGTGCAGAATGTCAATTGGTAGAGGCTCGCGAGGAGATAACCTTGCAAGTACACCAATGCAAATATCAACTGGAGGAGGCACACAAGCGACTGACTCTGACCGAGAGCAACCGAAGGGAAGCGGAGGAGAACCTACGCTACGCCCTCCTGAGTTTTCACGAAGGGGTAACCTCAGCCACCCAAGTGATGGAGGCACAAACCGCCTGGCTATCTGCACATGTTGCCTGCATCGATGCTCAAATAAGCATCTGGTTGGCCGAAACAGAAATGCGAAAGGCTATGGGGGAACTTTAATTGATTAAAGGTTCAAAGTTTAAGGTTCAAAGTTTATTTACCTTGAAGATTGAACTTTAACTTGCGTAGCTTGATGAGAGCTTTGCTCGAAATAATCTTAAACATTGATCTTTAAATATTGAATTTTTGAATATTGAATTTTAAGAACTTCCATGGATAAGAAACAAAAGCAACAGCACCGAAATGCCATGTATATGTTGGGCATTGTGGTAGCGGTCATCACTTTGACTGCCCTCATAGGGATAGTATGCTTGGGCAATGACAAAGAGTACATCGAGGGAGAGGCCGAGGTGGACGAATACCGCGTGTCGAGCAAAGTACCTGGGCGCATACGAAAAATCTATGTACACGAAGGCGATTGGGTGAAGACTGGCGATACACTGGTGACCCTCTCTGCTCCCGACATCATGGCCAAATATACACAAGTGGAGGCCATACAATCGGCCGCTGAAGCGCTAAATGAAAAGAGTCACCGACCCGCTCGTGTGGAGGTATTGCAATCGGCTTACGAAATGTGGCAAAAAGCCCTGGCAGGACAAGAGATTGCACGCAAAACCTATGAACGGGTAAACCACTTGTACGAGGAAGGTGTGATGACAGCACAGAAACGCGACGAGGCATTGGCCGAATTTCAGGCTATGGAAGCCACGGAGAAAGCAGCCCGTTGGCAATACGAAATGGCTCGCCAAGGAGCACAAGTGGAGGATAAGGAAATCACTGCTGCACAGGTAAAGGAGGCACAAGGAGGTGTGGAGGAGGTCATTTCATATGTAGAAGAGACGGTACTGACAGCCCCCATGGACGGACAGGTGAGCGACATCTATCCCCTACCCGATGAATTGGTAGGAAGCGGTGCCCCCATTATGTCCCTCGCACTGATGGACAAGTTGTGGGTAAGTTTCAATGTACGCGAAGACTACCTGAAGGACTTTCCCGTAGGAAAAATCTTCCGCGCATACTCCCCCGCTTTGGATGCTAAGATCACCCTACGAGTCGTGAGACTAAAAGATCGAGGCACCTATGCTGCATGGAAGGCCACCAAAGTGACAGGTGAGTATGACCTGAAGACCTTCGAGGTGAAAGCCATCCCTACCCGAACAGTTAAAGGACTATGGCCGGGAATGAGTATGGTGGTTTCTTTAAATTGAAAGAAATAACCCTACCCCTTTATATTTAAGAAGATAAAGGAAGGAATCGGTTTATTCGTTGAGACGTTGAAGCGTTTAACTTTGAACTTTTGTAAAAGGGCAGGCAGACCCTGCCCCTACGATGATTGAACTTTGAACTTTAAACCTTGAACTTTGAATCTTGAATTTTTATGTTCCCCTTTCTTCGTGAATGTCGACGAATGGTGCACGACCCACTTTACCTGTCGTCCATTATATTGCCGCCTCTGGTGTGCTATATATTGTTCACCTCTCTGATGGCAGAGGGACTACCCACCAAACTTCCCACAGGAGTGGTGGACATGGACGACTCGCACACCTCGCGCTCCATTGTACGCAACTTAGGTGCCTATCAGCACACCCACATCGTGAGTCATTACCCTACGGCACACGAAGCTTTCGACGCCATGCAACGGGGCGACATCTATGGTTTTTACCTCATCCCCGAAAGAATGGAGGCAGAGGCTTTATCAGAGAAGCAACCCACCGTATCGTTTTACCTCAACGAGGCCTACTTGATAGCCGGAGCCTTGCTCTACAAGGACATGCGCACCCTGTCGGAGTTGACCGATGCGAACATTGGAGAAGAGCAACTCTATGCACGAGGAGCCGCACAGTGGCAGGTAATGCCTATCCTGCAACCTATAGTAATAGAACCTCATCCATTGGGTAACCCGTGGCTCAACTACTCCGTTTACCTGAACAACACCCTGCTTCCGGGCGTACTCCTCCTGACGGTCATGCTCGTGACGGTGTACTCCATCGGTAGCGAGCTGAAACAAGGAACTGCTCAAGAGTGGCTTTCTGCAGCCGATGGAAAGATTCTGCCCGCCTTACTTGGGAAACTGCTCCCACAAACGTGCCTATTCTTTTCCATGGCACTACTCTGCGACGCGTGGCTATTCGGTTTCCTCCACTTTCCACTTGGTGGAGGACTTCTACCCATGCTCGTAGCTCTTTTCCTGTCAGTATTGGCCACTCAGACATTTGGTATCTTCCTTTTCTGCCTCTTTCCATGGATGCGCATGGCCATGAGTGCTGCCGCACTATGGAGTGTAGTGTCGTTCTCCATCTCAGGTTTCTCCTTTCCTGCCATGGCCATGAGTCCTGCCATACAGATGCTGAACAACCTATTCCCCCTACGTCACTATTTCCTCATCTATGCCAATAGTGCGCTGAACGGATATGCGGCAGAGTATGCATTCACCTCCTACGTGGCTCTTTGTCTCTTCCTCCTCCTCCCCCTACCCTTCCTCGGAAGACTCAAACGAGTGTTAACGACTTATGAGTATATGGAATGAAAGCAGCAGACCCACCCCCGCCCCTGGCCTCCGTCGCTAAGGCTCCCCGATTGCTGTGCCAGCTCGCAATCGCCCTCTATGGAGGGGAAGACCCCATCCCGACCTTCCCCTCTATGGGAAGGAGTAAAATGCTTCCCTCTCTTGGCCCTTGAACTTTGAACCTTGAATGTTGAACCTTGACTTGCGAAGCTTGATGAGCGATAGCGAACTAATGTTGAACCTTAAACTTTGAATATTGAACATCGACCCTCCCATGAACCGAATTCTCACCGAACTTCACCGTATCCTCCGCGACGAGGGCACACTCATCTTCCTTATCCTTGTCCCCCTGGGATATCCGCTCCTGTATGCCTACCTCTACACCAACGAGGTCGTGCGCGAAGTCCCTGTGGTGGCCGTTCTTCCCTCGTCCACCTCTATGGGACGCGAATTCGTACGTATGGTGGATGCGTCACCCAGTGTGGACATTGTACTAAGGACCTCCCGCATGGAAGAGGCCAAGGAGTGGATGCGTCGCAAAGAGGCTTACGGTATCATCTATCTGCCCAACGACTTCGAGCGCAATCTCCAACGTGGCGAACAGACACACGTAAGCCTCTTTTGCGACATGAGTGCATTGCTATACTACAAAGCGCTTGTGATTACCTGTACCGACGTATCACTGAAGATGAACGATGCCATACGCCTACGCCTGATGCCTGGCCTCACCACCCGCCAGGAGGAGGTGAGCACCATGCCCGTACAGTACGAGAGCGTGACAAGTTTCAACCCCCAGTCGGGCTTTGCCACGTTCCTCATCCCCGCCGTGTTGATACTCATCATCCAACAAACGTTGCTCCTTGGTACAGGGTTGTTGGCCGGCACCGATCGTGACTTAGGGAAACGTCCACATCAGGTAGGAGGTAAAGGTATGTTAGCCCGTGCCTTTGCCTGCATCATCATAGGGATATTTACCTGCACCTACATGCTTGTAGCCGTACCCCACCTGTTTCATCTTCCTCAATTAGCCGACGCACTCACTTTGGTAACCTTCATTCTCCCCTATCAACTTGCCTGTACCTTCTTTGCACTCACCCTTTCTGCCTTTGTCCCCAATCGCGAAGCGTGTATGCTACTCTTCGTCTTCACCTCCGTACCTCTGCTCTTCCTCTCGGGCATTTCATGGCCAGAGTCAAATATTCCTATGGGGTGGAAACTCTTCTCCTACCTTTTTCCCTCTACCTTTGGCATCAACGGATTCGTACACATCAATACCATGGGCGCCTCTTTGCATGAGGTAAAGACAGAATATGCCGCCCTGTGGATTCAGAGCGGCATATATTTCCTAACTGCCAGTTATTGTTGGAGAAAGTATAAGGGTGTATGATGTAAAATGAACTTTGAACCTTCTTGAGCTTTGAATCTTACCCCTTTACTTTCCTTACGAAATCATCGCCAATGTATAGAGGTACACCACCACAGCAGGGATGGCGAGTATCGCACTATCGAAACGATCGAGGATGCCTCCGTGACCAGGAAGGATGTTTCCTGAATCCTTGATGCCAAGTTGACGTTTAAGGAGTGACTCCACGAGGTCACCCCATGTACCGAAGATTACTACCACAAGGGCCATACCTATCCAACAAGGCAATGTCATGATGGGGAAGAAATGGCAAAGAGCCCACGCAGCCAATATGGCCAATGCACCTCCTCCGAAAAAACCTTCCCAAGACTTCTTGGGCGAAATACGTTCGAACAGACGATGTTTACCAAAAAGCGAACCTACCAAATAGGCTCCCGAGTCGCTTGCCCACAAGAATATGAAGACGGAAAGAGACAACACAGGGGTAATGCCCGTGGTCAACTCGCCTTCCCTAATCACTTGAATGGGATAGAAATAGAGCACACTCAACAAGGCAAAGGGAAGAGCTACGTAGAGTTGGCTCATCATGGTGTAAGCCCAGTTGGCAATGGGGTTCGGACGATTCTTGTACAACTCAGCCACCAACAAATATATGAGTATCAACAGATAGGGCACAAATGCCTCGGCACCGAACAACCCTTCGTTGAATCCCATAAAGGCAAGGAAAAGGTAAACTCCTGCCAATCCGCAGATAGGACGGTTGATGATGGCTTGTCCACTGTTGTTGATGAGAGTACCAAACTCCCACACGGCCAATCCCGTGATGAGGGTGAACAACATGGTAAACGTGGTGGGGCTATAGAGTATGCATCCCACCAACACGGCTACGAAAAGTACACCAGTCAAGGTTCGTGTAATGAAATTTTTCATAATTATATATTCAAAGATCAAAAATTCAATGTTCAAAATTCAAAATTCAAGGTTCAAAATTCAAGGTTCATCAGAATGGGAAAGATATTTCACACCTTTGTAACCTGATGTTTTCAAGTATCTAATGAACGCTGATATTTCACGACTTAGAGTTATGCTCTTATCGTACAAATCTAACGTTGTTACTTTATCGAGAAACCCTATGTCTGAAGCTCGAATTATTTGTGAACGAACTTCTCCACAAGACCCCTTAGCGATATAAAGGAACTGGACAAACTCTTTATTGCCATTACGTTCAAATCCCTCTGCAATATTATCCATTATACTACCTACAGAAGCGTGCATCTGTTGGACAAAACGAATATCGTTTGCAAATGGTTGCTTATTTGTGACCAAATAGATGTCCTTCGACAGTCGTCTCGCTTTTTTGAATATTTCCAAATCTTCAAACTTCTGTTCCTTCTCCATTCGCCTTTACTATCTCAACAAGTTCTATATCCCTCGATTCCTTGAATCTTGAATCTTAAACCTTGAATCTTTATAATTCTCCTTCAATCACCTTCTCGGCCTTCTCATTCGGAGCTTCTTCTACAGCCATTATCTCCTCAGAGCGTGATGTCCAAGGACGCTTACCAAAGATTTTTTCCACATCCTCGGCGAAGATGACTTCACGAGTCATCAACAGGTCGGCCAAGGCGGCGTGTCCTTCGCGATGCTCGTCAAGGAGTTGCTTGGCACGTGCATATTGGTCGTTCACCATGCGCTTCACCTCATCGTCGATGAGTTGAGCAGTACTCTCGCTGTAGGGACGTTGGAAGGAATATTCATTGTTGTTATAGTAACAGAGGTTGGGCAAGCGGTCGCTCATACCTGCATAGGCAATCATACCATAGGCTTGCTTGGTCACTCGTTCGAGGTCGTTCATAGCACCAGTTGAGATGCGTCCGACAAAGAGTTCCTCTGCCGCACGTCCGCCCAAGGTGGCACACATCTCATCAAGCATCTGCTCCTTGGTGGTAATCTGACGCTCCTCGGGCATATACCATGCCGCACCGAGCGCACGGCCACGTGGCACGATGGTAACCTTGATGAGGGGGTTGGCATATTCGAGGAACCATGAGAGGGTGGCGTGACCAGCTTCGTGCAAGGCAATGGTGCGTTTCTCGTCGTTGGTCATCACCTTGGTCTTCTTCTCCAATCCTCCGATGATGCGGTCGATGGCATCGTGAAAGTCCTGCTTGGTCACGGCTTTCTTGTCGTGACGAGCCGCAATGAGGGCAGCCTCGTTGCACACGTTGGCGATGTCGGCTCCACTGAATCCTGGTGTCTGGCGTGCAAGGATATCCACATCCACCGAGTCGTCCACCTTCACGGGCTTCAAGTGTACGGCAAACACCTCCTTACGCTCGTTCAGGTCGGGAAGGTCAACGTGTATCTGTCGATCGAATCGTCCTGCACGCAAGAGGGCCTTGTCCAACACATCGGCACGGTTTGTAGCAGCCAGAATGATGACGCCACTGTTAGTGCCAAATCCGTCCATCTCGGTGAGGAGTTGGTTGAGAGTGCTTTCGCGTTCGTCATTTCCACCTCCCATAGCAGATCCATGACCACGGGCACGACCTACGGCATCGATCTCGTCGATGAAGATGATACAGGGTGACTTTTCCTTGGCTTGACGGAAGAGGTCGCGCACACGACTGGCTCCTACGCCGACGAACATCTCCACAAAGTCGGATCCTGAGAGGGAGAAGAACGGTACGTCCGCCTCGCCTGCTACAGCCTTGGCCAACAATGTCTTACCCGTACCCGGAGGACCTACGAGCAATGCGCCCTTGGGAATCTTACCTCCCAACTCGGTGAACTTGCCAGGGTTCTTCAGGAACTCAACTATCTCGGCCACTTCCTGCTTGGCTTCCTTCTGTCCAGCCACATCCTTGAAGGTGACGCGGTTGGCTTGATCCTTGTCCACCAACTTGGCTTTTGATTTTCCAACATTGAAAACGCCTCCAGGACCCATAGCTCCACCTCCACCACTCATGCGGCGCATGATAAATATCCAGATGAAGACGAGGAAGACGATGGGCAACAGACTTCCGAGGATGGCTCCCCAATAGTCCTCGTGCTTGTCGTATTCGATGGAGCCATCGAAACGGCCTTCAGCCTTCTCCTTCTCGAGGAATTGCTCGAGGCTCTCCTCCGAGCCGTATTGCACGGTCACGTAGGGATGAGGTCCCATCTTGGCAGCCTCGGGGCCATACACCTCCTTCACGCAGGTGGGCTTGAGGTACATATTGAGTGTGCGGTCATCGTACACCACCACACGGCTGGCGTATCCATCGCTGATGTATTGCTTGAACTGAGGGTCATAGGTTACTTCCTTCACCATGCCTCCGCCGTCCTTTCCGTTCCACCAGAGGACGATCAAGGCCACACCGATAATCATATACAACCAGTTCAACTTGAACTTGGGCACGGGCGGCATCTTCGGGTCATTGCCACCCCCTTTTCCCCGCTGGGGAATGTTGCTATTGTTGTTTTCGCTCATATACTAATTCAATCCAAATCTGCAATCTTTTCCAATTTAGCATCAGCCCACAAATGCTCCAAGTTGTAGAACTCGCGCACTTCGGGGAGGAACACGTGCACAATGACGTCTGAGTAATCCATTGCCACCCACTGGGCATTTGTTTGACCATCAATGGCCGAGGGTTTCGAACCTTCATGCTCACGCACATAGTCCCACACTTCGTCTACGATAGAACTCACGTGCGAGGGAGAGTTTCCCTGACAAATAACGAAATACTTGCATATTGTCTCGTGAATAGATGTCAAATCTGCCACTACGATGTTCTTACCCTTCTTCTCCTGAATACCTTCTACTATCTTTTGTACTAAGTTCTTTGTTTCGTTCATGCTTATTTCCTATTTGGTTTTTCTTCGAATATTTTTCCTTTTACTACAATCTATCTCTCAAAAAGGTTGCAAATATACATTCTTTTTTCCGCTCGTATGAACTTTCGCGCGCGATTCTTTATTAAGTTTTGATATTTTTAAGGATTCAAAGGAGTGACGAGAATTAGTGAAAGGTTCAAAATTAGTTCGCTATCGCTCATCAAGCTGCGCAAGTCAAGATTCAAGATTCAAGGTTCAAAGAAGTTGATAGTCACAAGCCACCAGTCATTAGTCACTCACCCACCCATTTTATCAAAATATTATAAAATGTCATCATTTTAACGAAAAAAGTGACATTTTTCTTTTGCAATATCAAAATTATACCTACATTTGCACCGTTTTAATCGTAAATCATAAGAAAAAGACATGAAACAACTGCTAAACATTAACCTACTAAACATTATTATTATTCTACTGGGAAGTCTGGTGGGAAGTGAGTGTTATGTGGTATATTGAAGCCGTTGCATGATTGCAGATTCATAAAAAAGAAACCTTTCTCACTTCCCCGTGTGAAAGGTTTCTTTTTTTACCCTACAGAGAAAAAACTTTTTTCATACCTAAGAAAAATAAAATTAAGACAATGAGCGACAGATTATTCATTTTTGACACGACACTTCGCGATGGCGAACAGGTACCAGGATGCCAACTGAACACGGTGGAAAAGATACAAGTGGCCAAGCAACTGGAGTTATTGGGAGTGGATGTGATAGAAGCAGGATTTCCCGTATCAAGCCCAGGCGACTTCAATTCGGTGATAGAGATATCGAAGGCCGTCACATGGCCCACCATCTGCGCACTGACCCGCGCCGTAGAGCGCGACATCGACATAGCTGCCGAAGCTCTGAAGTTTGCCAAACGCAAACGCATACACACTGGCATTGGCACGAGCGACGAACACATCAAGTACAAATTCAACTCCAATCGCGAAGAAATTATTGAACGTGCCGTAGCGGCCGTAAAGTATGCCAAGCGCTATGTGGAGGACGTAGAGTTTTATGCGGAAGACGCTGGACGAACGGACAACGAGTATTTGGCCCGCGTCATCGAAGCCGTCATCAAAGCAGGCGCCACAGTAGTAAATATACCAGACACAACAGGATATTGTTTACCTGCCGAATATGGTGCAAAGATAAAGTACCTGATGGAGCACGTGAACGGCATTCATAATGCCATCATCTCCACCCATTGTCACAACGACTTGGGTATGGCCACGGCAAACACCATGAGCGGCATCCTGAATGGTGCACGCCAAGTGGAAGTGACCATCAACGGCATAGGTGAACGGGCAGGAAACACTTCGCTCGAAGAGGTAGCCATGATCATCAAGTGTCACAAGGACATCGACATTGAGACTAACATCAATACGCAGAGAATCTACCCCACCAGCCGTATGGTAAGTTCACTGATGAACATGCCCGTGCAACCCAACAAAGCTATTGTCGGACGCAATGCCTTTGCACACTCAAGCGGTATCCACCAAGACGGAGTGCTGAAGAACGTACAGACATACGAAATCATCGACCCAAAGGATGTCGGCATCGATGACAACAGCATCGTCTTAACCGCCCGAAGCGGACGCGCGGCCTTGAAGAATCGCCTACACTCCCTCGGCATCAATCTCGAGCAGGAAAAACTCGACAAAGTGTACGAAGAATTCTTAAAATTAGCAGACAAGAAAAAGGACATCAACGACGATGATATCATGCTTCTGGCTGGTGCCGATCGTACAGAAAATCATCGCATCAAGTTGGACTACCTACAAGTCACCAGCGGTGTGGGAGTGCAATCTGTAGCCAGTCTTGGCCTCAATATCAGTGGTGAAAAGTTCGAAGCCTGCGCAAGCGGAAATGGCCCTGTAGATGCGGCCATCAAGGCATTGAAGAAAATAATTGATCGTCACATGATATTGAAAGAGTTTACCATCCAAGCCATCAGCAAAGGTTCGGACGACATGGGAAAGGTGCACATGCAAGTAGAGTACGATGGCCACATCTACTATGGTTTCGGCGCCAATACGGACATCATCGCCGCCTCCGTAGAAGCATATATTGATTGTATCAATAAGTTTAAGTGAAGACCCTCTCTGCCCGTAGGGCATCTCCCCCTCTATGGGGAGACCATGCAGATATTATCCAAAAACGGTAAGTATGATACGTAATTTTCAGACAGCCAGTCCTGATCGCTACGATTTATTAAAAACATTTGCCCGCGAAAACAGGAATAATCAAACCCATGCGGAAAAATGCTTATGGCAACAGTTGCGTGAAGAAACATTTGGAGTAAAGTTTAAACGGCAACATATTATTTATGATTTCATTGCCGATTTTGTATGTTTGGAAAAGAAACTTATTATAGAGGTGGATGGTGCATATCATTTTACAGAGGTTCAGATGGAATATGATGTCTATAGGACAGAAGAACTTGAACGTTTTGGCTTTCGTGTATTGCGTTTTACCAATGAAGAAGTTATAAATGAAACAATGAAAGTAATAACAACAATAAAAACAGCATTGTAATGGATAAAGAAATGAACATAAAAACTCCGGATGGTTCTCCCCATAGAGGGGGAGATGCCCTGCGGGCAGAGGGGGTCTGTTTATTCGACAAAATATGGTCTGCCCACGTAGTACAAAACGTGGAAGATGGTCCTACTCAACTCTACATCGATCGTCTGTATTGTCACGAGGTGACAACTCCGCAAGCATTCGATACGTTAAGAGACAAGAAAATTAGCGTATTCCGCCCCGAACAGGTGGTGGCAATGCCTGATCATAACACTCCGAGTGACCAGCAAGAACGCATTGACGACCCAGTAGGACGAAAACAGGTGGAGACACTGGCGAAGAATTGCGCAGAGTTTGGCATCCGTCACTTTGCCATGGGTACAAAGGACAATGGCATTATCCATGTAGTAGGCCCCGAAAAGGCTCTATCTCTGCCAGGAATGACCATCGTGTGTGGCGACTCGCACACCTCCACTCATGGAGCCGTAGGTGCTATAGCAATGGGTATTGGCACAAGTGAAGTGGCGCAAGTATTGGCCTCGCAAACAATCTTGCAAAGCAAACCAAAGACTATGCGCATCAACATAGAAGGCACATTGGCTGAAGGAGTTACCGCCAAGGATGTGGCACTCTACATCATGGCACAGATGACTACTTCAGGAGCAACGGGTTATGCGGTAGAATATTCAGGTTCGACCGTGCGCAATATGTCGATGGAGGGAAGACTGACACTCTCTAATCTCAGCATCGAGATGGGAAGTCGTGCAGGATTGATTGCCCCCGATGAGACCACATTTGAATACCTGAAGGGACGCGAATATGCTCCCAAAGGTGAGGAATGGGACAAGGCCGTGGAAAAATGGAAGATGCTCTACTCTGACCCCGATGCCGTATTCGACAAAGAGGTGACCTATTATGCAGAAGACATTGCACCGCGCATTACCTATGGCACCAATCCTGGGGCAGGTATTGCCATCGACGAGTGCATCCCCACATTGGAAGAGGTGAACGAAGCTGACCGCACCCAATTCCTTTCTATGCTTGACTACATGCAATTCAAGCCTGGGCAGAAATTAGAAGGTACCCCTGTGGATTATTGTTTTCTCGGTGCTTGCACCAACGGACGCATAGAGGACTTCCGTGCCTTTGCTTCAGTGGTAAAAGGAAAGAAGAAAGCTCCGAATGTGGTTGCATGGCTTGTACCAGGCTCGTGGCTCGTGCGCCAGCAGATTATCGACGAGGGTATTGACAAGATACTTGAAGAAGCAGGTTTTGAACTCCGTCTGCCCTCATGTTCATCCTGTTTGGCCATGAATCCCGACAAGGTGCCAGCTGGTAAGCTCTCCATCTCAACGAGCAACCGAAACTTCGTAGGTCGTCAAGGACCAGGTGCACGCACCATCCTGGCAAGTCCACTCGTGGTGGCGGCAAGTGCGGTAACGGGAGTGATAAGCAGACCCCCTCTGCCCGTTGGGCATCTCCCCCTCTATGGGGAGACCTCTGGGATGTCTTCTTCAACGGATAATAGCGATAAAACAGAATAATTCATTAATTAAATCCTCCAAACATCCGAATGGCTCTCCCCATAGAGGGGGAGATGCCCAACGGACAGAGGGGGTATTCCATTATGAAACAGAAATTCAACATCATACAATCCACTTGTTTACCCATTCGGATAGACAATTGTAATACTGACCTCATCATCCCTGCACGTTATTTGGCCAGTACCACACGCGACCCACAATTCTTTGGTGATGCATTCATGCACGACCTTCGTTTCGATGCAGAGGGAAAACCTGTGGCAGACTTTGTGATGAACAAAGCGGAGTATAGCGAAGCACCGCGCCAAGGTGTACACGAAATCATCATAGGTGGACAGAACTGGGGTAGCGGTTCGAGTCGCGAACATGCCGCATGGGCCATTGCCGGCTACGGTGTGCGTGTAGTCATCAGTAGTTCGTTTGCCGATATTCATCGCAATAATCTGCTCAACTGCTTTGTGCTTCCTGTCATCGTGAGCGAGAAGTTTCAACAAGAATTGTTCGACACCATAGAGGCTGACCCACAAGCCGAAGTAAGGGTGGACCTTCCTGCTCAGACGGTAACCAATCTCGCCACTGGCCATAGCGAATACTTCGACATCAACAATTACAAGAAATATTGCTTGATGAATGCGCTCGACGACATTGACTTCTTGTTGGAAAGTAAAGAGAAGATTGAAGAGTTTGAAAAAGAGACCCACCCCGTCCCTCCCTGTGAGGGAGGGTATTAAAAATACTCACGATTTACAAATGAACAAAAATATAAATAATACAGATATGTCATCTTACCCCCTCCCTCACAGGGAGGGACGGGGTGGGTCTTTCATCGAAATAATGGATACCACTCTGCGCGATGGTGAACAGACGAGCGGAGTGAGTTTTATCCCCCATGAGAAGTTGATGATTGCTCGCCTATTGTTGGAGGAGTTGAAGGTCGACCGTGTGGAGGTAGGCTCTGCCAGAGTATCTGATGGCGAGTTCGAGGCGGTGAGGATGATATGCGAATGGGCCTCACGACGCGACATGCTTGACCGTGTGGAGGTACTCGGTTTCGTAGATGGTGGAGAATCACTACGATGGATAAAGGAGGCCGGAGGAAAGGTTGTGAACCTGCTTGCCAAAGGCTCGTTACGCCATTGTACTCATCAATTGAAAAAGACACCCGAGGAGCACTTGACTGGTATTATCGACACGGTGAAAATGGCCGAGGAGATGGGCATCAGTGTAAACCTATACTTGGAGGATTGGAGCAATGGCATGAAGGATTCACCTGAATATGTCTTCCAGATGATGGACACATTGAAGGAGACCTCCATCTGCCGATTCATGTTGCCCGATACATTGGGTGTACTCAACCCCCTGCAGGTCATCGGATATATGCGCAAGATGAAGAAACGCTACCCCGATGTACGATTCGACTTTCATGCACACAACGACTATGACTTGGCCATCAGCAATGTGTTGGCCGCCGTACTGAGCGGTTGTCAGGGCATACACACCTCGGTGAACGGCCTTGGCGAACGATGTGGAAATGCACCTATATCCAGCGTACAAGCCATCTTGAAAGACCACTTCGAAGCCATCACAAGCATCGACGAAAGCCGATTGAACGAGGTGAGCCGCATCGTGGAGTCGTACTCGGGCATCAGCATACCAGCCAACAAACCCATCATTGGCGAAAATGTCTTCACCCAAGTGGCTGGTGTACACGCCGATGGAGACAACAAAAACAACCTTTACCAGAACGACCTTCTGCCCGAGCGCTTTGGTCGCAAACGTGAATATGCCCTCGGTAAGGCGAGCGGAAAAGCCAACATCCGAAAGAATCTGGAGGCATTGGGACTTGAACTTTCGGAAGAGGCGATGAAGAAGGTGACGGAGCGCATCATCGAATTGGGCGACAAAAAGGAACTCGTGACGCAGGAGGACTTACCCTATATTATAAGCGATGTGCTGAAGCACGACATCCAGGAGGACCGCGTAAAGTTGAAGAGTTACTTCGTGAACCTGGCATACGGACTCAAGCCCATGGCTACGGTGAAGATAGAAATCAATGGCGAGGAGTACGAGCAGAACTCCAGTGGAGACGGTCAATACGATGCCTTCGTGCGTGCCTTGCGCAAGATATATAAGGAGTCACTGGGTCGCACCTTCCCCATGCTGACCAACTATGCCGTCACCATCCCACCCGGCGGACGCACCGATGCCTTCGTACAAACGGTCATCACATGGGAGCACGAGGGGAAAACCCTACGCACCCGAGGACTCGATGCCGACCAGACGGAAGCAGCCATCAAGGCCACCATCAAGATGCTGAATATGATAGAATAGGATGGGCAAAAATCTGCTTGGCCAAGTACCTTTTTCTACTTGGCCAAGTAGCCGTCGCCAGTTGGCCAAGTAGCCGCGGGTAGTTGGCCAAGTAGCCGAAGGTAGTTGGCCAAGTAGCGAAAGACACTTTACCAAGTAGAAAATGAGCGTTAAAAAAGAGACTAAAACCATATAAAAATAAAGAATATATGAACTTGAAAATAGCAGTGTTGGCCGGTGACGGTATCGGCCCCGAAATATCCGCCGTAGGTGTGGATGTAATGACCGCCGTATGCGAGAAATTCGGACACAAGGTATCCTACCAATACGCCATCTGTGGCGCACACGCCATCGACGAAGTGGGCGACCCTTTCCCCGAAGAGACTTATCAGGTGTGTAAAGCATCGGATGCCGTCCTCTTCTCAGCCGTAGGTGACCCAAAGTTTGACAACGACCCCACGGCCAAGGTGCGCCCCGAGCAGGGTTTGCTGGCTATGCGTAAAAGACTTGGCCTCTTTGCCAACATACGCCCCGTGCAGACATTCAAGTGCCTTGTTCACAAGTCTCCCCTTCGCGCCGAATTGGTGCAGGATGCCGACTTCATCTGCATACGCGAACTCACGGGTGGTATGTATTTCGGAGAGAAATATCAGGACAACGACAAGGCTTACGACACCAACTACTACACCCGTCCCGAGATAGAGCGCATCCTCCGCGTAGGATTCGACTATGCCATGAAGCGTCGCAAACACCTCACCGTGGTGGACAAGGCCAATGTACTCGCCTCATCGCGCCTTTGGAGACAGATTGCACAGGAGATGGCTCCCCAATATCCCGAGGTAACTACCGACTATATGTATGTGGACAATGCCGCCATGCGCATGATTCAAGAGCCGACATTCTTCGATGTGATGGTCACGGAAAACACCTTTGGAGACATCCTCACCGACGAAGGTTCAGTTATCAGCGGCTCTATGGGACTTCTGCCCTCTGCCTCCACAGGTGAAAGTACACCCGTATTCGAACCCATTCATGGTAGTTGGCCACAAGCCAAAGGACTCAACATCGCCAATCCACTTGCCCAAGTACTCTCCGTGGCAATGCTCTTCGAATACTTCAACCTTCAGGAAGAGGGAGCACTCATCCGCAAGGCCGTAGATGCATCGCTCGATGCCAATGTACGCACTCCCGAAATTCAAGTGGAAGGCGGGGCTAAATATGGCACAAAAGAGGTCGGTGAATGGATAGTCGAATACATTAAAAAAAATGAGAACAAGTGATCAGAAAAGAAGTCAGAAAATAACTTTTTAGGTAGTTTTCCCCACCCATTGAGAAGTTTTGACTGTTTTCTTATGAAATTTCTTTCCTTTTTCCTCATTTTATTTGGTCATGTAAAAAAAATGAAAGATATTTGCGGAGTCTAATAAACGCAATCATCAAGAAACAACGTAATACAAGTGACATGGAAACAAAAAATGAAGAAGTAATGGTTGAAAAAAAGAAACCTTACAACATCCGTGACCGTAAACCGAAAGAAGCCGCTTATCGTTCTTTGATCAGAGCCGAGTTGGCCGACGAATTGTATGACAAGATTCTCAACATCATTGTTATACAGAAGAAGTATAAAGACCCTGACTATTCAGCCAAAGAGTTAGCGAAGGAGTTGAATACCAACACACGCTACCTCTCAGCCGTTATCAATTCACGTTTTGGTATGAACTATTCATGCCTCTTGAACGAGTATCGTGTAAAGGATGCCGCACACTACTTGGCAGACAAGCGTTACGAGGAGAAGAACGTGGAGGAAATCAGCGCCATGGTAGGTTTTGCCAACCGCCAGTCTTTCTATGCAGCTTTCTACAAGAACATGGGCGAAACTCCCAATAGTTACAGAAAGAGAAATCTGGAAAAGAGCGACAAAAAGGACAAGGCAAAGAAAGTTGCCAAGAAGGTGGGAAGACCTCCAAAGAAGAACAAGAAATAATCCTCACCAAAGTTACCGCTTGGGTAGAGAGCATCCTGAGATGTGGTTGAACACACGCATCCAGGAACTGGTTACGCGGATTACACGGATAGGTTTTAAACAATAAATATCTGTGTTAATCCGCGTAATCCGTGACTTTAAAAGGGAGCTAAGAGCACCTTTCGAACTCAGAAATATTACAAAACAAAACAAGCATAATGAAAAACAAATTTATCAAACTTACAATGATGGCTACCATGTTTACCGCATGCAGCACACAGCCTACGGCACCCGTGGCTGATGACTTTGACTATGCTAACGAACAATTTGCAGACTTGCAAATGTTGCGTTACAAAGTTCACGGTTTCGAAGACCTCACTTTGCAACAGAAAGTTTTGGTTTACTACCTTTCAGAGGCTGCCCTTCAGGGACGCGACATTCTCTTTGATCAAAACGGAAAGTACAACCTCGTCATCCGCAAGATGTTGGAAACCGTATACACCGACTTCAAAGGTGACAAAGCAGACACCAACTTTGTGAATATGGAGACTTACCTCAAGCGAGTATGGTTCTCTAATGGTATCCACCACCACTATGGTTGCGAAAAGTTCATCCCGGGTTTCACCCCCGAATTCTTCCGTGCAGCACTGAAGACCGTAGATGCGAGCAAACTTCCCTTGGCACAAGGTCAGACGGTTGACCAACTTTGCGACGAAATTTTCCCCGTTATCTTCGACCCCACTGTAATGCCTAAGCGCGTAAACCAAGCCGACGGAGAAGATCTTCTCCTCACCTCGGCATGCAACTACTACGAAGGTGTTACACAAGAGGAAGCCGAAGACTTCTATGCAAAGATGAAGGATCCCAACGATCCTCAACCCGTGATGTATGGCATGAATAGCCGCTTGGTAAAAGAGAACGGCAAGGTACAGGAGAAAGTATGGAAAATAGGAGGACTCTACACCGAGGCCATCGAAAAGATAGTTTATTGGTTGGAAAAGGCTATGACCGTAGCCGAGAACGATCAGCAAAGACTCGTAATCGAGAAACTTATCCAATTCTACAACGATGGAGACTTGAAGACTTTTGACGAATATGCCATCGAATGGGTAAAAGACCTCGATTCACGCATCGATTTCGTAAACTGCTTCACCGAGAGTTATGGCGACCCATTGGGTATGAAGTCAAGTTGGGAGTCTATCGTAAACTTCAAGGATATGGAAGCAACCAAGCGCACCGAGGCCATCAGCGACAATGCCCAGTGGTTTGAGACAAACTCACCCGTAGAAGACCGCTTCAAGAAGGAAGAGGTGAAGGGTGTGAGTGCGAAGGTTATCACTGGTGCCATCCTCGGAGGTGACCTCTACCCCGCTACCGCTATCGGTATCAATCTTCCCAACTCAAACTGGATTCGTAGCGTACATGGTTCAAAGTCAGTTACTATCGGAAACTTCACCGACGCTTATAACAAGGCAGGACGTGGAAGCGGATTTTCACAAGAGTTTGTTATCAGCCCTGCTGAAATCAAGTTATTAGAGCAATATGGCGACCTCACAGGCGACCTTCACACCGACCTCCACGAGTGCCTTGGCCATGGTTCGGGCAAACTCCTCCCAGGTGTTGACCCCGATGCATTGAAGGCTTATGGTTCTACCATCGAGGAGGCTCGTGCCGACCTCTTCGGTCTCTACTATTTGGCCGATGACAAGTTGGTTGAATTGGGTCTTACCCCCAACAAAGAGGCTTACAAGGCTCAGTACTATAGTTACATGATGAATGGCTTGATGACACAACTTGTACGCATCGAATTGGGCAACGTCATTGAAGAAGCCCACATGCGTAACCGTGCACTCGTGGCTCGTTGGGCATTGGAGAAGGGTGCTGCCGACAAGGTGGTTGAGTTTGTGAAGAAGGATGGTGAAACTTTCGTACAGGTAAATGATTACGAAAAGTTGCGCGACCTCTTCGGACAACTCTTGGCAGAGATTCAACGTATCAAGTCTGAAGGTGACTTCGAAGCAGCTCGTGAGATGGTTGAAAAGTATGCCGTTCAGATTGACCCGACTCTTCACGCTGAAATCCTCGAGCGTTACAAGAAACTCAACCTGGCTCCTTACAAGGGATTCATCAACCCCGTATATACTGCAGTGAAGGACGAGAATGGAAACATCACCGATGTAACCATCGACTACACCGAAGGCTATGCTGAGCAGATGCTCCGCTATAGTAAGGATTACGCAAACTTGCCATATCGTAACTGATGACTTATATTAGGCACGGATTACGCGGATGACACGGAAATATGACTAAACATCAAGCCGTGCTAATACGTGTAATCCGTGCCTAAATAATATATAGAATATGACCACTCACGAAACCATCAAAGAAATCAAGGCTCAATTTCGCCTCTTCATGAACGGAGTGGCTTCGCAAAGTATGCGCGAAAAGGGCTTGAATTACAAGTTAAATTTCGGCATTGAACTCCCCCGTCTGAAAGAAATTTCTCTCAGGTACGAAAAAAATCATTCCCTCGCAGGGGAATTATGGAAAGAGAATATACGCGAATGCAAGATACTGGCCACCATGCTCCAACCCGTCGAGACATTTCTTCCCGAGATTGCCGATATTTGGGTGGAGGACATCCACCAACCCGAACTGGCCGAGGTGACTTGCATGAACCTCTTCCAACACTTACCATACGCATCTACCAAGGCCTTTCAATGGATGGCAGACGAGCGTGAATACTTCCAGGTGTGTGGTTATCTGACCATTGCCCGACTCTTTATGCGAGGAGGATATCTGAACGAACGTGCCGAAAATGAGTTTCTTGATCAGGCAACGGCCACCCTTACCGATTCGAAAGAGAACTATCGACCTGCGCAAGCTGCCCTCACCGCCGTACGCATGTACATCCGATTGGGGAAAAGCCAGGCTCAAGCAACGCTTAAAGCCACATCATCCCTGGCTCATTGTGAGGACAAGTATTTGCAAGGCATTTATCAGCAACTGAAGGATGAAATTGCTGAATAACACCCAAAAGAAGATTTTTCTTACCAAAAACCTTTCCTATTCCACCAAAAAGGATTAACTTTGTTCGCGTTAGAGTGAAATATGGAGAAAGAAAACATTAAAGATACTGTAAAACAGATATTTACCGAATATCTTTGTACTAACGGACATCGTAAGACTTCCGAACGGTATGCTATACTCGATGCTATCTACTCCATCAAGGGACACTTTGACATGGAAACTCTTCACGACCAATTGCTCAACGAGGAGCATTTCCGCGTGAGCCGAGCCACCCTATATAACACTATAGAGTTGTTGCTCGATGCCAAACTTGTCATCAAACACCAGTTCGGCAACTCCTCGCAATACGAGCGAAGTTACAAGATGGATACTCATCACCACCTCATCTGTACAGAATGTGGACAGGTGACCGAGTTACAAAACGATGAGTTGCAACTCGCAATAGCAAGTTCACCCATGAAGCGTTTCCAAATGTCGCACTACTCGTTGTACATATATGGTACATGTCGCAAGTGCATCAATGCGAAAAAGCGTAAGCAACTGAATAAAAACAAATAACACATATATTTATTTTAAAGAAAACATGAAAGTAGATGTTTTGTTAGGCCTCCAATGGGGCGACGAAGGTAAAGGAAAAGTGGTGGATGTATTGACCCCCAACTACGACGTGGTAGCCCGTTTCCAAGGCGGTCCCAATGCCGGACACACACTTGAGTTTGAAGGACAGAAATATGTACTTCGCTCCATTCCTTCAGGTATTTTCCAAGGTGACAAGGTAAACATCATCGGAAACGGTGTGGTACTCGATCCCGCTTTGTTCAAAGGCGAAGCCGAGGCTCTTGAAGCATCGGGCCATCCGTTGAAAGAGCGTTTGCACATTTCCAAGAAGGCTCACCTCATCCTGCCCACTCACCGCGTGTTGGATGCAGCTTATGAGGCGGCTAAGGGTGATGCAAAAGTAGGCACAACAGGTAAGGGTATCGGCCCGACTTACACCGATAAGATTAGCCGTACAGGTGTGCGCGTAGGCGACATCCTCTCTCCCCGATTCGAGGAGATCTATGGCAATGCCAAGGCTCGCCACGAAGCCATTCTGAAAAACCTCAACTACACCTATGACATCACCGAGATGGAGAAAGACTTCCTCGCTGGTGTAGAATACTTGCGTAGTTTCCACTTGGTAGATAGCGAACACGAAATCAACAACCTTTTAAAGGAAGGTAAAAGCGTACTTTGCGAAGGTGCACAGGGAACCTTGCTCGATGTAGACTTTGGTTCATACCCCTTCGTAACATCATCGAACACCATCTGCGCCGGTGCATGTTCAGGACTCGGTATCGGCCCTAACAAGATAGGAAATGTATTTGGTATCATGAAAGCATACTGCACCCGAGTAGGTAGCGGTCCTTTCCCCACCGAATTGTTCGACGAGACAGGAAAACTCATCCGCGACCTCGGACACGAGTACGGAGCAGTAACAGGTCGCGAACGCCGTTGCGGATGGATTGACCTCGTAGCGTTGAAGTACTCTATCATGGTAAACGGTGTCACTCAGCTCATCATGATGAAGAGCGACGTACTCGACCAATTCGAAACCATCAAAGCATGCGTAGCCTATAAGGTAAATGGCGAAGAAATCGATTACTTCCCCTACGACATCACAGAGGGTGTAGAACCCATCTACGTAGAGTTGCCCGGATGGAAGACCGACATGACTCGTATGACCGACGAGGCTGAGTTCCCCGAAGAATTCAATGCTTACGTATCGTTCTTGGAAGAAGAGTTGGAGACTCCTATCAAGATTATCTCTATAGGTCCCGACCGCGCACAAACCATCGTACGCTACACTGAGGAGTAAGCGACGTGTGACGTGTGACAAGTAAATAGAGATTGGGGATCATTGCTGACTTTTTGTCAGTCTTGAGAAAGGTCCTATAAAATTAGCTTGATAATTAATTTATAGAACTTCCCTTAAGAACAATAACGAATGTTATAATATGACAAAAAAACGGCGAATGATATGCTTCATTCGCCGTTTTTTGCTACTTTTGGCACAACTATTGTTCATAAATAGGTAAACGAACATTCATTATTAAAAGTAAAGAAGAGAACTATGTCAAGTTATTGGATTTTATTCATCGCGATAGCAATTGCCAGCTATCTTGTACAAGCAAACCTGAACAATAAATTCAAGAAATACTCGCGTATTCCCCTTGGAAACGGAATGACAGGTCGTGAAGTTGCCGAAAAGATGTTGCATGACAATGGCATCTACGATGTACGTGTTATCAGTACTCCAGGTCAATTGACCGATCACTACAATCCTACAAACAAGACCGTAAACTTGAGCGAAGGAGTATATCTGAGCGATAGCGTAGCCGCTGCTGCCGTAGCCGCACACGAATGTGGTCACGCGGTTCAACATGCCGTAGCCTATGCCCCGCTGAAGATGCGTTCAAACCTTGTACCCGTGGTATCAGCCGCTTCTCGTTGGGTACCATGGATATTAATGGCAGGCATTTTGTTGATTCAAAGTTTTCCGCAGATATTATTAGCAGGCATCATTCTTTTTGCCACCACCACCTTGTTCAGTTTTATCACTCTTCCCGTGGAGATTGATGCAAGCCGTCGTGCTCTTGTCTGGCTTAACCGAGCAGGAATTACCACCTCACGAAATCAGACTCAAGCACGTGACGCACTCAAGTCTGCCGCATACACTTACGTAGTAGCCGCATTGAGTTCATTGGCAACCCTTATATATTATGTAATGATATATATGGGACGCAAAGACTAAACACATTATTCTCAAGCAAAACAGATAGCAATCATTTGTATAACTCATTTAAAATTATCAGATTATGAAGAGATTATTAACAGCCCTGTTCTTTGGTGCATTTACCATGATGATGGTAGCACAGAACGATGCTCCCCAATTGGAGTATGTGGTAGAACTGAAAGTAAAGTGTGAAGGAGCTTACCAGGTAGGACAGACATCACATGGTAATCGTTTTATCATCCCCATTGTGGGAGGAACATTTGAAGGTCCTGAGATGAAAGGTGTCGTTCTTCCCGGTGGTGCTGATTATCAGTTGCAGGATCAAGCCACTGGCCGCACAGAGATAGAAGCGATCTATAGTATCCGTACTGATGATGGAGTAAACATCCACATTCGCAACAAAGGTCTTATATGTACAGGTACAGACAAGGATGGAAGACCGCAATTCTATTTCCGCACAACTCCGCAATTCGAAGCTCCGCAAGACAGTAAATATGCATGGCTTAACAATGCAATTTTTGTCTGCCAACCAAGTACAGGAAGTAATGACGGTTCCATCTGCTTGAAAATTTGGAAAGTCAAATAATCATAGATGAATTGAAATGGATACAATTCCACTACAACAAAAAAAAATAAGGGGTTCCGCACGGGACCCCTTATCTTTTTTGTTTAAAGAAGGTCTTCATCAACTCTGCAGCCTCATCAGCTAATAAACCGTGTTCAACCACAGTCTTGGGATGCAATGCATCGGGTGCATAACGACGATATCCTCGCTTGTCATCAGCCGCGCCGAAGACCACGCGACTAACCTGTGCCCAAGCAATAGCACCGGCACACATCACACAAGGTTCCACGGTAACATAAAGGGTACAATCCGTCAAATATTTTCCTCCCAAAGAATTGGCAGCAGCGGTGATAGCCTGCATTTCAGCATGTGCTGTCACGTCATTTAATGTTTCTGTCAAGTTATGTGCGCGAGCTATCACACGTCCCTGACAAACAACTATAGCACCTACGGGCACTTCACCTTCATCAAATGCATTCTGCGCTTCGCGCAAAGCCATCTGCATATATTGAATATCGGTCATCTTCGCATCTCATGTTCATTAAAAAGGGTTGGATAATCCTCTTCCATCATATTACGATGAATAAAGGAAAGGAGAGTCTCACGCATCCAACGTCCTTTATTAGTAATTTTGTATTTCTTCAGATAATTATCCACAATCTGAGCCTCCTCTTCGCTTACTAAACAGACCATTCGTTGATGGCGTTTAGGTTCTGAAGGAGACACCATTACCCGTTTTTTTCCACTCTTTCTCATATCATTTGCAAAAATAATGCTAATAAAGTTGAATTACAAGAAAAAAGTTCTTATTTTTGCGTTTATTCTATAGTTAGGCTATGAGTGAGCACTACAAATTAGGGAAAAGAGGCGAAGATGAAGCTACCCAATATCTGGAAAGGAAAGGCTATTTCATCATGCACCGTAACTGGCGATGGGGCAAAAAAGAGCTTGACATCGTAGCACGTGATGGTGAAGAGGTGGTCATTGTGGAAGTGAAAACAAGACGCAATACCGACTACGGAAAGCCTGAAGATGCAGTCAACGAACAAAAAATTCGTCACATCCTCTCATCTACAGATGCGTATATTCGCAAGTATGCCATAGATCTTCCCATTAGATTTGACATTGTTACAGTTGTAGGTACAGAACCACCCTACGATATCGAACATATACCAGATGCCTTTCTCCCACCATTGTGGAGATAATATTCTTAGCAACATAATTATCAAGAATATAAACCTTTAAATAGACAAGCGCATGAAAAAGAAGAAACACCCATTGCACGGACATGGTTACGGTGGTGCCAACATGGACGAAGTGCAGATTATCACCCTCAAGGAAGTGGACTCTACTAACAGTTACCTGCGCAACTTGCCTGATGAAGAGGTAAAGAAGGAAATAGTAGTAGCCGTAGCAAAAAATCAAACTGCCGGACGTGGTCAACGAGGAAATTCCTGGGAAAGCGAACCTGGCAAAAATCTCACATTCAGCATACGACTACGCCCCACATTTTTGGAAGCACAACAGCAATTCATTCTCTCACAAGCCATTGCTTTAAGTATCAAGGAGGTACTTTACGACTATGTACGTTCGCCTCACCCACGTATCAAATGGCCCAACGATATATATTGGAACAAGAAAAAACTGGGAGGCATACTCATCGAAAATGACCTGACTGGCAAGAAGTTGGAACAATGTATCATCGGAGTAGGACTAAACCTGAATCAAGAACAATTTCTCAGTGATGCACCCAACCCTGTAAGTGTATGGCAAATAACAGGACATGCAACAGAGTCACTGACTGTCCTACGAAAAATAATGCAACGCTTCGTCGGTTATTACGAACAGATTAAGAAGGGCGACACTCGTGATTTGGTTGACCTATACCACAAGGCCCTGTTCCGTCGTGTAGGCTTCCATAAGTTCCGCATACCAGGTGGAGAAGAGTTTGAAGCCCGTATACGTCGTGTAGAATCTGACGGTCATTTGGTATTGGAAAATCCACAGGGAGAAATGTCAACTTATGGATTCAAGGAGGTTGAATATGTCCTCAATTAGAAAGAAGCAGATTGACACATTGAATATTCTCCCCCCCAATTAAATAGGATAAATCAAAGGAGGTGTTGATACACCTCCTTTATTTTATTACACTTCTATCTCTTCCAAGAATTCGAACTCAAAATTCTTTCCCTTTACTGAGGGAAATTGGCTTCGACCATCTACTTCGGGACGTGCTTTCAAGTGCTCGACTATGCGATTGTAACAATCTTGTCCGCTCTTAGCCTTCAACCTTACACGGAAACGAGTGTCTACATACTGAAACTTTCGTGTCTCATCACCAGGCATTGCGCGTTTGAACATGATGCCTGCCTCGTACCACCCATAGTGTACCATGTTGAGTTGACTTTCGCGCGATTCAAATCGAGGGATTTCTACCTCACGAGTTGTATTCTTCAGGGTTCCCACTGGATGACGATTGATTTCTTCCTGCGCTTTTTGAAAAGCCTCAAGGGTCTCTTCCTCAGTCTTAATAACGAGATAATAGTTACGGTCATCCACCTTACCCTTGAAGGGATAACGAGAATCTCCTTCCAAGAACTTGGATAACTTCTTCTCCGAAATACTGTCCATGCGTATTTGCGGGATGGTAGACAAAAAATCCAAAACGCCGTCTCCATCCGGGACTAACGCTTCGTAGTCAAAAAAACGAACGTATAAATTCATAGTTGGTATATATTAATACAAAAAAGATGGTAAAAGAATCACTTTCCACCACAAAAGCGATTCGCCGGCAAAAGTAGTGGTTTTCTACCAAACACACAAGCAGGAAGAAATGTTTTTTCAGGTTAACAAGAAAAAAATGTCAGGTTTACAAAAATATTTGGGATATGAAATGTATCTTCTTGCACACATTCTCTATATTGGTAAGGAAAGAGAAATTCCTCGAAAGGACGACGGTTACTTTCTGGTAAGATGAAGAAAACGAGTGAAAGAGCGTAACAGACTTCGATCCTTACGATCGATGAATGCATCGAGGATACGACAAAAGCCTGTGGATGAGTCGGGTATAATGTCATAGTCGGCCACTGCTGCAGGAATGAGGCAGGTATGTCCTGCCTTGAGGTTTATCTCCTTACCCGATTCGCGCAAGCGTATGCGACAACTGCCTTGCATACACATGGATATGATAAAGGAGTCGTACTTGATGAGGTCACGATGCATGGGTGCATCTACCTCATTGATGCGTACAGTAAAGAAGGGGGTATCTACCACAAGGCTTGCCCCATTCTCACGGGGGGTATAGAGGGTTCTATACTCACTCTCCACTGTATAGTCAAGAGCCTTGGCTGCCAACTCGGTATGCAACTCGCGAGGATGTCCGTCCATACCCGGTCGATTGTAATCAAAGATGCGATAAGTGACATCGCTACTCTGTTGTACCTCTGCCAACAAAATGCCTCCACAGATGGCGTGTACACGACCGGCAGGAAGATAGAACACGTCTCCCGCCTTTACCTCGTGACGAGCCAACACATCGGTAATGCTTCCATCCTCTACCCTGCGCTTGTACTCATAGGGAGTGATACGTTCCTTGAAGCCCGCATACAAATAAGCACCTGGACGTGCATCAATGACGTACCACATCTCGCTCTTTCCCCATTTGCCATGCTCGCGCTGCGCCATGTCATCATCGGGGTGAACCTGTATGCTCAAGTCTTTGTCAGCATCAATAAACTTCACCAACAACGGCAATTGATTTCCATACTGGCGTGCCACACTCTCACCCAAGATTGCCTCAGGATAAGCTTCTATGAGACGATTTAACGGAGTACCCTCCCACTTTCCATTGGCAATGACACTACTGGCCGAGGGAACCACACTCACCTCCCACGATTCACCGATGGGTTCGTCATCAGCGGGCAGATTCTTCCATGGTTTCAATCGACCACCTCCCCACACCACAGGGTGCAAGTTAGGATGAAATAGCAGAGGATACAATTCGGTCAGTTCCATATATCAATAACGGAGAAGCATTCAAAGGTGTCACTTTCCAAGGGCAAAGATATGCAAATCATTTGGAAAGAACAAACTTCCCCCACTTTTTTCTTGTTACCGCCAGTATCGAGCACGCAATCTCACCCTTTTTCCTCACAAATTAGGATTGCCCATACTAAGGAACAACCGTACCTTTGCAAACGAAAAAAATGAGGGGGAAATACACCAAATTTATATTAGAAGAAAATAAAACTGAGAGATGAAAAGAATGAACCACTTTTATCTGGTGCTGATAGCACTATGCACAAGTCTTACTTTTATTACTTGTGGCAACGACGAGAATGAACCTACGTTTACCATTGACCCGATATTAGGCCCTGACGGATGGGTTGAAGCAACGTACTTGGGAACCACACTTACTGACCTCGAAAGCCGTAATATGAGTATGCGCATCGACACCACTTACAACCAAGCAATAACTCTCGAAAAGGATTCGTTAGGACAATTGACACTGACATATCACGACTGGACCGATCACACTGGTATGCATTACGGCGATTTTCACATTGTACCCGTGAGGGCCATCACCACCACCGAGGGAGTAGCCATCAGTGGTGAGTGTACCGATAGCCTCTACAAAGCAGGTCAAGGATATCCCGCCACACTCATTGTGGAGGGGAACATCAATGGTGAACAACGAGAAGCCAACCTCACCTTGAACATCCACCTGGCTGTAAGTCCAGCCATGACACTGAAGTTTACATTATCCTATGAGGGAATTGCCAACTGACACACTGCATGCCTAAACATATACACATATTGTTACTAACGGGAATGCTCGCCTCGGCGGGCATTCTGTCATTGCATGCTACTGAGTCTGATAGTTTAAAAGTTGTAGATATAGAAACCATCACCATAGTATCGCAACCCAAGAGTCATATCCCCTTACAACAGCAACCCCTTGCTGCGACGCTCGTGGGAGCCAAAGTTCTGAAGGAACATAATGTACACTCTATAAAAGCACTCACTGGCCTCACTCCCAACCTTTTTATTCCCGACTATGGAAGCAGCCTCACCTCGGCCATATACATCAGAGGTATAGGTTCCCGTATCAACACCCCTGCCGTAGGGTTATATGTGGACAATGTGCCCTACCCAGACAAGTCTGCCTTTGATTTTCAATTCATTGATGTAGAACGTGCCGATGTATTACGTGGTCCACAAGGTACACTTTACGGACGCAATACCATGGGCGGATTAGTAATGCTTCACACCCGCTCACCCCTACGTTCACCTGGTACTGAAATATCCTTCAGTGGAGCCACCGCAGATATGAGTGCACACATCGGAGTTACTCACAGACAAAGATTGAGTGAACGACTCGGTCTATCGACCGGAGCCTACCTCCGCGAGGCTCGAGGTTTGTACCTCAACCACACTACTCAACAATGGGTAGACCCCAAACATAGTGGGGGTATAAACTTAAGACTGCTCTACTTCCCCGACGAGCGGTTACGTACCGATTTTACCTTGGGATTCGACCACACCGACGAAGGTGGGTATGCTTATCGCTACAATGGTCCTGTAGAGAAGGACAATGGAAAATACGATTACTTGAAAGGCTACATATCAAACAATCGTCCCCATAGTTACCAACGCGATATGCTCAATGCAGCTACCCACATCCAGTGGACAACCCAAGCATACACACTCAGTAGCGTAACAGGTTACCAATGGATAACTGATGATATGCGCATTGACCAAGATTTCCTTGCCGACGACATATTCACATTACGTCAACAACAGTACATACACACTCTTTCGCAAGAACTAACCATGAAAAGTCCAACCCACCAACAATGGCAATGGGTAACTGGTCTCAGTGGGATGATACAATGGATTCAAGCCAATGCACCAGTGGACTTCTACGCCGATGGTATAGCCATGATACAACAAGCTATGGACGAAGGTATGAAGAACACTGATATAAAGGTACAACTTACAGACGAACAAATGCACATACCTGGTCTATTCCAAACTCCAACGAGAAGCATGGCACTATTTCACCAAAGCGACATACACATAACCTCAGGATTGACACTTACAGCAGGACTTCGCCTCGACTATGAACGACAGGCCATAGACTACGACACACACACCACCATCCATACACAGTTCAGTGGTATGGGATTAGTGAACCAACCTGGACAGATGACTGTAAACTACACAGGTAAGTTCCACAAGCATCAAGTACACCTACTACCCCGCTTTGCCGTAAGCCACACTATAAAAAATGGACGCATCTATGCCTCGGTAACCAAAGGATTACGTTCGGGAGGATATAACACACAAATGTTCAGCGAGATAATTCAGCAAAGTTTCCGCTCATCGGAACTGTCGCGCGAGCAAGTAAGAGAACAGATAAACTACGAACCCGAGTGGAGCCTCAATTATGAAGTGGGCACCCACTTAAATTTGCTTGATGGAGCCGTACGTACCGATGCGGCCCTCTTTCTCATCCACACACACAACCAGCAAGTGAGCCGTTTTACCCAAAACGGGTTGGGACGTATACTTGTCAATGCAGGACGTGCCCGCAGTATGGGAAGTGAACTTTCAGTACAAGCACATCCTACCGAGCACTTAATTGCAAATTTCTCTTATGGGTACACTCATGCCACCTTCACACATTACGATGCTGGCACTTCTAATGATGGCACTCGTACCGACTATACAGGGTATCACGTTCCCTTTGCTCCCGAACACACCGTGGGAGTAGGCGCACGTTACACAATAGGATTCTCCAACCAACTATTAAAATGTGAACTCATCACACTAAGGGGTGATTACCAAGGTGCCGGTCGTATTTGGTGGACCGAAGCAAACGATATCTACCAACCCTACTATGGTCAACTACACGCAGGAGTAACACTGCACTTTCCACAGATAGAAGTGGATATGGGAGTACGAAATCTTACAAACAAACAATTCGAAACCTTCCGTTTCCACAGTATGGGACGCGATTTCAGTCAAGCGGGAAGACCCAGAGACTTTTCCATAACAGTAAGAATAGCTCAATAGCCCCCAGCCCTTATCTATTGGGAAAGATATATGCGTATACACATAAAAAAGTGTAAAAGCCACGTATTCAAAAAGGCAATAGTCACATCGAAACAAAAAAATTGGCATATTTCGAATAAATTACTACCTTTGCACCCTTAAGAACAGGAAATTCAGATTTATGGATATTATACTCATCACAACAGGCATATTTTGCCTCATCGCAGGACTTGCAGGTTGCATCATCCCCATGCTTCCTGGTCCACCCGTAGCATATGTCGGTCTCATTCTATTACATATGACCCAACGCGCTCAGCTAACCACTTCTGAACTGGTGGTGGGATTAGTGGTGGTAATAGTAGTGCAGGTATTAGACTATTTCATTCCGATGTTGGGAACCAAATATACGGGGGGTGGTGGCAAATGGGCCAATCGTGGTACACTGATAGGTACACTTGTTGGCATACTATTCCTCCCATGGGGTATCATCATAGGTCCATTCGTGGGCGCATTCTTAGGCGCCACTAAAGATGGAGCAGACAATACACAAGCCTTGAAATCTGGTATCGGTTCACTCATCGGCTTCCTTTTGGGCACAGTGTTAAAGTTTGTCGTATGTGGTTATTTCATCTGGGTCTTCATCCGTGAGCTAATCTGAGCCACCTCCTCAAGGAAATTCTATCCACAGAGAATCACCATGATCAAATGGATATAATTATTATAAAGTGTAATCAATGACTATCACCACCTCCACCATACTACTCCCACAAATGAAGTTTCACGCCTATCATGGTGTGATGCCACAAGAGCGTCTTGTGGGCGCGCAGTTCATTGTTTCAGTCGAAGCTACTGTACATTTCACCAAAGCTATTCTCACCGACCAACTCGATGGGACTATCAGCTATGCCGACATTCATCAGGTAGTAAAAGAAGAGATGTCTTTCCCCTCAGCCCTGCTCGAGCACGTAGCTGGACGCATCGTCCAACGTCTTTTCAAAGACTTTCCCACCATAGAGTTTTTGAAAGTAGAAGTAATGAAACAAAATCCTCCAATGGGGGCAGACATACCCGCTGCAGGTGTACGTATAGAAGCCAAACGAGACTGATAACCCATTAGGTATACACAAATTCATAACAAAATCTTGTTTATGCGAGAAAAAGGCCGTACCTTTGGCCACCAAATATATTAACTAATCAACTTAACGTTCATATGAGCATCAATCAAAACTACAAAAAGACTAATTTCAGATGGGTGATGTGCGCTCTGCTGTTCGTCGCCACAACGGTCAACTACATGGACCGTCAGGTACTTTCGCTTACCTGGAAAGACTTTATCGCTCCGGAGTTTCACTGGACGAATGAACATTATGGTGACATTACGGCATGGTTTTCATTGCTATATGCCATCTGCATGCTCTTCGCCGGTCGCTTCGTTGACTGGATGGGAACCAAGAAGGGTTTCCTTTGGGCCATCGGCGTATGGAGTGCTGGTGCCTGTTTACACGCCGCTTGCGGATGGGCAACTATGCAAGTTGAGGGCTTAAGTTCTGTAACTGAAATGATGGCAGCTACAGGCACTATTGCCGTGTCTATCGCTACTGTAAGCGTATGGTTCTTTATCGCAGCCCGTTTTATTCTAGCCCTTGGTGAGGCTGGTAACTTCCCTGCTGCCATCAAGACCACTGCCGAATATTTCCCCAAGAAGGATCGTGCCTTTGCTACCTCGGTATTCAATGCCGGAGCCTCAGTAGGCGCCCTTGCAGCCCCCGCTACAATCCCCTTGTTAGCACAATATTTCAAGAATAAAGGTATTGGTGGAGGTTGGGAAATGGCCTTCATCATCATTGGTGCTTTGGGCTTCGTATGGATGTTCTTCTGGATCTTCCTCTATAGCAAACCACAAGAAAGCAAGTATGTCAACAAAGCAGAATTGGCATACATCGAGCAAGACAAGGACGACGAACCCGCTCCAGCTGCAGACGGAACAGAGCGTAAGCTCTCATTCTTGGAGTGCTTCAAGTTCAAGCAGACATGGGCCTTTGCCGTAGGTAAATTCTTCACCGACGGTGTCTGGTGGTTCTATTTGTTCTGGGCACCAGCCTATTTCTCTGAACAGTATGGATATGCTTCATCCAGTTCTACAGGAATTTGGTTGATTATTCTGCTTTATGCAATAGTTACAGTCCTTTCTCTTTATGGAGGCTATTTGCCTAAGCTCTTCGTGGAGAGACAAGGTATGAATCCCTATGCTGGGCGTATGAAAGCTATGCTTATTTTCGCCTTCCTTCCTCTTCCTGCATTATTGGCTCAGTGGGCAGGTAGTCATTGGGTATGGTGGGCTGCTATTATCATTGGTCTTGCCGGTGCCGGACACCAGGCTTGGAGTGCCAACCTTTTCTCAACCATCGGTGACATGTTCCCGAAGAGTGCTATTGCCACCATTACCGGTATCGGAGGTATGGCCGGAGGCATCGGTTCATTTCTCATTAACAAGGGAGCCGGTTGGTTGTTTGACTATTCAGCAGGTTTATTTACATACACAAAGATCGTAGATGGAAATACAGAAGTGATAAAGGAAGTCTTGAACAGGGACAATGTAACGAAAGCTTTTGAATTGGCTAAAGATACATTTGAGCCAGGGTGTGATCCTAGCATTCTTGTACAAAAGGTAGTAGAATGTGGTGGCGAAATCGTACAAGCGCCTATGGAAGCTATGTTCTTCTCCGGGGCACAAGCTGGCTATATGATTGTATTCTGCATCTGTGCAGTAGCCTACTTGATTGCATGGTTCATTATGAAGACGCTCGTACCCAAGTACAAGCCTATCGTAGTACGATAATTACACGTCCCTTATTTTCCGCATACATACCCAATATTTTTCCCAAACGCGGGAGTAAAAAGTATTCATTAAGGGATATAACAATAAGGAGGAAGAGGTGCACACCCCTTCCTCCTTTCTTTTTGACCATCGTTCCTCTAAACCATATAAATATCAAGCATTTTAACTCATTTTTGTTTGCCAATCAAAGAAAAAATAGTACCTTTGCAGCCGATTTAAGTTTAGTCAACATAAAGTCTAACGTAATTAACTAAAAATTAAACACTTATTTATTAATGGAAAAATTTAAAAATGTTGCTCCCGTAGAAGATTTCAATTGGGATGCATACGAAAACGGCGCTGCTGAGACAGATCTCAGCAAGGAAGAGTTGGAGAAAGCCTATGATGGCACTCTCAACAACGTAAACAACAATGAAGTTGTTGACGGTAAGGTTATTTCAATGAACAAGCGCGAGGTTGTTGTTAACATCGGTTACAAGTCAGATGGTATCATTCCCCTGAGCGAGTTCCGTTACAACCCCGAGTTGGCAATCGGTGACACTGTAGAAGTATACATCGAGAATCAGGAAGACAAGAAGGGACAGTTGATCCTTTCACACAAGAAGGCACGCGCTGCACGCTCTTGGGATCGCGTTAACGCTGCTTTGGAGAACGAAGAAATTGTTAAGGGTTACGTTAAGTGCCGCACTAAGGGTGGTATGATTGTAGACGTATTCGGTATCGAGGCATTCTTGCCCGGTTCACAGATCGACGTTAAGCCCATCCGCGACTACGACGTATTCGTTGAAAAGACAATGGAGTTCAAGATCGTTAAGATCAATCAAGAGTTCAAGAACGTTGTGGTATCTCACAAGGCTCTTATCGAAGAAGAACTCGAACAACAGAAGAAAGAAATCATCGGTAAACTTGAAAAGGGACAAGTACTCGAAGGTACAGTTAAGAACATCACTACCTATGGTGTATTCATCGACTTGGGTGGCGTAGATGGTTTGATTCACATCACTGACCTCTCTTGGGGCCGCGTTAGCGATCCGAAGGAAGTGGTTGAGCTCGACCAGAAGATTAACGTTGTTATCCTCGACTTTGATGATGAGAAGAAGCGCATTGCTCTCGGCTTGAAGCAATTGACTCCCCATCCTTGGGATGCATTGGATGCAAACTTGGCAGTTGGTGACAAGGTACAGGGTAAGGTTGTCGTTATGGCTGACTACGGTGCATTCATCGAAATTGCTCCGGGCGTAGAAGGTCTTATCCACGTATCAGAAATGTCATGGAGCCAGCACTTGCGCAGCGCTCAAGACTTCATGAAGGTGGGTGACACTGTAGAAGCTGTTATCTTGACTTTGGACCGCGACGAACGCAAGATGTCTCTCGGTATCAAGCAGTTGAAGCAGGATCCATGGGAAGCTATCGAAGAGAAGTATCCCGTAGGTAGCAAGCACACTGCTAAGGTTCGCAACTTCACTAACTTCGGTGTATTTGTAGAAATCGAAGAAGGTGTTGACGGCCTCATCCACATCTCTGACCTCTCTTGGACTAAGAAGGTTAAGCATCCTTCTGAATTCACTCAGATTGGTGCAGACATCGACGTTCAGGTTCTCGAAATCGACAAGGAAAATCGTCGTTTGAGCCTCGGTCACAAGCAGTTGGAAGAGAATCCTTGGGATGTATTCGAAACAGTATTCACAGTTGACTCAATCCACGAAGGTACTATCATCGAAATGCTCGACAAGGGTGCAGTTATCTCATTGCCTTACGGTGTAGAAGGTTTCGCTACTCCCAAGCACCTCGTTAAGGAAGACGGAGCTCAGGCTCAGCTCGATGAGAAACTCGAGTTCAAGGTAATCGAGTTCAACAAGGAAGCTAAGCGTATCATCCTCTCACACAGCCGCATCTTCGAAGATGTAGCTAAGGCTGAAGCTAAGGCTGAAAAGAAGGCTGCAGCTGCTGCTAAGAAGAACAACAAGAAGGAAAAGGAAGAAGCTCCGGTTATCCAGAACCAGGCTGCCTCTACCACTCTTGGTGACATCGATGCTTTGGCAGCATTGAAAGAGCAGTTGGAAAAAGGAAAGTAATTTCACCTCAGTAGACAACGAGCCTAACGGCTACGTGCTACAACAAGTGAAACTTTCATAACGTCCTGAAGGCCGATGAGAAGATTATATTTTCATCGGCCTTTTCTATACGACACGAGATCATTGAGTACTAACATGGAAAAGTTTGAAGTCCACATCTTAGGTTGCGGTTCAGCATTGCCCACTACACGCCATTTCCCGACTTCCCAAGTGATTAACATTCGGGAGAAGTTGTTTATGGTTGATTGTGGAGAAGGGTCACAAATTCAGTTGCGACGCTCACGACTGAAATTCAGCCGACTGAACCACATCTTCATCAGCCACTTACACGGCGACCATTGTTTTGGACTCATCGGACTCATCTCCACTTTTGCACTCTTGGGACGTACTGCCACTCTACACATCTATGCACACAAGGAGTTGGAACAGTTGATGCGTCCCTGGCTCGACTATTTCTGTCACGGAATAGACTTCGCTGTAGAATTTCATGCCTTCTCAGGCGAACAACATGAAATCGTATACGAGGACCGTTCTGTAACAGTGAGTACCATTCCCTTGAAACACCGCATACCATGTTGTGGTTTCCTATTTACTGAAAAACAGACTCCCGACCACATCATCCGCGATATGATAGACTTCTACCAAGTTCCCACATACGAACTGAATCGCATCAAGAATGGGGGCGATTACGTCACCCCCCAGGGAGAAATTATCCCACACCACAGACTCACCACCCCCTCAGCCCCTCCGCGTAAGTATGCTTATTGTTCGGATACGACTTATCTGCCCGAGAACATACCTATATTAAAAAATGTCGACCTACTTTTTCACGAAGCCACCTTCAACAATGACAACAAGGCGCGCGCACGTGAAACCTATCATACTACAGCCCAACAGGCTGCCACACTGGCCAAGGAAGCAGAGGTCAAGCAATTGCTTATCGGACACTTCAGTGCCAGATACGAAGACGAAAGCATCCTTTTAAAAGAAGCCAAGGATGTATTCCCAAACACACTATTAGCAAAAGAGAACTTGTGCGTAAGCATAAAAAGCAACTCTTTCAATTAAACTTTAAACTTTATCCAAGCCATAACACAAATGAGCGAACGGGAAAACAAGACAAAAGCCATTGATGAAGCAAGCCTCATAATGCAATTGCAATGTAGCGAAACTCGCGACAAGGCATTTGAACGTGTGGTGCGACAATATAGCGAACAACTGTATTGGCAGATACGCCGTATGGTATTGTCACATGATGATACTAACGACCTGCTGCAGAATACGTTCATCAAAGCATGGAGCAATATAGACAATTTCCGTGGAGATTCTCGACTCTCTACTTGGTTGTACCGTATTGCGTTGAACGAGACACTCACCTTCCTTTCCCATGAACGAAATCAGACAGTAGACATCGATTCACCCGAAGGTTCCATAGCCGATCATTTAGAAGGAGACACATGGTTCAATGGAGACGATGCTCAAAAACTTCTACAAGAAGCCATCCAGACATTACCTGACAAGCAACGATTAGTCTTCAACTTGAAATATTTCGAGGAAATGAAATACGAAGAGATGTCCAAACTATTGGACACCAGCGTAGGAGCATTAAAAGCCTCGTATCACCTGGCTGTAACAAAAATAAGCACATTTTTAGAGGATTATCTTTAAACCTTACACGAAAAATCACGTCAAAACAACAACGAAAGAAAATGACTGAAATGAAAGAAGAACAAGAGATTATCAGAAAATGCGGAAAGGGAAATCCTTTCATAGTACCCGAGGGGTATTTTGAGGATTTCGCCCGTAATATAATGACCCAACTCCCCACCGAGAATTATACCGCTGAGGATGATGCTGCACCCGTGGTTACCATGTGGCAGCGCGTTAAGCCATTGCTCTATATGGCTGCTATGTTCATCGGAATGATTATGTGTGTACGCGTAGTTTTGGGCGATCACATGACCAACAATACTATAAATTCAGATAATCTCGCAGCTTTAGAATTCAGTTGGGCCGATTTTGAGCAGATGAGTGACGAAGAACTTGCCTCCATGGTCGAATATACTATGATGGACAACTATTCACTCTACCAATACTTGTCGGAGATAGAATAAAGAAGCTATAAAGGATCACACAACCGAGTAAAGGAAAAAAGGAGGAATAATGAAACAACGAATGACTGTGTGGCTTGTTGCCTTGCTCATGGGAACTGCAGTTTTCGCACAAACCACTAAGAGAAACTCTGAAGAGTTTAGAAAGGGATATCAAGAGTTCATAACTCAGCAAGCACAACTTACAGAAAAAGAAGCCGCAGCATTCTTCCCTATCTACAACGAATGTCAGAAGAAAAAGACCGAGTTGAACAATCAAATGTGGAAATTGCGCAGAGAATCACTCGGTAAAGAATTAAGCGAAGCTGAATATCAACGTCTTTTGGAAGAAACAGCCAAATTGCGTATTCAGGCTGACGAGTTAGAAAAATCATATTTACCCCAATACCACGAGGTATTGTCGTATAAAAAGATTTTCGCTGTACAAGAAGCCGAATCACGTTTCTATCGAGAAATGTTGAAGGGTATCAACGAAAAGAGAAAAGGAAAATAATTTTTTATATGATGATTGCTGTTGAAGTTTTATTTAATTTCAACGATTTAGAAAGGCTGTCTGTGAAGATAGCCTTTCTTTTTTTATTTATGTCCTATAAAAATTTATTCATTGAATAGAAAGTGTGTCATAATTCACACCTCCGTTTTATAGGCACAGATTTTATTTTTGACACCTATCCTACGGTAATCATCATCGGACGAGCCCCCACTATAGAAATTGAATCTTGAACTTTGAACCTCCTCTCCCATCTCACTTTACACAATGCAATATGACAGGAATCTTTTCGGGTAAATAGCCACTACGGATACGCCATTCTACAGGATAAAGGTTGTTGGCTCTGTTGCCTATATTCTTTACAAAGCCCAATGGTATTCCCTGATAAGTAAGCAATACATAACCACGAGATACGGACATGTCCAGCGTGACTGCTTCATGGCGTAAGTAGGCTATAGCAGTATCATAATCCACCTCTGCACAGGGGAAAGCCGACTGTCGTAACCTTAGGCTCATGGCCAAAGAATGATGAGGAATCCAGTCTTTACCCTTCAATGAAGCCACAGATACACCGGTATGCAGTACTACCAAATGTTTTTTCAACAAATCTACCACACCACTCCATTGCACAGGAACGGCCGATACGGTATCGTCCGTCACACTCCATACAAATTCCTCGGCATCCGACAACCATTGGCGACACGCATCGTACGAGGGAGTCATCCCTTTCGCATCTTTACCCTTTGAATCCTTTCCTTTTTTTTGCCGTTTAGGATTATTTTCATGAATTTCTGTCGTCGGCTCTGCGACAAACGCCCGTTCATCCTCGCTGGCATCCCCTATAGGCTTACGCATTACCGCCAGGAAGAAGCCCTCACCTTTTACATGAGAAGGCAAGAAACGATACACTGGCAAATCGTTCCCTTTTCCAGTCATGTCTCCCCGAATGCCCCACTCCTTTTCGATGGGCACTTGAAGAGGTTCTGCTCCAAAGTGTTGTACCATCCAACGGATGTTCTCCTCATCTTCCCACGCATTGTAGGTACAAGTACTGTAAATGAACAATCCGCCAGGTTTCAGACAATCCCACACATCGGATACTATGCTGCGCTGTCGTTGCCAACAGATATCCACATTAGCCATGCTCCACTCCTCCACAGACTCGGCATCTTTGCGGAACATGCCCTCACCCGAGCAAGGGACATCTGCCAAAATCACGTCAAAGAAATGGGTCAACGGAGTAAAATCTGCTGGAGCACTCTGAGTGACCACCACATCCGGATGCCCCCATTTTACCATATTTTCGGCCAACACTTGGGCACGAGTACGAATAATTTCATTCGACACCAACAAACTTCCCTCGGGCAAAGCCGTACGAGCCAATGTAGATTTTCCTCCAGGAGCCGCACACAAGTCGAGCATCCTGCAAGCGCAGGGTACATAGTGATGCAACACATGCTGGACAAACATCGATGAAGCCTCCTGCACATAATAGCAACCTGCATGAAACAGGGGATCAAAAGTAAAAGGCTGACGTTCGCTCAAATACATAGCACCACTGGCCCATGGAATAGGTTCATTCACAGCGACCGAATCCTTACACTCACCCCACTTCCACGGATTCACGCGCACACTCACAGGCGACTCACCCTGCAGGGCCTCAGCCAATGCATTATACTCCTCTTCGCCCAACAAACGGCACATATTTTCCGTAAAATCTACTGGCAATTGAATCATATTTATTTATTCAAACTTAAATTTGTTGCAAAGATAAAGAAAAAGTGTACCTTTGCAGCACAAAACAATAAAAGAATCATTCACATGAAACAATATCTTGATTTGCTCGACCGCATTCTGAAAGAAGGTGTCCGCAAGGACGACCGTACCGGCACCGGTATCATTAGTGTTTTCGGTCATCAAATGCGCTTCAACCTGGAAGAAGGTTTTCCCCTGTTGACCACAAAAAAACTACACCTGAAGTCCATCATCCACGAACTGCTATGGTTCCTCCAAGGTGACACGAATGTGAAATATCTTCAAGAAAACGGTGTACGCATCTGGAACGAATGGGCCAATCCCGAGACAGGCGACTTAGGCCACATCTATGGTTACCAGTGGCGTTCGTGGCCCGACTACAAAGGTGGCCACATCGACCAAATCAAGGAGGCAGTAGAAACTATCAAGAACAACCCCAACTCACGCCGCATCATCGTAAGTGCTTGGAATGTAGCCGACTTGGGCAACATGAACCTCCCCCCCTGCCACGCATTCTTCCAATTCTATGTAGCCGATGGTCGCCTCAGTCTGCAACTCTACCAACGCAGTGCAGACAGTTTCCTGGGTGTTCCCTTCAACATAGCCTCCTACGCCCTGTTGTTACAGATGATGGCACAGGTGACAGGACTTAAAGCCGGAGACTTCGTCCACACATTGGGTGATACACACATCTACATGGATCATCTCGAACAGGTGAAGCTGCAACTCACCCGCGACCCTCGTCCCCTGCCCACCATGCGCATCAATCCAGATGTAAAGGACATCTTCAGCTTCAAATACGAAGATTTCCAACTCGAGAACTACGACCCTCATCCACACATCAAAGGAAAAGTGTCGGTATAAAACATCGCTTTACAACGACTAAATATCTCTTAAGAGTTACCAAAGTATCGTTTAAGAGTTACTGAAGTATCGCTTAAGAGATACTGGAGTTTCGCTTAAGAGATATTTAGCCACACTTCACTATCCCCTGAAGAGACTATTGCCACCCCTCACTAATTTTCATTAAGAACAAACAGTTACCCATGATTTCCATCATTGTATGTATAGCACAGAACAGTGCCATCGGATTTGAGAACAAACTACTCTATTGGTTGCCAAACGACTTGAAGCGCTTCAAGCAGCTTACCACCGGACACACCATCATCATGGGACGTCGTACCTTCGAATCTTTTCCCAAGGGAGCATTGCCCAACCGTCGCAATGTAGTACTGTCTCGCCAAACCGATGCTCATTTCGAAGGAGCCGACCACTACTGTACCCTTGAAGAAGCCCTGGCAAGTTGCCGTCCCAACGAAGACGTCTACATCATTGGTGGAAGCACCGTATATCAGCAAGCCATGCCCCTTGCCGACCGCTTGGTAGTAACTCATGTGGAAGATACCCCCCTCGAAGCCGATGCCTTCTTCCCCCCTATCGACCCCAGTGTATGGCGAGAGGTCAGCCGCGACTCCCATTCCACTGACGAGAAGCACCATTTCCCCTACTCTTTTGTGGATTACGAGAGAATATAAGTTCACGGAGCATTTATCTTAAGATACTTTGCCATTTATCTTAAGATCTCCGTCCTTTGGATATATATGTAAAAAAATAAACAATCCTCATAACCTAATGTATGGTCTCTCCCTTTATGCCGTAGCATTCCCTGGATTGACTACATTATGGAGTGTATCAATATACTTAGCCAAAGGCAACATATAGGTGCTGAATACCGTCAACTTCTCATCGAACGGTGCTTCATTCACCACTATATCCTTGGTAATGTCACCATTCTCACACACATAGGTTATGATGGTTGTAAGGAACTCCTCCTGCTCAGCATTGAGTTGTGCACCTGACAGGAATGTACTGAATCGTTCGATAGCCTCCTTCCTGTTTACACCTATGATTGAACGAATGAAGACAGCCACATTGGCTCCACAAAGCATCCCTTTGGTGTATCTATCGTAGTCCTCCTTATTGCCAAGTTCTTCCCATAGGATGTGTTCAAGTTCCCTCACATCAGCATTCGTCAACTGCTTCATTGAGTATATTTTATCCAATACAGGAAGGTTACGATTCTCTGCAAGGAAGTCCATTATCTTCTGCTTGTAGGTGACGCGAGTAACAATTCCTTCACTCGTACCATCATATGTTACCACATCTTCAATATCAATGATGAACCATTGATTCTTATCTCCAAGCAGGAACTTGGTCAACTCTCTTACATCTTCGCGTATTTTCTCCAACCATGGCAAAGACATGTTTTCCCAATATACAGGATTCAACACCTCCTTGATGGTTCCCATCTTTGCCTGAATCTGTGGAATGGATGCTTTCTGCTGCAACTTCTCTGCCACAATTTGAACATTCTGTATCGCCTTGCCTGCTCTTGCTTCCTCATCAAGTAAAGAAAGTTCAATTGCCAGCATCAATACATCAAACTTCTTAGCGTTCTCATCCTGTGTATTTTTGGAGATTAGAGGTGATATATCATTCTTCAATGTCTGCGTATCCAACTCCGATATATACACCCATGCACCCTCTTCCTTGAAGTGACTGACCTGTTCCCACTTGGCACGAACGGAGATATGGCTATCCGATAGCATCATTACCTGTTCCTTTAACAATACCTTGATGTCATCGTGGAGTTTCTTTGCAAACTCATCCTCTTGGTACTTCTGATGTTGGAGATGGAATGCCATATCAGCACGCAAGCAGAAGAGTCGTTCAGTCAACGATTGGGTGGTGCGCGCCTCCTTACCATTGGGGTTCTTCTCAAAGTAGTCAAAATTGCAGCACCAGTCGAAGATGTAGAACTCCTTCTTGTCCTCATTGCCGAACAATCCCAGCGAGAGGCGTGTACCACGTCCTATCATCTGCATGAACTTAATCTTACTCTTCACAGGCTTGAAGAATACAAGGTTCAGTATATCAGGTACATCGATACCCGTGTCAAGCATATCTACCGACACGGCTATCTGCGGGTCGGCATCGCGTTTCTCGAACTTGTCAATCAAGTCCTGAGCATAGGTGACATAGTTATCTATCAATACACAGAACCCCGAACCATATTCAGGATACAGCACATTGAAACGCTCTACTATCAGTTCTGCATGTCGATGGTTATAGGCAAACACAATGCTCTTACCGATGCGTTCACCACTTTGCACCTTCAACCCATTTTCCATTAAGTCTTGCAGTACCGCATCAATGGTACCTATATTGTAGATGTAACTGAATATCTCACTGTTGTTGATGTCGCGCACATACTTGGCTTTGTTATAGGGCACAGGATCCTCAGCCGCCATCATCGGATAATCACCAAAGTCACCAAAATCTTTAAAGTCCTTAAAGTCTTTAGAGTCTTTAAAGACCTTATCATTTTTACCCTCCTCATACTCCCAAATTTTCTCCAGCTGCTCGCGCTCCTCTTCGCTGAGGTTATTGTATTTGATTCCCTCTTTGAGTATCATCGTGCCACGCTTGTAACCCACGTAGTTCACAAGGTATCCATCGGCCACGGCATCAGGCAACTCATAAGCATAGTTCGGTGAACCCTGCTCCATTTCAAATATGTCATAGGTGCTCTTGTCCACCTCATCACGTGGGGTTGCTGTCAATCCTATCAACATTGAATCGAAGTAGTTGAAGATGGCTCCGTACTTACCAAAAATGCTTCGGTGTGCTTCATCAATGATGATCAAGTCAAACCGTCCTACAGAGAACGGTTTTTCATCCGTATCAATGAAGTTAATCATTGTCTGGTACGTAGAGAAGGTGATGCGAGCATTCATGTCCCGCTCGTCACTCTCATTGAACACCGTAGTCGTCTCATTGGGCATCAGCTTCACAAAGTTCTTGTGCGCCTGTTTCACAAGTGATGTTCTATCGGCAAGGAAGAGTACATTCTTCACCCAGTCGTTGCGCTTCAATACATCTACCAATGATATAGCCACGCGAGTCTTACCCGTACCTGTGGCCATCACCAGCAAACCTTTCCGATGCTTTGTGTTATAGTGTTCACACACCGCCTTGATAGCCGTTTTCTGATAGTAACGGTCAGTAATGTTATCGTTGATGGTAAAGTCGGTTATATCCTTCCGTCCACGCTTCTGTATCATGCGTTCCAAGTCATCCTCTGTGTGGAAACTATAAAGTCTGCGAGGAGGATAACCCAATCCATCGATGATGCGCGTGTCAAATCCATTGGTATAGTATATCACCGGACGCACACCATAGCGTGCCTCCAGGCAATCGGCATACAGTTCGGCTTGATGCTTACCCTTGACAGGTGATACCGATGTACGCTTGGCTTCTACTACCGCAAGGGGCTTACCATTGCTACCGAACAATACATAGTCGGCATAGCCTACCTTATGCGCGTTGGGCATCCCCTGCAACTCTACCTCTATGCAAGCCTTCGAGGGTTGTACCAGTCCTTCGGTGTCGAGTATCTGCCACCCTGCTTCGCGCAACATCAGGTCAATGTATAGTCTGCGTGTCTCAGCCTCCGAGATGTCGGTGGGCAATACCTCCACGGGAGCCTTTGACTCTACAGCCACCTTATCGGCTACCTCTGTTATTTGTTCTGTGGGAACGATGGCAGACACTTTCGTGGACACCATCACAGGTCCCTCTATAGTCGTCGGTATCAGGTTTCGGTCAAAGGGTTGAATGCTTTTGACCACCTTGAGTTTGAGGAGTATGGCTGCCACCACATTGTAGATGTTGAGCAGGCAGAAGAACGACTCCTTCTTGCTCACCTCAGCTGCATGAGCACCCAAGTTACCCACCTTGCGTACATAGTGCACCGCCATCATCACCTTATCATCGCTGATGAACTGCTTGAAGGCTTCACCATCCACCAATTCAAAGAGCGATGTACGCTCCGACACCTCGATGTTCTTCATCCGATAGAGCGAACGCACCAGATACTCCAATGCTCTTCGGGCATTGATGGCACTGATGTCGGGATTGCACACCTGTTGTTCTTCTGCGGCAACACAGAAGCGGTAAAGATCAGTCAATCCCAACTCTTTTAGGTAATCAAAATTCCTCATTGTCGTTTATTTTAAATAACAGTCCCTAAAGCCCCTAAAGACCTTAAAGACTTTAAAGACTTTAAAAACTTTAAACTCCTTATTTTCCATTATTCCTATACTCTTTCCTTACTCTCATCATCCGCTCACTGAAGCCGCCCTCTTTCACAAAGTCGTCGGACAAGCGTTGTATCTGCTTGTGCAACAGATAGTCGGCCTGCTTCAGCAGCACTATGGCCATGTTGGCTATGGTTTCGGGTGGACGAGTTTGCGCCAAGCCCATGAAGTACTCACCATCGTGGTGTGTGCGCCCAAGGTTGCGCATGGCCGTCAACTCCACCGAGTCCTCTTCCCATTGTCGGTGACCACGAGTTTTCAGGTAGTCCTCATAGTCTTCGCAGAGTTCGTGCAGACTTGCCTTGGCGACATTGAGCAGTTTCAGTTCGGTCTTGGCCGAAGTGCCCGATGCCATGCACCCCTCCACTATATTTTGTTTACCCGAGCGAGCTGCCTGCACCATCTGATCCACCGTACGGTCGCCCCGCTGCAGATAGGTATGGCAAAAATAGTAAGTCAATTGAAAGATGACATCCGTCTTCTGGTAGCTCAATAACTTCTTGTAGTTACCTCTATGTGGTATCAGTTCCTCACTCATGACCGTCAGTGTTTATGGTTAGTGGTTATTATTAGTATTGGTTATTGTCATTATCTTCGTTTGTCGTTAAAGTCCCTAATGTCCTTAAAGTCCTTAAAGACATTACAGACTTTAGAGAGCTATCCAAAATACTCCTGCATTCGGCTATTGAACAGTGTCTCCACTTCATTTATCGATTGCTTGATAAGTTCCTTTTGCTTCTCGATGGCTTCTATCTTGGAGGCAAAGGTTTGTTGAAGAGGGAGAGGAGGAAGGATAATACACTTGCTCACAACATTTGGTATAGTCAATTGAGCTTGTCCTGCCCCATTGATATCGAATTCCATCTTTAGGGCAGAATGATATAAAAAAATGATATCTAAATCTTCACCAGGAACGATTGTTATCAATCTTACAACTGGTGTAAATCTTTCATTGCAAATTCGGCAATTTCCTATAGACGCTCCTCGAGCACCAATAGTAACCGCTTTGCTTGCTACTCTGTATTTTCTAGAGTACCCCAAAAGTCCTTTTTCTCCATCACCATTAGCGTAAACAGGATATGCATATTCTTCTGTTTGCACATCAGAAATATCTTTAGGTTTATCTCCTCCTGCAAAGATATCAGATGCAACCTCTCCCAATTTCTTCACCTCCCATCCCTTTTCATTGGTTACGGGGTCTCCGAACATCTCATAGAAGATAGATTGAGCCAACGCATCGAGTTCCTTCAACTGCTGTTTCTTCTTCTCAATGATTCCACTAAGACAATCTAACTCGGCTACAATCTTTTCTTGTTCGGGGAGAGGGGGGACGGGGATAGAAACTTGTTCGACAACTTTCTTGGAGATTTCTTTGAAGGTTGCACCTGTGCCAAGTGAATTAAGATAGTTGGTACTATGCGACAAGAACCAATATACATATTCATTTATTACTTCATTCTTGCAAATAAGATTCTTAAAACCTTGATTACAATACATTGGAACTTTTGTTATTGCAACTTTGCCGATGGGTGCACGAGATGACAATAATACTGTTCCAATAGGAAGCATCTGCAAATGAGCACTTCTTACACCTTCATCAGTTATTGTTCTTGATGTTGAGTATACGTACTTCGAGCCATCTAACTCTGCAGGAGAAATCCAAAAATGTTCACCACCCCAATAAGATTCTTCGTTAGTTTTAGGAGTACTTCCTCCTATAACCTCACAAACCTCCCCCAATTTCTTAATTTCCCAACCTTGTTTCATAGTCTTAATCTATTGTGCAACGTTGTTTTATCTTTTTCATTGTTTCTTCTTCGTTTATACCATCATTAGCATATAGGAAATCTGTTAGATAATGAACAAATTGGCTTTGATATTCCTCTGATATTTGTATGGCTATTTTCTTTACAGAATCAATATAAGGTTTTTTAATTGTCAGCATCCCAAAATCTCTTTTCGCAACCTTATTTTCAAGTAACAATTTCTCAAAAAAACTTGAGAAGCAACTCATAGACATTAACACCCATTTATAAGCATCAATATCTATAAGACTTTTAGAGAATTTCAATTCTAAATCAATTTCACAGTTTTCAAGTTGCCGATTTAAATCAATATATTTCTTCACTTTCACTCTCCAATGATTATTATCGGGTAAAATTGGAGTTCTATTTATCAAATACCGAAAAACGTCAAATATTACAAATTTTGATTCGAAGTGTATTTCTTTTATGACACATGCCAACTTTCGGTAAAGTTCATATTCTTGTGCTTCTGTTTGGCGTTCTTGCATCTTTGTTTGCAGTCTTTGAATACGAATTTGCATAAAAGCAATTACAATGACAACAATCGTATTTATTATTGCCAAAGCAATTGTCCAACCATCGGTACTACCAACAGCCTCGATAAGTCTATTCAATAATATCTTGCTTTCGTAATCCATAGATTACATAAACTTTGTTCGGAAATCAGTTAATGCAGCCACTATCTCTTCTTCCAAGGCTGAAATGCGGCAAAGAATCACATCAGAGGCTTCGTACACCACCTGCTCGCGCTCAATCTCCTTGTACTTATTGATGGAGAGGTCATATCCCTTTTCGCGAATCTCTTCCACAGGCACAAGGAATGACTTATCTTTACGAGTGCGCTCTGCTTCGGCTTCAAGATTGTGGAAACGTGCTACAATGTCGGGTATATCGTTATCGGCAATAGGGTTACGCTTGTCATCGAGTGAGAATCCATCTGCCTTCATGTCGTAGAACCACACCTTATCGGTTCCTCCTGCATTTGTCTTAGTGAAAATGAGGATGGCGGTAGACACGCCCGCGTATGGTTTGAACACGCCTGAAGGCATGGAGATAACGGCTTGCAAACGTTGGTTATCCACTATCTCCTTGCGGATGGCCATGTGTCCTGTACTTGTTCCGAAGAGGACTCCATCGGGGACAATCGATGCACATCTGCCACCCAACTGAAGCATTCTTACGAACAATGCCATGAAGAGCAATTCGGTCTTCTTTGTCTTGGTGATGGCAAGCAATGACTTGCTCACGGCATCGTAGTCGAGACTTCCTGCAAAGGGAGGATTAGCGAGGCACAGTGTATATTTGTTCTCATCGGTGTTGTCGGTAGAAAGACTGTCCTTGTACTCCACATCGGGATTGTCCACACCGTGAAGCATCAGATTCATGGCACCGATACGGAGCATAGTTGAGTCGGTATCAAAACCATGGAGTAAGCCATTTTTATAGTGTTCTGCATTACCCCTTTTCAGTAGCTCCGACTTGTAATGCTCCTGCACATACTTGGCACTCTCGACTATAAAACCTGCACTTCCCATAGCAGGGTCGCAAACGATGTCCTGCAAGGTGGGTTGCATCAGTTCCACCATCATTCTGATGATGTGACGTGGGGTACGGAACTGTCCGTTGTTACCCGATGCAGCCATCTTGCCAAGTACATACTCGTACACATCGCCCATAGCATCGCGATTGTTCATGTCCAATCCGTCAATACCATCCACTATACGGGTGAGTGTACGGGGATTCTGGACGAGGAACGTAGCATTGGCCATGAAGCGGCTATAGGATGACTCCTTACCCTCATTCAAGTTCTTGATGAAGGAAAAGGCATCGTTGCTGATAAGGCGATACATCTCCTCGGCATCCTTGTTCTTGAACACGCTCCATCGCAAGGATTCGTATGGTATATCTCTGTCAGTATCAGGATTGTGCCACATACCCTCTTTGAATGTAGGGTCTTTCACCGCCACACCCATGATGTTGGCATTCGCCTCCTTGGTCTTCTGTGCATCGTCGAGCATCTTCATGAAGAACAAGTAGGTCATCTGTTCCAATATGGTGATGGAATTGGTGATGCCTCCTGTCCAAAAGGCATCCCAAATAGAGTCTATGCGATTCTTAATTTCTCCAGTAATCATCGTTCGCCTGGTTAAGATATGTAAGGTAAAAATAACTATCAGTCTCTACATGGGGGAAGCGAAGCAAAGATAATGATTTATTGTGAATTATAGAAGATAAATCATCAAGAATTTCACTTTTTCGCAGAACTCATCGAAACATAGTTTGATTAGCGTTATAAGATTGCATTCTTCAAGCCGAAAGATAACGTTCTTACGGGCATAAGATTAGTAATCTTCCAGCGATTTGAACCGTTGAAAAAAGTAATATATACTTCATTGCCCATAGAAGTATATATTACTCTGCCATAGGAGCTATCTTACTTTGACAACTAAGTATATCTAAAAAAACAAAGGCACGGATTACGCGGCATATAAAAATGAATCCGTGTAATCCGTGCCTAAAATCTATTCCAGAAGACCTGTTCTTAGAACAAGAATCTTACAATATCATTGAAATTAGCAAAAATCATCAAGCCGAAGAGTAGAATCATACCTACCATCTGCGCACGCTCCATAAACTTATCACTGGGCTTGCGACGAGCTATGATTTCGTAAAGAAGGAAGAGTACATGTCCACCATCCAATGCAGGAATGGGCAAGATGTTCATGAATGCAAGAATGATGCTGAGGAAAGCTGTCATCTTCCAGAAAAGATACCAATCCCATGTAGCGGGGAAAATGCTTCCGATGGTACCAAATCCACCAAGGGTAGCTGCACCTTCCTTCGTAAAGACGTATTTTAAATCGTCTACATATCCCTTCAATACATTCATACCGTATGCAGTGCCAGCAGGGAAAGACTCCCAGAAGCTATAGGTAAGATGAGTGGGCTCGTAACCTTTGTCAGCAGTGAAGCCAAGTTTAAAGTCGGGGGTCAACTGTATGGTCAACGTATCCTGACCACCTGCTGCACGGGCTACAATGAAATCGACATTGCGAAGTGCCTCCACCTTCTCAGGAAGAGTAATGGAATCGGACTTGGCACGTAAGGCAGCCACACACTCCGTAAACTCGTTGTATGAATTGACGGGACGACCATTGAATGCCAGGAACTTATCGCCCTTCTGCAAACCTGCTTGAGCTGCGGGTGTTTCAGCCACTACACTATCGACCACAGGCGGAATGAGGATGTCCACAAAAGGAACTCCACCCTGATTCATGTTCAAGAGACCAAACTCTTCGGGAATAGAAACGGTAACCTCTTGACCATGACGAAGTACTGTCACCGTCTCGGCATCAGCAATGGCACGTAGCATATCGGCTCCATATACATCAAACTCTGTTTCATTGGTACGCAACAGTATATCTCCATCGCGGAAACCCATATCTTTGGCCTGTTGGCTGAACTTCATACCGTTCTTCAATTCGGGAACAGAGATGTAACTATCGCCCCAAGTGAACATCAACATGGAGTAGATAAAAAGAGCCGCCACAAAGTTGACCACTACACCACCCACCATGATGAGCAAACGCTGCCAAGCTGGCTTGGCACGGAATTCCCAAGGTTCTACGGGATGGTTGAGATCTTCACTATTTTGTGTCTCGTCCACCATACCGGCAATCTGTACATAACCACCAAGGGGTACCCAACCGATACCATACTCGGTCTCGCTATTCTTTGGTTTCCACTTAAACAACGAGAACCAAGGATCAAAAAACAGATAGAATTTTGTTACACGTACTTTGAATAATTTTGCAAAAAGGAAATGGCCTCCTTCATGAATGATGACCAAAAAAGCCAATGACATGATTAACTGCAAGGCCCTAATCAAAAATGTTTCCACTATCGTATCGCTTTTATATTTTTATTTGTTATTACTTCAACATCTCATGAGCTATCCGACGTGCTTCGGCATCGGTAGCCACATAATCCTCGTAGGTAGGTTTGGCAATGAACGAAACACGCTGCATAGTTTGCTCTATCACCTCGCTCATTCTCAGGAAGGAAATCTGATCCTTCAAGAATGCGGCATTGACCACCTCATTGGCAGCATTGACAATACAAGCCATATTTCCACCACGATGCAGAGCCTCGTAAGCAAAAGCCAGGCAACGGAAACGAGTGGTATCGGGCTGCTCAAAAGTAAGGTTGGTACACTGTGTAAAGTCGATTCGGTCAAACGAAGCCTTCACTCGGAATGGATAGGAGAAGGCATACTGTATGGGCAAACGCATATCGGGAACACCAAGTTGAGCCTTCACTGCACCATCCTCGAACTGCACCATGGAATGGATGACAGACTGAGGATGTACAAGAACCTGAATCTGCTCAGGGGTGACACCAAAGAGCCACTTGGCCTCGATGACCTCGAAACCTTTGTTCATCATGGTGGCAGAGTCAATGGTAATCTTGGCACCCATGTCCCAATTGGGATGTTTCAATGCCTGCGCCTTGGTTACGTGAGCCAACTCATCCAAACTATATTTCAAGAAAGGACCACCTGAAGCGGTGAGCAAGATTTTCTCGATGGGATTATCCATCTCTCCTGCCAAACATTGAAAAATAGCCGAATGTTCAGAATCAACAGGCAAAATAGGAACACGGTGCTCCAGTGCCAATGCGTTGATGAGTTCACCAGCAACGACAAGTGTCTCCTTGTTGGCAAGGGCAATGGGTTTGCCTGCCTGAATGGCACGCATAGTAGGACGGAGTCCTGCATAACCAACCATAGCAGCCAACACCATATCTACAGGACCTGCTTCAGCAACCTCGCAAAGAGCATCTGCTCCTGCATAAACCTTAATAGGGAGGTCAGCCAACGCCTCCTTCAGCTGAGGATACTTGGCTTCATTGGCAATCACCACAGCATCGGGCATGAAACGACGTGCCTGCTCGATAAGCAAATCTACTCTGTTATTGGCTGTCAGAGCGTATGCCTCGTACATATCAGGATGTTCGGCAATCACCTCCAATGCTTGGGTTCCGATAGAACCTGTAGAGCCAAGGATAGCAATGCGTTTCTTCTTTATCTCTTCCATATATATTATTTTCTTTTTCTCTATTATTTCAGTTCATTACGTGGTGGGTGTTCCTTTAGAACACTATGTATTTTTCAGGATTCAAAGCCTCGCCATTATTCCATAGTTCGAAATGCAAATGAGGACCTGCGATGTGTACTCCCTTCTTTCCAACCAGACCAATGGCCTCGCCTGCTCTAACGGACTGACCCTGTTCCTTCAACAAAGTTCCACAATGCTTATAGACGGAAACCAAGCCTTTCTTGTGTTGCAGAGTTATCACATAACCTGCATCCATCGTATATCCACACCAAAGAACGGTACCATCCAACGTTGCTAACACACTGGAATTGGGTGTAGCAGCAATATCAACTCCGTAATGTTGTTTTTCCACATCGAACACCGAAGAAAGTATTCCTCGGGTAGGACGATGGAAGTTCAAACTCGCAATATCAGGATTTCCTAATCGCACACCAGTCAAGTTGTAACGCTCTTCTTCCTCATATTGCATACGGAACTGCATTTCGCGCTCAGAAGCATCTTCAAGCATATCAATAGGCATCTCGCGCAAAGAATCAATATCAGTCATTGTGTTTACTGAATCAAGAACCACTCGACCTGCCAACAAATCCTGAATATTGGTCACGTAACGATGTTGTTGTTCTGCAATCAACTCCAATGAATCTACACGCAAAGCATTAGCGACAATAGTTGAACGCAATTCATTGCTCATATATCCGGGCAAATAATTCCGCAGAGGTGTGTATACCATCAACAATGAGGTAACAAAAAACAGCAGCAACAATACTGAAAACAATACTGAAAAACCATTTAACTTTGATACGTACAACGAGAAAACTTCTTCCAAAGTATTCTCATTGATAATGGTCAGTTTGTACTTAAACTTAAAGTTTCGCCACCAATATTTTCTTTTCCGTTTCTTTGCCATGCGTAGTAGATATAGTTGTGCAAAAGTACACAAATAAGATTAAAAAAGCGGCATTTATTTATGCAATTTAACGGATAAAGAGTTGTTTTCTGACGAAAATATATTCTTAATACTCAGCAAAACTTAAAATCATCTGTTAGGCAAAAAATAGGAGTAGCATAAAACCAAAAATATCCATACATCATATATACATACAAATTCATAAAGAAGAAGGGGATATGCTCCAAAGAACATATCCCCTTCTGGATGATTTATAACCAAACTATTAGTTGCGATTATCCGCAGAATAGTTGATATTCAAGGCCCATGCTTTACGCAACTCCTGCTTGATGTCAGTAACAATACCCATTCGAGTATCTCTGTCTACCTTCAAGGAAACCTTCATGAAGGGCTTATCAATCTCCTTCATAGCTTCACGCTCCTGGTAAACATAATCCTGCACCTCGTAGAGGCTGGCAAACTTATCGTTCAACTGAATTTGAGTACCTGAACCAACTCGAGGACGCCATTCGCGAGTAGGCTTACCCACGTAGATGTATGACACGAGTGATTTCTTGGTCATCTTCTCAATTTCTGTTCCCTTAGGAACTTTGAACTCTACCATCAAAGTAACTTCACGCATTGTAGTAACAATCATGAAGAAGAACAAGATGGTGAAGATCAAGTCAGGCAATGATGACGTATTCAACGCCGGCATTCCTCTTTTTTCTCCTTTTCCAAATTTACTCATAACTGTACTAAAATTTAGCGTGTTCCATAATTCTTAGGTTCTGCCTCTGAAATCTTCATCGGATAGTATGAACGAACTGCCACTTGTTGTTCCTCAGGCAATTCAAGATAAGGCTTTCCGAACTTACGACGAGACAACTCATCGCGCAATTCATTGTATGCAGCAACCAATTCATTCTGTACTTCGAAATACTTTGAATAACTTGTACCACGGTCGCTCTGCAAAGAAATAACGTGCTTATCGGTAATATATACTGTACCGAAGAAGTCGATATCACGAGCAGTCTTATCGGGCAAGTTAGGCAAGTTTTCCGGATTGTCAATGAACTCCTTCGCTATCTCTCTAATCTGGCTTACATCGGCAATTTCACTACCAAGCATCAATTCATCCATGGCATTGATTCTTACCTGAAGCACATTGCGTTCCTTCACCTTAGTATCTTCTTGCTCCAAGTGATCTTCGGGAGGAGGAGGCAAACGACGTGCCAAACCTCTGTCCGTATCCATTGAAGTAGTGGTAAGGAAGAAGATAAGCAATATGAAAGAGATGTCAGCGGTTGAACTTGAGTTCAGTTCCGGCACTGATCTTTTTCCCATTATTCTTATACTAATTTAATAGGTTCTTGAATTATTTTTTGAAGATACCTGACAAGTTCACAACCAATGCCAAAGAAGCTATAGCAACCAAGGCGTAGAGTGAATATACGAACATATCAGAGATCTTTAACAAGGTAGCATCGGTAAAGAAATCACCATTGGGCAATCTCAATGCTTCGTCAGAAGCCATAACCCATGAACCAACCAATACACCAACAAAGATCAAAATTGATACAATAGATATCGCAGTGTTAGGTACACCAGTAATATTAACACCCTTAGGACCACCAAAAGATGAAATAACATTACCCAAAGCTCCAAGAACTGTAGCCAAAATACAGATGCCTGCCATAGCATACATGAACACAATCAATGTGCCAGTGTGCTCAGGAGCATTGTACTTACCCACAGGATTATCATAACCTACTCCGTAGAAAAGTCCGAAGACTACAAGAGTAGCGATAATCAAGGCTATAAATACAAAAAATGATACTCTATGTGCTTTCATCACTTAAAATATTTTTGGAGGGTTTCTTACTTCTTCAAGTTGTACTTCATGATGAGGTCGAGGAGAGTGATAGAAGAATCTTCCATATCAGCAGTCAAAGCCTCAATCTTAGAAAGGATATAGTTATAGAATACCTGGAGAACCAAAGCAGCTACGATACCGAAGATAGTAGTAATCAAAGCCACCTTCATACCACCAGCAACAACTGTCGGAGAGATATCACCTGCAGCCTCGATAGCGTCGAACGCCTGCACCATACCGATCACAGTACCCAAGAATCCGAGTGAAGGAGACATCGCGATGAACAATGTAATCCAAGAGCAACCCTTTTCAAGGTAAGCTGACTGAACACCACCGTAAGAAACTACTGAACGCTCAACAACGTCAACACCTTCTTCGATACGCATCAAACCTTGGTAGCAGATAGAAGCAACAGGACCGCGAGTGTTACGGCATACTGTCTTAGCGCCTTCAACGTCACCGTTAGCAAGAGCAGCCTCAATCTTAGCCATCAACTTCTTAGTGTTAACTTCTGCAAGGCTCAAGTAGATGATACGCTCGATACAGAAAGCCAAACCAATTACCAACGCAATAGCAACCAATGACATGAAGCTTGCATCACCTTCGATGAACTTAGTCTTGATATCCTTGTGGAAACTTCCTTTAACTTCTTCCACGATAGGAGCCTCTTCTGCTACGGGAGCCTCTTCAACAGCTGCTGAATCAACAGCAACAGAATCTACAACTTCAGTAGAAGCAGCAGCTTCTTCCTGAGCCATTACTGACTGGGTAAGACCGAAGGTCATCATTCCCATCACTGCAACAATTGCAAATAACTTTTTCATTGTGTCTTTAAATTTTTTAGGATTAAATAATTATTAAGTTTATTGTTATTTCTCTCTTTTTTATTTTTTTGTTTTCGTTTTTTGTTTTGTCGCGGCATTTCACCTGCGGAGAGAGGGGGATTCGAACCCCCGATACGCTTTTGGCGTATACACGCTTTCCAGGCGTGCCTCTTCAACCACTCGAGCATCTCTCCTTCTACCTTTTTGGGGCGACAAACGTCCCTTTTCTCATCCCTTTTCGAGTTTACCGAGTTTTTCAGCTACAAATGTATTCTTTTTATTCGGCTTACCCACCTTTCTTTCCAATTTAATTTTACGAAAAGGCTAAAATTAATATATTTTAATTTTTTCAAGCCTTTTTTTGACCTGTTTCACCCTTTTTCGAACACCTTTTTGGCATTATTTGTCGTTATAGTTGCCACCTCTTCCACACTAAGGCCGTACACCGAGGCAAGGTGAGCCAACGTATATTGGATGTAAGCACTTTCGTTGCGTTTTCCCCTATAGGGTACTGGCGCCAAGTAGGGTGAATCAGTCTCTAACACCAACCGTTCAAGTGGGACATTCGTCAACACTCCCGGCAGGGTAGATTTCTTGAAAGTGAGCACTCCGTTTATCCCTAACATGAATCCTTCAAACGAAAGCAACCGACAAGTATCTTCTGTAGTACCGGTGAAGCTATGAAAGATTCCTCGAAGTGAAGTGTGGCGATAATCGCACATCACATTGTAGAGTTCATCAAACGCCTCGCGGCAATGAATCACCAACGGAAGATCGTACTCTAAAGCCCAAGCAATCTGTTGTCGAAGTGCCTCTTCTTGCTCACGCCTGAAGGTTTTGTCCCAATAGAGATCAAGACCAACTTCTCCAATTGCCACGAAAGGATGTTCGGGTTTGTCGAGCAAGGGTTTAAGCAGATCCAACTCTGCCTGAAAGCCTTCACCTACAGATGTAGGATGTAACCCTAACATAGGGAAACAATAACCTTCATAGGCTCTACAAACACACATGAGTGACTCTATCGTTGAAGCATCGATGTTTGGCATATAAATGCGACTGACACCAGCTTGACGTGCACGCTCAATCACCTCTGAGAGATCATCGGAAAACTCTTCAGTGAAGAGGTGTGAATGAGTATCGACTATCTGCATGGTATACTACTTCCTCTACTCACTTGTCGCAGGACTTACACCTTACGCCCCATCAATGAAAGGGCAAAGTTGCGAAGTACCTGTTTGCGTCCGTTATCTACGGTCACTTTATCCAAGCAGGCCTCTGCCGCATGGAAATATGATTCTATTTTTCGATGACAAAGTTCCTTGATACCGATGGCATCGTAAAGAGCAGTCACCGCGCTCACCTTTTCCTCAGGATTGTAATCCTCGGCAGCAATCCAACGCTCGAGTTCAGCACGTTGCGCTTCATCGGCAAGTTGAAAAGCATTGATGAGCATATAGGTCTTCTTGTTGCATAAGATGTCGCCTCCCACTCGTTTGCCAAACACTACAGGGTCGCCATATACGTCGAGATAATCGTCCTGTAATTGGAAGGCCAATCCTAACTGAAGGCCAAAGTCATACAGGTTACGAGCATCCTCGTCCGACGCACCTGCTTGCACGGCACCAATCTGCAAACTGGCGGCCAATAGCACGGAGGTCTTCAGGCGAATCATCTCCAAATATTCTTTCTCGGTTACGTTGTTGCGTGTCTCGAACTCCATATCGAATTGTTGACCTTCGCCTATCTCCAACGCAGTTTCGTTGAAGATATCCATCACCGCCTTCAAATACTTTCCATCACACTGACACATCATCTTGTACGCCAACACCAACATGGTATCACCCGAGAGGATGGCTGTATTCTCATCCCACTTCTTGTGCACAGTAGGGTTACCACGGCGTAAGTCGGCCTTATCCATGAGGTCATCGTGGAGAAGAGTATAGTTGTGATACGTCTCGATAGCCACAGCAGAAGGGAGAATAGCCTCCACCTCTTCCTTATACATATTATAGGCCATCAGCATCAACACAGGGCGTATGCGCTTGCCACCAAGTGCGAGCGTATATTCCACTGGTTCATACAATCCTACGGGTGGACGTTTATAGTCAAGCGTAGCAATGTACTCGTTGATTTTAGTCTGAAGTTGTGATGCGTTATACATCATAAAATCGAGAAGTTTCATCGAAAAAAGAGATTGCTCGCAGGCAACCTCTTCTTTCTATAATTGTTTCACTTTCTTCAAATGTTACCAGCCGACTTAGTTAAGACGGAACTGGATGGGCAATGTAAACTTAACGCGTACAGCCTTACCACGCTGTTCACCTGGCTTCCACTTAGGCATGGCGTTAACTACACGGAGGGCTTCCTTGTCCAAGTAGGGGTCAACACTACGGATAACCTCGGGATCAACGATAGAACCGTCCTTGTTAACCACGAACTGAACGATTACACGACCCTGAATACCGTTCTCCTGAGAGATAGCGGGATACTTGATATTCTTCTGAAGCCACTTCATCAACTCTTGTGTACCACCGGGGAACTCGGGCATAGCCTCTACTACCTGGAAGATTTCTTCTTCCTTTTCAGGCTCTTCTACCACTACGTTCTCGATGTTCTGAATCTCAATCACCTCACCCATATCTTCATCAGACTGAATGATAGTTTCCTCGATTTCAGCATCGTCTTCTACGATCTCGATAGTCTCGGCAATCGCCTTAGCCTCTACAGGCACGGGAGCCACGGGCTTTTCTTGCATGGTGATAGGAATGACTTCCTCTTCAAAATTAATCATTGCCACAGTAAAGATTTCACCAGTTTCTTCAATCTCATGACGTGTCCACTCAAAAGCCACGAACATCAATCCAAGGATGAAGATGAAACCCACCAACAAACCGGTGGTCTTTTTGCCTTCCAAATCGGCAACAGGAGCTTTTTTAACTTCCATAGTTTTTATTTATTTTTTTTGTTTTTTTGAATATTCCGAATACACAGTTTTTCAATCTTTGGGCAAAAGTAGCACATATTTTTCATTTATTGTCACACTTGCGTCATTTTTTTTTCAATCTATATCGTTTTTTAAGTTTTTTAATCCTTCGAGGCTATTAAATGGGGTTAAAAACAAATGAAATTTTCCCCTACCTGAAAAAACTTTTTTCCCAACGGGGGAGAAAAAATTCATAGGCAAGGGAAAATATTCCCTCATGAGATGAAGAAATCAACCTTACCCACTTGATGAAGGATATTTCTTCGTGAAAGAAGAAAAACAGGGGGACACAATAAAAAAAGAGGGAGCAAGTTTTCATATATAATAAGGTTTGATTACCTTTGCTACGCAAATTATGAAAAGATACTGGATATTTACCCTGCTAATGACTTTGGCTGGCGCGAGTATGGGACAGGACGGCAACACCGTATTTCCCTTTCTGCGCCTCCCCCACTCGGCTCACGCAGCCGCATTGGGAGGCGAAAACATTACTACCATTGCCGATGACCTAACCCTATCCTTCCACAACCCTGCACTCTTGTGCAATGTGTCGGATAGGACACTAAACTTAGGTTTCACTTCGTATATCAAGGATAGCAAAGTGGCCAGTGCTGCCTTTGCGCGTCAATTTGGAGAGCGTTCGACATGGGCAGCAGCCATACAATATCTCGATTACGGAAGCATCACAGAAACCGATGTCAACAACAACGAGTTAGGCGAACTTCCAGCAAAGGACATGTCCTTCATGGGCACCTATAGTTACCTGCTAAGCGAACGATGGAGCGGTGGAGTAACGGCCAAGTTCATCCAAGGGACTTATGCTGAATACACCTCTTCGGCAATAGGAATAGACCTTGGACTCAACTACTTCCACGAGGAGAAGGAGCTCTCTGCCTCACTCACCATAAGGAACTTGGGCGGACAAGTAAAGACCTTCGACGAAGAGCATGAGAAACTCCCCTTGAACATGCAAGTGGGATTGTCAAAGAAATTGGCTCATGCTCCTATACGATTATCTGTCACACTGGACGATTTGACACATTGGGAATCATCTTATTACAACCCAAGTGGGGAGGATGCAAAATTTAAAGAAATATTATTCAACCATGTGATAATGGGAATAGAAATAGCGCCGAGCGAACGCTTCTACATAGCCGCTGGATACAATTGCAAACGAGGTAATGAATTGAAGGTCGACGGAGGAAGCAAATGGACAGGTGCCACACTGGGTGGCGGACTTCAACTAAAGCGTGTAAAGATAGGAGCGGCATATGCCAACTATCACACCGCCGCATCGTCCTTGATACTGAACTTCAGCATGGGACTTTGACACAAAACTCCCCCTCCAATGAAAGAGCTAAGAATAAACAAAAAAACTCATACATTATAATATAATAAGGTATATATGACGAAGAAAATAACAATTGCCATCGACGGTTACTCGTCATGCGGAAAAAGCACCATGGCAAAGGATCTTGCTCGCGAAATCGGCTATATCTACATTGATAGCGGTGCTATGTATCGCGCCGTCACCCTCTATTGCATCGAAAAAGGACTTTTCAATGGCAAAGAGATTGACAATGACAAACTGAAGGAAGAGATTGACCACATTCACATTTCATTCACCCTTGACCCATCAACTGGACGTCCGCGCACGCAACTCAATGGCACAGATGTAGAGGATCGCATTCGCACAATGGAAGTTTCCTCACGAGTAAGCATCATCGCCGCCATCGACTTTGTACGCACCGCCCTTGTAGCCCTGCAACAGGAAATGGGACAAGCCAAAGGCATAGTTATGGACGGACGCGACATTGGTACAACCGTTTTCCCCGATGCTGAATTGAAAATCTTTGTAACCGCATCGGCCGAAATACGAGCCGAACGCCGATACAAAGAGTTGCAGGAAAAAGGCGAGAATGCCAACTTCGATGAAATATTGGCAAATGTAAAGGAGCGCGACCACATCGACGAGACACGAGCTGTCAGCCCCTTGCGCCGTGCAGAAGACGCCCTCTTGTTGGACAATAGTCACTTGACTATAGTCGAGCAAAAGACTTGGCTCATCGAACAATATCACAAAGCAACTCAAGCATGATACGCGTTGAAATAGACAATGGCTCAGGATTCTGTTTTGGTGTGACGACCGCCATTCAAAAGGCAGAGGAAGAATTGCACAAAGGAACTCCACTCTATTGTTTAGGCGACATTGTGCACAATGGCAAAGAGTGTGACCGACTGAAGGAATTGGGACTCATCACAATCAATCACGAGGAATTCAAGCAATTACACGATGTAAAGGTTTTGCTTCGAGCACATGGAGAACCTCCTGAAACATATGAGACGGCTCGCATAAACAACATCGAAATAATCGATGCCACTTGTCCTGTGGTTCTTCGTTTGCAAAAGCGAATCAAGCAGGAGTACGATTTAAAGAACAAGTCTGACAAGCAGATTGTTATCTTCGGAAAAGCAGGACATGCAGAAGTGCTCGGACTTGTGGGACAGACAGAGGGGAAAGCCATCGTGATAGAGAATCTACAAGCGGCCAAGTCGCTTGACTTCTCGAAAGACATCCGCCTCTATTCGCAAACGACCAAGTCGCTCGACGAGTTTTGGCAGATTGTCGAATACATAAAAGAACACATATCTCCAGATGCGTCGTTTAATTACTACGACACCATTTGTCGCCAAGTGGCCAATCGTATGCCCAACATCCGCACATTTGCCAACGCACACGACCTCATTTTCTTTGTCAGCGGGAAAAAGAGTTCGAACGGAAAAATCCTGTTCAACGAATGTTGCCAAGTGAATCCAAACTCTCACTTGATAGAAGATGCAAGCGAAATCGACTTCAACCTTCTGCATGAAGTTCAAAGTGTAGGAATCTGTGGAGCCACCTCTACCCCAAAATGGTTAATGGAGGCTTGTAAAAAGGCTATAGAAGAAAAATTTCAAGAAAAGAATAGTTGACTTACCAATAAAAGAAAATACAAATTATGGCAACCATCAAATGTATAGGCATACTCACATCAGGAGGAGATGCCCCCGGAATGAATGCCGCCATCCGTGCCGTCACACGAGCAGCCATCTATAATGGATTAAGAGTAAAAGGTATCTATCGTGGATACAAAGGACTCGTCACTGGAGAAATCCTTGAATTCAAAACTCAAAATGTAAGCAATATAATCCACCAAGGAGGAACCATTCTCAAAACGGCTCGTTGCAAAGAGTTCACCACTCCCGAAGGGCGTGCAATTGCCTACGAGAACATGAAGAAAGAGGAAATCGATGCGCTTGTAGTAATCGGAGGTGATGGTTCACTCACTGGAGCTCGCATCTTTGCGCAAGAATACGATATCCCTTGTATTGGTTTACCAGGCACCATAGACAATGACCTCTATGGCACTGACACAACCATTGGGTATGATACAGCACTAAACACTATCCTTGATGCCGTAGATAAAATCCGCGACACAGCAACCTCTCACGAACGCTTGTTCTTCGTAGAAGTAATGGGACGGGATGCAGGTTTTCTAGCCTTAAACGGAGCCATTGCCGCAGGAGCAGAAGCAGCAATTATCCCTGAATTTAGTACAGAAGTTGACCAATTAGCGGAGTTCATTAAAAATGGTTTTCGCAAATCAAAAAATAGTAGTATCGTACTCGTTGCCGAAAGCGAAATCACTGGTGGCGCAATGGCATTGGCTGAACGCGTAAAAAAGGAATATCCGCAATACGATGTAAGAGTATCCATCCTTGGACATTTGCAACGCGGAGGACGACCGACAGCTCACGATCGTATCATAGCCAGTCGAATGGGCACCGCCAGCATAGATGCCCTAATGGAAGGACAGCGCAATGTAATGATTGGTATTGAACATGACGAAATCGTGTACGTGCCTTTCACAAAAGCCATCAAAAACGACAAGCCGATAAAAAAAGAACTTGTAAATGTACTGAATTCGCTCTCCATTTAATATTAAAGAATTCATGTAATATACATTTTCACGATACTTTCAATCCAAGAAGAGGGAAAAACATCCCAAAAATAATCACAAAAGGGGGTAAAAATCGACAAAAACGATTTTTACCCCCTTTTTATCACAAAAATTCCTCTAAGTGCCAGTGAAGAAGCAGTAATATTGCACTCGAAAACGAGATATTATTATTTCTCACCTATAAACAATTAATATGTATGACTACATTAGATTTTAAAACTGAGTTGTTGGCTATTCAAGACGAATTGCTGCGTTTTGCTTACAAATTGACTTCTGACCCTGAAGAAGCCAATGATCTATTGCAAGAAACCTCACTTAAGGCGTTGGACAACGAAGAGAAATTTGAACCAGACACTAATTTTCGTGGTTGGATGTACACTATAATGCGTAATATATTTATAAACAACTATCGCAAGCAAGTGCGCGACCAAACTTTTATCGATCACACAGACAATTTGTATCACATTAACCAATCAAAAGATATGGCATTTGATAGTACAGAAGCCGCTTATGACCTCAAAGAAATACATCGTGCAGTCAATAGGTTGCCCAAAGAATATCGCATCCCATTCTCCATGCACGTATCAGGATTCAAATATAGAGAAATTGCAGAGAAACTTGATCTCCCCTTAGGAACTGTAAAAAGTCGAATATTTTTCACCCGCCAACGTTTACAAATGGAATTGAAGGATTTCAGATGAAACAATAATCCTACTCACCGTCATAAAAACAGAATAGGCTGCACATACTATATTTGTGCAGCCTATTCTATATTGTTTAATATTACTTTTGACGAATATAAATATTGATAGGAGTACCCGTAAGATTCCACTTCTCACGCATTTTATTCTCAAGGAAACGCTTGTAAGGTTCTTTGACATACTGCGGAAGATTAGCAAAATAAACAAATGAAGGCACACGCGTATTCGGCAATTGTGTACAATACTTAATCTTGATATACTTTCCCTTGATTGAGGGGGGTGGATATGCTTCAATGAGAGGCAACATCTCTTCGTTAAGACGAGCAGTAGAAATGCGAGCCGTACGGTTCTGAAAGACCTCTTTTGCACACTCAAGCACCTTAAAGATGCGTTGTTTAGTAAGCGCAGAAGCAAATATGATAGGAAAATCCACGAAAGGAGCAAAACGTTCACGAATGGCATTTTCAAATTCTCGCATTACTTTATCGCTCTTATTCTCCACAAGATCCCACTTATTAACTACCACTACAAGTCCTTTCTGATTTCGTTGAATAAGGGAGAAAATGTTCAAATCCTGTCCCTCAATACCACGCGTAGCATCAAGCATAAGGATACAAACATCAGAATTTTCAATGGAACGAATGGAACGCATAACCGAATAAAACTCGAGATCTTCGGTTACTTTGTTCTTCTTTCGAATACCTGCAGTATCAACCAGATAGAAGTCAAATCCAAACTTATCGTAACGAGTATAAATACTATCACGAGTTGTACCAGCAATCTCGGTTACAATATTACGGTCCTCTCCAATAAAAGCATTAATAATAGATGATTTACCTGCATTCGGACGACCTACCACTGCAAAACGGGGAATGTCCTCATCTACAATTTCCTCTACCTTCTTCTGAAATTTAGTAAGTATAAGATCTAACAAGTCACCCGTACCACTACCACTGATAGCCGAGATACAAAAAGGATCACCCAATCCCAAAGAATAAAATTCTGCAGATGTATATATTAAATCATTATTATCCGTTTTATTTGCCACCATAATTACAGGCACTTTTGAACGACGAAGAATACCTGCAACCTGTTCATCAAGATCGGTCACTCCATTCTGCACATCCACCACAAATAACACTACATCAGCCTCCTCTATGGCCAACATCACTTGCTTACGGATTTCTTCCTCAAAAATATCATCAGAATTAACAACCCAACCGCCAGTATCAACGATTGAGAACTCCTGTCCTATCCATTCAACTTTACCATACTGACGATCTCGTGTAGTTCCTGCCTCCTCATTCACTATGGCCTGACGAGTTTTAGTCAGACGATTGAACAAGGTCGATTTTCCGACATTAGGACGTCCTACGATTGCTACTAAATTTCCCATAAATACAGTTCTTTTTTTCTTTCAAAACAGACTTCCCAGCCTGTATCTTATTATTTTCCAACTATTCCAAATTATAACCAAAGTTACGCAATTCACGTTCTGAATTACGCCAATCCTTATCCACTTTAACAAAAGTTTCCAAATAGATGTTTTTCCCAAAGAATTTCTCTAACGAACGACGTGCCTCTGTAGCAACTTTCTTTAACGCACGACCTTCTTTACCTATGATAATACCCTTCTGAGAATCGCGTTCTACATATATTACCGCATTGATATGTATACTTTTTGCATCTTCCTTAAACTGTTCTACCACGACCTCACAACTATAAGGTATTTCCTTATCATAGTAAAGCAGAATCTTTTCGCGAATAATTTCTGTCACAAAGAAACGAGCAGGTTTATCTGTCCATTGATCCTTTCCAAAATAAGGAGGCGAATCGGGCAATAACTCACGAACACGACGTAACACAACATCCACATTAAACTTATTAACAGCAGAAATAGGGATAATCTCTGCTTGAGGAATCGATTCGTGCCACTCTTCAACCAATGTAGCAAGATCTGCTTGATTGGAAAGGTCAATTTTATTCACTAACAACAAAACAGGAACTTGCATCCGACGAACCTTCTCAAGGAAGTCGCTATTCTTATCAGGCTTCTCTACCACATCTGTGACATACAGCAACACATCTGCATCCGTCAAAGCCGACTCAGAAAAGTTCAACATAGACTCCTGAAGTTTATAGTTGGGTTTCAAGACCCCAGGAGTGTCAGAAAACACGATCTGCGTATCCTCCGTATTCAGAATACCCATAATACGATGACGTGTAGTCTGCGCCTTAAATGTAGCAATAGAAATACGTTCACCAACCAAAAGGTTCATTAACGTGGACTTACCCACATTAGGATTACCCACAATGTTTACAAATCCTGCTTTATGCATAACTTCTTAAAAATAACAACGAGTAACAAACTACAAACTACGAGTAACCTATGCGGTATCAATTATTTCATATATCTGTCACTCGTAATTCGCAGTTGTTACTCGTTATGTATACTCACTTACGCTCAGAGCCATCGTATCCCCACTTCACAAACACTGCTCCGTAGGTAAAACCAGCTCCAAAAGCTGTAATTATAATATTATCTCCTTTCTTCAATTGACTTTCATAATCCCACAAGCACAAAGGCAATGTAGCACCGCTAGTGTTTCCATAACGTTGGATATTCACCATGACTTTATCCATTGGTACTTCCAAACGTTGTGCTACAGCATCAATGATACGCATATTTGCTTGGTGGGGAACAACCCAATTGATATTATCTTTGGTCAATCCATTACGTTCGGCTAATTCTGTAGTAACAGCAGACATATTCGATACTGCATACTTAAATACTGTACGACCTTCCTGATACAAGTAGTGCATCTTATTATCAACAGTAAAATAGGAAGCCTGACACACAGAGCCTCCTGCTTTCATATGCAAGAAAGGTAACCCTTTACCATCTGTACGAAGAATCGCATCCATCACTCCGTACTCTTCAGTTGTTGCTTCCAATAATACAGCTCCTGCACCATCACCAAAAATAGGACAGGTTGCACGATCAGAATAATCAACCATTGATGACATTTTATCCGCACCAACCACAATAGCTTTTCGATAACGACCTGAAACAATCATAGAAGCTACCGTTTCCAGTGCATACATAAATCCGCAACATGCACCCTTTAAGTCGAAAGCAAAGGCATTTTTCAATCCTAACTTATCACAAAGTATTGATGCCGTCGAAGGAAAAGGGTAATCTGGAGTAGTAGTAGCAACAACAACTAAATCAATTTCGTCAGGATTCACTTGCGTACGTTGCATCAACTGCTTAGCAGCCTTACGAGCCATATACGAGGTTCCTAATCCTTCTTCATTTAGAATTCGACGCTCTTTTACTCCTATTCGGGTCATAATCCATTCGTCGCTAGTATCAACCATACGAGACAACTCCTCATTAGTTAATACATATTCAGGAACATATCCTCCGACGCCTGTGATTACCGCATTTATTTTATTCATTAAAAACGTTCCGTTTATACAAAAAAGTAGCCGGAGAGCATAAAACTCTCTGGCTATATTCTACGCTACGGTAATTAAACTGCAGCTTCTTTCTCGATGGCCAACTTGCCTCTGTAGTATCCGCAAGCAGAACATACAGTGTGGTAAACATAAAATTCTCCACAGTTGGGGCAAATTGCCAGTGTAGGAGCTACTGCCTTGTCGTGAGTTCTTCTCTTGGCAGTTCTAGTCTTTGATTGTCTTCTTTTAGGATGTGCCATTTCTTTTTAATGTTAATTATTATCTAATATTTTTTTTAATTCATTCCAGCGAGGATCTGAAATCTGTGAAGTACTTTCCAGGTCTTCGTATTCTTCCATCTCCACTCCCGCTATATCTTCTTCATCTGCAAAAACTCGCAAATGTTTATTCAATTTTCCAGCCATAGTCTTGTTGCATTTTCCTGGAGCATGCACATGCTTCATAGGGATGCCCAACACTATAAATTCATAAATAAACCAGGCGACATTTATCTCACCTTCTTCTTCAGGGATGATAACCCAGTCTCCATCTTCAGCATATTCCGTACCCATTTTAACCAACAGTTTATCCGATACAGCAATACATTGATCCATATCATCCAAACAACGATCACACTGAATCACGACCGTACCTTCAATGGCAAAATTTAACTCGAAAGCATTACCTGCTGCCAATTTCTTTATATCTAAAGAGACACGAGCATGTCCACGACCAACCTCAGGCGAATCAATATCCGCAAAGAATTGATTATCTAGTTCATACTCCAACCGCATGGTGGGCACTTGCATTCCCTTCAAATCTATCTTATACTTTCCAAACTTAGCCATTCTGTTCTACTAAAATAGAGTACAAAATCAAACCAAAATACTTAGAATTTAGAATGCGACAAGCGACACTCTTCAATTCGGGCGACAAAGATACAAATAATTATTCGTTTTCAAGCAAAAAAGTATCAGTAATTCACCATTACTCTTATTTTTTCAGTTCTATTCTGAATATTGTGCCCTTATTAATCTCCGAAGTCTTCACAAATATACGTCCCTTGTGGTATTCTTCCACGATTCGCTTGGCTAATGAAAGTCCAAGCCCCCAACCTCGTTTTTTTGTAGTGAATCCTGGTGTAAAGACTGATTTATAATGAGATTTTGAGATACCCTTTCCTGTATCCTCTACATCAATCAACACCTTCTTTTCTGTATCCTGTACGCGAAGTTTTATAACTCCTTTGCCATCCATTGCATCGATAGCATTTTTACATAAGTTCTCTATCACCCATTCAAACAACGATGAATTTATTTTCACTAAGATCTCGTCCGATGGGATATCTCTAACAAACTTAACTTTGTTCGAAGTGCGACGTTCAATATAATCTACTACGTGTTCCAACACCTCATTTAAAGACACTTCTTTAGGTTCTGGCATTGACCCGATTTTTGAGAAACGATCAGCAATCACCTGAAGACGACTTACATCTTTACTCATTTCTGGAATTAACTCATCTGCCGCATACTTATCTCTGAGAATCTCAGTCCAAGCCATTAAAGATGATATAGGAGTTCCTAATTGATGCGCAGTTTCTTTTGAAAGTCCAACCCAAACCTTATTCTGTTCTGCCTTTTTTGAACTTAATAATGCAAAAATCGCAACAATTACAAATATTAGCACAACTCCCAATTGTACATAAGGGTATGAAGCCAAACGTTTCAATAGCAATGACTCATCATAATATATTTCTATATAATCGTCAACATCACTTTCATCTAACACAATACGAATTGGTTCTTTTGCTCTATACATATCAGAAGCTAACTCTTTCAAAAAAAACAAAGTATCAACTTCTGTTGGAATCTTTACATTACGAAATGTTTGTACCTCTCCTTTCCGATCCAACACAACAACGGGAATCGTATTATTTCCATTAATTACAGTAAGTACTAAATTTAAATCTGTATCTTCTGTAGCCTCGTTCAAAGTGCGCATTGCTTCAGCCCAAACCTCCATCTTTTGTTCTTCCTCACGCGATAAATCACGCACCAAATAATGCGAGACACCCAACGACAACAAAGCGATAGCTACCGCCATCACTACCAATACAATTTTTATATGCTTAATTCTTTCTACCCACTGCATAGTTCGTTAACTTAAATAAGAACAACTATATAAACGTTAAATCAAAGATTTTAGTGTATAGAGCAATATAAGAATACAAGAATAGTGACGACTTTTAAGTGGTCGCCACTATTCTTCTCATTTTATTCTATTGGAACCTGAATGACAGACACCCATTTCTCTGGATCTTCTTGATTCCATGCTCCATCAATATAAGAAGTACGTAAATGACCTGCAATCTTGTAACCTTGTTCCTCCATATAGGCAAAAGCTTCAGTGAACGATTCATGGAAACGTTCGTAAGGACCTACATGTTTCATACAAAGAGCCTTAGATACTTCTGCAAAGCGTTTAAATTGTATAATAGCACTATCGGCACCCATCTCTTCTACCTGTTCACAATACTCAATATCAATATCCGTGGGACGATATTCCGTATTGTGCTCAATAGTAAAGCAATAACCAGGAAGCTTACATTTGCAGCCGAGACGTTGCATTTCGGGACCTATTTTATTGACACATAAAGGACCAAGAGCGGCATAATTAGGAATCACTTCGCGATGGCTTGCCACGATAATTTCAGGCAAAGATTGAATACTGAATTTATATTTATCCATTGTTTTATTTTTTTTGTGAGCATTCACCCAATTGACCAACTGACTGCGTCGTGCCACTAATAATTGTAGCTGTCGCTCCGTTTTCTCTATCTTATCGTTTAGTTGTTCGATACTTGGGGCGTGTGCTCCTTCTTCGTACAACTCCTTGATTTCGTCAAGCGAGAAACCGAGACTTTGCAATTGGCGTATGATATTGAGCCGTTGCATCTGCTCGATACTGTAGTAGCGGTAACCTGTCCACTCGTCCACTTCGCACGGAAGTAGCAATCCTTTTTGTTCATAATGGCGCAGGGTCTTCACTGTCACTTGCATCATCTGTGAGAACTCTCCGATTTTTAACTTTGTTTTTTCTCTCATAATCACGTGATTTTTTGTTTGATTTCGAAATTCATGGCAAAGTTAATACATACCCTTAGGGACGAGTCAAAAGAAATGTTGCTTATTTAACATTTCTTAAGAAGATAGAGTAATCTAAAAAAGAGATTTGTATTCCAATGTGATCTTTCCCTCATAAGAGGCGATTCTTAAAGCCATAGAATCCTTATCCTATCACCTGAAGTCATTGGAACCGCTTAAGAATCTAATTCGTCTAACATCATATATTTTCGTTCATCACTCAAGCGATCTTCATTCTCATTCAACTACACCATTCCAATCCGCTCCCTTGTGCCAAAGGGAAGAAGAAGGGACAGAAAGAAGGCTTGTCAGTGCTCTGGCTCTGATAGTATCTAACACACAAAAAAAAGAGACCCGTTTCATTTCTGAAACGAGCCTCTCTCATTAAAAACGGCAGCTACCTACTCTCCCACCTTAGCAGTACCATCGGCGTGGTCGGGCTTAAC